>NZ_JMLM01000008.1:0-286841 GCF_000686745.1 Mycobacterium sp. UNC410CL29Cvi84
AAGAGGCCCTGCGCACGATCTTCACACTGCCCACCGACCACGCCGCCGACGCCCTCGACCGCTGGATCTCATGGGCGCGGCGCTGTCGCATCGAATCGTTCGTCCTACTGCAACAACGCGTTACCCGTCACCGCACCCAGATACTGGCCGCCATCGAACATGGTCTGTCCAACGGACTCATCGAATCGGTCAACACCAAGATCCGGCTCATCACCCGCGTCGCCTACGGCTTCGCCACACCCGAGCCCCTGATCGCCCTGGCCATGCTCACCCTCGGAGGACACCGACCAGCGCTCCCCGGCCGACAATGACCCACACATACGTCAACAGAGCCACTTTCCTTGACGGTCAAGGAAAGTTGACGCCTCCCAACCGAACATGCCAAGGGAGAGCCCCCACGGCCGCCGGATATTCTGGCCCCTCACCTGAGTTCGAGGAGATGTGTTGTTCAAGGTCAATGAGTACTTCGATGGCAAAGTCGCATCGATCGCGTTCGCGCCCGCCGAGGGCCCCGCGACCGTCGGCGTCATGGCCGTCGGCGAATACGAATTCGGCACCTCGAGCCTCGAGATCATGCACGTGGTGTCCGGCGCCCTGACCGTCAAACTGCCCGGCAGCGACGAATGGGAAACCTTCGCCGCCGGAACGCAATTCACCGTGCCCGCCGACAGCAAGTTCGGCGTCCGGGTCGAGGTCGAGACCGCCTACCTCTGCGAATACCGGTAACTTTCCGCCCACGTTGAACTTGGTCGCGACTTTTTTCGGAAAGTCGCGACCAAGTTCACTTTGTGCACCAAGATGAGGCCATGCCCTATGGACGCCTCGCTGACCTTGACTGCACCATCGGCACCGACCGGCGCTCTGACCCCCGCATGGTCAAGGCCCTCGCCGCGTTCGGCATGGACGGCGTACTGCCGGCACCGCCGCTGACGGTCGACGCGCCACTGGCGCAGCTCGTGGAGTTCTCCAACTTCGCCGAACAAGGGACCGGCGCCGTCCTGAAGATTTTGGGAGAGCAGGTCCCGGCGCCCGAGGGCGTCACCACCACGACGACGACCATCACCGGCGTCGACGGCAACGAGATCACCCTGTTCATCAGCCGGCCGACCGAGGCGACCGGCCCACTGCCTGCGCTCGTGCACCTGCACGGCGGCGGGATGGCGATCCTCAGCGCCGCGGACATCCAGTACGTCCGGTTGCGCGAAAGCCTCGCGGCGGCAGGCCTTGTCGTCATCGGCGTCGAGTTCCGCAACTCCGGCGGCGCCCTCGGCCCGTACCCCTTCCCGGCCGGCCTCAACGACTGCGCCGCGGCCGTGCGGTGGACGGCGGCCAACAAGGCCGAGCTCGGGATCAGCCACCTCATCGTGTCGGGAGAGTCCGGTGGCGGGAACCTGACGCTGACGGTCGCGCTGAAAGCCAAGCGGGAAGGCTGGATCGGCGAGATCGCCGGCGTCTACGCCCAGTGCCCGTACATCTCCAACCGGTGGCTCGAGGAGGCCGACGACCTGCCATCGCTGCGGGAGAACGACGGGTACTTCATCAGCTGCCTGCAACTGGCTCTGCTGGGTTCGATCTACGACCCGGACCAGGAGCACGCGCAGGACGGCACCTGCTGGGCCGGGGTGGCCACCGATGTGGAGCTGGAAGGCCTTCCGCCGCATGTCATTTCGGTCAACGAGCTCGACCCGCTGCGCGACGAGGGCCTGATCTACTACCGCAGGCTGGCCGCCGCCGGCGTCAGCGTCGTCGGGCGCATCGTCGCGGGCACCTGCCACGCCGGTGACATCCTGCTCGCCGGGGCCATGCCCGACGTCTTCGCCGCCACCGTCCGCGACATCGTCGGGTTCGCGCGGTCGGTCAGCTGAACGGCTTGCGCTGATCCAAGCGGCGCGAACCGCGCCCGGCGCGGCGCCAGAGGCGGGCAACCATGTCGGTGTCCTCCTCGGTCACCAGGTTGCCCATGGCCCGCACCGCGACCGTCATCAGGTACTGCGACCGCATCGCGACCGGCCCCGTCAGCGGCAGGAACTTCGGCACGGTCAGCAGGATCGCCAAGCGGCGGGCCACCGAGAACCCGGCGGCGTAGTGCTGCTGCAGCAGTGCGGGCCAGGCCGCGCTCAGGTCACCCGAGCCGAGTAGGTCGGCGGCCAGCCGGCCGGTCTCCAGGCCGTAGTCGATGCCCTCGCCGTTGAGCGGGTTGACGCATGCCGCCGCGTCACCGACGAGCATCCAGTTCGGTCCCGCGACCCCGGACACGGCGCCGCCCATCGGCAGCAGGGCCGACTTGGCCAGCCGCGGCTGGCCCTCGAAGCCCCATTCGTCACGGCGCAGGTTGGTGTAGTGGGCGAGCAGCGGGCGTAGCGCGGCGTCGGCCGGACGTTTCTCGGTCGCCAGCGCACCCACGCCGATGTTCACATCGCCGTTGCCCAGCGGGAAGATCCAGCCGTACCCGGGCAGCACCTCGCCTTCGGGGGAGCGCAGCTCAAGGTGCGACGTGATCCAGGGCTCGGCGTGCCGCGGCGTCTCGATGTAAGCGCGGATCGCCACCCCGTACACGGTTTCCTGATGCCACTCACGCCCCAGGACACGGCCCAGCGTCGAGCGGGCGCCGTCGGCGACGATGAGTTCGGTGCAGCTCACCTCTTGGCCGTCGTCGAGCGTCAGCGTGCGGACGCGGCCGGTGGCGTCGTGCGTCACGCCGACGGCCTTGACGCCCAACAGCATCTTCGCGCCGGAATCGGCCGCGACCTGACGGATCCGATCGTCGAGCTCGGTGCGCGGCACGGCGCTGCTGGTGGCGGGGAACGACGGCCCGGGCCAGCGCACCTCGCGCTGCGCACCGAACCCGGCCAGCCGCAGCCCGTGATGGCTGACGCGGCCCTCGAGCCACTCGCCGAGCCCCAGCTCACGCAGCTCCGCGATGGCCCGCGGTGTCAGCCCGTCACCGCAGGCCTTGTCCCGGGGAAACTGCGCGGAGTCGATCACCAGGACGTCGCGGCCCCGGCGCGCTGCCCAGGCGGCAGCGGCGGAACCTGCCGGCCCGGCTCCGACCACGACCACATCTGCGTGCACGACCATGCCGCCCAGTATGTTGGACCCATGAAGACACCAGCGACAGTGGTCGCGGGCGTGGACTTTGGTGACGCCGCCTTCGCCGCGCAGGTTCGTGACGCGGTCGCGCGTATCGAAGACCTGATGTCGACCGAGCTGGGCAAAGCCGACGAGCTGATGGCCGAGGCGGTCCAGCACCTGTTCCAGGCCGGTGGCAAGCGGTTCCGCCCGCTGTTCACCGTGCTGTCGGCGTCGCTGGGGCCGGACCCCGACAACAACGACGTCGCGATCGCCGGCGCCGTGATCGAGCTGGTGCACCTGGCGACGCTGTATCACGACGACGTCATGGACGAGGCCCAGGTGCGGCGCGGCGCGGACAGCGCCAATGCCCGCTGGGGCAACAACATCGCGATCCTGGCCGGCGACTACCTGTTCGCCACTGCGTCGCGGCTGGTGTCCCGGCTGGGGCCGGACGCGGTGCGCGTCATCGCCGACACCTTCGCCCAGTTGGTGACGGGCCAGATGCGCGAGACCCGCGGCGCCCTCGAAGGTGCCGACCCCGTCGAGCACTACCTGAAGGTCGTGTACGAGAAGACGTCATGCCTGATCGAGGCGTCCGGCCGGTTCGGTGCGACCTTCTCGGGCTCCGACGAAGAGCAGATCGAGCGGCTGAGCCGGCTCGGCGGCATCGTCGGCACCATCTTCCAGATCTCGGACGACATCATCGACATCGACAGCGATCCCGATGAGTCGGGCAAGGTGCCGGGCACCGACCTGCGCGAAGGCGTGCACACCCTGCCGGTGCTGTACGCGCTGCAGGAGACCGGGCCCGACGCCGACCGGCTGCGGGTGTTGCTGGCCAAGCCCATCGACAACGACGACGATCTCGCCGAGGCGCTGGCGTTGCTGCGCGCGTCGCAGGGCATGGTCGAGGCCAAGCGCACCGTGCAGCGCTTCGCTGCGGACGCGCGCGCCGAACTGGACAATCTGCCGGATCTGCCCGGCCGGGTGGCGCTGCTCAACCTGGTCGAGTACACCGCTGACCGCCACGGCTGACCTCCCGCCGGGACACCCTGGAACCAGGCACCAGTTGCCGAGCGTTCAATTCAGTGAGTTTGACTGCGCTGGAGGAGGTAGCCGATGACGTGGAATTCCCATGCGAACACCGCGAAGACGTTCGCGCTGCTCGTGGGCTTCTCGACGCTCATCGTGCTGATCGGCTCGCTGTTCGGCAAGAACATCATGTACCTGGCGGTGTTGTTCGCCATCGGCATGAACGCCTACGTCTACTTCAACAGCGCCAAGATGGCGCTGCGGGCCATGCACGCGCAGCCCGTCAGCGAGATGCAGGCGCCGGCCATGTACCGCATCGTCCGCGAGCTGGCCACGACGGCGCGGCAGCCCATGCCGCAGCTGTACATCAGCGACACCGCCGCCCCCAACGCCTTCGCCACGGGGCGTAATCCCCGCAACGCCGCGGTGTGCTGCACCACGGGCATTCTGAACCTGCTCACCGAGCGCGAGCTGCGCGCCGTGCTGGGCCATGAGCTCTCGCATGTCTACAACCGCGACATTCTGATCTCCTGCGTGGCGGGCGCCATGGCGTCGGTGGTTACGGCGTTGGTCAACGTCGCCTATTTCATCGGCATGTTCGGTGGCGACCGCGACGACCGGCCCAATCCTTTTGTCCTGCTGGTGCTTTCGATCGTCGGACCGCTGGCCGCGACGATCATCCGGCTGGCGGTGTCGCGGTCGCGCGAGTACCAGGCCGACCAGTCGGGCGCCGAGCTGACGGGCGACCCGCTGGCGCTGGCGAGCGCGCTGCGCAAGATCAGCGCCGGCGTCCAGCAGGCCCCGCTGCCCCCTGAGCCGCAGCTGGCCGACCAGGCCCACCTGATGATCGCCAACCCGTTCCGGGCCGGCGAGAAGATCGGCAAGCTGTTCTCGACCCATCCGCCCATCGAGGACCGCATCGCGCGCCTGGAGCGCATGGCGGGGCGGTAGTTCCGCGGAGTTGCCCGCGCTTCTGCGTTGACCCTGCGTTGAGGGTCTCGGCTACTCGCACTTTTGCGCCCTGGTTGCAGGCTCAACGGCATCCGCGGCTGATTCCCCATTGACCCTGCGGTGAGGGTCTTGGTTACTCGCACTTTCGCGCCCTGGCCGGAGGGTCGACGCAGGAGCGCCGGGGCAGGCTCGCGAAACTCATAGAAATATACCCCCCAGGGGTACTTGACGGACGCTCGCTGGGCTGCGTAACGTCGTCCACGTCAGGTACCCCCAGGGGGTATGCAAAAGAGAAGGGATTCAGCGATGACGGTGGCGGCAACTCCGAAGGTCGATTGGCATCTACGCGGCGAGTGGTTCGATGTGTGCAGCTGCAAACTGCCCTGCCCGTGCAGCTTCGCGCAGGAGCCCACGCACGGCGACTGCCTGTTCACCCTCGTCTGGCAGGTGCACGAAGGGCATTACGGCACAACCGATCTCAGTGGCCTCGGGGTCGTGGCCCTGGGCGAGTTCGCCGGCAACATGTGGATCGGCGACCCGGACGCCACCATGAAGCTGATGTTCTACATCGACGAGAAGGCCGACGCCGATCAGCGCGCGGCGCTCGAGCGGATTTTCCGCGGCGACGAGGGTGGTTGGCCGGGGGAGTTCGGCAGCCTGATCAGCGAGCTGCGTGGCATCGAGTACGCGCCGATCAACTTCGCCGCGGCTGACGACCTCGCCTACTGGCGGGCGGAGATTCCGGGCAAGGTCGACGTTCGCGTCGACGCGCTGACGGGGCCGACGGCCGATCCGAACCGTCGCGTCACGACCGTCAACGCCCCGGGTGCGGAAGTCGGGCCGGGGCAGGTGGCGACGTGGGGCGTGGTCAAGCAGGCCGACGCCGTGGGCTTCGACTTCTCGCACGAGTACCTCGGCGCCTCCAGCAAGCACTTCCCGTTCGACTGGCGGCCCGACGGCGAACTGCCGAACGTCGAGCTCCCCTCCGGCGCGCAGGCGTCGGGCGGATGCTGCTGCAACTGACCGCGACGGCCCGGGTGTGCGCTGCACACCCGGGCCGTCATCGGCAAGGCTACTCAGCCCACCCCTTCGAGGGTCTCCACCTCGCTGGTGCCGATGGCCGAGATCACCTCGGGTGAGCGGCGGCTCAGAAACCAGTACCACGCCAACGCGGCGGCCACCGTCGCGATGAACAGCCACGGGATGACGTTGAGCGGGTACGCCGGAACCGGATACACGTTGGCGTAGAACACATATGCCATCGACACGATGGCCACGGCAGCAGCCGGCCACACCAGCGGAACCCGGGCACCGATCCTGCGCAGGAACACCACGGCGGCGAGCGCTGCCGCCGCGTACGCGACCATGTAGCCATAGGTCCCATAGGTGTCGACCCATGTCACGACGTTCATCGGGTCCACGCCGACCAGATACATCACCACCGGCACGGCGATCACGAGCGGACCGACCGAGATCAGTGCTCGGTGTGGCGTCAGGTGCGTGGGATGGGTCCGCCCGATCGCCGAGCCGACGACGCCCTCCTTGCCCATCACGTACAGGATTCGGCCGACGACGTTCATGGGTGCGACCACGACGGCGAAAAACGATGCGGCGACGCCGAAGTTGAGGATCGGATTGAACCACGTCGGCATGCCGACCAGGGTGGCGATGTCGTCGAGCGGCTGTGCGGATTTGCCCAGCGCCGGTCCGAGGGCCGCCACCTGCGTGTAGGCCGCGAACACGTACAGCACGCCGACGCCGGCCGCGCTCCACATGATCGCGCGCGGCACCGCGCGGTAGGGGTCCTTGGCCTCGCGGGCCAGGGCGTCCGAGCTGGAGAAGCCGACGAAACCGAGGATCGCCAGCACCATGCCCACCACGATGCCCGACGGCTGCACGCCGGTGAGCTCGAACTGAGCGGCGTCAAAGGCGCGGCCGCCCAGGTGCACCAGGGTGACGACCAGCAGCAACGTGATGATGGATACCGAAACCAGTTCCAGCACAAGGGAAACCCGCGCCGATAGGCGAATGCCGCGAATGGTGAACAGGGTCGCCAGCGCGCCGAGCACCACTGCCAGCACGATCTGTGCCGCAGTGCCGTGTACCGGGATACCGATCTGGTTGAGCAGAGTCGCGGTGTAGGCGACCGACCCACTCAACGAGCCGGCGGCGATACCGAAGCAGCCGATCAGCAGGCTGACCCCGGTCACGTAGGCGCCGAACGGGCCCAGTGCCGTGGCCGCGTAGCTGTAGAGGGAGCCCGCCGACGAGCGGCGCTTGGCGAACTGCGAGATGCAGTAGCCGACCGACAGGATGACAACGGTCGCCAGCGCGAAGGAGGCCCAGGTGCCGTTGCCTGCCGTCGTGTAGATCGCGGCCGCGGTGAAGGCGATGACCGCACTCGGCGCGATATTCGCGATGGCCTGTGCGGCGAGTTCGCCGCCACCCATGACGCCGCGCCGCAGCCCCGCATCGCCGGTCGCGACGTCGGGGCCCGTCTGAATGTCTTCGGACACTGGGGTTCTCGTTTCTTGTCAGACGGACGGGATGAGGAGCTGGCGCAGTGCGTGGCCCGCGGCGAGATCGGCGAGGGCGGCCGCGGCTTCGTCGAGCGGGCGGCGGCCGGAGATCATCGAAGCGAGATCGAGATTGCCCGCCATCACCTCGTCGACCAGTGCGGGAATATCGCGCTCGGGTACCGCGGAACCGTAGTTGGAACCGAGGATGCGTTGATCGCCCTCGGCGAGGCTCAGCGGGTCGAAACTCGCGCGCTCGCCCTGCGGGGGCAGGCCGACGATGACGGCGGCGCCGCCGAGGCCGAGTGCGGCGATGGCCTGTTCGGTGGTGACGATCTTGCCGATCGCGTCGAACACGTAGTCGTATCCGTCCGCGACCACGTCTCGCAGCGCCGCCACCACATCGTCGGTGTTCGACGCGTCGACCACGTCGGTGGCGCCGAGTTTGCGTGCCAGATCGAGCTTTTCGGCGACGACGTCGACCGCGACGATGCGCGCGGCACCGGCCAGGCGGGCTCCCTGCACGCAGGCCAGGCCCACGCCGCCGCAGCCGATCACGGCGACCGTCGAACCGGGTTGCACTCCAGCGGTATTGCGCACTGCGCCGACGCCGGTGGCGATCGCGCAGCCCACGATCGCGATGTCTTCCAGTGGTGCGTCCTTGCGTACCTTGACCGCACCGCTGCGCGGGACCACGACCTCTTCGGCGTAGGACGAGACGCCCAAGTAGTGGTGAATCGTGCCGCGCTCGTTGGACAGTCGCGTCGTGCCGTCGTAAAGCGTTCCGCCGGCAGCCACGACCGACGCGACCAGCGCGCACTGTGCGGGCCGGTCCGCCTGGCAGGCGCGGCATTCGCCGCAGCCGGGCACCCAGCTCAGCACGACGTGGTCGCCGGGCTCGAGATCCGTGACGCCGGAGCCGACGGCGGTGACCACTCCGGAGCCTTCGTGGCCGAGCACCACGGGGGCGGGCACCTCCCAGGCGCGCGTGGTGACGTGCAGGTCGGAGTGGCAGACGCCGGCGGCGGCGATCTTGACGCGGACCTCGCCCGGGCCGGGCGCCGCCAGGTCGACGTCTTCGATGGAGATGGCGCCGTTGCCGTCGAACACCGCGGCCCGGATCCGTGTCTTGTCGTGCCGGCGGTCGGTTTCAGATGAGGACACCGCGTGCCTTTCTGTGCTTTGGGAGGCATCACCGCGTGTAGGGTTCAATCCCATAAAACGCTGAAGGTGTTTTACCCCACTAAACGAATGGCCGTCAATGGCACGGGAGGGATTGAGTGAGCGACGGCGAGGAGACCGGAATGGGCCGTGCCGGGGCGCGGCTTCGGGAGTTCCGCACCCAGCGCGGGTTGAGTCTCAGTGAGGCCGCGGCCAGGGCCGAGGTGACCAAAGGCTTTCTCAGCCTGGCCGAACGGGGCAGGACCAACGTCTCGGTCCCGGTGCTGATCCGGATCTGCGATGCCTTGGGCATCGGAATCGGCGATCTCTTCGAATACCCGGCCGCGCCGATCGTGCGCAGCGGCGCGGGAGCGCCCTTGGAGATGGGCGGCCACGACGTCCGCGAGGAACTGCTCACCCCCAAGGCCGAGCGGTACGTCCAGGTGATGCATACCGTGATGCGACCCGGTGGCGGGTCCGGCGGGGCCTATCGGCTCGAGGCCAGAACGATTTTCGTGTACGTGCTCAAGGGTGGGCTCAGCATCACCATCGATGGGCAGACCACGGTGCTGGACACCGGCGACAGCATGACCTTCGGGGCGACCCAACTCCACGATTGGTACAACCCGACCGACGGCGACGCCGAGGTGCTGTGGACGATCGCGCCGCCGGTCGGGGCCGAGGACTTCAGCGCCGCCGTCCGCGGCGGCTGAGGGGCTCGCCCGCAGGTTCAGCCAATGCCGTGACGCCCAGACATGGCTGAGAACTCCTGCGACCCGAGACAGACCTGGAAACGACACTGCGCCCAGGGCCTGCCGCTCTCGCGGGGTACGGCCCTGGGCGCAGGATCAATCAGGTACTACTCGGCAACCTCGACCAGCCGGTCCACGCTGACCGGCGTCACCCGGAGGGCGGCCGCGGTGCCGATGTCATAGAACAGCCCGATCACCTCGAGGCTGCCGGCACGGTGCCGGGCCCGCACCAGCGGGTGCGAGGCGAGGGTCTGCGCCTGCAGTGCGACGTTGACCATCGACAGCTGGTCGACGACGCCGAAACCTTCCTCGGCCGCCGCGACGGCCACGGGGTGCCGGCCTTGGTCGAAGGCGCGCAACGTCGCTTCGCCGTGCTCCAGCCAGGTGTGCAGGTGCTCGTCGTGACCCTGGTCGCCGCCCAGCAGCGCGGTCATGGCACCGCAGCTGGAGTGGCCGCACACCACGATCGACCGGACCTCCAGGACCTCGACGGCGAAGGCGATGGCCGCCTCGACCGAGGCGTCGGCGCGTCCCTCCGGGATCAGGTTGCCGACGTTGCGGACCGTCAGCAGGTCACCCGGACCACTGCTGGTGATGACGTTGGGCACGACCCGCGAGTCGACGCAGGTGATGAACAGCGTCTCCGGCTTCTGGGCGTGGGCCAGGTCCTCCATGTGCGGGCGCAGCACGGGTGCGGTGCGGCGGTGGTAGGTCTCCAGACCCTCCATCACGGAGGAGGTCTGCGGCTGCGACTTCCACGGGACGACACCCGAGCGCTTGTCGAACGGCGTGAACGTGCGGGTCGGCGGACCGGCGGTCGCGCTGTGCAGCTCGGCGGTGCCGTGCTCGTGGATTTCGACCGAGCCGCCGCCGGCGATGTGCTGGCGCTTCCACTCGTCGATGGTCTCGTGGGCGGCGTGGTCGATGAAGTCCACCGACAGCTCGACGGTGACGTTCGAACCGGTCGGCACCGCGGCCAGTGCCGAGGTCAGGCGCGGCAGCGACAGGAAGCTGACGGAGCCCTCGATCACGATGCGCCAGTCGTTGCCCGCGATGTGCTCGGTGACGATCTTGGCCCGGATCACGCGCCACACCGTCAGGGCCACCGCCAGGGCGAGGCCGATCAGCACGCCCTCGAGCAGGTTGAGGAAGACGACGCCGAGAACCGTGATCACGTAGACCGCGATATCGCCTGTGCGACGGGCGGTTTCGATGTGCGCCTTCTTGACCAGCTGGCAGCCGATGACGATCAGCAGACCGGCGAGCGCCGACGTCGGGATCAGCTGAGCCAGGCCGGCGAACGGCACCGCGAACAGCAGGATCCAGACACCGTGCAGGATGGCCGAGGCCCGGGTCTTGGCGCCGGCGGCGACGTTGGTCGAGCTGCGGACGATGACGCCGGTGACGGGCAGGCCGCCGACGGCGCCGGAGAGGGCGTTGGCCGCACCCTGGCCGATCAGCTCACGGTCGAAGTTGGTGCGCGGACCGTTCTGCATGCGGTCGACCGAGACGGCGGACAGCAGGCTCTCGACGCTGGCGATCAGTGCGACGGTCAGGACACCGGCGACGATGCCGCCCCAGTCACCCGTGGGCAGGGTCGGCAACGACAACGAGTCCAGCAGCGAGCCGTTGATCTGAATGCGCTTGACGTCGAACGGCAGCAGGACCGACAGCGCCGTCACACCGACGATGGCGACGAGCGGGCCGGGGATTCGGTTGATCGGTGCCGGCACCCAGCGCCACGCCACCAAGATGACGATGACGAGCATGCCGAGCAGGAACCCGGCGCCCTGGATGTTCATCAGCTGCGCCGGCAGCTCGTGGATGTTCTCCCACGCGGAGCTGTTGGACTTGCCGCCCAGCAGCACGTGCAGCTGCTGCAGTGCGATGGTGATGCCGATGCCCGCGAGCATGGCGTGCACGACGACCGGCGAAATGGCCAGCGCGGCCCGGGCCACGCGGCTCAGACCGAACAGAATCTGGAGGATGCCGGCGCCGACGGTGATGGCGCATGTCACGCCCCAGCCGAATTGGTCGATGAGTCCGGCGACGATGACGGTCAGGCCGGCGGCCGGTCCGCTCACCTGCAGCGGCGAGCCGCCGAGCGCACCGGCGACGATGCCGCCGACGATGGCGGCGATGATGCCGGCCAGGATGGGGGCGTTGGACGCGACGGCGATGCCGAGCGACAGTGGCAGTGCCACCAGGAATACGACGAGTGACGCGGGCAGGTCGTAGCGCAGTATCGCGCGTAAACCCTTTGCCGGCGGGGCGGTTTCCAGCATGCCTAGGTTTCCGTTCTCCGATTGTTGTCCGATGGACACATGTGCAGATGCGCTGCGCGAGTTTCGGTCCGCACACCCGCCGACACCGTTGTCGATTAAACATGTTGGTGCACAACATGTTTCAGAACTATTTGACGATCGCCGACGATAAGCGGCGTCAATTGCTAAGTGCGAGCGTATTTATCGCCAGACGGGGTCGCAAGGCGAGGAAGGGTTCCCATAGAGAACGCAAATCTTCTTCATGTGCCAGAGGGTTGATCGATTCGCCAACCTGGGATACCGGTTCGAATCGATTTGGTCGGTATGCTCGGGATTGGTGGTCCGACCGGTCAAATTGACTGTATTGCAACGACTCTCGTACATCACATCGGTCCACGTAAGTGACGTGAGTCATATGTAGGGACTAATATTTGAACTCGGTATGAACGCAGTGACAATTTTCTGTGTTCTCAACACAATGGAAGAATGACAACGATGTCGGTACCACCACGAGAGCGTCACCCCCGGGCCGCCGTGCTCGGCCAGCTGCCGCGCATGGAACGGGCCGACGGATCCCCCATCAGGGTGTTGCTGGTCGATGACGAGCCGGCGCTGACCAACCTGGTCAAGATGGCGCTGCACTACGAAGGCTGGGTTGTCGAGGTTGCGCACAACGGCCGCGATGCGGTCGCCAAGTTCGGCGAGATGGAACCGGACATCGTCGTGCTGGACATCATGCTGCCCGACACCGACGGCCTGCAGTTGCTGCAGCGCGTGCGTGCGGCCGAGGGCTACACCCCGACACTGTTCCTCACGGCGCGGGACTCCGTGATGGACCGCGTCACGGGGCTGACCGCCGGCGCCGACGACTACATGACCAAGCCGTTCAGCCTCGAAGAGCTGGTGGCCCGGCTGCGTGGGCTGCTGCGCCGGTCCAGCCAGCTCGCCCCGGAGTCCGACGAGGTGCTCAAGGTCGGCGACATGGTCCTCAACGGCGCCAGCCGCGAGGTGACCCGCGCCGGTGAGCCGATCGCCCTGACCGTCACCGAGTTCGAACTGCTCCGCTACCTGATGCGTAACCCGCGTCGGGCCATCGCCCGCGCGGAGATTCTCGACCGGGTGTGGAACTACGGATTCGGCGGCAAGTCGAGCATCGTCGACCTCTACATCTCGTATCTGCGCAAGAAGATCGACACCGATCGCGAGCCGATGATCCACACGGTGCGCGGCGTGGGCTACATGCTGCGCCCCGCCGACGCGGAGGACTAACCTGCCCGAGGTGACGCGTGTGACCCGGGTACCGACTCGAGTACCTGCCCGTACCCCGGTTCGGGCGCCGTGGTGGCGTCCGCGCACCCTGCGCCGACGCCTCGTGTTCGGCGTCACGTCCCTGGTCACCGTGGTGCTGCTGGCGGTCGGGGTGCTGTCGGTGTACAGCCTGCACAGCTACGTGTCCGCGATGAGCGATGCGGAACTCGAGCGCTCGCTCGATGCCCTCGGCCACTCCTATGACCGGTTGGAGATCAAGCGCGGCGATCCGGCCCACCCGATCGACGCCGGGGAAGACGGCCTGACGGCCTTCGGTGGCCAGGCGCCCGGAAATCTCATCGCGGTGCTGCACAAGGGCGTCGTCGTGCAGTCGGCGGTGTTCCCCGACGGCGAACCGAAGCCCGTCCAGCCCGACGTCGTCAAGGCCGTCAGTGGGCAGCAGTGGACCAACCTCGGGCCGCGGACGGTGAAGCTGCCGCGACTCGGCTGGTACCGCATGGCGGGACAGGACGCCGGTGGCGGTGACGTGCTGGTCTCGGGCGTGTCCATGGAAGACGCCAACAGTGTGGTGGCGCGCAAGACCGTCGCGGTCGCGGTCATGACGCTGCTGGCCATCGCGCTGACCGCGGTCGGCACCATCGCGGTGGTGAACTATGCGCTGCGGCCGCTGAGCCGCGTGGCCTCGACGGCGGCGAAGGTGGCGACGCGGCAGTTCGGCAGCGAGGACCACCGCATCACCGAACGGGTCCGGCCGGAGGACACCGACCCGCGCACCGAGGTCGGCATCGTGGGGGACACGCTCAACAAGCTGCTGGACAACGTCGACAGCGCGCTGGCCGAGCTCGCCGCGTCGCACCGGCGCACGCGGCAGTTCCTCACCGACGCCAGCCACGAGTTGCGGACACCGCTGGCCGCCATCCGCGGGTACGCCGAACTGACCCGCCAGGACAGCGCCGCACTGCCCGAGACCACCGAATACGCACTGGCCCGTATCGAGGCCGAGGCGCAGCGGATGTCCGGTCTCGTGGAGGACCTACTGCTGATCTCGCGTCTCGAGGAGCATCAGGACCTCGAGACCGACGACGTCGAGCTGTGCGACGTCGTGATCAATGCCGTCAACGACGCCGCGGTGTCGTCGCCCGCGCACCGCTGGCGCTCGCGCCTGCCCGATGTGCCGGTGTGGGTCCGCGGTGACCCGGCCCGGTTGCATCAGGTGATCGGCAACCTGTTGGCCAACGCGCGTGTCCACACGCCGGCCGGAGTATCGGTCACGACCAGCCTGACACCGGGTCCCGGATATGTGGAATTGACGGTCGCCGATGACGGTCCGGGAATTCCGGAAGAATTGTTGCCGAATTTGTTCGACAGATTTGTGGTCGCCGACAAATCGCGTTCTCGCGTGCTCGGCAGCACGGGGCTGGGCCTGGCGATCGTGTCGACGATCGTCAAAGCGCACGGTGGCCGCGTGAAGGTCGAATCAAACACTGCGGGAACGGTTTTCCGGGTGCGGCTGCCGATGGACCGGGAAGTCGGGGAGTACGTGACGGTGAGTGAGTCGCACAACCCGCACGTATCTGAGTCGACTGTTTGAATTTCGCCTGAATTCGACATGATTCATGCGGATATCCGTATGGGTTCGGCCTGAGAATTCGCTTCTCTCCCTTTTTCGCGACTACCGTCGAAGTTATTGATCCGGCGCTGTCGGCGCTGGATGCGGAAAGGGAAAAACATGAAGAGTTCCACCAAGATCTCGGCCGGAACCGGAGTCGTCCTGGCCCTGCTGATCGCCGGAGCGGCACCGGCCGCGGCGCAGCCCGTGGTGCCGCCGGCGCCCGGGGAGTCTGCCTCGCAGACGATTCACCGGCTGCAGTCCGAGGGCTTCCGCGTCATCGAGTCGCGCGTCGGCAGCGGATCCATCGACAACTGCACCGTCACCGCCGTCCGGCACGGGCGCGAGCTGTCGAGCCAGGAGGGCAAGCTGCGCGGTCAGAACACCACGGTCTACGTCGACCTCGGCTGCAAGTGATTTGCGGCTGACGCTGCGAGGCCTGGTCATTGGGTTCTACGCTGAACGGGTGTTGAGCAGAATCCTGATCGGTGCGGTCGTGGCCGCTGGGGCGATCTCGTTGGTTCCGGGTGTTGCCGCGGCAGCTCCGCCGCCGGAGCCGGTGCCCCCGCCACCGGGACCCGCCGCGCCGAACCTCAACGGATTCAAGCCTGTCACCCCGTCGACCTACGCCAGTAAGGACGGCACGTTCTACATGTTCCAGGCCCCCGGCGGTCTGACGTGCATCATGCGCCGCAACGAAGGCGAGTACGGCTGTAGCGGCCCGATGCCGGGCGCCCCGGAGGGCACCAACGTGGTCGTCGGCCAGCAGGTCGGCGCGCCGGCGTTCAACACCCTGAACGGGCCGAAGTACGTCGGCGAGATGCCGGGCGCGGTGCAGACACTCCCTGGCGGTTCCCGGATCACCTACCGCAACATCACATGCGGGACCGACGGCACCATGACGGCGTGCGTCAACAGCTTCGACCAGTCCGGTTTCGTGGTCAGCCCGTCGGGCAGCTTCATCGTCAACGAGTCGAATCCGTTGCTGGACAGGCCGAAAGACCGCAACCCGTACTTCAACTGACCACCGCGTGGTCGGAGGTCAGAACCCCGCGCCGTGGACTTCGTGCCCGGGCTTCTCGAGCATGAGGCCGGCGTAGGCGTCCTCGACCGTGCAGCCGTGGTTGATCACCCGGTCCACCTCGCGGGCGATCGGCATGCTCAGCCCGTGCGTCTCGGCGAACTCCATGATCACGCTGGCGGCCTTGACGCCCTCGGCGACCTGGTTCATCGAGGCGATGATCTCGTCGACGGTCTTGCCCTGGCCCAGCTGCTCGCCGACGTGCCGGTTGCGGCTGCGCTGGCTGGTGCAGGTGACGATCAGGTCGCCCATGCCGGCCAGGCCCGCGAACGTGTCACGGTTGCCGCCCATGGCCACGCCGAGCTTGGACATCTCGGCCACGGCGCGCGCCATGACCATTGCGCGGGTGTTCTCGCCGATGCCCAGGGAGTAGCCCATGCCGACGGAGATGGCGTACACGTTCTTGAGCGCGCCGGCCATCTCGACACCGATCACGTCGTCGGTCGTGTAGGTACGAAAGCGCCGGGTGCGGAACAGGCCCGCGAGATTCGCGGCGAGGTGCTGGTCCGGCATCGCGAGGACCGCGGCGGCGGCGTAACCCTCGGCGACCTCGCGGGCGATGTTGGGACCGGCGAGGATACCGGCCGGGTGCCCGGGCAGTACCTCGTCGACGATCTGGCTCATGCGCATATTGGTGCCCTGCTCCAGGCCCTTGACCAACGACACCACCGGGACCCACGGTCGCAGTTCCTTGGCCAGCTCGCCCAGCACGTTGCGGAACCCGTGCGACGGCACCCCCATCACGATGACGTCGGCGCTGTTGGCGGCCTCGGAGAAGTCGGTGGTCGCCCGCAGTGATTCGGGAAGTGCCACCGCGTCGCCCAGATAGCGGCTGTTGCAATGCTTTTCGTTGATGTCGGCCGCGGTCTCCGCGGACCGCACCCACTGCAGTGTCGGGCCCCGGCGCGCGCAGATCGAGGCCACCGTGGTGCCCCAGGACCCGCCACCGAGAACGACGACGGTCGGTACGCGCTGCGCTGATGCCATGGCGACAGGTTATGTCGCCCGGGCGAGCGGAGTGACGGGATTGGTGGAGTGTCCGGTCGGTGGTGCGAATTGAAGGTTGTGTCGGTTGGTGCCCGCGAGCTGTGCGACGATCGAAGGAGCGATCGCCGAGGGGGTGCGGCAGTAGTGACGGTGACGGTGTCACGCGTGCGGGCGGCCAAGCCCGCGACGATGCTCGACGCCGCCGATGACGTACGGACCACGTCTGCCGCGTTGGAGATCGTCATCGGCGTCGAACGCGGCCAGCTGGCCAACTTGAAAGCGAACTGGCACGGTGCGGCGGCAGATGCCGCGGCCGCCAAGGCGCAACAGCTGATCGACGACCAGGAGGCCTACCGCTCCCGGTTGGACAAGCTGGCGAAGGCACTGACCGAAGGGGGTCAGCAGCTCGGCGCGGTGCGCACGACGCTACTCGAATTGGTCGACACCGCAATGAAATTCGGTTTCGGTGTGTCCGACGACGGCGTCGTGACGCCGCGGCAGTGGCTGATCGGGCAGCTGTCGCAGCTCAAGGAATGGGCCGCGGGGATGACCACGGCGACCCAGGGCCTGCTGCAGACCTTCGACGTCGCCGATGCGGCGGCGGCCGCGGCGATCGATGCGGCGGCCACCGGCCCCAAGCCCGGCCCGCAGGTCACCGTCGACGGGCAGCCGATCCAGATTCCGTCCCCGGACACCAAGCCCGAGGACGTCGCCAAGTGGTGGAGCTCGCTGACCCCCGAACAGCGCCAGGCGTTGATCGCCCGTCATCCGCCGGAGTTGGGCAATCTCAACGGCATCGGTGCGACGGTCCGCGACCAGGTCAACCAGCAGGTCATGAATGACGACCTCAACCGCGTTCGCGATGTCGCGAACCGCAACCACGTCTCCGAGGACGACGTGCTCAAGGACCCGGCGCGCTACGGCCTCACCCAGACCGATGCCACGCGGTTCTACAACGCCAGGCGGACCAGCGAGGGGCTGGCACACCAGCGGGGCGACGACCCGAAGACGCCGCGGCCGGTCATGCTGTGGGGCTACCAGCCCGAGGCGGACAACGGCCAGGGGCGGGCGGCGATCTGCATCGGCAATCCCGACACCGCCACCAACACGACGGTGATCGTCCCCGGCACCGGCAGCAGTGTGCGCGACGGCTGGCTCGCCGACGGCCACGACGACGCGATCAAGATGTACGAGCAGGCCGCGCGGGCCGATCCCGGTCGCTCGACCGCGGTGATGATGTGGATGGGTTACGACGCGCCCGACGCCTTCTCCGACCCCCGCATCGCCAACCCCACACTGGCCCGGCAGGGCGGTGACCTGTTGGCCGCCGACGTAAACGGTTTGTCGGCAACGCATCTGGGCACGTCGCACGTGACGGTGATCGGCCACTCCTACGGATCGACCACCGTCGCCGACGCCTGTGCGGGCAGCGGGATGAGGGCCAACGACGTCGTCCTCATCGGTAGTCCGGGAACCGATCTCGCCAAGAGCGCGGCCGACTTTCACGTCAACGGCGGCCAGGTGTACGTGGGGGCGGCGTCGACCGACCCCGTCACCTGGCTGGGTTCGCCCGGGCCCGCCGCGGCGCAGTGGATCAATTCCGAACTCGGATATCCCGTCGGGCCCGTCGCCGGTCTGGGCTCCGACCCGGCGGCAGATGGTTTCGGCGCCACCAGATTCCGTGCCGAGGTCGCCGGGCAGGAGAGCTGGGCGTTCGGTGACCATTCGCGCTACTACGACATGGGTAGCGAGTCGCTGCGCGCGATGACCGACATCGCCAGTGGCCACTCGGAGAGACTGGCGACCGACGGGCTGCTGGCGGCCGAGCGCGACAAGCCCGTCATCTCGACCCCGGACCACATCGACCTGCCGTTCGGCATCGACCTACCGGTGCCGCACGTGGACATCCCGGTTCCCGGTGTGCCCGCGATCGACGACCCGGAGGCAGACCGTCCCGGCAACACAGTGACGAGGGACCATGATTACAAGTAGTCGATGCCGCACAGTCGTTGCGGCAGCCCTGTGTTCGGTGATGTTAGGAGGATGTGGCGTGATTCCCTTGCCGCACTTCGGTTCTGGTCACAGTGCCGACAAGCAGTCCAACTCGATGACGCCCGACCAGGCCATGGCGCAGGTCGTCGGCACCGGCCGGCAGCTCCGGAAAGTGGCCCGGCTGGAAGACGTCTCGGGCGGCGGTCACTTCCAGTCCTGTGACGACGTCGGGTCGCCGCCGTACCGGGGTTACCTGGAGATGAGTTCGGTGCTGCCGCCCGGCGTCACGGCGGACGCGTACGCCCGGCAGGTCGCCGACGCCATGATCGCCGCCGGGTGGAGCGAGGGTGCTCCACCCGGAAAGACGTTGTACGGCACGGTGATCCACCAGGGTGGCGTCATGGTGGTGATGGGCGGCGTGGCGCGTGCCCCCAGCCGCCTGGCCATCACGATCTACGGCGAGTGCCGCGACATGACCAACCACCGCGACGACGGTGGCACCGTCGGCCGCGACCTCACCGACCAGTTGAACAACGACTCGTGAGCGCTACCGGTAGTTGACGAACTGCAGCGCCACGTCCAGGTCGGCGCCCTTGAGCAGGGCGATGACGGCCTGCAGGTCGTCGCGCTTCTTGCTGGACACCCGGATCTCGTCGCCCTGAATCTGCGCCTTGACGCCCTTGGGGCCCTCGTCTCGGATGATCTTGGTGATCTTCTTGGCCTGCTCGCTGCTGATGCCCTGCTGCAGCGTGCCCGACACCCGGTAGGTCTTGCCGCTGGGCTGCGGATCGCCGGCGTCGAACGCCTTCATCGAGATGTCGCGGCGGACCAGCTTCTCCTTGAACACGTCGACCGCGGCCTTCACGCGCTCCTCGGTCGAGGAGACCAGTTCGATGACCTCATCGCCCTTCCAGGCGATGGTGGTGTCGGTGCCGCGGAAGTCGAAGCGGGTGGACAGTTCTTTGGCGGCCTGGTTGAGGGCGTTGTCGACCTCCTGTCGGTCGACCTTGCTGACGATGTCGAACGATGAATCCGCCATTGGATTGCCCTCCGTATCTGCGCCCCTGGTCGGGGTCCCGTTTTCGTGTTCGGTACATCTTCGTTGTACTCTGCTACTCGCGCCAAACCCGGTACCCCCGGACGGCGACAACCCGGCAGGTTGCCCGAGCGGCCAATGGGAGCGGACTGTAAATCCGTCGGCGGAAGCCTACACAGGTTCGAATCCTGTACCTGCCACACTGATCAGGCCCCCTTTCGAGGGGGCCTGACGTGTTTCTGCGGTCGATGCCGCACAGCGTCGGCAGCCCGATTCCGGGCGGTCGTTAGGATCTGACGCATGGTCGAGTCGTCTTCTGATCATGCCGTCGTCCTCGACGTCGAGGGCTCCGGCGTGCAACCACCGGTCGACCCGAAGATTCGCAAGCAGTTCGCCCTGCTCGAACGATTCGCCCCGCCCATCGGATCCCGGTGGGCCACCGAACTGTGGTGTACCCCGCCGATCATCGAGCAGAGCCTGCGCATGCCGCCCGGTGTCCAGCCCGGCACGCCGCTGGAAGCGCACTGGGACGGGCACCGCATCGCCGGGGAATCCTGGGGCGACGGGCCGCCGGTGTACCTCGTGCACGGCTGGGGCGGGCGCCGTCCGCACCTGGGCATGTTCATCAAACCGTTGGTGACCGCCGGCTACCGGGTGATCGCCTTCGACCTGCCCAGCCACAACGAGTCCGACCCGGGCGCGCTCGCGCCGGGACGCACCACCGCCATCGAATGTGCGGACGCCGTCGCGGCCGTCATCCGCGAGCACGGGCCGGCGCATGCGGTCGTCGCCCACTCGCTCGGCGCCAACGCGACCACCATGGCCGCCGCGGTGAACGGCGCCAAAGTCGGCCGGTTGGTGCTGCTCGCGCCGATGGGCGACTACCCGATGTACCTGGACCTGTTCGCCGCGCGCCACAACTTCGGCCCCCGGATCCGGGCGGGCCTGCAGCGCCGGCTGGTCCGCCGGATCGGGATGTCGCTGGAAGAGACCAACATGGTCAACCTCGCGGCCCGGGCAGGCCACCCGCCGCTGCTGCTCATCCACGACCCCGACGATCCCGACAGCCCGTACTCGTCGAGCGAGAAGCTCGCCGCGTCGTGGCCCGGCTCCGAGCTGCTCACCACCAAGGGCCTCGGAAAGCTGGCGCACTACCGGATGTTGCGGCATCGCCCGGCGATCAACGCCGGCATCGAGTTCATCGGCAGCCCGGCCTAGTTCGCGCAGGCCGAGCGTGGGGGATGACGCGGAGATCCGGCCGGATTTCCGCGCAAAGGCCCACGCTCGACGGTTCGGAACGCCGCTGACGGGTTAACGTCACCTGATGGACGCCGCGATCGCTGCGATCGGTCACGCACTGGCCCTGGCCGGTTCGATGACGTGGGAAATTCTCTGGGCGCTGATCCTCGGGTTCGCGCTGTCGGCGGTGGTGCAGGCCGTCGTCCGGAAATCGACGATCGTCCGCCTCCTCGGCGACGACAAGCCGAAGACCCTCGCGGTGGCCGCGGGGCTGGGCGCGGCATCGTCGTCGTGTTCGTACGCGGCAGTGGCCTTGGCGCGCTCGCTGTTTCGCAAAGGCGCCAACTTCACCGCCGCCATGGCCTTCGAGATCGGCTCCACCAACCTCGTCGTCGAACTCGGCATCATCCTGGCCCTGCTGATGGGCTGGCAGTTCACGGCCGCGGAATTCGTCGGCGGCCCGATCATGATCGTCGTCCTGGCGGTGCTGTTCCGGTTGTTCGTCCGCAGCCGCCTCATCGACGAGGCTCGCGTGCAGGCGGACCGGGGCATCGCGGGCTCGATGGAAGGCCATGCCGCCATGGACATGTCGGTGCAGGGCGAGGGTTCGTTCGCCAAGCGCCTGCTCTCGGGACCCGGCTTCACATCCGTCTCGCACGTTTTCGTCATGGAGTGGGCGGCGATCCTGCGTGACCTCATCATCGGTCTGCTCATCGCCGGCGCCATCGCCGCGTGGGTGCCGAATGCGTTCTGGGAGAACTTCTTCCTCGCCGACGACCCGACGTGGGCGGCGATCTGGGGGCCGATCGTCGGGCCGGTCGTGGCGATCGTGTCGTTCGTCTGCTCCATCGGGAACGTGCCCTTGGCAGCGGTGCTGTGGAACGGCGGCATCAGCTTCGGCGGCGTCGTCGCATTCATCTTCGCCGACCTGCTGATCCTGCCGATCCTCAACATCTACCGGAAGTACTACGGCACCCGGATGATGCTGACGCTGCTGGCCACCTTCTACGTCTCGATGGTCGCGGCGGGCTACCTCGTCGAATTGCTCTTCGGCGCAACGGGTCTCATCCCCACGCAGCGCAACGCCATGGTGATGGAGAGCGGTATCTCGTGGAACTACACCACGTGGCTCAACATCGTCTTCCTGCTGCTGGCCGCGGGGCTGGTGTTCCGCTTCGTCCGCACCGGCGGCATCCCGATGCTGCGCATGATGGGCGGCTCACCCGACACCGGACACGAGGGCAGCCACGAGCACCACGCCGGCCACGACCACCACTAGACGATCTTCAGCACCCGGGCCGTCGTCGTGTACGTGCGGGTCCAGATGTTGTAGGAGATCCCGGTGGTCAGCGCGCGGCTGCCGTCGGCCGTCAACAGCGGATTGCTGCCCACCCCGGTGAGGGCGCTGCCCACCTGTGTGCCGTTGGCGGTGTTGATGACCACGAGCTGGCTCCCGGTGCTGACGACGGCGCGCGTCCCGCCGCCACTGAGGACGAGGTAGCCGTTGTCGGGCTTGAGCGTGAGGGTGCTGCCCAGCTGGAAGCCGGTGGTCGTATCGATCACCGCGACCTGCGAGGTGGGTACGCCGGTGGTGTTGAAATTGCTGCTGATGGTCATCGCCACCGCACGCCCGGTGTCGGCGCTGTACTGCACCCCGCCGTTCAGGAAACCGGTGAGCGTCACGGTGTTGCCGATCTGCGCGCCGGTCGTCGTGTCGAGCACCGTCAACCGCTCGCTGTTGACGCTTGTGGCCCCGTTGTAGACGGACGTCGTGATCAGCGCCCGGCTGCCGTCGACGCTGATGAGGCGCGAGCCGAATTCCTCGCCCGCGAGGTTGAGGGTGGTGCCGGTCTGGGCGCCGGTGAGGGTGTTGATCACGGCGACGTGTGTCCCGGCGTTGTCACCGGCGATGGTCACGGCGCGACCGCCATCGGGCGTCATCAGCAGCGAGTGCCAGGTGCCGGGCAGCGTCACGTCGCCGATCTGGTTGCCGGTGGCGAGGTCGACGGTCGCGAGCTTGGTGGTCGTCACCTGGGTGACCGGGTCGGTCGACGTCGCGGTGATCACCATGCGGGTCCGGTCGGCGCTGAGTTCGCGCGCCCCGTCGCCGTCGACGACGACACCGGTGCCGACGGGCGCGCCGGTAGCGGCGTCGAGTACCGCCAGCCGGGTGGTGAACGTGTTGACCGGACCTTCGGTGCGGGCCAGGAAGACGACGCGGTTGCCCGCGGCGTTGAACACCGGTGCGCCGTACGAGATGCCCTCACCTTGGAGGCCCTGCGTGGTGCCGACCTGCGCGCCGGTCGCGACGTCGATCACCGTCGCCTGCGTGGTGTAGCCCGACGCGAAATCCCCGATCTGGTTGGTGATCGCGGCGCGGGTGCCGTCGGCGTTGAGGACCGGTGGGGCCAGCTCGTTGCCGGCGATCTCGACGGTGGTGCCGAGTTGCGTGCCCGTGGTGGTGTCGAGCACGGCCACCCGCGTGGTGTCCGGGGTCTCCCAGATCGGGCGGCTGGTGGTGATCAGGGCGCGAGTGCGATCGGCGGTCAGGACGGGTGCCTCCAGGCTGTTGCCGGTGACGGAGACCGTGGTGCCGGTCTGGGTGCCGGTGAGCGTGTCGATCACCGCGACCTGGGTGGTTCCCGAGCCATAGGTGGTGGTCAGGGCCCGGCTGCCGTCGGCGGCCAGCAGCTGCACGCCGACCGCGCCCGGGAGGGTGAGGGTCGTGCCGGTCTGCTTGCCGGTCGTGAGGTCGATGACCGCCAGCTGCGTGGCCGTGGTGCCCGCCGCGGTGATGACGGCCCGCGTGCCGTCGGCGCTGAATGTCGGTACGACGGGCTTGCCGGCGATGGACACCGTGCTGCCGACCTGCTTGCCGGTCGCGGTGTCGATCACCGCGACGCGGGTGGTGCTGGTCGTCGAGATGGGCGAGGGGCCGGTGACCACCAGCGCGCGGGTGCCGTCATTGTTCAACAGGGTCGAGCCGACGCCCGAGACGCCGACGCTCCCGATCTTCGTCACCGACGTGGCGATCAGCGACGGCTGCACGAGCACGCGCACGGTGCGGTCGGTCGCGTCGGTGACGTAGACGGCGCCGCTCGGGACGACGGCGACGGCGTGACCGCCGGCGGCATCGGTGTCGAACCGGACGGTGCTGACGACGGCCGAGGTGGCGGTGTTGATCACCGAGACGGTGTCGTTGCCGTTGGCGACGTAGGCGATGCTGCCGTCGGCGCTGACGGCCACCGAGCTGGGGGCGGGTCCCACGGCGATCGCGCCGGGCAGCACGGTGTCGGTGGCGGTGTCGATGGTGGACAGCGTGCCGTTCTGGCTCGCCACATAGAGCTCGCCGCCGGTGCCAATGGCCAGTGCGGTGGGTGCGGTGCCGAGCGCGATGCCGGTGACGCCGAGGGTGCTGGTGTCGATGACCGAGACGGTGTTGCTGCCCTGGTTGGCGACGTACACCTTGCCGACGCCGACCGCGAGCGCCGTGGGTTGGCTGCCGACGCCGACGGTGTCGGTGACGCTGTAGGTGGTGGGGTCGACGACGGACACCGTGCCGCTGCCCTTGTTGGCGACATAGAGGCGGCCGTCGCCGCCGACCGTCAGCGCGCTGGGCGCGGTACCCACCGTGATGTCCTTCGACGACGTGCTCGGGTCGGCGTCGATCCGCTTGTATCCGACGGTGTTGATGACCGACACTGTCCCGCTGCCGCTGTTCGCGACGTACAACCGGGTGCCGTCGGGGCTCAGCGCCAGCGCGGTCGGCGCGGTACCCACCGAGATGTCCTGCGAGAACCAGCTCGGGTTGGCGTCGATCCGTTTCCCCGTGGTGGTGTTGATGACCGACACCGTGTTGCTGCCGGTGTTGGCGACGTACAGCCGGCCGTCGCCGCCCACCACCTCCGCACCGGGATTGGTGCCCACCGAAATCGACTTCGAATAGTTCAGCCAGGGTGCCGGGACGTTCGTCGTCGCGGCCGTCGGGACCGGCTGCGCGGCGGTCGCGGCGGTTGCGACCACGGGCTGCGCGGCCGTGGCGGCCACGGGCTGACTCGTCGAGGTGACCGCGGCGGGTTTCGTCGGGGCCTCGATCCGGGTGCGGGTGCCCCAGGCCGCCAGCACGGCGGCCACCGGCGCGAAGCCCGGGGCGACGGGTCCACCGCTCGCCGACGAATCGAGCGTCGCCGCCGACATGACACTGACCGCGCCGCTCGTCCCCGTCGGGGTGGCCGTGACCGACGGCGTCACGGCCGATGTCGCGACGGCCGTTGCGGCCACCGCTCGCGGTGCCGGAGCCGACGTCGTTTCCACGTCGCCCTTGAGGGCGCGCGGTGTGGGCTTCTTCGTCGACCCGGTGACGGTCTTCGCGGTCGTCTGTGTCTTCGCGGGACTGTCCGCCGCCGTCGGTGCGGGTTTGGTGGCGCGCTGCTTCTCGCTGCTCGCCTTGCCCGGCGGGCGCTTGTTCTTGCCTGCCTTCGCGGCGGGTTTCGTGGTGCCGGCCGTCTCCGGCGCGGCGTTCTGTGCCGGCGCTGAGGTGGCTCCCGGATTCGCGGCATCGTCGGCCCACGCCGTGCCCGGTGTGCTCGCGATCGCGAAACCGACCCCGAGTGCCACTGCCAACCCCCCGACCCGTCCGACGTACGTGGCGTTGCTCATGGTCGGTCCTCTCGCGCGGCCCGAATGAGGGACATATGTCCCTCTAATGGGAATACCGCATGTGAGGCCGGTTGTCTGCAGTACGAACGGCTGATTTTTCCGCGGTGTGCGGTTACCGCAATCTCGCCGCGAGGATGGGCTGACCCGGGCCGCCCAGTTCATCGACGGCTGCCGGGCGCCCGGTCATCGCCATCAGCAATGCCTCGCCCGTGCCGAGCACCTCGGGTCCCGCGCCGTGCTGCCAGTCGACGTCGGTGGCCCGCAGCCGCAGCCCCCGGATCCGCCGGCCTGCGCCGAGCCGCGGATTGCCCGGGATCGCGGGCAAGATGCGTTCGAGGCGCTCGGCCGGGATGGTGCGCGGATGGCCGAGCGCCCGGCGGATGTCCTGGTGATGGACGGTCCCGTCCACCAGCCCGATCATCCCGCCGAATCCGGACGTGAGTCCCTGCGGATGTAGGTGGGCGTCGAGGAAGTCCATCAATTGCGCGGGGGTGTAGACCGCGAAGTCCCGCACGCCGACCTCGTTGGCGCGCACGATCCACCCGCGGGCGAAGCGCCGCAGCAGGCCCACGACGCTGAGCTCCTCGTAGCTCACGACATGTGCGACAACGTCTTTCACCGACCATTCGGTGCACAACGTGAAAGCCTGCCAATCGGCGTCGGACAGTGTCCGCAGATAGGCGGCGAGGTCGCGACGCTCCTCGTACGCGAGGTCCATCATGGAACGCTGCGACGACATGGTCACGCCTCCGCGGCGACGATGTCGTGGTACCGATTCAGGTACAGCGGCCAGCCGGCCTCGCCGTCGACCCCGTCTGCCACCGACCGCCAGCCGGCGCCGTGGCGTTCCAGATGCCGGTGCTCCAGATCGACGCGCGTCCGCCCGTCGGCTTCGGCGGTGAACCGCACTTCGACCTCGCTGGTCTTGCCGGGGTCTGATTCGACCTGCCATGTCGGCCCGATGTCCCACGAGAACACCACGCGGCTCGGCGGCTCGTAGGCCAGCACGCGTGCCCACCGGCACGTGCTGCCGTCCGTTCCCACGTCGTAGATGTGGCCGCCCACATGTGCTTCGAACACCGTCTCGGCGATCGGGACCGTCAGCAGGTTGTGGTCGCGGGGCTTGATGGCGTCGAAGCGGCCGACGAACAATGCGAACGCCCTGTCGATCGGTGCCGCCACGACGACGCTCTTGCGAATCGGTGCCACCTCGGTCGTCATGAACCTTTCCCTTCTTCGTCGGCGAGCTCCTTGAACGCCGTCAGTGTCGTGTCCCAGAACATGTCCAGCTCGGCCCGCAGGGCCTCGAGGCCACGAGGGTCTACCTGGTAGATGCGCCGGGTGCCGACCTGGCGGTCGGTCACCAGTCCCGCGCAGCGCAGCACCTTGAGGTGCTGGGACACGGCCGGGCGGCTGACCGGCAGTCCGTCGGCCAGCTCGCCGACCGCACGCGGCCCGGCGGCCAATCGTTTGAAGATCGTCCGCCGGGTGCGGTCGGCGAGCGCACCCCATGGATCGGCCATTTCGTAAGTAGTCACTAACGGTAAGTTTAAACTTACGGATGTCGATTGAAAAGGGTTGCGACGGCTTCGGCTGGTGTTGGCCGTCAGTCGTAGATGACGGCGAGGCCCCGGCGTTGCAGGTCGGCCAGGCCGTCGCGCATCGCCTGGAGCTGCTCGGGTGAATGCCCGACCCAGTCGGTGAGTTCGCCGACGACGCGGACCGGCTCCCGGGTCCGGAAGGAGTGGGTCGGGTTGCCCGGCAGTTTCTTGTCCGTCACGTTGGGGTCGTCCTCCAGTTCGCCGAGCGGCTCGACGAGGTAGATGCGGCACCGGCCATCACCGGCCGCGAGTTCGGCTCCCCATGCCGCGGCGTCCAGCGTCCGCGTGACGTAGACGTGGTTCGAGACCCGGCCCGCTTCGTAGTTCGACGCACGTCCCGGTACCAGCAGATCCCCGATCGCGAGATCGGCTCTGGTGCCATGCAGCAGCGCGCCCGACTCGTGCAGTTCGAAAGGCTTCGGCGTGTTCGTCATGACTTCCCCCATTCGTCGTACCGTCTGGCCGGACGATTGTGCGGCACCACCGGGGCCTTGCGGCAAGCCCCGGGGTGTGCCATAAATTGAGAGTGGGAGGAACGTTCACCTGATGTTCCCCGATCCGGTCGGCACGTGAATTGCGTTGCGCGACACGGCTTTCTCCTGACAATCACCCAGGCGGTGCATAGCCGCGATCCGCGACGAGTTCGTGCGTGAGCCGGACGAACGCGGCGGCGGCCGCGCTGTGGTAGCCGCCGTCGCGGCGCAGGATGGCGACGGTCCGGGTCGGAATGGGCGGGTCCAGCGGCACCGGCGTCAGGTGCGGGTGGTCGTGGGTGACGGCATCCGGCAGGACCGTCGCGAGCGGCGTGCGCTGCACGATCTCGGTGAGGGCCTGGACCGAGTTGGCTTCGACCATGATCCGCGGGTCCACATGGTGTGCCGCGAAATAGGTGTCGATGTGTGTCCGGGTCAGGAAGTCGCTGCTGAGCAGCGCCAGCTGGACGTCGTCCAGCGCGCGGACCGGCAAGGCGCCCGGCAGGCTGGCGGCCCGCGGGCCGCTGGTCACGAGCCCGAGGTGTTCGGTGAACAGCGCGGCGAACTCGATGCCGGGCACGGGAGCCCCCATGAACGCGATGCCGACGTCGAGATCGTCGGCGAGAAGACCCGCTTCGATGTTGTCCTGCGACATCTCGACCACGGTCAGGCTGACCCCGGGATGGCGGGCGTACAGCTCGGCGGTCAGCGGGCCGATCAGGTACGTGATGAACGTCGGGGTGATGCCCAGCCGCAAGTGCCCGCGGGAGAGGTCTTGGACGTCCTCGATGGCACGCTCGGCGGCGGCCAGTTCGCGGAGCGCGCTGCGGGCGCGCGCGGCGAACGCGGCGCCGGCATCGGTGAGCCGCACTGTCCGCCCGCTGCGGTCGAGCAGCTGCACGCCGAGCGTCGTTTCCAGCTGTTTGATCTGCTGGGAGAGCGTGGGTTGCGACACATATAGCTCCTCGGCGGCGCGGGAAAAGTTGCCGTGTTCGGCGACGGCGAGGAGATATCGCAGGTGACGGAGCTCGAGTCCAGCCATGACGCCAACAATAGACGCTGTCTATGGGAACGGTGAAAACTAGCTATTGGACGTTATACGTGCTGTTCGTACATGGTGAATGCAGCAAGAAAGGAAACACCATCATGAAGAAGAACAGCCTCGGCGCCATGACAACCGGGTTGGCCGTCGGCGCATTCGCCGCGCTCGCGATCGGACTGGCCGCTCCGGCATCGGCCGACAACGGCGGGACGGTGGCACTGCCCGGCCCGGTCCCCGTATACGCGCAGGACACCTTCATCGGCGGTGCCAACCCCTACGTCCCGTTCGGCACCAACCCGATGGTGCCGTACGGCACCTGGGCACAGCACTGACGCCCGTTCGACCCGCCACCGAAAGGAAATCCGTGATCCACGCACAGTTCGACCCGACCGCCCGTCAGCTCCTCGCCGCCGAGGCCGTCGAAGCCAAGACCCGCAAGGACCTGTCCTGGCAGCAGGTCGCCGACGCCGCCGGCCTGTCCGTGGCCTTCACGACGGCCGCCGTCCTCGGTCAGCACGCGCTTCCGGAGAAGTCGGCCAAGGCCGTCGGTGACCTGCTGGGTCTGGACGATGCCGCGGTGCGGTTGCTGCAGACCATCCCGACCCGTGGCTCCATCCCCGGTGGCGTGCCCACCGACCCGACCATCTACCGGTTCTACGAGATGCTGCAGGTCTACGGCACCACGCTCAAGGCGCTGGTCCACGAGCAGTTCGGCGACGGCATCATCTCCGCCATCAACTTCCGCCTGGATGTGAAGAAGGTTGCTGATCCCGATGGTGGCGAACGCGCGGTCATCACACTGGACGGTAAGTACCTGCCAACTGTGCCGTTCTGATTTCTGGCGCCGACTGCCCTAATATGGTGGTTGATGCCGCAATAATTTTCGCAATTGCAAATTCTCGTGGCAAACTGAACGTAGGCCGCTGACGGCCGGCTTCGAGAGGATGGATGCAGCGTGGCGACGCACCTGCGCATGGCGGCGGTGACCTGGTTGGTCGCCGCACCGGTGATCGGCGCCGGCGTGGCGGGCGCCGCACCGATCGATATGCCGCTTTCTCCGAGTGTTTCTGGTGATACAGGTGGGGCCAGTTCGGGTACGTCGCGCCCGGGCCTGCCCTCCGTCGGAGATCTGGGCAAGGCGTTCGGTGGGCTGACGACCGCCGCGACCACCGTCGGAACCGGCGCGCTCAGCGGCTTCGGTGTCACGCCGTCTCCGGGCCAGCAACTGACGCCGAAGTTTGGCGACGGCCGCAACGGCTCCAACATCTCGTCTGCGACGTCGTCCTCGAGCACGTCGGCCGGCCTGCCCTCGGGTGCGTTGAGCACAACGCAGAGCGCACCTGCCAGCGAACCCGTGAGCATTGCCGAAACTCCCGCCGCGGTGCCGTCGGTCCAGTCGGTCTCCGTCCCCTTGGCCGCGGCGAGTGCCGCGGCCGGCCAGACCGCCCTCGTCGTGGCCGATGCACCGCTGGCACCGGTGACGGCACTGACGGGGCCGCTGCCCGCAGCATTGGGTGAGCCGATCCGAACCGTGGCCGCGTTGCCCGGGTTTGCTGTCGCGCAAGCGCTGCCGGTGGTCCAGGGGTGGGCCTCCGCGGTGGCCGAGTTGTCGTCGGCCGTCACGCCGACGACCGGCGTGCCGCGGGTCGCGTCCGTCGGCCGGGAGTTCGGGGGCCGCGTCCAGCCCCCGGCATCCAGTGGGGCGCAGACGGATTCACGTTTCGCCGGCCACTCCGGCGGCAGCGGGCAGCTGCCGGTGCGCGGGCCCGAACCGGCTGACCGGGTCTTCGCGGCCGACAACGCCATCGTCGCGGCGGCGCCGTACCGGGCCGGGTACTCCGACGACCTCCGTGCGGCCGGCCTGGGTGAGGTCGCCGCCGTCGCAGTTCCGGGTTTCACCGGCCTGTTGGTGCTGACCGGCGCCGGTGGGCTCATCGGCTTCCGGCAGGCCCGTGCCGGGCGCGCGATGCATGGCGGCACCCTCAATCGATTCGCGGCTCAGTAGTCCGCAGTCCGTCACCGTTCACGGCGCAGCGCCCACGTTGCGTCGTGAATTGCTTTGCGCTGGAATGTATTCGGCCGTGCGGGCAGCGGTGTTACCCAAACCCGTTGACAGCCAACATCTTTGGCTGAATCGCCTGGTCGGCGTGGCGCCTCCCGATGGCGGTGAAATCGCCGCAAATAGGCGCCTATCACACATCGACGAACGTTTGCCAGCCGACACGCCGAAGTGGCGCTGTGGTGAAATCGAGACGAGCTCCATCCGACGTGCAAAGAGCCCGGCCGAACGCTTACTCTGATGCAGTACCTCGAGTACACCCCCACCCGACAATCCCTGGCCGACGCCGAACTTTGGAGCTGTGTTGACCTCATCCCGCCGTGTCCGTGGCGCCTGGCTGGCCGCTGCGCTGGCCGTCCTTGCCGTGCTCGGTGGGACCGTGGTGTCGTCGACGTCGCGCTGCCAGGAAGGTTGCAAGGTGGTCGCCGCATCGCGCGACCTGTCCGTGTCGCAGCCCGCCGCCCCCGAGCCCGCCGTCGTGCGCGTCTCGCCGGCCGGCGGGGCCAAGGACGTCAGCCCCGCGGCGCCCGTGAACGTCACCGCCGCGAGCGGCACCATCACGGCCGTGTCGATGGTCAACGGCGCCGGAAAAGAGATTCCCGGGACGCTCTCACCCGACGCCAAGACTTGGACGCCCGCCGAGCAGCTGGGCTACGGCCGCAAGTACACGATGACCATCGAGGCGCGCGGCCCCTCGGGTATGCCGTCGCGGCAGACGTCGAGCTTCACCACGCTCAGCCCCTCCTACCAGACCGCGGTGTACCTCAACACCGTCTCCGGTGCGCAGCTGCAGGAAGGCGGGACCTACGGCATCGGCGTCGTGGTCACCGCGCACTTCGACGAGAAGATCGAGGACAAGGCCGCCGCGGAGCGCAACCTCGTCGTCACCACCAACCCGCCGGTTCCCGGCTCGTGGCACTGGGTCGACGACGCCAACGCCCACTGGCGTCCGGAGAAGTACTACGCGCCGAACACGACGGTCACCGTTGCGGCCAAGATCTACGGCGTCCGGCTGGGCGAGGGCACCTACGGCCAGCAGGACGAGCGGGTCTCGTTCCGGATCGGCAATGCCCACGTCTCCGTCGCCGACGACCACACCCACCAGGTCAGCGTCTTCGACAACGGCCAGCTGGTGCGCACCATGCCGACCTCGATGGGCATGGGCGGCACCGAGACGATCGGCAACACCGTCATCTCGTTCTGGACCCCGCCCGGTATCTACACCGTGATGGACAAGGCCAACCCGGTGATCATGGACTCGTCGACGTTCGGATTGCCGACCAGTAGCCGCCTCGGCTACAAGGAGACCATCCCGTGGGCGACCCGGATCAGCCATGACGGCATCTACCTGCACCAGCTGAACTCCACCATCTGGGCGCAGGGCAAACAGAACACCTCGCACGGATGCCTGAACCTCAACAGCGAGAACGCCAAGTGGTTCTACGACTTCTCGGTGCCCGGCGACGTCGTCGAGATCAAGTACACCGGCGGTGAGCCGCAGAAGCTGAGCCAGAACGGCGACTGGAGCATGCCGTGGGACCAGTGGGTCCGCGGCTCCGCCCTGCCGCCGCCGCCCGTGCCCGCCGCGCCTGTCGCCGCGCCGCTGCCGCCGCGCTAGCAACCTCGCGAAGAGGGTCGCGGCCAAGTGTGAACTATCTCACAATGGCCCCGTTTCGGGCGTAGCCTGAAGGCATCTTCGGCAAGGAGGGAGATGCGAATGAAGGGCGCGCACCATGATCCGGTGGATCATTCCCGAACCACTCAGCCGCATGCCGGTGAATCCTTCATCGACACGTTGTGGCTGCCTGGCCTGGGCCTGATCGCACTCGGCATCGTCACGATCGCCGGCTTCGTCTTCGCAACCGCGTTCGGTCACACGGGGCTCGAGCTACCGCTCGGCCTCATCGCCGGCGCGCTGGTCACCGCGGGAGCGCTGATCATCACGTTCGAGCACCTGCGGGTCAAGCGAGTCGAGGAGCGGTGGCTGGCCGACCATCCCGAACGGCGCCTGCACGCAGGCTGACCGCCCGGGGTCTAACGCGGCAGCAGCCGCAGAATCTCCGGCGTCCGCGGGTCGAGGATGTCGTCGAAGTCGTGATGCTTCTCGACGTACGCCTTGACCATCGGGCAGATCGCCACGATGCGCTTGCCCTGCTGCCGCGTGGTCGCCAACGCCTGCGCGATCAGGACGCTGGCCAGTCCGCGTCCGCCGAACGCCGGATCGATCTCGGTGTGGTAGAAAACCCGCTGCTCGCCGTGCTCGATGAAAGCGGTGAGCCCCACGGGTTTTCCGTCGACCGCGATGCTGAAACGGTCGGCTTCCTGGGTCACCTCGACAGGTTCGCCGTTCTTGTCGGTGAGCATCACTCGGGCCTTTCCTCCAGTGGGTGGTTTCCGCGGGACCAGGCGGGTGGTCGGTAGCGGGGGAGCGGGCAACCGCGCCGGCTCACCCTGATAACCGAGGACTTCGCCGAACTGTTCCGACTCGGCCTGCCACTGATTGCGGTATTCGACGATCTCGTCGTGCGTGCGCCCGACGAAGTTCCACCACATCAGCAGTTCTTCGGTGAAGGGCGTACCCCCGAGGATGACGGCGCGCGCCGGCTCGCCACCGGTGTTGACGAGGGTCAGCCGCGTGGATCCGACGCCCTGATACGCCATTTCGTACGGCTGCACCGGCGTACCGGCGACGGTCAGCGCGCCCTGATCGAGCAGCACGGCGTGCTCGAAGGTGGGGTCGACGTCGAACTCGACGGTGGCGCCGGCCGGCAGATCGACCTGCGCACCGAGCAGCGGCGTGTGCGTGTGGACCGGCGACTGCTGCCCGGCCAGTGCGCCCAGGAACACCGACACCGTGGCGCCGCCGAACGAAACCGGCTGCGGCGCATAGTGGTCGAAATTGCGGGGACCATGGCGGGCGGCGTCGGGCAGCGCGACCCACAGCTGGACACCGTGCAGGATCGTCGTCGCCGGCGTGGAGACCTCGGAGTGGCAGATGCCGGCGCCGGCCGTCATCAGGTTGAGCTCACCGGGCCGCACCATCTCGTGAACGCCATGCGAATCGCGGTGCTCGATCTCGCCGCTGAACAACCAGCTGACCGTCTGCAGCCCCGTGTGCGGGTGCGGGGGAACGTCCATCCCGGCCTTGACGCGCACGTCTTCCGGACCGTAATGGTCGGCGAAACACCACGCGCCGACCAGCGAGCGGTCGCGCTGCGGCAACGTGCGACGGACCATCATCGCGCGCGGGCCGCCCAGCGGCACCTCACGCGGCTCCAGAATCTCGATGCGGTTGGGAGGCCCGGCGGCACAGTCGTATTCGACGGGGTCTGCCTCTAGATTGCTCACGATTCGCCTTCCCGGCTGCGTACCATCGTCGCGTTCGCTCAGACCATACCCGCGCCGTCCTGGCCACGATCTGAAAGTAGGCGATGGACACCACCGAACCGGGCCCCGCGCACGTGCACATCGACAAGCAGTCGCCCCACGCCTACCGGGCGCTGGTGGCGGTCGCGACCGCGGTCACCAAGACTGCCGCCGAGGCTGGGCTGCCGCCGGCGCTGGTGGAGCTGATCAACACCCGCGTCTCGCTGATCAATGGCTGCCCGTCGTGCCTGGAGATCCATCACCGCCGCGCGGTAAAGGCCGGCGTCACCGACAAACAGCTCGCGACGCTGCGCGCCTGGCGGGACACCGAGCTGTTCTCCGCGCAGGAACGCGCCGCGCTGCGGCTGGCCGAGATCACCACGACGCTGCCCGACCACGACACCGCCGAACGCGAATACGCAAGGGCACGAGCGGTACTGAACGACGACGAGATCTCCGCGGTGATCTGGGTCGCGACCGCGATCAACGCCTTCAACCGGGTGTCGATCCTGAGTCGGCACCCGGTGCGGCCCTAGGTACTGGCCCGTAGCCGGTCCCGCAGGCCCGACGCGCGCAGCGCCTGCCGCTGCACCGCGGCCCGCACCTCGTCGGCCGACCCGACGATGCGCACCTTCTTCTTCGCGCGCGTGACCGCGGTGTAGAACAGCTCGCGCGTCAGCAACCGGGAGTCGGCGGGCGGCAGGATCACCGTCACCTCGTCGGCCTGCGAGCCCTGGCTCTTGTGGATGGTCAGCGCATACATCGTCTCGACATCGGCGATCCGACTCGATGAGAACTGTTGCGTCGCAGTCGCACCCGCGATGTACACCTGAACACCGTCCGGCCCGGCGGCGACCAGGCCGGTGTCGCCGTTGTAGATGCCCAGCGCGTAGTCGTTGGCCGTCACCAGCAGCGGACGGCCGGGGTACCACGGCGACCACGTGGCCTGCCCCGTCTCGTCGGTGATCCAGCGCTCCACCTGACGATTCCAGTGCCGCACTCCGTAGGGGCCGTCGCGGTGCGCGCACAGCAGGCGGTGTTCGTCCATGGCCGCGAGACCGTCGGCCCCGGCACCCAGCAACGCGCAGGCGCGCACCTTCAGCGCGTGGCCCACCAGAACGGGGCGCAGCGCCGCGGCCGGCTCGGCATCCTCGATGAACTCGATCGCCGCATCGCCCACCCGCAGGAGGGCGAGCACCTGGTCGGCGTCACCGGACCGGATCGCTTCGGCCAGACCGCCGATCGACGCCCCGAACCGGTGCGTGGTGTGCAGTGCGGCGATCCGGATGGACGGGTGGTCGGTGAGGCCGTCGACCAGATCGGCCAGCACGGCACCCGCCTGCACCGAGGTCAACTGGTCGGGGTCGCCGACCAGCAGCAGCCGGGTGTCGGGCCGAACGGCTTCGAGCAACCTGGCCATCAGTGTCAGCGACACCATCGAGGTCTCGTCGACGACGACGACGTCGTGCGGCAACCGGTTGCCGCGATGGTGCTTGAACCGCGAGGCGCTGTCGGGACGCCCGCCGAGCAACCGGTGCAGCGTGACGGCCCGCAGCCCGCTGAGCCGTTCCCGGTCCGCGGTCTCGAGTTTGGCCACCTCGGCCGAGACGGCCTCCTGCAGCCGGGCGGCAGCTTTTCCGGTCGGCGCCGCGAGTGCGATCCGCAGCCGGCCCGGGTGCGCGGCCTGCGCCAGCAGCGCGAGTAGCCGCGCCACGGTCGTCGTCTTGCCCGTGCCGGGGCCACCGGTCAGCACCGTCACCGGCTGCGTCAGCGCCAGCTGTGCGGCGGCCCGCTGCTCGGCGAAACCCGGTGGTGGGAAAAGCCGTTCAAGGGCGGCGTCGCTGACCGGCTGCGACGGTTGCGCCGACAGCGCCAGCAGGTCGGTGCACACCTGCTGTTCTTCGCGCCAGTAGCGGTCCAGGTACAGCAACCGCTCGTGGTCCAGCCGGATGGCCGTGCCCGTCAACGGACTATCCGCGACGGCGGCCACCAGTTCGGCGGGCGCCGGCCACGGCAGGTCACCGCCGATGTCGTCGGCGACGGTCGTGAGGTCGACGCACACCGAGCCTTCCCGCAGCGCCCGGACCGCCAGCCCGACGGCGAGGGCGACGACGTCGCCCGTCTCCTCGGCCAGCGCGCAACACCGCTGGGCCACATGCACATCGGCGGCGTTCAGCACGCCTGCGGCGTTGAACGTCGCGAGCAGTCCGGTGGCCGCGGGCACCTGCCGCCAGTCCATGGGGTCGGGCAGTCGGTCCGGTGTTGCCTCCAGCGGTGCCGTCATGCTGCCGTCCCCCGGTCCAACAGGTCGGACAGCCGGCTCACCAGCTCGACCGGGGGCTGCCAGCTGAACACACCGCACGGGTGACCGTCGACGACGGGCGTCGCCGCGCCGCACATGCCCCGGACGAACAGATAGGCCACGCCGCCCAGATGCCGGGCCGGCTCGTAGTCGGGTAATCGCCACCGCAGGAACCGATGCAGCACAACCGAATACAGCAACGCCTGCAACGGGTAGTCGGAATGCATCATGGCCTCGGCTAGCCGGGGCGCCGTGTAGTCCGCGGCGGTGTTCTCTGTGCCGAAGTCGCCCAGCCGGTTGGTCTTGTAGTCCACCACCACGTACTTGTGTCCGCTTTCATCTGGGATGCGCAGCACCGCGTCGATGGAACCCGACAGGTAGCCGTGCAACCGCTGGTGCCCGAGCGGTTCGGCCTGCAGCCGCGCGCCGTAGGCCGACAACGGATCCGAGGCCGGCAGCAGCTCGCTCACCAGTAAGCCGACATCGCCGAGCCGGATGTCCCGCGCGGCGTCGGCCCGGTCCTGGCCGCCGCCCAGCGGCATCTCGAAATCCAGTTCCCGCAACCGGTCTCGCAGCCCGATCTGCCGCAACGTCAGGCCCGGCGCCAACGGGCCGAGCGGCGTGTCGTGCATCGGCACCAGGGCCGACGCCAGTTCCGCCGTGGGCACCTCGACGTTCCACAAACCCGCCTGCTCATCGATGCGGGCCGCCAGTTCGGCCGTCAGATCTCCGGACAGCGGGTCGGCGCGTTCCAGCACGGCATGCACCAACGAGCCGAAGGCGGCGCCGGCGGGCAGGTGTGCCATCGGTGACGGCAGGTCGCCGGCCAATGGCGGCGGCGCCTCGGGGACGACGTCGGCCGACTCGTCGTCGCGCAGCGCGGTGTCCGGCTCGCTGGTCACCGCCTGCCCGTCGTCGTGCACGACGCGTACCAGCGCCGAGTATGACGTCCGCCGCCAATGGGTGTCGATGCTGCGGTGGAAGTGCCGTACGTCCAGGTCCACCGGGGCCTCCGGCGCCGGCGGAGCCATCGGCGCGACGGGCTCGGCCGCCTCGACCACCGGACCGCCCGCGTGCTCCCACGCGGTGAAGCACGCCATCGCGTCGTCGTCGGAAAGTGTCTGCGGGACAACGCAGTCCGGTACCGCGGTGGCACCGGGCCGACGGCCCCGCAGCAGCCGCGACAGGCCACCGTTCTGTTCGTCCCGCGACGGCGCCCACCACGCCACCACCTGTGACTGGGCCCGGGTGAGCGCGACGTACGTCAGCCGGACGTTGTCGCCGGCGATCTCGGCCAGGCCCGCCTGCTCGGCCGCGGCCCGATCCGTGGCGCCGGCACCACCCACGTGCAGGCACCGCGTGCCGTCGGCGTCGTGGAACCGCAGCACCGTGTCGGCCTTGACGAACCGGTTGAAACCGAACGGCAGATACACCACGGGGAACTGCAGCCCCTTGCTGCGCCACACCGTCATGATCTGCACCGCCGCGGCGTCGCTGTCCAGCCGGCGGTTGCGTTCGGCCGGGCCGCCGCGGTCCTTGATCTGCCGTCGCAGCCAATCCCGCAGGGCGGGCAGGTGATGACGCTCGCGATGGGCGGTTTCGTGCAGGAGCTGGCTGACGTGCGCCAGGTCGGTCATGTGGCGTTCGCCGCCGCGGTGTCCGAGTACCCGCTCGGGCAGGCCCAGCGACACCGCCGCCTCGAACACCGCCGCGATGCCCCGGTCCCGGGCCAGGCCGGCCCACTGCCGGATGGTGGTGGTGATCTGGTCGGTCAGCTCGTCGCCGCCGGCGGCCAGATCGGCCGCGCGGTGACCGAAGAACATGGTGGTCGCGGCGGCCCGCACCACGCCACTGCGGTTGGGGGTGTCGAAGGCATCGAGCAGTCGCAGCCACTCCGCCGCCGCGGTCGAGGCGAACACGTCGGTGTCGCCCGAGTACACCACCGGAATGCCCAAGTTCAGCAACGCATCTCGGCACGGGACGGCGTCCAGGCCGCTGTCGACGATCACCGCGATGTCGCCGGCGGTGAGCGGCCGGCCGTCGAACTGCGCGCCGCTGGCCAGCAGCACGGAGATGTCGGCGGCGAGATCCTTGGCGATATACGGCCGCAACGCCCCGATCGGGACCATGCGGCGCTGCGGCGTCCCGAACTCCGTACGCGCGACGACCCGCAGCCGGAACGGGTCGTTGCGTGGCGCTCCCGTGAGCCGGTGGCGGTCGGTACGCGCCTCGACGGGGTGCACGACGATGTCGTCGTCGCCGAGCGCCGCGCCCTTGAGCACGGTCTGCAGCCGGTCCACCAGAACCTTGTCGCTGCGCCAGTTCTCGGCCAGTGTCAGCCGCTGGTCGGCACTGCGCGCGGCATCCAGGTAGGTGACGATGTCGCCGCCGCGGAACGCGTAGATGGCCTGCTTCGGGTCGCCGATCAGCACGACGGCGCTGTGCCCGACGAAGGCCCGCGAGATCACCTGCCACTGCACCGGATCGGTGTCCTGGAACTCGTCGACCATGACGATCGGCCAGCGCCGCCGCATCCGGTCGCGGGCCGGCGCGTCGGGCTCCTCCAGAGCGGCGGCGAGCCGGCTCAGCAGGTCGTCGAAGCTCAGCACCCCCAGCCGGCGCTTGCGGCGTTCGAGTTCCTCGAGCACCGCCAGCGCGAACGACAGGCGTTGCGCCGTAACGCTGTCGGGATCGGCGGTCTCGGGCCGCAACTGCGCGCCCGGATCGCCGACAACCCGTTTGGCCAGATCGAGCGCATCGTTGAAGCTCAGCGCGGGCTCGTCGCGCTGGTCACCGTAGGTCGTCAGGTACAGGTCCGAGACGATCTCGCCCACCAGATCGTCGAGGCTCTCCACCAGCTGGGCGCCCGAATCGGTGTCGCCGGCGATGCCGAGCGAACGCAGCACCAGCCCGCAGAACTCGTGCGTGGTAGCGATGGTCGCGGCGTCGAAATCCGACAGCGCGTCACGCAGGCGGGCGCGGCGCAGCACCAGTTCGTCGGGCGGCGCGGCCGCGAGGTGACGGATCAGGTCGTCGTCATCCTCCGACGGGTCGTCCAGCGCGGCAACGGTCTTCACCAACTGCGCCCGCACCCGTTCGCGCAGTTCCCGGGTGGCCGCCCGGCTGAAGGTGATCAGCAGCATCTGGTCCAGGGTCGCCGCGCCCTCGGCGATGTACCGCGTCACCAGGCCGGCGAGGGCATAGGTCTTGCCGGTGCCGGCGCTGGCCTCCAGCACCGTCGTCGTCTTCGGTTCCGGCAGCGGGCCGAGCAGATCGAACGCGTCCATCAGATCCGCCGTTCCGCGTCGAGCAGCGGCTGCCACAACCGGGACGCGTAGGCGCCGAGGCGCGTGGTCTCGCCGCGGACGGCAACATCGTCGGGCCGCGGCGGGTCGAGCAACACGTGCAATGGCGCGCCCGGCCCCCAGACCTCCACATATTCGGCGCCGTCCTTCTCGAACCGCCATTCCGACTCGGCGCCCCGCTCCGGCACCGGGTCGTCGAACAGGCGCGCCCGCGCCCATTCCAGCGACGTCTTCAAGGGCAGGGGCAGTGGTTCGCGGCGGCCCGCGTCGTAGATCGCGACGAGGTCCCGCAGCACCGAAAGTGGTTGCTCCGGAGGGCGATATCCCATGGCCTCCACGCCGCTCCGCCGGCCGCGCCCGATGCAGTACGCCTCCCACTCGCGCTCCGGTGCACCCGCCGCCAGCGCCACCAGGGTGACCCAGGCCTGCAGCCGATGCTTGGCGCCCAGCTTCGAATAGGTGACCGTGACGGTGCGGTCCTGCCAGAGCGGCGCGACGGTGCCGGTGAGTCTGCGGCCCTGACCGAGGTCGACGTCGATGTCCAGCGCGCTCGCCTCGCCCCGCTGCAGCGATCGGGCCGCGGTCGCCAGTTCGAGTGCCTCACCGCGGATTTCGTTGGCCTGACGCCAGCCGAGCCGGCCCGGCGGCAGCGTGCCGCGCCGCCACTCCGCGCCGATGACGAAGTCCGGATCCCGGCCGATCTTCAGGTCGTCGAGCATACGTTCCCCGACCGCCCACTTGCCGAGGCCGTCGATGGCGACCGGGATGGCATCGGACAATTCGTCGGCGTCCCACGGCAGTGTGTAGTCCAGCGCCCGGAAGAACCCCTTCACCGGGTTCGCGAAGAACCTCAGCAGTTCGGCGAGTTCGACATCACCGCACGGCGATTCATCCAGCGGACCGTCGATGAGCCGCGGCTTCGGCCGGCGCTCGCCGAGGACGGCCCTCGCCCCGCGCAGCGCCGCCGGGTCGTAGGTGAACGGTCGGTCGGGCACCAGCCGATCACGCGCGACGGTGCGGATGTCGAAGGGCTGCAACGGGTGGTCGCACACGATGCGGTCCCGGACAGGCTCGGTCGTGGTCCGGTCCAGCGCGTCGAGCAGCTCCTGCACCGGAACTGCGGGTGGCCGGTGCTCACCGGAGTGTTCGTCGGTGCCGGTGTAGGTGATGACCAACGTGTCGGTGGCCGAGCAGATGGCATCGAGCAGCAACTGCCGGTCCTCCGAACGGATGTCGCGTTCACCGGTGAGCGGGCGACGGGCCAGGACGTCGTCACCGTCGGCGATGTTGGTGCGCGGGAAGACGCCGTCATCGAGCCCGACCAGGCACACCACCCGATGCGGCACCGAGCGCATCGGGACCATGGTGCACACCGTCAGCGTGCCGGTGCGGAAGTTGGCGCGCGTCGGGCGGCCGGCCAGCTGCCGGCGCAGCAGGGACCGGACATCGGGCAACCGCAGCGTCGTGCCGGACCGAGAACCCGCGTGGGTCAACACTTTCGCCAGTTCGCGGTCGAGTTGCGCCTGCTGCCACTGCTCGTCGGGGCCGACGCGCGTGAGCTGCGCGATGCCGTCGCGCAGGATCTCGACCCAGCTGTCCAGCGGTTGCGCGCCGGTGAGCCGGTCGACGACACCGCACAGCCGCTGCACGTATTCCGCCAATCGGCCGGCCAATTCCACGCGGTTCGAGTCGACGTCGTCGAGCGGCAACGCGGTGCCCAGCCAGCCCTGCGAATCGTCGGACATCGCGGCGCCGACGAGCAGCCGGTCGACCCCGAACTGCCAGGTGTTCTGCGGGTACCGCTGCAGCGCGTACGGGGTGCGGTGCCCCGCGTCGAAACCCCACCGAATGCCCGCTGCGCCAACCCATTCGGTGAGGTCCACGAGGTCGTCGTCGCCCCACGCGAAGCGCCGGCGCACCGGCTCGCTGTGCGCCAGGCTCAGCACCGCACTGGCGGTGGCCCGGCCGTCGGCGATGTCGAGCAGCTCGGCCAGCACCCCGAGCAGGGGATTGGTCTGGGTCAGCGCACGGTCGGCCAACCGGACCCGCAGGCTCTGGGCCGGGTGACCGAGGTCGGCATGCTCGCCCGCCCCGAACGCCGCGGTGATCAGTGGTGCGTAAGTCTCGATGTCGGGGCACATCACCAGGATGTCGCGCGGCTGCAGGGTCTCGTCGTCGTCGAGCAGGCCCAGCAGCACATCACGCAGCACATCGATCTGCCGGGCCGCACCGTGACAGCGATGGATCTGCACGGACCGGTCGTCCTTCGCGAGCTGCCGCTGCGGGCCGGGCCGTACCTCGTCGGCCGAGATGTCGGACTGCAGCCGGCCCAGCAGCGTGTCCGCGAATCCGGTGCGGGGGTGGAACTGATCGGACTGTGCGGTGGGCAGGCCGCGTTGCAGCTCCCGTAGATCGCGGCCGAGGGTCTGCAGCAGCGGGTGGCCCACCCGCAACCGGCTGGTGTCCTGGCGCCGGAGCTCCTGGCCGCGCAGATCGGACAGCGCCTGCCACAACGGGTCGCTGGGATGCGGCAGCCACAGGTGCAGATCGTGGTGGGTGGCCAATGCTCCGAGCAGTTCGAGATCTGCCGCCGGCAACCGGGTGTGCCCGAACAGGGACAGCCGCGGCGGTAGTTCCGATGGTGAATCGATCAGCCGGGCAATGGTTTTCGCTTGCCGTATCGGAGGTGGATCGGCGGCGATGCGCTCCGCGGTCGCCCGCCACAGGTGCGGCTGCCACAGCAGATCGTCGTCCAGCCGGCCGCCCGCGCCGTCGGAGCTGCCGCCCGCCAGCCAGTCGGTGAGCATCGCCGGCCGGGCTTTGGCGTAGGTGTCGAACAGGCCCGCCAGCCGCCGGGCCACCGCGTAGCGACGACCCTGCCGCAGCTGGGTCTCCTCGGGATTGCCCAGTTCGGTGTAGCCGAGGTGCGCGGCGAGGGTGCCCGCCCAGGGCTGGGCGACGCCCAGATCGTCGAGCACTTCCAGCAGCGGCCACACCAGGGCGTCGGGCTCCCACGGGTTGTCGTCCGCCGTGCCGGTGATCTCGGCGAGAAGCGATGTGGGGGAGCGGAATTCGATGCCCGCGCACACACCGTCGCTCGCCGTGCCGCGGCCGAGCGCATGTGACAGCTGCTGGCTGAGCCAGCGCTCCATGCCGCGGGCGGACACCAGGACCAGCTCGGCCGCGAACGGATCCGCCGGCGGTTCGGCGAGCAGCGCACCCAGCCCGGCGGCCAGCGCGCCGGTGTCTTCGGCTCGGTGCAGATGTAGCGCCATCGGACCACCCTAGGTCGGCGTACCGACAGCCTTGTCGATGTGTGGCGTTACCCGCCGAACTCGGCGGCCAGGCCGTCGATGCCGGCCTGGATCGCGGCCAGTCCACCGGCGCGGGCCTTGAGCTTGCTGGCCAGGTGATGCTGGGTGTGAAGCGTCGCGGCGAATCCCGCGGCCACCTCCTGGGCGCGACTCAGCACGTGCTCCTGGTCGACGATCTCGTCCACCCAGCCGGCCGCCCGCGCTTCCTCGCCGGTGAACGTCGCGGCCAGACCGACCGCCCGCTGGAAGGCCGAATTGGTCAGGCGCAGCCGGAGGATTTCGATGCACGACTGCGGCACCGTCATGCCGATGGCCACCTCGTTGGCCTGGCACCGCATCGTGGGCGAGCCGACCCGATGGTCACCCGAGCACAGCAGGAACGAGCCGCCCGCGATCGCGTGTCCGGTCGCGGCGACCACCACGGGGACCGGGAAGCGCAGCAGCCGGAGGTTGAGTTCGATGCCGCCGCGCAGCATGGCGAACCCGGCCGCCGCATCTCCCGAACCGAAGATGGCGAGGTCGAACCCGGCACTGAGGACCCGGTTGTTGCCGGCGATGACGACGGCCTTCACGCCGTCGGACTGCTCGGCCTGGTCCAGCGCGGCGTTGATGTTCTCCTGCATCGTCGGGCTCAGGACGTTGACCTTGCCGTCGTCCAGCGTGATCGTGGCAACCGCATCGGTCACGGCGTAGGTGACGGTGCTCATCGGCTCTCCCTCGGTCGGTTCCCGGGCCGGGAACGGGTGTGAGCCGATGCTAGACGTGCCGTCGGTGGCGTCCTGTCAGTGGACGGCGTTGCGGTGCCGCCCCTTCGGGCCGTCGTCGAACCACTGGATTTCCAGCTCGGTGGTCTCGTCGGCCGCGCGGCTGCGCCACCGGTCCTGCGTCTCCCGGACCGCCCGGTTCATGCGGTCGATCTCGGCGCGGAAGACGTCGGGCTGCGTCTCCTTCGAGGCGTAGTGGAAGTACGTCAGCACGCTGCGCAGCAGCTCGAGCTTCTGCTTCTCGCGCTTGGCGAGGTCGTGCGTCGTCATCAGTTCCAGCCGCTGCACCGGCTGCAGCGCGGCCCAGTCGAGCACCGCCTTCGACTCGAACTCGCGGGGCTTGCGCCCGAACCGCGACTTCTTGCCGGCCGCCGGGGCGGGCATGTCGTAGTAGGTGAGCGTCCCCTCGAACCGCGACCGGATGGACCCACCCAGCTCCTCACGGCTGATCGCCGAGTCCCAGATGGTTCGCCACTCCTGCCCCGGAGCCAGGATCGAGAGTTCGCTGGGCAGTCGCAGCTCGGTGACATCGAGCTCGCCGTCGTGGTCGGAATCCTCATAGATGGCGACCGTCGGGTGATTCGTGAACTCGAACGAGATGTTGTGCGCCGCGGTCTGCCCGAAGTTGCGGACCACCAGCTCGATCAGATGCCAGTCCGACGCGTGCGGCTCCATGAACATGGTCACCTGCGGGCGCACCTGATCCTGCTTGAGCTGGCGATTCTTCGACAGCTGACGGTTCACCGCGATCAGTACGACGACGCCGAACGCCAGTGCGGCCCACGCCGCGATGGCCAGCCAGCTGCCTGATCCCAGGCCTGTCAGGTCGTCCCAGCGTTGAGATATCCAGTCCACCGCGCCATCCAGTCGTCAAGTCTCATCGGTTTTATCCGACACTGAGACTAATATTCGCTGGTTGACTTGTACAACGGAGAGCGAAAGGTAGCTACGCCGCTAGCCGCCCATGAGCATGCGCCACTGGTCCAGGTCGCGCGCCCGGTAGACGTAATTGGTGCGACGGACGTCGTCGAGCGGCGCGCTGGGTTCGGCCGAATACCAGTGCCCCGGGAAGACCGTCGGATCGCCGGGCAGGGCGGCCAGCGCCTGCAGGCTGCGGAACATGTCGTCGACGTTCCCGCCCGGGAAATCGGTGCGGCCGCAGCCCTCCAGGAACAGCGTGTCGCCGGCCACCAACCGGCCGTCGAGCAGGAAGCACTGGCTGCCGGGGGTGTGTCCGGGGGTGTGCAGCAGCTCGATCGGCACGGCCCCGACCTGCACGACGTCGCCGTGCTGGTGGGACGTCAGCTCCGACGGCGCGATGCCGGTGACCCGGGACACCCAGTCCGCCTCGTGGGCGTTGACGTGCACCGGCACGCTGACCCGCTCCAGCAGCTCGGCCAGGCCTTTGAGCTCGAAGCCCATCATCGAGCCGCCGACGTGATCGGGGTGGTGGTGGGTGACGAGCACGCCCGACAGGTGCATGCCGTCGCCCTCGAGGACGTCGACCAGATCGCCCGCGGCGTAGGCCGGGTCGACCACCACGCAGTCGCCGGTCTCCCGGTCGCCGATGAGGTAGGCGAAGTTGCGCATCTGCGCCGCGATGGGATCGGTCGCCGCGAAGTCGCGGCCGGCGAGCAACTGGCGGAAATACAGGCGGTCATCAGGCATGCCGACAGCCTAGGAGGGTGGCCTCGGCGTTGACTCTGCGACCAGGTGCCGACCTACTCGGCCTTGTGCGCCCAGGATGCAGTGTCAACCGTGGTGTGGTCGCCGTTTGTGTTGAGTCTGTAACCACGCGCCGACCTACTCGGCCTTTTGCGCCCAGGACGCAGGGTGAACGGGGTTTGGGGGAACAACCGGGCCGACCGGGGCCCACGGCAGCCTCCGAACGGGCTGAAATAGCGTGGTTGAGCTGCCGTTTTGGCAGGTGAAACTGCGAGACGGTAACCTCTTTAAGGCCCACGGGGCAGACGGTCGTAACCGACAGTTCGAAACCGAGGGTCAGGCCCCCTTAGCTCAGTCGGCAGAGCGTTTCCATGGTAAGGAAAAGGTCAACGGTTCGATTCCGTTAGGGGGCTCGGTGGACATATGGCGAGCGGAGCGACGGAAGTAATAATCCGCCGCTGCGCCGCCTGTGTCTGTCGGGGCGGTGTAGCTCAGCTGGTTAGAGCGCACGACTCATAATCGTGAGGTCGGGAGATCGAGCCTCCCCACCGCTACCAGCACAACAGAGATTCGAAGCGAAAGAGGCGAAGACGTGGCGTCGAGTACCGACGTACGGCCGAAGATCACCTTGGCCTGCGAGGTGTGCAAGCACCGTAACTACATCACCAAGAAGAACCGTCGCAACGACCCGGATCGTCTTGAGATCAAGAAGTTCTGCCCGAACTGCGGTACGCACCAGCCGCACAAAGAGTCGCGTTAGCCACTCACCGTGGGTCTGGCGGACATTGTCGGTTTCCACTACCGGCATCCCGAGAGCTATGAGGTCGGGCGCGAGAAGATCCGTGAGCACGCGATTGCCGTTCAGAACGTCGACGCGTCCTTTCACACGGAGTCGGCCGCGGCCGAGCTCGGTCACGACGCGCTGCTGGCACCGCTGACGTTCATCAGCATCTTCGGTTACCAGGCGCAGCTCGCGATGTTCGGCGCCGCTGGCATCTCCGTCTCGGACGCCCAGATTGTCCATGTGGATCAGTCGCTGAAGTTTCTGCAACCCATCAAGGCCGGCGACACGCTGTACTGCGACGTGTACGTCGACTCCTTCCGGCGGGCGCACGGCACCGACATTGTCGTGAACAAGAACATCATCACGAACGACCGTGGTGAGGTCGTGCAGGTGGCCTACACGACCTTGGCTGGTCGCTCGGGTGACGAGGACGGACAGGGAGGATTCTCAGATGGCACTTCGTGAGTTCAGTTCGGTAAAGGTCGGCGACGAGCTGCCCGAGACGACCATCAAGCTGACCCGTCAGGACCTGGTCAACTACGCCGGTGTCTCCGGCGATCTGAACCCCATCCACTGGGACGACGAGATCGCCAAGCAGGTCGGTCTGGACACCGCCATCGCCCACGGCATGCTGACCATGGGTCTCGGCGGCGGCTTCATCACCAACTGGGTCGGTGACCCGGGTGCCGTCACTGAGTACAACGTCCGCTTCACCTCGGTGGTCCCGGTTCCCAACGACGGCATCGGCGCCGAGCTGGTCTTCACCGGCCGCGTGAAGTCGGTCGACGAGGAATCCAAGTCGGTCACCATCGCGCTTTCTGCCACCACCGGCGGCAAGAAGATCTTCGGCCGCGCCGTCGCAACCGCGAAGTTGGCGTAGTCATGCCCTTGAACCCCGACATCCTCGGGATGGTCCACAAGTACCCCCAGGTGTTCACCGTGGGGCGCGAGCAGGTCCGGCAGTACGCCAAGGCCGTCAAGTCGGATCACCCCGTTTCGATGGACGAAGCCGCCGCGGCCGAGTTGGGCCACGACGCCCTGGTCGCGGGCCCGACGTTCGTGTCGATCGTCGCGCTGCTGGTCCAGCAGGACTTCTTCCGTGTCGTCGATGTCGGCATGGAGACCATGCAGATCATCCAGGTCGACCAGAAATTCGTGTACCACCGCCCGATCAAGGTCGGTGACCGGTTGCACGCGACCGTCGAGATCGTCTCCGTCGAGCACCGGTTCGGCGCCGACATCGTGATGACCCGCAACACCCTCACCGATGACGACGGTGGCGTCATCATGGAGGCCTTCACCACGCTGATGGGTCACGAGGGCGACAACTCGGTGTCGGTGCGCTACGACCGCGAAACGGGCCAGGTTTTGCGCTCGGCCGCCGGAGCGGATTAGTAACTCAGACTGGGGCCGTTGTACACTCGGTCCTCGGGGATCCACCCTTTTCAGCGCGCTGTCCGTCGGTTACACATCGACCGATCGGGGAGCGCGCGAATTGTGTGAGGACCCAACCGGACGTGCCGACCGTGTCGGTGCTGAAGGGGCGTAGCTCAATTGGCAGAGCAGCGGTCTCCAAAACCGCAGGTTGCAGGTTCAAGTCCTGTCGCCCCTGCTCAACTGAATACCGATGTGGACACTGGAACTGTGACCACCTGGAACAGACGAAAGGCATGCGGTGAGCGACGAGCGCGATAGTGCCGGCTCCGCAGGCGCCGGTACTGATGCGGGCACCGACGCGGGCGAAAGCGAGTCGCAGGGCCAGACCGCAGTTGTGACGCGCCCCGCGCGTCCGACCGGAAAGCGGGCCCGGCGGGCCGTCGAGGTCGACGAGTCCGAATCGGACGTCGAGACCGGCGATACGGACTCCGACGCCGAGGACAGCGCGGCCGACGCCGGCAAGAAGTCCAAGCCGAAGAAGGCTGAAAAGTCCAAGAAGACGGGCCCCACTCGGAACCCGTTCGTGTTCGTCTGGAACTACCTCAAGCAGGTCGTCGCCGAGCTGCGCAAGGTCATCTGGCCGAACCGCAAGCAGATGGTCGCCTACACGACCGTCGTGCTGGTGTTCCTGGTCTTCATGGTGGCGCTGATCGGTGGGGTCGATTTCGGTCTCGCCAAGCTCGTCATGTGGGTGTTCGGCTGACGCCGAGCGCCCGCCGGGACGAGCTCAAGAACGTAAGAGAGGACTGACTACCGTGACTTTCGATGGCGAGACACCTTCGGACGAGTCCGACGTGACCGCCGAGGCAGTCGAGTCGGTGGAGACCTTCGAAGAAGCTGCCGAGACCGTGGACGCTTCCGATTCTTCGGACAACGACACTGCCGACGCCGCTGACGCACCCGAGGCGACCGACGTGGTCGTCGACGAGACCGTGGAAGCCGCCGCCGAGGAGCCCGAGGACGAGGATCCCGCGGTCGCGCTGAAGAAGCAGCTGCGCCGTCAGGCAGGCGAGTGGTACGTCATCCACTCGTACGCCGGTTACGAGAACAAGGTGAAGGCCAACCTCGAGACCCGCGTGCAGAACCTGGACGTCGGCGACTACATCTTCCAGGTCGAGGTACCGACCGAAGAGGTCACCGAGATCAAGAACGGCCAGCGCAAGCAGGTCAACCGCAAGGTCCTGCCGGGCTACATCCTGGTCCGCATGGACCTGAACGACGAGTCGTGGGGCGCCGTGCGCAACACCCCGGGTGTGACCGGGTTCGTCGGCGCGACCTCGAAGCCGTCGGCGCTGTCGCTCGACGACGTCGTGAAGTTCCTGCTGCCGCAGGGCGCCGCGAAGAAGCCCGCCAAGGCGACCGCGGCCGCCGCCGCGTCGGGTGCCGACAGCGAAGCCACCCTGGCGCGTCCGGAAATCCTGGTCGACTTCGAGGTCGGCGAGTCGGTCACCGTCATGGACGGCCCGTTCGCCACGCTGCCCGCGTCGATCAGCGAGGTCAACGCCGAACAGCAGAAGCTCAAGGTGCTGGTGTCCATCTTCGGACGCGAGACACCGGTCGAATTGACCTTCACGCAGGTCAGCAAGATTTAATCGCGAGCCTCGGCTCTCGGTTAGCAGGAACGTAGTCGCGCCGCGACTACCTAGAAAGGAACACCACACCAATGGCCCCGAAGAAGAAGAAGGTCGTCGGGCTGATCAAGCTTCAGATCCAGGCCGGCGCGGCCAACCCCGCCCCGCCCGTGGGTCCGGCGCTCGGCCAGCACGGCGTCAACATCATGGAGTTCTGCAAGGCGTACAACGCCGCGACAGAAAGCCAGCGCGGAAACGTCATCCCCGTCGAGATCAGCGTCTACGAGGACCGTACGTTCACGTTCGTCCTGAAGACCCCGCCGGCCGCCCGGCTGCTGCTCAAGGCTGCGGGTATCCAGAAGGGTTCGTCCGAGCCGCACAAGACCAAGGTCGCCAAGATCAGCTGGGACCAGGTCCGCGAGATCGCCGAGACCAAGAAGGAAGATCTCAACGCGAACGACATCGACGCCGCTGCCAAGATCATCGCCGGCACCGCGCGCTCGATGGGCATCACCGTCGAGTAGTTCGACCCGTACACGTCGAATACTCGACCTAAGCAATACGTGGAAGAGCCCGCTTCGGCTCGCTAACCACAACCTCTGAACTGGAGATTCACATGAGCAAGAACAGCAAGGCATACCGCGAAGCTGCCGAGAAGGTGGACCGCGACAACCTGTACACCCCGCTCCAGGCCGTCAAGCTGGCCAAGGAGACGTCCTCGAAGAAGCAGGATGCGACCGTCGAGGTTGCGATCCGGCTGGGTGTCGATCCTCGTAAGGCAGACCAGATGGTGCGTGGCACCGTCAACCTGCCGCACGGCACCGGTAAGACCGCCCGCGTAGTGGTGTTCGCGGTTGGTGAGAAGGCCGAGGCCGCTGCGGCCGCCGGCGCCGATGCCGTCGGTAGCGATGACCTGATCGAGCGTATCCAGGGTGGGTGGACCGACTTCGACGCCGCGATCGCGACGCCGGACCAGATGGCCAAGGTCGGTAAGATCGCCCGCGTCCTCGGCCCGCGTGGTCTGATGCCGAACCCGAAGACCGGCACGGTCACCCCTGACGTGGCCAAGGCCGTGTCCGACATCAAGGGCGGCAAGATCAACTTCCGCGTCGACAAGCAGGCCAACCTGCACCTGATCATCGGCAAGGCGTCGTTCGACGAGGTCAAGCTGGCTGAGAACTACGGTGCCGCGCTGGACGAGGTGCTGCGTGCCAAGCCGTCGTCGTCGAAGGGCCGTTACCTGAAGAAGGTCACCGTCTCGACGACCACCGGCCCGGGCATCCCGGTCGACCCGGCCGTCACCCGGAACTTCACCGAAGAGGCCTAGGCCGAATCCGCTTTCACAACGGACCCCCGCACGACTTCGGTCGTGCGGGGGTCCGTTTGTCTCAGACGTACCAGTGGATGGTGTGCAGGCCGCGGTACACGCGCCCGAAGAACTGCGTGTGCCGTCGGCGGAAGGTGTCGATGGCCGATGACGGCACACCGACGCCGGCGGCCGCCCGCAGCACGATCTGATCCCGAACTCCCATGTGCGCCTTCTCGATCAGCCGGATCACCGCATCCGCGGTGAAGTGGATACGGTCCACTGCGCGCCAGAGCCCGGGAAGCGGGGCCGGGCGTTGTTGCATCCAGCCGGTGATGCGTTGGCGAAAGACCGGTTGGGGCATGGAGATTCCGTTCTGTTCAGTCGGTTGCGGAGCGGGTATCGCCGCGGTCATGCCGCCGTGCTGTGGTCGGTCGGCAGCGACGCGGCAGCGGCGTCGACGAATGCGCGGAGTGCGCGTCCCATGTCGGTTATCGCGGCCCGGGCATCGGGCAGGATGTCGGCCCCGGCGTGGAAGACGTGCAACGCGCGATCCCAGATCTGCACGGTGCAGGGCACGGTCGCCTCTCGGCAGCACTGGGCCAGTTGTTCGGCGTCGGCCAGGAGGACCTCGGTCGAGCCCACCTGGATGAAAACCGGTGGTAGCCCGGTGAAGTCGTGATTCACCGGCGACCATCGCGGATCCAGATCGCCGCCGGCCGCGAAACCGATCAACGCCGGGACCGACAGCGCGAAGGCCGACAGCACGGCGTCCGTCCGATCGTTGGCGTGGGCCAGCCTGCGGGCCGGGTCGAGATCGGCCCACGGCGCGATGGCGCCGATACCGCCGGGCATCGGCAGTCCGCGCTCACGTGCGGCCAGCGCGGCGGCGAAGGTCAGGCCGCCGCCCGCGGAATCGCCTGCGAACACGATCTTTTCGGGTGCAAAGCCCCGTTCGAGCAGGTACTCGTAGGCGTGGAGCGCGTCGGCGACGGTGTCCGTGATGGGGGCTGCCGGCAGCTGCCGGTAGTCGACGTTGAGCAGCGGGATGCCCGCGGCGCGGGTGACGCGGCCGGCGATCCGGCGATGACTGTGCAGTCCACCAGCCACAAAACCACCGCCGTGGAAGTAGAGGACCGCACCGCCGGTGACCTCATCGGGGCCCGCGATCGTCTTGTGCCACAGCCATTCCGCGCGGAATCCGGCGAAGCGCAGCGCGCGGCGGCGGGTGCCGCGCGGCGCCCGCAGCGGGACGGTGACCAGCTCGGCGAGGTTGGCGATGCGGAACGCGGGAGTGCCGCGCAAGGGACCGCGGTAACCCAACATCGCAATCGCGTCGAGCGCAGGGCGAATTGTTCTGCGGCCCAACGCATCGGCGATCCGCAACGCCACGCTCGCTCGGCTGGGCAATTCGATGGTGACGGAGTCGACGACGCTCATGCCCGGACTTCCTCGATCGTGGCCGGGATTTCGTAGCGGTAGTCGTCGAGCGGGAATTTGCGGTTGCCGCGGCTCGCCTCGAAAAACCCGGAGGGCCGGATGTAGGTGGTGTCGCCCTGCGAATTGCGGTAGTAGGTCGGCACATGCCCGTTGAGGTCGGCCAGGTAATAGCGCAACAGCTCGGCACGTTGGTAGGTCGCGCGGTGGTAGGCGTCGGCTGCTTCGCGGCGGACTTCGCAGACCTGCGCCGCGCGCCGGCGCGTCTCGGTGATCGCTCGGATCGCATGATCTGCGGTCATCTCCACGAAGGCGTGCCAGCCCGACCCGGTCCACGAGTACGGGCCGCACAGCGTCCACCGGTTGGGCAACCCGGGCACCGAGACGCTCTCGTACGCCTGCAGCCCTTCCTCGTTGTAGAACTTGGCGAGGTCGAAACCGCCCCGGCCCACGACGGTTCCCGGGCGATACGTCTCCGGGTCGGAGAACACCTCGTAGCCGGTGGCCAGGATCAGCACATCCAGCTTGTGGAGCACTCCGTCGCGGGTCCGGACGCCGGTCGGCGTGATCTTCTCGATGGGATCGGTCACCAGCGATACGTTGGCGCGGTTGTAGGCCTGCAGGTATCCGTTGGACATCGTCGGCCGTTTGGCGAGCAGACCGAAGTTCGGCGTCAGCTTCGCACTGGTCTCCGGGTCGTGCACCGTTCTGGCCACGAATCTGCGGTAGCCGCGGATACACAGTGCGTCGGCTCTGTCCAGCGTCGAATGCGAGGTCCGCAGTGCGCCACGGAGAATCAGGTCGACCACGACCAGCACGCCGCCGTGGATCGTGGCCTGCACACCGGGGATCGCCAGCAGCTTCTTCATCGCCGCGGGTACGCGGAAGTCCGGCTTGGGAATGGACCAGACCGGCGTGCGCTGGAACACCGTCAGATGGCCGACCTCCGGTGCGATCGCCGGAATGATCTGCACCGCACTGGCTCCCGTGCCGATGATGCCGACGGCCTTACCGGTCATGTCGTAGTCGTGGTCCCAGTCCGTCGGCCGCTGTACCTTGCCTTTGAAGGATTTCGCACCGGCGATCCCGACGTCCTCCTTGGGCCGGACGAACGCGCCCACCGCGCTGATCAGGAACCGCGCGGTGACGACGGAGCCGTCGGCGGCATGCAGCTTCCAGAAGCAGCCCGCGTCGTCCCACTCCTCCCGCTCGATGTCGGTGTTGAACCGGATACGGTCGTACAGCCCGTATTTTCGGGCGACATCGACGTGGTACTGCTTGACCTCCGCGCCTTTGGCGAAGAAACGCTCCCAGTTGGCGTTGCGGGCGAACGAGTACTGATACGCGATGGTCGGGATGTCCACGCCGAGACCGGGGTAGTGGTTCTCGTGCCAGCTGCCGCCGACATCGTCGGCGCGCTCGAGGATGACGAAGTCGTCGATGCCGGCCGTGCGGAGCTTGACCCCCGCGGCAATGCCGCCGGGCCCGGCGCCGATGACGGCAACCTCGAACTGTGGCGTCGTACTCATGCGCTCACACCCTCGGGCACGTGCACCGTGTTGCGGGTGAACCGGTAGTCCGACAGCGGGAAATGTTTGTTCGCCCACCGCATCTCCAGAACGGTGGTCGGGCGGAACGCCGCGGCGTCACCGTGATGATTGAGGTAGTAGGTGTTGGAACCGCCGCACGCCGAGGTCATCAGCGGAGTCCCCGCGACGCGCTTCTGCATGTCCGCGAAGAAGCGGTCGTGCGGCTCCTGCTTGACCTCCACACGGGTGGCTCCACGCTGCCGCGCCTCGGTGATCACGCGCACGGCGTGGTCCCCGGTCGACTCGATCAACACCAGATACGACCCCGGTGCATAGGCGTACGGCCCGATGACGAGGAAGGCGTTGGGGAACTTCGGCGCCGAGACGCCCTGGTACGCCTGGTAGCGGTTGGCTTCCCAGAACTCGTTGAGATCGATGCCGCCGCGGCCCAGGGTCGGGAACGGCGGCGTGCTGCCCTTGGCCATGACCTTGAATCCGGTGGCGCACACCAACACATCGATGTCGTGCGCGGCGCCGCCCTCGGTCACCACCGCGTCGGGGATGACCTTTTCGATGGGGTCGGTCACCAGATCGACGTGCGGCAGGTTGTAGGTCTTGAAGTACTCGTTGTGCATCGACGGCCGCTTGCAGCCCAGCAGGTACTTCGGGGTGAGCTTCTCCCGCGTCACCGGATCCTTGACCTGCGTGCGCATCCAGAGTTTCAGCGCGGCTTCCGCACCGCGGATGAGCGGCTTCATACGCCGCCCGTGCAGCATGCCGGCGCCGACACCGACTTCGACACCCACCATGCCGATCGCGCGCAACGGCGCGCGCAGTATCGGGGTGCCCAGCACCGCCCTGGTGACCGGGCCGGTGTGCCAATCCGGCTTGGGCGCGACCCAGATCGGGGTGCGCTGGAACACCGTGAGGTGGGCGGCGACTTTGGCGACCTCCGGAATCAGTTGCAACGCACTGGCACCCGTGCCGATGACGCCGACCCGCTTACCGCGCAGATCGACGCTGTGATCCCAGGCGGCGGTGTGCAGCACCGTCCCGCCGAAGCTGTCGATGCCCGCGATATCCGGGAGGTTCGGCACCTCGAGGCCGCCGATGCCCGCGATGATGAACCGGGCCGTCACCTCGCCGGTGTCGGTACTGACGTGCCACATGTCGTTCGCCTCGTCGAACCGGCAGCCGGTCACCGTGGTGTTCAGGCGCAGCTTGGGCCGCAGCCCGTGGGCGTCCACGACCTCCTCGGCGTACGCCTGAATTTCGTGGCCCGGTGCGAAAAGCCGCGACCAGTCGCCTTTTTGGTGGTAGCTGAACTGATAGATGAACGACGGAATGTCGACCGCGACGCCGGGGTAGTGGTTGGCGTTCCACGTCCCGCCGACCTTGTCCCATTTGTCGAGGATGACGAAGTTCTCGATGCCGGCCTGCCGGAGTCGGACGCCGGCGTTGATGCCGCCGAAGCCCGCACCGATGACGACGACCTCGAATTCGGGGCTGGATGTCATTGTCATATCTCCTATTTCCCGGTCAGCCGGGCGAGTGCCTTACCGGCGACCGGGATCACGGATTCGATGCGGTCGAACGACGCGCGCGCGAGAATTTCGCGCGTGAGGCTGGGGGAGAGCCGGAACAGCCCGTACAGCAGCCAGGCTTCCGGTGCGACCGGCACGATGGCCGAATTCCACCGCACGGCCCGTTCGATCGCCCGGGCCACCTTCTGCGGTGAGGTGTAGGCGTATCGCTGCATACCGCCCGCACTCTCACGCCACGCCGCCTGCTGCGCCGCGGTGAGCCCGGCCCGTTCACCGTTGGCGAGCAGGTTGGTGCGGATCGCGCCCGGGCAGATCGCGGTGACGCCGATCCCTTTGCCGCGCAACTCCACCCGGAGCGACTGAGAGGCCATCAGGACCGCCGACTTCGCGACGCCGTATGCCGGCTCGAGCCTGGACGGGAAGTACGCGGCCGCCGACGACAGATTCACGATGTGGCCGCGAATCCCGTCGTCGATCATCTGTTGCGCGAAGACCCGCGATCCGTAGATGACGCTCATCAGGTTGATGTCGATCTCGCGCTGCCATTGCGCGGCGCTCATCTCGACGAACCCGCCGAGGTCCATGACGCCCGCGTTGTTGATCAGCATGTGGGGCGCGCCGAAGTGGGCAAACATCCACTCGCCGAAGGCCTCCCACTCGTCTTCGGCGGCCACGTCCAGCCGGTAGGCGACGGCTTGGCCGCCCGCGCCGACGATCTGCTCGACCGTTTCCTTCGCGGCCGGCATGTCGATGTCGGCGACGACCACCCGACCGCCCTTGGCGGCGAACAGCTTTGCCGTCTCGCGACCGATGCCGGCCCCCGCGCCGGTGACGATGACGTTCTTCATCGCTTACCTCCGAAGATCTTGCCGGACAGGGCGACCGCTTTGTCGGCGATCGACATCGTGAACAGTCCCAAGAATCCGCGCGCCGCACTCGGTGACAGCCGGTACAGATACCAGCCGGCCCAGGCCTCGATGCCGACAGGGACGGTCGAGAGGTTCCAGCGCACGGCGCGTTCGATCGCGCCGGCCACTCGGTCGGGGGACCGGCCGATGTAACGGTGGCCGGCGGCGAGCTTCGCCGCCCAGTCCGAACTGTCGCTGTCGTCGACTCCGCCGCGAGTCCCGTTGGCGGCCAGGCTGGTTCGGATCAACCCAGGACAGATCGCGCTGACGCCGATGCCCTTGTCGCCGAACTCCGCGCGCAGCGCCTGGGTGCCGAACCACGCACCGGCCTTGGCGACGACGTACGAGGGGGCGATGGGCGTCGGCATGAAGGCGCCGACCGAACACACGTTGACGATGTGGCCGCGCACGCCCGCGTCGGTCATGCGCTGCACGAACAACCGCGATCCCACCAGCGGGCTCATCATGTTGATCTGGATCATCCGCCGCCAGTCCGCATTGGACTGCTCCAGGAACCCGCCACCGATGAGGATGCCGGCGTTGTTGACGACGACATCGGGCACGCCGTGTTCGGCGCACACCCGGTCGGTGAACTCCTCCCAGTCGGTGAGGTCGGCGACGTCGAGCCGCCGGAACACCGCGCGGCCGCCCGCATCCTGGATGAGGTCGACCGTTTCCTTGCCGGTCTGCTCGTTGATGTCGGCCACCACGACCTCGGAGCCGTTGCGGGCGAACCGCAAGGCCGTCGCACGTCCGATGCCGCTGCCGGCGCCCGTCACGACTGTCACCGCCATGGTCGACATCCTTCGGCGGTGCTGGTCGTGCGGTGTGTACCGGTCATTTCGGCTCCTTGGGTTGATCGCAATGAAAAGAATTGAGCAGCAATGAATTTCGCTGGGCGGGACGCGTCACCGGGCCTGCGTCGTGCTCATCGCGGGCATGGGCATGGCGCCGCCGTCGGGCTGTCCGCCGTGGAGCCGATGTCACATTTCGGATAGTAGCCCTATTCGGATATGGGGGCAATATCAAATTTCCGGCGGGCTGACGCGGTAGTCTGGCCTCTCGTCGGCGACCGGTTGGCGGACCTGCGGAGGACACTGTGGCGGCTCGGAAAGTGTTGACACGCGCGGAGAGTCAGGCACAAACGCGCCAGGATGTGCTCGATTCGGCGGCGCGGCTGTTCTATGCGAACGGGTATCACGGCACCTCCATCGCAGCCATCGCGGCCGACGCCGGCCGCACCATCGGTGCCGTCTACGGCAATTTCGCGGGCAAAGAGGCACTCTGCCTCGAAGTCCTCCGCACGAGGTACCTCGCGGAAACCACCAAGCTGCTGGAAATGCTTGTCGGCGAGTCGGATTCGGTGGACGACAGGTTCGGGGTGCTGGCGATCTGGTGGTCGCGGTTGTCGTCGGACATCCCGCTCACGGTGCTCGGCTCGGAGTACCTGTTGAGCACTTTGGGGGACCCCGAGCAGACTGCCGGGACCATGGAAACCATCAATCGGTTCCGGGAGTCGGTCCGGGTGATGATCGAGGACCTGATACCAGAGGGCGTCGACCCCGCCGACCCGCGGTTGGACGAGGCGATCGACGCCATCGTGGCGACCGGAAGCGGATTGGCGATATCGCAGGCCATCGGGATGGCCGACGCCGACCAGAGTGCGGCGCTTTTGGTGACCACGCTGCGGATGTGGATGGACCGGTTGGCGATACCGCAGGCGGCAGATGATCGGCCCGACAAGCCCGCGCCGACGAAGAATCGGCGGGCCGGTGCCAAGAACACCAGAAAGCCGGTGTCGCCCGCGCGCTGAGCCCGCCGACCGCCTTGGCGCGCCGCGACTTCCGGTGATCCCGTGGTTGTCCGGTGCCGGGATCTGGCAACCTCGACACATGTTCGTGCGAACACTCGTCGCCTTGGGCGCACTGTTGTCGGTCGGGAATTTCGGGCCGGACCTCGGCGCGGCCTCGGCAGCACCACAGCCCGCCCCGCCGCCGGTGTCACCGCAGGCCGCCGCGGCCGGACTGATCGACGTCCGGACCGTCGTCCCCGACGCGGTGATCGACCTGCGCTACGCCACCCCGAACAACTTCGTCGGCGTCGCGCTGTATCCGGCCGATGCCCGGTGCCTGATCCACGAGTCCATGGCGCCGGGGCTGGCCACCGCCGCCCGGATTCTGCGCGCGCACGGCGAGGTACTGACGTTCTGGGACTGCTACCGCCCGCATGACGTGCAGGTGCGGATGTTCCAGGCGGTGCCGGACCCGAACTGGGTCGCCAAACCCAGCCAGTTCGCGCGCAGCCACGAGTCCGGCCTGTCGGTGGACGTGACGATCACCGGCGTCGACATGGGTACCGATTTCGACGATTTCACGCCGCGCGCGACGGCCTACGCGACCGCGGGAGTCACCCCCGCGCAGCAGGCCAACCGCGCGCGGCTGCGCGACGCCATGGTCGCGGGCGGGCTGACCGTCTACCCGGGGGAGTGGTGGCACTTCAACGGGCCGGGCGCATCGGAGCCGCGCCCGATCCTCGACGTGCCGGTGAACTGAGTCAGCCGGCGACCAACTGCGCCAGTAGGGCCCGGTGGTCGGAACCGGGCACCTGCAGCGTCCGCAGCGACGTGGCCACGTAGCCCCGCGTCAGGATGTGGTCGACGGCGAAAACCGGTGGCGCGACGATGTCGGACGGATGCGTGCGCACCACGCCGGCGCCGGCCTGCGCGCCGGCGTCCCGATAGCCCTGCCGCAGCAGCCGGCGGAACTCGCGCATGTCCGGAGTCGCATTCAGGTCGCCGGCCAGCAGCACCGGGCCGGTGCTTGCCCGGGCCGCCGTCAGCAACGTGCCGGCCAGTCGCGCGAGGTCGTCGCGCCAGCCCTGTAGCGGATCGGGCCATGGCGCGGACAGGTGGACGGTCAGCACCCGCGTGGGGGCCGGCGCCTCGGGCAGATGGACATCGGCGGCGAGCATTCCCAGCCAGAAGCCGTCGTCGATGCGGACGTCACTGATCGGGTGGCGGCTCCACAGGCCGACGCCACCGGGCTCGTCCATCTCGCGCAGCGCCCGGTGCGGGAACAGCCGGTCCATCCCGGCGGCCTCCAGCCGGGCCAACGCGGCGGGTGTGAGTTCTTGCAGCGCAACGACATCCGCGCCCTCCTCGGCGTACCGGACGACGGCTTCGGCATCGGCCCGTCCGTAGCGCAGATTGGCCGACAGGAACCGCAGCGCCGTCCCCGACGGCGCCTGCGCGCGCCGGAACAGGGGCAGTTGTACGACGACCGCGGCGACGGTGGTCGCAACCGCGGCCGCTGTCAGCGGCCAGTTTCCCGCGACACCGAACAGGACGGCGGCAACCGGGGCGCCGACGAGCGCATAGGGGGCGCCGGCGGCCAGCGCCAACAACGTCCGGTTGACGATCGGAATCCACCGCACCGCGAGTCCGGCCACGGCTGCGCACAGCGTGATGGCGCCGGCGTACGTCAGAACTGAATGCCACGTAGCGATGATCTGTCTCCGCTCTTCTCGTATCGGCCGCGCCGGCTCGCGTCGAGCTGTTCCGAAAAATGTACCGGACGTATGTTCTGCTTCGTATCGGTGACTTTGGCAACGGTAATTCGTATTTGCTGTGACATATAATTACGTGTGCCATACAAGGCGTCATTGTCGATTTATTGGAAATTTCTGTCAGGAGTCTATCAGCGGGCTGTGAATGGAGAATAGCTTTCCACCTGGTTATTGACCATAGGTATGTTTATGTCTCTGACGGTTCTGCAGATTTGTTGCCGCCAATGGCGGTAATGTCTCCGCCATTCATCGACGGCCTAGCAACAATTCGCTGGCCTGTCGTTCGGGGTGAGGAGGCTGGCATGTATTGGTCGCTGCGCGGATTGGTCCGTGTCTGTGCGCTTCGCGGCATTATCGCGATAATCCCGATCGCGCTGATCTGCGCGTACGCGCCGCCGTCGAGCGGGCCGTCGAATCTGACCGCCCAGATCGAGAACACCGCGGAAATCGTGTCGTCGCCGTCGACCATCGGGATCGCGGACTCAGGGTTGTACGGGCAGACCCAGGCGCAGATCGACCAGACACTCGACACCCTGCAGTCCATCGGGGTTCAGGACATTCGGGTGTTCGTGCCGTGGATTTTCGTCGAACCTGCGCAGGGCACCTACAACTGGTCCTACATGGACATGGTCATGCAGGCCGCGGCGGACCGGAACATGGGCGTCATGGTGGAGATCGCCAGCACGCCGACATGGGCGGGATCCTCGACGTCCATCACGGGTGCCGGCACACCGGACCCCGCCACGTACGCGTCATTCGCGACCGAGGTGGCCAAGCGGTACGGCTCGATCATCTCGGCATACGAGATCTGGAACGAGCCGAACTACGTGCTGTCCTCGGACCCCATCGACGCAACCGCCTATGCGGCGCTGCTCAAGGCGGCCTACCCGGCGATCAAGGCGGTCGACCCGACCGCCACCGTGGTCGCCGGTGCGCTCGGCAGCGTCATCAGCTTCGGCAGCATCACGCTGGATCCGGTGACGTTCGTCAAGGAGATGCTGGCTGCCGGCGCCTCCGGCTACTTCGACGCGTTGTCGTTCCATCCGTATCAGGAGTCGCTGCCCTTCTCGTCGGGCTCCGGCGTCGCGAATTCCCCACTGACACAACTGAATGCGATCTATCAGCTCCTGCAGCAGTACGGCGACGGCAACCTCAAGATCTGGATCAGCGAGTTCGGCGCATCGACCAACGACGTCAGCGAGCAGACCCAGGCCGACCTGATCAAGAATCTGCTCGACACTTGGCAGACCCTCGCCTATGCCGGGCCGGTGTTCATCTACACGGCGCAGGACGGCGTCGCCGGTGCCGATGGGTTCGGCATCTACAACGCCGACTGGACGCCGAAGCTGGCCGTCGCCGTCATCGAAGCGGCGATCAAGGAGTACGCCAGCAGTGCGGCCGGCGGTGTCGGCTCGACGGTCGGTGGCATCGTCTCCGGGGTCACGGCGATCGCCCAGTCACTGGCGAGCCTGCTGAATTCGATCAGTCTGGCGATCCAGGGCGAGTTCCAGCAGTTGGGCAAGGCCATCAACGCCTGGGTCACGGCGGTCAGCTCGCACCTCAGCGGAGTCTTGCCGACCGCCACGCCGTTGGCTGCGAAGGCATCCGCCACTGCAACCGCTGCCACGGCGTCCGTTGCGACGACGGCCGCGGCCGCGGAATCCGGGACGACCGAATCCACGGAAACCGCATCGACGGCAACCAAGGTGAAGAAGCGCGCCAAGGGGACCGGCGCGGACGCCGCGTCGACGGCGTCCGACAGCACGGCGGCGTCGGATGCCGCGGCGGGCAAGACGTCGGATACCAAGGCGGAGGGCAAGGCCTCGGATACCGACGCGGACGGCAAGACGTCGGACACCACTGCGGCGGCGGACTCGTCCGGCAAGACGTCGGGCAAGCCGCGCAAGGATGACGGATCGACCTCGCACCCGAAGGGCACGGGCGGCAAGACCGCCAAGTCGGACCCGGCCGCCAAGTCGGACAAGCCGGACAAGTCAGGTACCGCGGCGTCCGACGCGACCCCGCCCGTCGTCGAGAAGCGCTCGCACCGTCACAGTGACGCAAGTGCGAAGTCGTCGTCCGACAACTGATCCCGAAACGAGTAGCGCCCCCGACCTCGGGTCGGGGGCGCTACTTGTCGAAGATGCCTACGCGGCTTCCTCGTCCTTGGTGTAGGTGACGAGGCTGACGTCGAGGCACTCGTCGAGGAAGTAGTACTGGCAACCGGTCAGATACTTCATGTAGCGGTCGTAGTTCACCTGGCCGGAGATCGCGATCGCCTCGTCCTTATGGTGCTCGAGGTTGGCCGCCCAGACCCCGAGCGTCTTGATGTAGTGGTTACGCAGCGACAGCGGCTCCGGAACGTTGAAGCCGGCTTTTTCGCCGTGATCGATCATCATTTGCGTGGTGGGCAGGCGACCGCCCGGGAAAATGTCTGTGGCCATGAACTTGATGAACCGCGCCATCTCGAACGACACCTTCTTGCCGCGGGCGGACATGTCGAACGGGTGGTAGCTCACACTGCTCTGGATGGTCATGCGGCCGTCGGCGGGCATGATCTCGTAGCAGTTCTTGAAGAAGTCGTCATAGCGCTCGAAGCCGAAGTGCTCGAATGCCTCGATCGACACGATGCGGTCCACCGGCTCGTGGAACTCTTCCCAGCCCTGCAGCAGCACCCGGTGCGAACGGTCCGACTTGGTGTTGCTCAGCAGTTCCGTGCAGAACGCCTGCTGGTTCTTGCTCAGCGTCAGGCCGATGACGTTGACGTCGTACTTCTCCATGGCGCGCTGCATCGTCAGGCCCCAGCCGCAGCCGATCTCCAGCAGCGTCATGCCGGGCTTGAGGTCCAGCCGTTCGAGATGCTGGTCGACGTTGGCGAGCTGCGCCTGTTCCATCGTGACCGTAGGTCCGGTGAAGTAGGCGCAGCTGTACTTGCGGGAGTTGTCCTGGAACAGCCCGAAGAAATCGTCAGACAGGTCGTAGTGGGCCTGGATGTCCTCGAAATGCGGCCGCATGTCCTTGGCCCCAGTCGAATCCTGAATCATCTTTAACACCTAACTTGACCTTCCTCACTCACTGGTGATGACGGTCACTAAATCACAATCGTGACCGCACAATACCTGGCCCCCAACCAATTCCTTGACGTTGGTGTAACGCGCCGTCACGGTCAGTCGAGACAGCAAACGTAACCGCCTCCAGGCCGGAAGCCGCGTTCATTCCCCCAGCGTGGCGGCGGCTGTGACCGGACTGATACGTCTATTGGATTTCGGCAAATGTGGTTGCCAGTTCACCGGCGATGTCGTCCCAGAGCGGCTCGGGCAGGTCGTGACCCATGCCGTCGAACAACACCAACCGAGCGCGCCGGATCGCTTTGGCCACTGCTCGACCACCGCTCGGTCGCATCAGTTTATCGGCCCGACCATGGATGACGACTGTCGGGACGGTGATCATCTCGTCGTAGTGCCGCAGGCTGCCGCTGCCCAGGATGGCCCCGAAGTGCCGTGCGACGCCGACGGGGTAGTAGGAGCGGTCGTAGCTTTCGGCGGCGTCGGCCTCGGCCTGGTCGAGCGGCGTCGGGTAGCCGGGGCTGCCGATGATGCGGCCGACGTTGACGGCGTTCGCGATGACGCCGGCGCGCGACGTGTCTTGCGGCCGCGTCGTGATGGCCTTGAGTTGCTTCGGGCCGGGCGGCGGCAGCAGCGGCTGGTTGTTACTGGAGAAGATGACGCCGAGCGTCTTGGTCCGGTGCTGGTAGCGGGCCGCGAAGACCTGCGCGATCATGCCGCCCATCGACCCGCCGACGATGTGTGCCTGCTCGATCTCCAGGTGATCCAGCAGCGCAGCGGCATCGTCGGCCATGTCCTCCAGCGTGTAGACCGCGTCGCTGCGCAGGCCGGCGTACGACCGCAGCATCCGGGGCAGCAACGCGGAACCGGAGCGCCTGCCCTCGATCTTGGTCGACAGGCCCACGTCGCGGTTGTCGAACCGGATGACGCGGTAACCCTTCTCGACGAGCTTGTCGCAGAACCCTTTTCGCCACAACAGCAGCTGCGCCCCGAGGCCCATGATGAGCAGCACCGCCGGATGGTCCGGATTGCCCATGTCCTCGTAGGCGATCTCCAGGTCGCCCGAGCGGGCGAATCCGGTGCGGACCTCGATGTCGGTGTCTCGTTCGGGCTGCATGTCTACTCGTATCTCAGCTGGCGCTGTTCGATGGTCGGATTCGGGCTCGGCTTCCGGTCTACTCCGCGGATTGCCCGTCGGCGTTCTTGTGGTCGCGGCTGATGTCCACCATGAAGTTGGCGAAGTAGCCCTTCAGCTGCGGGTCGCTCATCATCTGCCACCGCGGCGCCAGCAGCTTCATGTACCGCTCGACGTAGAGGAACTGCTTGCCGATCAGGACCAGCTCGCGCGGCAGCTTGACGTCGTACGCGTCGGCGAGGGCCGACAGCTGCTTGCCGATCTCGGCGTACGACAGGTCGCCCAGCGACTTCATGGTCAGCGGCGTGGTGAAGGCCTCCAGGTCCTTGGCCGCCTGGCCTTCCGGCTTGACCGTGCCGACGGCGCCCATCATGACGACGATCCGGCCGGCCGCGGCGTGGTCCTTCGAGACCAGCAGGGCGTACACGAGTTCGCGCAGCAGCCACCGGGTCCGCGGGTCGATGCGGCCCATGATGCCGAAGTCGAAGAAGACGATCTTGCCGTCCTTGTCGACGTGCAGGTTGCCGGCGTGCAGGTCGCCGTGGAACAGGCCGTGTTTGAGACCGCCTTCGAACACGCTGAACACCAGGGCCTTGACCAGCTCCTCGCCGTCGAACCCGGCCTTGCGGATGGCGGCGGCGTCGTCGATGCGGATGCCCTCGACGCGTTCCATGGTCAGTACGCGCTCGCTGGTCAGGTCCCAGTAGACCTGCGCCACCCGGATGTTCTGGCCCAGCGGGGAGGCGTGCATGTGCGCCACCCAGGCGTCCATGGACTGCGCCTCGAGCCGGAAGTCGAGTTCCTCGGCGAGGTTGTCGGCGAAGTCGGCGACGACGTCCTGCGCCGACAGCCGCTGGCCCAGCTTGGCCAGTTCGGCGATCTGCGCGCCGCGCTTGAGAATCTGCAGATCGGCGGCCACGCGGCGGCGGATGCCCGGGCGCTGGATCTTGACGACGACCTCTTCGCCGGAGTGCAGCGTCGCGTAGTGCACCTGGGCGATGGACGCGGAGGCGAAGGGTTCGTCGTCGAAGGTGGCGAAGAGGTCGGCCGGGTCACCGCCGAGTTCTTCGCGCAGCAGCTTGTGCACCTCGTTCTTGTCGGCGGGCGGCACCCGGTCGAGCAGACTGCGGAACTCGCGGCTCAGCGGCTCACCGAAGGCGCCGGGGCTGGACGCGATGATCTGGCCGAGCTTGACGTACGTCGGCCCCAGATCGGAGAACGTCTTCGGGACCTGCTGGATCACCTTCTGCTGCAGGCTGCCCTTGGAAAAGGCGCTGCCGACGACGCGTACGCCGGTCCGGGCGAGCTGCCAGCCGGTGGCCCCGATGCGGGCGGCTTCGACGGGCAGCGGCACCCGGTCCAGCCTGGCACCTTCACGGTGCGGTGTCTTCCGCGGAGAACTCATTGGTGAAGTGTCTCAAAACCCCGGGTACCGCCAAAAAGGTGTGTCACGCGTCACGCCGTTTTGCCGGCGCGGATCAGACGAAGACGCTCTCGATGTCGGCGCGGCTGCGCACCGGGTCGCTGCCGGGCACGTACGCCGGGACGGTATGCGGCGCCAGCTCCGGGTCGACGCCGCCTTTGACGCGGGCCTTGGCCTGACGGAATTCCGGGAACGGTCCGGCGGCGGTGTGCAGGCCGTTGATGATCGACCACACGACGGCGCGGCGGGCGGCACGCTCGACCGGGTTGGGATCGGTGTGCCCGAGCAGCTGCTTGGCCCACTTCGGCATGGTGTCCCGCACGGCCCAGTCGACGGCGCTCTGCGGCATCGGCAGGTTCGGGCCGGTGGCCATGGCAGCGCCGTGCGTGAGTGCCAGCTTGGGCAGATAGGACTTCAGGCAGTCCAGGGTCTCGGCCTTGGTGGTGGGCAGGTCGGTGCCGCCGAGGGCGTGCCCGACGCGGATGAACTCGCCGTAGTAGCGGTCGAGTTTCTTGCCGCGCAACGGATTCGGGTGGTACAGCTCGTGCGCGGTGGCCAGGCCCCACGCGACCGTCGCGTAGTTCCAGCGCAGCCAGTCCGGGTCGTCGGCGTCGTAGGCCGCGCCGTCCGGGCGGACGCCCTTGATGGTGTGGTGCATGGCGCGCACGGTCCGGGCCAGGTTCTCGGCGGTCTCGGTGCTGCCGTACGCGGTGCCGATGAAGAACGCGATGGAGTGGCCCAGCCGGACGGCCGCGCCCTTGGGGTCGATCACCGGAATGGCCTCGCCGTTCTCGTCGCGCTGGACCAGGCGCGAGTGGTGCATGCCCATCCAGTAGATGGACGGGTCGAGGCGCTCGATGAACGCGGCGCACTGCAGGCCGAACACCAGGGCCTCGGTGTGCGAGTGCACATGCCAGACGGCGCTGCCGGGGCCGAACCAGCCCGGGTCTCCCGCGGGACCCGCGAACTCCATGCCACGGAAATAGTTCCGCCGGATGGTCTGGTCGAACCGGTGCTGAAGCTGGTGCTCGATGAACTGGTGCGGCAGGTACACGTCAACCCCTTCTGGTCACGGTCGTAACCAGAATAGTATTTGGTGACGGGTGTGACCAGACCTAGGCTGTAGGAATGTCGACACCGACCAGATGGGCGGGGATTCCGCTCGACGACCGCCGCGCCGAGCGGCGCGGTCTGCTGGTCGACGCGGCGTTCGAGTTGTTCGGCTCCGGCGGCGAGACGGCGCTGTCGGTCCGTTCGGTGTGCCGCGAGTGCGGGCTCAACACCCGGTACTTCTACGAGAGCTTCGACGGCATCGACGATCTGCTGGGTGCCGTCTACGACAAGGTCAGTGTCGAACTGGCCACCGTGGTCGACGCCGCTATCACCATCGCGGGCGACTCGGTGCGGGAACGGACCCGCGCGGGCATCGCCGCGGTACTGGGCTTCGGTTCCGCCGATCCGCGGCGCGGCCGGGTGCTGTTCACCGAGGCCCGCGCCAATCCCGTGCTGGCCGCGCGCCGCGCCGTCACACAGGACCTGCTGCTCGACGCCGTCCTCGCCGAGGGCGGCCGGTTGCACCCCGGTTCGGATCCCGTCGCCGCGCGCGTCGGGGCGGCCATGTACACCGGGGCAATGGCCGAGCTGGCTCAGCAGTGGCTGTCCGGTTCACTGGGTTCGGATCTGGACGCGGTGGTCGACGCGGCGCTGGCACTGGTGCTGCGCCGAGAGTGACGAAATGGCTGCCCGGGGTGTCCGCGAGCAGCCATTCCGCCGGTCTCGAGAGCGCTACTTGGCGGCCGGCCGCCACCGCTTGATGAACTCCGTCTCCGGCCATTCCTCCTCGGCGGCCAGCAGCTCGTACATGGTCGCGCGGTCGATGGACTCGCGGATGATGTCGGCGTGGCCGGCATGCCGGGCCAGTTCCTCGATGATGTGCATCCCGACCCAGCGCACCGTCCAGTGGTCGATGTCGGCCGGGAACCACGGCACCTCGTGCGGGATCGGCACCAGGGTGTCCAGGTCGAGCTCGGCGAAGGCCTGCAGCGTCTTGGCGTTCTGCGCGCGCAGGGCGTCCAACAGGTCGCCGAGCTTCTCGTCGTCGCGCATGGTGAGCTGGTCCTCATGCTCGGCCATCTGCTCGGCCATCGGTCGCGTGTCGCGCGGCGGGAAGTCGGGTGCGGCTTCTGCGCGCTTCACCCAGCCCTCCTGAACGGCGGTGACGTGTTTGATGAGGCCGCCGACCGACAGCGCACTGACCGATGGGGTGGAGCGGGCCTGCTCGTCGGTGAGGCCGTGGGCGACGGCCGCGAACGCGTCCTGCTGGCAGGCCAGGAAATTGATCAGGGTCTGACGCTCGTCACCGGCGGGGGCGGGCATTCCGGGCATGCTCAGTTCTCCTTCTGGGTGTGGGTGTAAAGGTCACGGATGCAGGCGATTTCCGCTCCGTGATGAATGACTTCGCGATTGATGTGCAGCACGAGGGTGGCCATTGAGAAGTCAGCGTAGGGGCCTTCGGCCGGTCCGCACGGCCGGGCCAGGGCGGCGGCGTCGAGCCCGCGGACTCCGGTGATCCAGTTCGCGTAGGCGGCGTCGAGCTGCTCCAGTGCGGTGCGTGCGTCGCGGGCGTACGGCCACGACTGGTAGTCGGCCGGTGGTCCGCCGAAATGGGAGTGGTTCCGCATCGCCAGGACGCCGACGATGACGTGCGCCAGCCGCCAGGCGATGGTCGTGAACGGCTCGGGTTGCGGTGGCGGATAACTGAAGTCGATGGATCCGTCGGGGTGCAGGGTCCAGCAGCCGGGCACCGGCTCCCAGAAGTATTCGTCGTCGGTCAGTCCCTCGAGCCGGGGGCGCAGCTGGTGTTGCCAGTGCCAGTCGAGTTGGTCGGCCAGTTCTTCGGTCCGTTCTTCGGTCACATGAAGAGCCTGACATCTAATTAGGACTGTTTCTGTCCTATGAATGCGGCAGAGTGTTGTCATGTCCGAAACGACGAGCCGCGTGCTGCAACTGCTGGGCCTGCTGCAGGCGCGCCGGGTGTGGACGGGGCAGGAGCTGGCCGACCGGCTCGGCGTCACCGGGCGCAGCGTGCGCCGCGACATCGAGCGGCTGCGCGACCTCGGCTATCCGGTGCACGCCAGCAAGGGCCGCGACGGCGGCTATCAATTGGGTGCGGGTGCCGCGCTGCCGCCGCTGCTGCTCGATCCCGAGGAGGCCGTCGCGATGGCGGTGTGTCTGCGGCTGGCGGCCGGCGGCAGCGTCGCGGGCGTCGGGGAGTCGGCGCTGCGGGCCCTGTCCAAACTCGACCAGGTGATGCCGGCGCGGCTTCGGTCGCAGGTGTCCGCCGTGCACGACGCGACGGTGACGTTGACCGGCGGCGGCTCGGTCGAAGCGGTATCGCCCGACGACCTGATGGCGCTGGCCCGCGCCTGCCGCGACCACGAACACGTCCGGCTCGGCTACACCGACATCCGCGGCAACAGCACCGAGCGGCGGCTGGAGCCCTACCAACTCGTCACCACCGGGCGCCGCTGGTACCTGCTGGCGTACGACCGCGACAAGCAGGACTGGCGGACGCTGCGGCTGGACCGGATGGTCGACGTCAAGGCCGCGGGGACGACGTTCGCGCCGCGCCCGGCGCCCGACCCGGCGGAGTTCGTGCGCCAGGCCATCACGGCGTCGCCGTACCGCTACGTCGCGCGGGTCCGGTATGAGGCATCCGAAAGCCAACTGGCGCAGATGTTTTCCGCGTCGTCGGCGCAGATCGAGGCGGACGGTCCGGACCGCTGCATCGTGACCGCCGGCGGCGACGATCCCGAGCGCATCGTGTTGCATCTGGCGATGCCGGGGTACCGGTTCGAGGTCCTCGAACCGCCGGAGGTGATCGCCGCGGCCGCGGTGGTCGCCGACCGGTTGCGTGCCGCAATGCCTCCCGAGTAGCGGCGCTGCGCCGTATGGTGCAGGGGTGTCGACGGGACGACTCCTGCAGGTGACGGCGGTAGTTTCCACCGAGTTGTTCGTCGGGCCGGCCGATGAACCGCTGCAGATCGTGCGGCTGGACTACACGGACTGCGCGGACGCCGCCGAGGTCCGGGTCGCCGGCGACGGGATCAGCGGCCAGGCGGTGGCGCAGCCCGGCGCCGGCACCGTGGAGATTCCGGTGGCGGTGCGTGGCGGCCGACCGGGCCAGGTCCGGGCCGCGCATCTCGAGATCGGCGGCGAGCAGACGCGGTTCGAGTTCGTCGTCGCCGAGCCCGGCTGGACCATGCACATGATCAGCCACTTCCACTACGACCCGGTGTGGTGGAACACCCAGGCCGCCTACACCAGCGTCTGGACCGAGGACCCACCTGGCCGGTGCCGGCAGACCAACGGCTTCGAGCTGGTCACGGCGCACCTCGAAATGGCAAGGCGGGAACCCGAATACAAGTTCGTGCTGGCCGAGGTCGACTATCTCAAGCCCTACTGGGACACCCATCCCGAGCAGCGCGCCCAGCTGCGGGCGCTGCTCGCCGAGGGCCGGGTCGAGATCATGGGCGGCACCTACAACGAGCCGAACACCAACCTGACCAGTCCCGAGACGGCGATCCGGAACTTCGTGCACGGCATCGGTTTTCAGCGCGACGTGATGGGCGCCGCCCCGGCGACGGCCTGGCAGCTGGACGTGTTCGGCCACGACCCGCAGTTCCCGGGCATGGCCGCCGACGCCGGTCTGACCTCGAGCTCGTGGGCCCGCGGTCCACACCACCAGTGGGGCCCGATGCACCGCGACGGCGACCCCGAGCGCATGCAGTTCGCGAGTGAATTCGACTGGATCGCACCCTCGGGCCGCGGGCTGCTGACCCACTACATGCCCGCGCATTACGCGGCCGGCTGGTGGATGGACTCGTCGGCGTCGTTGCAGGAGGCCGAGGACGCCACCTACGCCACGTTCGCCAAGCTGAAAAAGGTTGCGCTGACCCGCAATGTGCTCCTGCCGGTCGGTACCGACTACACCCCGCCGAACAAGTGGGTCACCGAGATTCACCGTGACTGGGCGGCCCGTTACACCTGGCCCCGCTTCGTGTGTGCGCTGCCGCGGGAGTTCTTCGCCGCGGTGCGGGCGGAGCTCGAGGCCGGTGGCACCCAGCCGTCGCCGCAGACGCGGGACATGAACCCGATCTACACCGGCAAGGACGTGTCGTACATCGACACCAAGCAGGCCAACCGGGCCGCCGAGAACGTCGTGCTTGAAGCCGAGCGGTTCGCGGTGTTCGCCGGACTGCTGACCGGCGCCACGTATCCGCAAGCGGCGCTGGCCAAGGCCTGGGTGCAACTGGCCTACGGCGCGCACCACGACGCCATCACCGGATCGGAATCCGACCAGGTATACCTGGACCTGCTCACCGGCTGGCGCGACGCCTGGGAACTCGGCCGCACCGCCCGCGACAACGCGTTGGCGCTGCTGTCGCGGGCCGTCGACGGTGACATCGTGGTGTGGAACCCGTTGGCGCACAGCCGAACCGACATCGTCACCGTCCACCTCGACGAACCGCTGGACGGGCCGGTGCTCGACGCGGACGGCACGCCGGTCCCGGTCCTGATCGAAGACGACGGCCACACCGTCACCTGGCGGGCCCACGACGTGCCCTCGCTCGGGTGGCGGGGATACACGCTCGGCGACGTCGCGGCGCAGTCCGAGTCCACCTCCTGGGAACCCCTGCCCGGCACCACCATCGGCAACGATCGGTACGGCTGCACCGTCGACCCCGACCGTGGCGGCGCGGTCTCGTCGCTGGTGCGCGAAGGCGTCGAGCTGATCGGTGCCGGCCGGGTCGGCAACGAGATCGCCGTCTACGACGAACATTCCGCGCATCCGACCGAACACGAAGGGCCTTGGCACCTGCTGCCCAAGGGGCCGGTGGTGGGCTCCGCCGAACGCGCCGCCGAGTCGGTGCAGGCCTACCGCAGCGCGCTGGGGGAGCGGCTGGTGGTCACCGGGCGCATCGGCGACGTGCTGCGGTACACCCAGACCATCACGCTGTGGCACGGCGTGGACCGCGTGGACTGCCGCACCGTGATCGACGAGTTCACCGGCGCCGACAAGCTGTTGCGCCTGCGCTGGCCCTGCTCGGTGCCGGGCGCGATGCCGGTCAGCGAGGTCGGCGACGCGGTGATCGGCCGGGGTTTCGGCTTACTGCACCAACGGGATTCGCACCATGCGGTCGACACCGCGGAGCACCCCTACACCTTGGACAACCCCGCCTACGGGTGGTTCGGGCTGTCCTCGGCGGTGCGGGTCCGGGTCCGCGACGCGCACGGTGAGAGCGTGCGGGCGGTGTCGGTCGCCGAGGTGGTGGCGCCGAACGCGGCAGATCCGGACGCACCGACCCGCGACCTGATGGTCGCGCTGGTGCGGTCGGGGGTGACGGCCACCTGCAGCAGCGCCGACAAGCCGCGCTACGGCGACCTCGCCGTCGACTCCAACCTGCCCGACGCCCGCATCGCGCTCGGCGGGCCCGACGAGAATGCTTTCACCGCAGCGGTATTGGCGGCCGCCGAGCCCCGCTACGGCGCCGAACTGCAGCGGCGCCTGACGGCCGGGAGCGCCCGGCTCTGGGTGCCCGCCGATGCCGACCTGGTGCAGCACTGGATACCCGGTGCGGACCTGACCGGGGTGCGGGCGCTACCGGTGTTGATCGTCGCCGGCCCCGGCGCCGTCGATGAGCTGATCGCCGCCCTCGCCACCACCGAGATCGCCGTCGAGCAGGAAGCCGCGGCCGGCATCGGGCCCTTCGAGGCCCGCAGTGTGGCCGTGCTGAACCGCGGCGTACCGGGTTTCGCCGTCGAACCGGACGGCGTCCTGCACACCTCATTGATGCGGTCGTGCACCGGCTGGCCGTCGGGCACCTGGATCGACCCGCCGCGCCGCACCGCACCCGACGGCTCGAACTTCCAGCTCCAGCATTGGACCCACACCTTCGACTACGCCATCGCGGCCGGCGACGGTGACTGGCGCGCCGCGGGCATCCCGGGCCGCAGTGCCGAATACTCCCAGCCACTGCTCGCGGTGCACACCGACCATCCCGCGGTGGCCGGCGGATTGCCATGCACCGGTTCGCTGTTGGGCGTCGAACCCGCGTCCGAGGTGACGCTGGCCGCGCTGAAGGCCACCGGCAACCCGATCGCCGCGGGCCGCAGCGCGCCCGTCGACCCGAGCTCGGGCATCACCCTGCGCCTGGTCCAGACATCGGGACGGCCGACCGAGGTCAACGTCACTTCGGGCCTGCGGCACCTCGAGGACGTCGAACGGCTGGATCTCCTCGAACAACCGATTGCCGGCAGAAAAGACCTGCGGCTGCACGGTTTCGAGATCGCCACCGTGCGGGCCCGGCTCGACCTGCCGCATGTGCTCAACGGCGACCACGCCACCCTGGCGCCGGATGCCGAAGTCGCGCAACCGGTTTACGCCCGGTACTGGCTGCACAACCGCGGCCCGGCACCGCTGGGCGGACTGCCCGCGGTGGCTCATGTGCACCCCACCGAAATGGCCGGCACACCCGGTGCGCCCGTGCAGGTGCGCGTCACCGCCGCCAGCGACTGCACCGATGCCACGCTCCACGGCCGGGTCCGCGTGCTGTGTCCCGACGGCTGGTCGGCCACCCCGGACGAGCTGCCCTTCGTGTTGCCGCCGGGCGGCTACCTGGAAACCGAAGTGCAGCTGGAACTTCCGGCCGACGTCCCCGCCGGCCGGTATCCGGTGCGGGTCGAGCTGGCGGTCACCGGCGGCGACAAGCACCACCAGATTCCCGCCGCCTGGCGGCAGATGGTCGAGGACGTCTGCGTCGTCACCGTCGGCGAACCCGGCGACGCCCCGCTGCTGCGGCTGGTCGAGGAGCCGCAACCGGTCGACGTCGTCGCCGGTGCCCACGCCGACCTGAGCGTCGTCGTCGGCTCTGCCGCGGGGGCGCCCTTGAGTCTGGAGGCGCACCTGATCAGCCCGTGGGGGACCTGGGAATGGCTGGGTCCGGCCGTGCTCGGTGCCGACGTCCCCGCCGGCGGCACCGTCGCGTTCGACTTCGACGTCGCGCCACCGTCGTGGGTCGAGCCCGGGCAGTGGTGGGCGCTGATCCGGATCGCTGCGGCGGGCCGCGTGCTCTACACGCCGGCGGTATCGGTGCGCGTCCGATGAACTGCGTCGCCACCGTCGCCGGGCGCGAGATTCCCGTCACCGCCCTCGATGAGCGCGAATCACGTTTGCGGGCAGGCACATTGGCGCCGTCGCTTCCGGCGCCCGGGACCAGCGAAGGACGGCAGCTGCGGCGCTGGCTGGCCCAGTTGCTCGTCACCGACGAGGTGGTGCGCGTGGCGGCCGGCGAACTCGGGGTCACCGACAGCGAGGCACCCACCGAAACCGACCTGCTGCCCGACGCCGCCGCCCGCATGGAGCTCGGCAGTATCGCCGCGGCCGCGCTCGAACAGCCGCTGGCGCGGGCGCTGTTCGTCCGGGTGACCGCCGAGGTGCGGATCCCCGACGCGGACGTCGAGAGCTACCACGCCCGCAACCCGCTGCGGTTCGCGCCGCCCGTGCCCGGACCCGACGGCTGGTCCACCGCGCCGACCGTCGTCCCCGCGCTGGATGAGGTGCGGCCGCAGGTCACCGCACACCTGCTGGGTTCGGCGCGCCGGCGGGTCTTCCGGCACTGGCTCGACGCCCGCCGCGCCGAGTCGGTGCACCTGGCGCCCGGCTACGAACATCCCGGCGACCCGCGTCAGCCCGACCACGTCCACCGGCACTGAAAGCGCATGATGTCCGACCTGATCCTCGCCCTCGACATCGGCGGCACCAAGATCGCCGCGGCCCTCGTCGACGCCGACGGTGTGCTCGTGCACCGTGAGCAGCTCCCCACCCCGCACGCGCACAGCGAGCAGGTGTGGGCGACGGTCGACGTGTTGCTCGGGAAAGCACTCGCCGCCGCGGGCGGGCGGCCGGTGCGCGGCGTGGGCGTCGGCTGCGCCGGTCCCATCGATGTGGTGGCGGGTACGGTCAGTCCGCTCAATGTCGTTGTCTGGCGCGAGTTTCCGTTGGTCCGGCGGCTCGCCGAGCGCACCGGACTACCGGTTCGGCTGGCCGGCGACGTCGTGTGCCTGGCCATGGGCGAGCACTGGCGCGGGGCCGGTCAGGAGGCGCAATTCCTGCTCGGCATGGTGGTGTCGACCGGTATCGGCGGCGGCCTGGTGCAGGGCGGTGCGCCGTACCTCGGCCGCACCGGCAATGCCGGACACATCGGCCACGTCGTCGTAGAACCCGACGGTCCGCGGTGCGCGTGCGGCGGGCAGGGCTGCGTGGAGGCGGTGGCCTCGGGTCCACACCTGGTGCGGTGGGCGCACGAGCATGGCTGGGACGCCCCGCCCGACGCCGACGCGAAGGCTCTGGCCGAGGCCGCTCGCTGCGGGAATCCGGTTGCGGTGCAGGCATTCTCGCGTGGCGCTGAAGCGATCGCCGTCGCCATCGTCTCGGCCGCGGCCGTCTGCGATCTCGACCTGGTGGTGATCGGCGGCGGCGTGGCGAACGCGGGGGAGGTGTTGTTCGGGCCGCTGCGGGCGGCGCTGCCGCGCTACGCGGGGCTCAGCTTCCTGCGCGGCCTGCGCGTGGTGCCCGCCGAACTCGGCGGCGACGCCGGACTCGTCGGCGCGGCTGCGCTCTTCCGTCCCTGAGAAGCGGCCCGTTCCATGTGCTTTCGGCCCCAGTCGCACAGCGCCCACAACACCGGGCCCAGTGTCTTGCCGTACTCCGAGATCGAATAGTGCACGCAGGGCGGCACCGTGCCGGCGTCGTGGCGGTCGATGATGCCGTCGGCCACGAGCTCGTGCAGGTGCCGGATGAGCATGCGCTCGGTGATCTCGGGAATGCTGCGCCGGAGCTCGGCGGTGCGCATCGGTCCGTCCGTGAGCCGCCACAGAATGGTGCCTTTCCAGCGCCCGTCGACCACCGACAGGGCGGCGTCGATCGGGCACTCACCGATTTCCTTCTTCGACACCGCCATGATGCTCCCGTCACTCCTGTACTGACTAATTTGTCAGTACCTTGTTATTTGTCAGTGTAGTGACCAGGCTCGATGTCATGGAGCACATCGCGCAGGTTCTCACCGTGATCGTCGTCGGCACGCTCGTCGGCGTGGAGTTCGGCGTCGCGGCGTTCACCAATCCGATCTTCGAACGTCTGCCCGACGACGCCTACCGCCAGGCGCGCGCGACCGGCAGCCGGATCCTCGGGACGGTGATGCCGTTCTGGTACGCCGCCGCGGCCGCGCTGCTGGTGGGGAATGCGGTGTTCGACCCGACGCCGCTGCCCATCGCCGCGGTGGTGCTGATGGCGGTGGTGATGGTCCTGACGCTGACCGCCCTGGTTCCGATCAACAACCGCGTCGCGGCGTGGGCGGGTGCCGGCCCGGACGAGGCGCCGACCAGCCGGGAACTGGCACACCGCTGGGACCGGCTGCACTGGGTGCGGGTGGCGCTCCTGCTCGTGGCGTTTGTCCTGGTAGTGCTCGCCGGGACGACGAAGCTGTGAACCGCCTGGGAGGGTAGCTCACATACTTAGGCAAGACTTAGCTAAGTTGATCTTGATGAACGGTCGGCGAACACCGTGCCGATCGACAGCGGAATCAGACTTAGTGAGGTATTGGCATGCGCGTCGTCTTCTTCGGTTATCAGACGTGGGGGGTCAAGACGCTGCAGGCGCTGATCGATCTGGGACACGACGTGCCGATGGTCGTCACGCACCCGACCAGCACGGAGTCGTACAAGGCGATCTTCTCGGACTCGGTCGAGGAACTGGCCCAGGCGCACGACATCCCGGTCCACCTGACCATGCGTGCCGACCACGAGACCATCGACCTGGTCAAGCGCTCCGAACCCGACGTCATCGTCGTCAACAGCTGGTACACGCGGATGACGGACGAGCTCTACGACCTGCCGCCGCACGGCACCCTGAACCTGCACGACTCCCTGCTGCCGAAGGGCACCGGCTTCTCGCCGGTCATCTGGTCGCTGATCAGCGGCCAATCGCACATCGGCCTGACCATCCACCGCATGAACGCCGAGCTCGACGCCGGCGACATCCTGGTCCAGCGCTCGCTGTCCATCGGGCCCGACGACACCGGCACCGAACTGGTGATGCGCGGCATCGACCTGATCCCCGGCGCGCTCGACGAGGCGCTGACCGCGCTGGAAGCGGGCATCGCACAGTGGCGGCCGCAGGACAAGGCCGAGCGGACCTACTTCCACAAGCGCTCCGAACGCGACAGTCTCATCGACTGGAGCTGGCCGGCCGAGGATCTCGAGCGTCTCGTCCGCGCGCTGTCGGACCCCTACCCGCGCGCGTTCACCTTCTACCGCGGTGAGCGCATCGAGGTGCTCGAGTCCAAGGTGTCCGACATCCGCTACGGCGGCACCCCCGGCCGGGTGATCGTGCAGGAGGGCGGCGGCGCGGTGGTGTGCGGCGCGCATGCCCACCGCGGCGGGAACCTCGGCCTGGTCATCACCCGACTCCGCACGGCCGACGGGGTGGAGCACGGGGGAGCGGAGTTCTTCCGTCGCGGTGGTTACCTCACCAGCGAGGCCTGAACCCGTGCCGCTGCTGACATACATCGCGACACCGTCGTGGCTCATGTCCGTCCGGCGCCGGCTGCTCGCGCTGATTCCGATCCGGTTCCTGCGGCATGTCCTCTATCTCTTGATGATCCGCAAGCGGGGCAACTTCGATGAGCCGACGACCTTCAACGAGAAGGTCAACTGGCGCATCTTCCACGATCGGCGGGACCGGATCGTCAAGGCCTGCGACAAGATGTGGATGAAGGAGATGGCCCGCGCGGCGTACCCCGGCGCCGATCTCCGGATTCCCGCCACGTACTGGTCCGGCACCGACCTGCGCGACGCGCCGGACCTGGCGGCGCTCCCGTCCTGGGTGCTCAAACCCAATGCCAGCAGCGGCCAGGCGCTGTTCGGTCCTGATCCGCACACCGATCTGGACCGCCTGCGGGACCAGACCAGAAGCTGGTTCCAGGAGACGCCGCTCGAGCTCGGCGAGTGGGGTTACAGCGAAGCGCGGCCGTTGTTGCTGCTCGAGGAGCGCATCCCGACCCCGGACGGCGAAGCGCCCGTCGACTACAAGTTCTTCGTCTTCGACGGCCGCGTCGAGCTGATCCAGGTGAACCGCGGCCGGTTCGGAAACAAGCAGACCACCACCTTTCTGGACGCCGACTGGCGTCAGCTGCCGGTGCGCTGGCGCATTCACGCGGTCGCCCCCGAGGAGCGGCCGGTCGAGCTGGACAAGATGCTGGAGATCGCGAGGGTCCTGGGCGCCGACTGGGATTTCATCCGCGTCGACCTCTATGCCGTCGACGGCGACGTGTGGTTCGGCGAGTACACCCCGTACCCGGGCACCGGCATGCTGCGCTACGAGCCCATGAGCTTCGACCTCGAGCAGGGCCGGCAGTGGCGGCTGCCGACACCGGATGCGGTGCGCCGCGGGCAGCCGTAGCCCGCGGCACCGCCGTTTTGGCTGATCGGCAGGCGATCGGCTACTCTTGTCCAGTTCCACCGAAGACCGTCGGTCACCGAGTAATCGGTTGAAGGTCCAGGCAACGCCTGGCGGCCCACGCAGGAGGACGAGGTTTTCAGAGTTTTGATTCTGCGCGCCCCGACCTTTCTGTGTCGGGGCGCTTTGCATTTTCCGGACCGAATCCCCGGCAGTCTCCAGTGGGCCGATGAATACACCACAAGGAGGCATGTATGGCCACGGCTGAAAAAGCCACTGCGGTCGCTGACATCGCCGAACAGTTCAAGGCCTCGACGGCCACTGTCGTGACCGAGTACCGCGGTCTGACGGTTGCCAATCTCGCCGAGCTGCGTCGTTCCCTTGGTGCTTCCGCGACCTACACCGTCGCCAAGAACACCCTGGTCAAGCGCGCCGCCTCGGAGGCCGGGATCGAAGGCCTCGACGACCTGTTCGCAGGTCCGACCGCCATCGCGTTCATCACCGGCGAGCCGGTCGATGCCGCGAAGACACTCAAGAAGTTCGCGAAGGATCACAAGCAGCTCGTCATCAAGGGCGGCTACATGGACGGCGCTGCGCTGTCCGTGGCCCAGGTCGAGAAGATCGCCGACCTCGAGTCGCGCGAAGTGCTGCTGTCCAAGCTGGCCGGCGCCATGAAGGCAAAGCAGTCTCAGACCGCCGCGCTGTTCGCTGCGCCCGCGTCTCAGATCGCCCGCCTGGCGGCCGCTCTGCAGGACAAGAAGGCCGCCGAAGACTCGGCTGCCTGAGCTACCCCACAACCACAAAAGAAGTAATAAGGAAGGACCATTCACATGGCCAAGCTGTCCACCGAAGAACTGCTCGACGCGTTCAAGGAAATGACCCTGCTGGAGCTCTCGGAGTTCGTGAAGCAGTTCGAGGAGACCTTCGACGTCACCGCCGCCGCTCCGGTCGCCGTTGCCGCCGCTGGTGCCGCTCCCGCCGCCGCTGAGGCCGGCGAAGAGCAGTCCGAGTTCGACGTCATCCTCGAGGGTGCCGGCGACAAGAAGATCGGCGTCATCAAGGTCGTCCGCGAGATCGTTTCGGGCCTGGGCCTGAAGGAAGCCAAGGACCTGGTCGACGGCGCCCCCAAGCCGCTGCTGGAGAAGGTCTCGAAGGAGGCCGCCGAGGACGCCAAGGCCAAGCTCGAGGCCGCCGGCGCTTCGGTGTCCGTCAAGTAAGTTCGCCAGAACTGACGTTTTCCCCCGGAGTCCCTTGTGGACTCCGGGGGATTTCGCTTTTCAGAGGATATAAATCGGGGCATTTCGGACCATCCGGGTGACGATGGGGTAGTTGGCTCCGCATCCATCGGAGTGACTTTGTGGCAGGCCGTCCGATAGTTGGAACAAGGTGCAACAGGCCGCGATCGATGCGCTACAGTGACTCAAGCCACAGGCAGGGCAGCAAATGGCGCGCGAGCGCTGGCGGAAGGGATCTCATATGGGCGTCCAAATCGACGTAACGGGACTGAGCAAGTCCTTTGGCTCGTCGAAGATTTGGGAAGACGTCACTTTGACCATTCCCGCCGGTGAGGTCAGCGTCATGCTGGGTCCGTCCGGTACCGGTAAGTCCGTGTTCCTGAAGTCCCTGATCGGCCTGCTGCGCCCCGAGCGCGGCTCGATCGTCATCGACGGCACCAACATCATCGAGTGCTCGGCCAAGGAGTTGTACGAGATCCGCACCCTGTTCGGTGTGCTGTTCCAGGACGGCGCGCTGTTCGGCTCGATGAACATCTACGACAACACGGCCTTCCCGCTGCGTGAGCACACCAAGAAGTCCGAGTCCGAGATCCGCAAGATCGTCATGGAGAAGCTGGACGTCGTGGGTATGCCCAACGACGGTCACAAGTTCCCGGGCGAAATCTCCGGTGGTATGCGCAAGCGTGCCGGCCTGGCCCGCGCCCTCGTGCTGGACCCCAAGATCATCCTGGTCGACGAGCCGGACTCCGGTCTGGACCCGGTCCGTACCGCCTACCTGTCGCAGCTGCTGATCGACATCAACGCCCAGATCGACGCGACGGTGCTGATCGTTACCCACAACATCAACATCGTGCGTACGGTGCCGGACAACATCGGCATGCTCTACCGCAAGCACCTGGTCATGTTCGGTCCCCGCGAGGTGCTGCTGACCAGTGAGGAGCCCGCGGTCAAGCAGTTCCTCAACGGTCGTCGTATCGGCCCGATCGGTATGTCCGAGGAGAAGGACGCCGCGACCGCTGCCGCCGAGCAGGCCGCGATCGACGCCGGTCACTCCGACGGTGGTGTCGAGGAGATCGAGGGTGTGCCGCCGCAGATCGAGGTCACCCCGGGCATGCCCGTCCGGCAGGCCGTCGCCCGCCGTCAGGCGCGCGTGCGTTCGATCCTGCACACCCTGCCGCCCGCCGCGCAGGCCGCCATCCTCGAAGACCTCAACAAGAACGGCCGCGGTGCTGACGACCCGGTGACCGCCCAGATTCCGCGGGCCTGATCCGCAGAACGTCGAAAATCGCGCCCGGGCTGGAATCCAGCCCGGGCGCGATTTTGTCTCGGTGAGGGTGCACTCAGACGGCGAAACTCCGCTCGGCGGGCGCTGCGGGCACGCTCGAGGCGTTGCGGAGGGGTGGACGGACCGTGATCTTGGTCACGCCTGATCTGCCGGCCGTGCCCTGTGAGTGGCGCCGGCGGACCTGCTGCGTCACGATGAAAGCGCCCCGGTTCGCCATTTGCCGGCAAAACTCCACACCAAACACCGTGGCAAGTCTTGACTGATGCCCGCAAACGGGCCAATCTGTTGGGCAGCATGTATTCGAGAGTTGTGTTGATGGGTTCAGACGCCAGCCAGCGTTATCCGTTGAAACTCTCCCCAAACATGCCGTGGTTGAGGAATGCGCCGTCCTACGCTAATGTTGGACGTTGCGCTGGCTGCATCCTGCCCACCTCACCCGCACCTGACACCTTCTAGCCTGAGCGTTGCTCAGTGATCTAGACGCGTGCCCTGTGTCCTGTAAGGCCCGGACTGTGAGAACGCCAGCCGGACCGACGCAGATAGAGCGGCAATTCGGACCGGTTTCGACCGGCACCGGAATGGTCGCATCAGGTGCTGGAAGGACGCATCTTGGCAGTCTCTCGCGAGAGCAAGTCAGTAGATTCCAACAACTCCGTCCCAGGAGCGCCGAACCGAGTCTCGTTCGCCAAGCTGCGCGAACCACTTGAGGTTCCGGGCCTGCTCGACGTACAGACGGATTCCTTCGAGTGGCTGATCGGCTCGGACCGCTGGCGCTCGAAGGCAGTCGACCGCGGCGACATCAACCCGGTTGGCGGCCTCGAAGAGGTCCTCGCCGAGCTGTCGCCGATCGAGGACTTCGCCGGCACCCTGTCGCTGAGCTTCTCCGACCCGCGCTTCGACGAGGTCAAGGCCCCGGTCGACGAGTGCAAGGAAAAGGACCAGACGTACGCGGCCCCGCTGTTCGTCACGGCTGAGTTCATCAACAACACCACCGGCGAGATCAAGAGCCAGACGGTCTTCATGGGTGACTTCCCGATGATGACCGAAAAGGGCACCTTCATCATCAACGGCACCGAGCGCGTCGTCGTGTCGCAGCTCGTCCGTTCGCCCGGTGTGTACTTCGACGAGTCCATCGACAAGGCCACCGAGAAGACCCTGCACAGCGTCAAGGTCATCCCGGGCCGTGGCGCCTGGCTGGAGTTCGACGTCGACAAGCGCGACACCGTCGGTGTCCGCATCGACCGCAAGCGCCGCCAGCCCGTCACCGTGCTGCTGAAGGCCCTCGGCTGGACCAACGAGCAGATCCGCGAGCGCTTCGGCTTCTCCGAGATCATGATGGGCACCCTCGAGAAGGACCCGACCGCCGGTCCCGACGAGGCCCTGCTGGACATCTACCGGAAGCTGCGCCCGGGCGAGCCGCCGACCAAGGAGTCGGCGCAGACCCTGCTGGAGAACCTGTTCTTCAAGGAGAAGCGCTACGACCTGGCTCGCGTCGGCCGGTACAAGGTCAACAAGAAGCTGGGCCTGCACGATGGCAACCCGGCCCAGGTGACCGCGACGACGCTGACCGAAGAGGACATCGTCGCCACCATCGAGTACCTGGTGCGCCTGCACGACGGTGACAAGACCATGACCGCCCCCGGCGGCGTGGAGGTCCCCGTCGAGGTCGACGACATCGACCACTTCGGCAACCGTCGTCTGCGCACCGTGGGCGAGCTGATCCAGAACCAGATCCGGGTCGGCCTGTCGCGTATGGAGCGTGTCGTCCGCGAGCGCATGACCACGCAGGACGTCGAGGCGATCACCCCGCAGACCCTGATCAACATCCGTCCCGTCGTGGCGGCGATCAAGGAGTTCTTCGGTACGTCGCAGCTGTCGCAGTTCATGGACCAGAACAACCCGCTGTCGGGTCTGACCCACAAGCGTCGTCTGTCGGCGCTGGGCCCTGGTGGTCTGTCCCGTGAGCGCGCCGGCCTCGAGGTCCGCGACGTCCACTCGTCGCACTACGGCCGCATGTGCCCGATCGAGACCCCTGAAGGCCCGAACATCGGTCTGATCGGCTCGCTGTCGGTGTACGCGCGGGTGAACCCGTTCGGCTTCATCGAGACGCCGTACCGCAAGGTCGTCGACGGCATCGTCACCGATCAGATCGACTACCTGACCGCCGACGAGGAGGACCGCCACGTCGTGGCGCAGGCCAACTCGCCGCTGGACGCGAACGGCCACTTCACCGAGGAGAAGATCCTCGTCCGTCGTAAGGGCGGCGAGGTCGAGTTCGTCTCGGCGAACGACGTCGACTACATGGACGTCTCGCCGCGCCAGATGGTGTCGGTCGCGACCGCGATGATCCCGTTCCTGGAGCACGACGACGCCAACCGCGCCCTGATGGGTGCGAACATGCAGCGTCAGGCGGTTCCGCTGGTGCGCAGCGAGGCCCCGCTGGTCGGTACCGGCATGGAGCTGCGTGCCGCCATCGACGCCGGTGACGTCGTCGTCGCCGACAAGTCGGGTGTCATCGAAGAGGTCTCCGCCGACTACGTCACCGTCATGGCTGACGACGGCTCGCGGCACACCTACCGGATGCGCAAGTTCAACCGCTCGAACCACGGCACGTGCGCCAACCAGCGCCCGATCGTGGACTCGGGTCAGCGTGTCGAGGCCGGCCAGGTCATCGCCGACGGCCCCTGCACCGAGAACGGTGAAATGGCCCTCGGTAAGAACCTGCTCGTGGCAGTCATGCCGTGGGAAGGCCACAACTACGAGGACGCCATCATCCTGAGCCAGCGGCTCGTGGAGCAGGACGTGCTCACCTCGATCCACATCGAGGAGCACGAGATCGATGCCCGCGACACCAAGCTGGGCGCCGAGGAGATCACCCGGGACATCCCGAACGTCTCCGACGAGGTGCTGGCTGACCTCGACGAGCGCGGCATCGTCCGCATCGGCGCCGAGGTCCGCGACGGCGACATCCTGGTCGGCAAGGTCACCCCGAAGGGTGAGACCGAGCTGACCCCGGAAGAGCGCCTGCTGCGTGCCATCTTCGGTGAGAAGGCCCGTGAGGTCCGCGACACCTCGCTGAAGGTGCCGCACGGTGAGTCCGGCAAGGTCATCGGCGTCCGCGTGTTCTCGCGCGAGGACGACGACGATCTGCCCGCCGGTGTCAACGAGCTGGTCCGCGTCTACGTGGCCCAGAAGCGCAAGATCTCCGACGGTGACAAGCTCGCCGGCCGCCACGGCAACAAGGGCGTCATCGGCAAGATCCTCCCGCAGGAGGACATGCCGTTCATGCCTGATGGCACCCCGGTGGACATCATCCTGAACACCCACGGTGTGCCGCGTCGTATGAACATCGGCCAGATCCTGGAAACCCACCTCGGGTGGGTCGCCAAGGCCGGCTGGAACATCGAGGGCGAGCCGGAGTGGGCAGCGAACCTGCCCGAGGGCATGCGCAGCGCCCCGCGCGACAGCATCGTCGCCACCCCGGTGTTCGACGGTGCCCGCGAGAACGAGCTGCAGGGCCTGCTGGGCGCGACGCTGCCGAACCGCGACGGTGAGGTCATGGTCGACGCCGACGGCAAGTCGCAGCTGTTCGACGGTCGTTCGGGTGAGCCGTTCCCGTACCCGGTCACGGTCGGCTACATGTACATCCTGAAGCTGCACCACCTGGTGGACGACAAGATTCACGCGCGTTCGACCGGTCCGTACTCGATGATCACCCAGCAGCCGCTCGGTGGTAAGGCGCAGTTCGGTGGCCAGCGGTTCGGTGAGATGGAGTGCTGGGCCATGCAGGCCTACGGCGCGGCGTACACGCTGCAGGAGCTGCTGACCATCAAGTCCGACGACACCGTCGGTCGCGTGAAGGTCTACGAGGCGATCGTCAAGGGCGAGAACATCCCCGAGCCGGGCATCCCGGAGTCGTTCAAGGTTCTGCTCAAGGAACTCCAGTCGCTGTGCCTCAACGTCGAGGTGCTGTCTTCGGACGGCGCTGCGATCGAGATGCGCGACAGCGACGACGAGGACCTGGAGCGCACCGCCGCGAACCTCGGTATCAACCTGTCGCGGAACGAGTCCGCGTCTGTTGAAGACCTCGCCTAAACCGTCCGCCCGTAGTCAGCTTTTTCTGATTCATACACCCGCAAGGGGAAAGGGAGTTACGTGCTAGACGTCAACTTCTTCGATGAACTCCGCATCGGCCTGGCCACCGCGGAAGACATCCGTAATTGGTCGTACGGCGAGGTCAAGAAGCCGGAGACCATCAACTACCGCACGCTCAAGCCCGAAAAGGACGGCCTGTTCTGCGAGAAGATCTTCGGACCGACTCGCGACTGGGAGTGCTACTGCGGTAAGTACAAGCGCGTCCGCTTCAAGGGCATCGTCTGCGAGCGCTGTGGCGTCGAGGTGACTCGCGCCAAGGTGCGTCGTGAGCGCATGGGCCACATCGAGCTGGCCGCGCCGGTCACCCACATCTGGTACTTCAAGGGCGTTCCGTCGCGCTTGGGCTACCTGCTGGACCTGGCCCCGAAAGATCTGGAAAAGATCATCTACTTCGCGGCCTACGTCATCACCTCGGTCGACACCGAGATGCGGCACAACGAGCTGTCGACGCTCGAGGCCGAGATGGTCGTCGAGAAGAAGGCCGTTGAAGATCAACGGGACCTCGATCTCGCCGAGCGCGCGCAGAAGCTCGAGCAGGACCTGGCCGAGCTGGAGAAGGAAGGCGCCAAGTCCGACGTCCGCCGCAAGGTGCGCGACGGTGGCGAGCGCGAGATGCGTCAGCTCCGCGACCGGGCCCAGCGTGAGCTGGACCGGCTCGACGAGATCTGGACCACCTTCACCAAGCTGGCCCCGAAGCAGCTCATCGTCGATGAGGTGCTGTACCGCGAGCTGCAGGACCGCTACGGCGAGTACTTCACCGGTGCCATGGGTGCCGAGTCGATCAAGAAGCTCATCGAGACCTTCGACATCGACGCCGAGGCCGAGTCGCTGCGCGACACCATCAAGAACGGCAAGGGCCAGAAGAAGCTGCGCGCCCTCAAGCGTCTGAAGGTCGTCGCCGCGTTCCAGCAGTCCGGCAACTCGCCCATGGGCATGGTGCTCGACGCCGTTCCGGTGATCCCGCCGGAGCTGCGCCCGATGGTTCAGCTGGACGGTGGCCGCTTCGCGACCTCCGACCTGAACGACCTGTACCGCCGCGTCATCAACCGCAACAACCGGTTGAAGCGACTGATCGACCTCGGTGCGCCCGAGATCATCGTCAACAACGAGAAGCGCATGCTGCAGGAGTCTGTGGACGCGCTGTTCGACAACGGCCGTCGTGGCCGGCCGGTCACCGGTCCGGGCAACCGTCCGCTCAAGTCGCTGTCCGACCTGCTCAAGGGCAAGCAGGGTCGCTTCCGTCAGAACCTGCTGGGTAAGCGCGTCGACTACTCGGGCCGTTCGGTCATCGTCGTCGGCCCGCAGCTCAAGCTGCACCAGTGTGGTCTGCCGAAGCTGATGGCCCTCGAGCTGTTCAAGCCGTTCGTGATGAAGCGTCTGGTCGACCTGAACCACGCGCAGAACATCAAGAGCGCCAAGCGCATGGTCGAGCGTCAGCGTCCCCAGGTGTGGGATGTCCTCGAAGAGGTCATCGCCGAGCACCCGGTGCTGCTGAACCGTGCACCTACGCTGCACCGCCTGGGTATCCAGGCCTTCGAGCCGCAGCTGGTGGAAGGCAAGGCCATCCAGCTGCACCCGCTGGTGTGTGAGGCGTTCAACGCCGACTTCGACGGTGACCAGATGGCCGTGCACCTCCCGCTGTCGGCGGAGGCGCAGGCCGAGGCGCGCATTCTGATGCTGTCGTCGAACAACATCCTGTCGCCGGCGTCGGGCCGCCCGCTCGCCATGCCGCGTCTGGACATGGTGACCGGTCTGTTCTTCCTGACCACGCAGATCGACGGTGACCTCGGCGAGTTCACGCCGGCCACCAAGGATCAGCCGGAGACCGGCGTCTACAGCAGCCCGGCCGAGGCCATCATGGCCATGGACCGTGGTGCGCTGTCGGTGCGCGCGAAGATCAAGGTCCGCCTGACGCACCTGCGTCCGCCGGCCGAGATCGAGCAGCAGCTGTTCGAGAACGGCTGGAAGCCGGGCGACGCGTGGACCGCGGAGACCACCCTGGGGCGCGTGCTCTTCAACGAGCTGCTGCCGAAGGGCTACCCGTTCGTCGACAAGCAGATGCACAAGAAGGTCCAGGCGGCGATCATCAACGATCTCGCCGAGCGCTACCCGATGATCGTCGTGGCGCAGACCGTCGACAAGCTGAAGGATGCCGGTTTCCACTGGGCGACCCGCTCGGGCGTGACGGTCTCGATGGCCGACGTTCTGGTGCCGCCGCAGAAGCAGGAAATCCTGGAGCGCTACGAGGGCCAGGCCGACGCGATCGAGAAGAAGTACCAGCGCGGTGGTCTGAACCATGAGGAGCGCAACGAGTCGCTGGTCAAGATCTGGCAGCAGGCCACCGAAGAGGTCGGTAAGGCTCTGGAGGACTACTACCCGGCGGACAACCCGATCATCACGATCGTGAAGTCGGGCGCCACGGGTAACCTCACCCAGACCCGCACCCTGGCCGGCATGAAGGGTCTGGTGACGAACCCGAAGGGTGAGTTCATCCCGCGGCCCATCAAGTCGTCCTTCCGCGAGGGCCTGACGGTGTTGGAGTACTTCATCAACACCCACGGTGCTCGTAAGGGTCTGGCCGATACCGCTCTGCGTACCGCCGACTCGGGCTACCTGACCCGTCGTCTGGTCGACGTGTCGCAGGACGTCATCGTCCGCGAGACCGACTGTGAGACCGAGCGCGGCGTCATCGTCACGCTGGCCGAGGTCCAGGCCGACGGTTCGCTGGTGCGCGATGCGCACGTCGAGACGTCCGCCTACGCGCGGACCCTGGCCACCGATGCGGTCGACGCGAACGGCAACGTCGTCGTCGAGCGTGGCCACGATCTCGGTGACCCCGCGATCGAGGCCCTTCTGGCTGCGGGTATCTCGACGGTCAAGGTGCGTTCGGTGCTGACCTGTGCCACTGGCACAGGCGTGTGTGCCAAGTGCTACGGCCGCTCGATGGCCACCGGCAAGCTGGTCGACATCGGCGAGGCCGTCGGTATCGTCGCCGCCCAGTCCATCGGTGAGCCCGGTACCCAGCTGACGATGCGTACCTTCCACCAGGGTGGTGTTACCGGTGGCGCCGACATCGTCGGTGGTCTGCCGCGCGTCCAGGAGCTGTTCGAGGCCCGCGTGCCCCGCAACGTCGCTCCGATCGCCGATGTGGCCGGCCGGGTGCAGCTGGAAGAGGACGACAAGTTCTACAAGATCACCATCGTTCCCGACGATGGTGGCGAGGAAGTCGTCTACGACAAGCTGCCGCGTCGTAACCGTCGCCTGCGCGTCTTCAAGCACGACGACGGCACCGAGCGCCTGCTGGCCGATGGTGACCACGTCGAGGTCGGCCAGCAGCTCATGGAGGGTTCGGCGAACCCCCACGAGGTGCTCCGCGTCCAGGGCCCCCGCGAGGTGCAGATTCACCTCGTCAAGGAGGTCCAGGAGGTCTACCGCGCACAGGGTGTGTCGATCCACGACAAGCACATCGAGGTCATCGTTCGCCAGATGCTGCGTCGCGTGACGATCATCGACTCGGGCTCGACGGAGTTCCTGCCCGGTTCGCTGACCGAGCGCAGCGAGTTCGAGACCGAGAACCGTCGCGTCGTGGCCGAGGGTGGCGAGCCCGCGGCCGGACGTCCGGTGCTGATGGGTATCACGAAGGCATCGCTGGCCACGGACTCGTGGCTGTCGGCGGCGTCGTTCCAGGAGACCACTCGCGTGCTGACCGATGCGGCGATCAACTGCCGTAGCGACAAGCTGCAGGGCCTGAAGGAGAACGTGATCATCGGTAAGTTGATCCCGGCCGGTACGGGCATCAACCGGTACCGCAACATCCAGGTCCAGCCGACCGAGGAAGCCCGCGCTGCGGCGTACACGATCCCGTCCTACGAGGATCAGTACTACAGCCCGGACTTCGGTCAGGCCACTGGTGCTGCCGTGCCGCTGGACGACTACGGCTACAGCGACTACCGCTAGTCAGTCAAGGAGAAGGCCCCCGCGCTCTGCGCGGGGGCCTTTTTCATTTTCGTGTGTCCTGGCCTCCGAACGACGTGTCAGGATCGTTCCGGGGGAGGATCACATGCGAACACGCACCATCACGGCGGTCAGTGCTGCTGTCTTCATCGTCGCGACCAGCGCGGGCTGTCAATCCGGCGACGCCGGTAGCCCGGCAACAACGTCGACCACAACGTCAACCTCGACGCCGACCGCGCCGCCACCGCCACCACCACCGCCGGCCGGGCCCCTAGTGCAGATACCGCAGCTCAAGGGGCTGATGCCGGACCCCGGCCAGGTGAGCGCGGCCGTCAACGTCCCGAACCTCGGGATCAGCGAGAGCCATGACTCGCTTGACCTGCTGCCCGACGACTACGCCTCGGACATGACCTGCGTGAGTGCGCTCTCCGATGCCGCGATCCAGCCGTACTCGGAGACGCCCGTCGTGCTGGTCCGAACCCAGGACTACGCGCCGGCCGACGGTTCGGGAACCTTCCTGGCCACCGTCTCGGCCGTCCTCTATGAGACGGCGCAGGACGCGCAGGACCTGGTGACGTCGACGGTCAACGCGTGGCATGGCTGCGCCGGCAAGCAAATTCAGGTCAAGATGGCCACACCCGCGACGTTCACCGTCGGTACGGCGTCGGTCACCGGCGCCGTCAACACCGTCGTCAACAACCGCACCGCACCGCCGGCACCCGGCTGGGCCTGCGGGCGGGGCATCACGGCCCGGAACAACGTCGTGATCGATCTGACGGTGTGCGGCAGTGATCCCGCCGCCGTCGGTGCCGGGGCCACGGCACTGGTCAACCAGATCGTCGCGAAGGTGCCGGCATGACGAATTCTCTGCGCCAGAAGCTTTGGCCAGCAACGATTTTCGCTGCGGCCGCACTACTGTCGTCGTGCACCTCTGCTGTCGACGGCAGTCCCACTGCCGCGCCGCAGACCGTCACATCGTCGGCGCCGAGTCCGACGGCAGCGCCACCGCCCGGGGCCGATCTGCAGCCCCTGGTCCTGCCGACCGACGAACTACGCCGGATCATGAACGACCCGACGATGGTCAAGATCTCCACCTGGCGCCGCGGCAGCGACGGCCTCAGCGTCGTTTTCACGCCCCCGCAGTGCAGCGTCGTCGCGACGCCGGGTATGCGGGCGGCCCTCGATGCCAGCGGCAACACCGGGGTCTACTACGTGACCTACACCAGCACCGCGTCGGTGATGGTGCAGGTGACCCAGGGTGTCGTCGGTTTCGCCGACCCGGCCGCCGCGCGTGCCATGATCGCGGCGCAGCAGCCGGTCTGGCAGCAGTGCGCCAACATCGACGTCGGGATAACGATCGGTGACCAGAGCGGTACCCAACACGACAATGCGCTGCAGGCGAGCGGAGATTCGTTGTCGTTGTCGTACGCGTTCGGGCCCATGCAGTGCATGCGCACGCTGGCTGCCAAGAACGCGGTCGTCGTCGACAACGTGGTGTGTTCGCCGGATCCGGCAGGTCCGGCGACCGCCATCTTGACCGGCATCCTGGACAAGGTGCACTGAGGCTGCTCAGCGGGCGAGTTGGTTCACCGCGCCCGCGAACACCCAGGGCAGGGCGGCAGCGGCCGGGACGATGCGGGACCGGACCACCGGCACCGAGCCGGCCCGCACCAGCGCCTCGGTCAGCAGCCGGTAGCGCCGGGTCAGGTTGCGCCAGCGGCGGTCGTACTCGTCGACCCGGTCGCGGACGACGCAGTCGACCAGTGCCTCGGCCGCGCTGAACGCCAACCCGAGGCCTTCGCCGGTCAACGCGTCGACGTAGCCCGCGGCGTCGCCGACCAGCAGCACCCGGCCGGCGACGCGCGCCCGTACCTGCTGCCGCAACGGCCCGGCCGCCAGGTCGGGACCGAACTCGTGTCCCTCGACCCGTTGACGCAGCTCGTCGAACACCGCGAACTTCGAATCGAAGCCGCCGCGGCCGGCGGACAGGATCGCGATGCCGACGCAGTCGTCGGCCACCGGCGTCACGTACGCCTCGGCCTCACGGCTCCAATGCACTTCGACGTTGTCGGTCCACGGCGTCATCTGGATGTGCCGCCGGATACCCCAGCGGCGCGGGCCGTCAGCCGGTCGCGCCAGCCCGAGGTCGCGGCGGATCGCCGAGTGCAGGCCGTCCGCCGCCGCCAGATAGCGGGCACGCATCCCCGCCGCCCGCACGCCGTCCGCGTCCTGCGTGATCTCGGCGGCCGCCGCCTGCACGACCTTGACCCCGGCGGCCCGGGCGGCGTCGGACATCGCCGCGTGCAGCGTCGTGCGGCGCACCCCGCGGCCGACACCGTCACGGAACGGAGCCTCGACCCTTGTCGCGCCCGCGTGATAGCTGATGCCGCGCAGCGTCCGGCCCGGTGCCGTCACGCCCAGCCGGTCCAGCTGGGCGAGCGAGTGCGGCATCAGGCCTTCGCCGCAGGCCTTGTCCAGCGTGCCCGGCCGCCGCTCGACGACGACCGCCTCCAGACCCGCGCGGGCCGCGCACAGCGACGTCGCCAACCCTGCCGGACCACCGCCGATCACGAGGAGGTCGATCACGACAGGCTCGCCAGCGCGGTGTTCTCGACGCGCAGCCGGATGCGCAGTAGCACTGCGTTGAGCACTGTGAACACCGCGGCCGTCAGCCACGCGGTGTGCACCAGCGGCAGCGCGAATCCCTCGACCACCACGGCCACGTAGTTGGGATGCGACAGCCACCGGTACGGACCGCTGACGACCCGCGACGCGCCCGGTACGACGACGACGCGGGTGTTCCACTGCGTGCCGAGCGTGGCGATGCACCACCACCGCAGGGCCTGCGAGGCCAGCACCGCGGCGAGCATCGGCCAGCCGAGTGCGGGGAGGAACGGCCGGTCGAGCAGCACGGGTTCGAGTACGCACCCCGCGAGCAACCCGATGTGCAACACCACCATGACCGGGTAGTGGCCGAAGCCGTACTCGGTGCCGCCATGTGCCAGTGACCACGCCAGGTTGCGCTTGGAGACGACGAGCTCGACGAGCCGCTCGGCAGCGACGGCCGCGATCAGCGCCAGGTACCAGGCCACCGGATCAGCGCCACCGCAGCAGGACCAGTTCGGAGCAGAACCCCGGTCCCATCGCCATCATCAGGCCGAGGCTGCCCGGGGGCGGACGCTTGGCGATGGTGTCGTGCAGCACGTGCAACACCGACGCCGACGACAGGTTGCCGACCTCGGCGAGCGATCGCCACGTCAGTTCGAGGGCGTCGTCGGGCAGGCCCAGTGTCGCGGTGATCGCCTCGATCACCTTGGGCCCGCCGGGGTGGCTGACCCAGGTGCTGATATCGGCGGTCTCGAGGCCATGCGCGGCAAGGAAATTCGTGACGTCGTCGCCGAGGTACGTCTCGACGACCTTCGGCACATCGGGTGACAGGACGAGGCGGAAGCCACTCGAATCGATGTCCCAGCCCATCGTCCGTTCCGAGTCGGGATAGAGGTGGCTACGGGAATCGAGCACCTCGGGTCCTGCCGTGTCGACGGTCTCGGCGCGCCGGTCTCCGACCATGACGACGGCGCCCGCACCGTCACCGAACAGGCTGGAACCGACGACGGTCGCCATCGACGGTTCGGTCTTCGGCATCAGGGAGCACAGCTCGACCGCCAGCAGCACCGCGACGCCGTCGGGTGCGCCGCGCAGGTAGTCGTCGACCCGCGCGACGCCGGCGGCACCGGCGACGCACCCCAGCCCGAACAACGGCACCCGCCGCACGTCGGGCCGCAGCCCGATGCGGCCCGCGATCCGGGCATCCAGCGTCGGCACCGCCACCCCGGTGACGGTGGTGGTGTAGATGACGTCGACGTCGGCGGGCTCCAGCCCGGCATCGTCGAGCGCCCCGCGGATCGCGGCGCAGCCGAGGGCCACGGCGTGTTCGATGAAGACGTCGTTGGCGCGGCCGAAGTCCGTCAGATCCGGATAGTCCGCCAGCGGCAGCACCATGTGGCGGGTCTCGACCCGCGCGCTGCGGTGCAGTTTGCGGATGGCGTCCTCGTGCTCGGCGTAACCGGGGAGCTCCAGCAGCGCATCGGTGATTTGTTCCTGGGTATAGCGGTGGGGCGGCAGTTCGCTACGGACACTTGCGATTACGCTCATCATCCCTCCTCTACCCAGACCACGAGATCCAGGTCGGATCGGTTCACATGCACCACGCAACTAGGCTGGGCCACATGCTGATTGGTTCGCACGTCGACAACACCGATCCTCTGGCCGCGGCCGCCGCCGACGGTGCCGATGTGGTGCAGTTCTTCCTCGGCAACCCGCAGAGCTGGAAGAAACCCGCGCCGCGCGAGGACGCCGAGATCCTGCGCGCCGCGACGGTGCCGCTGTACGTCCACGCGCCGTACCTGATCAACGTCGCATCGGCCAACAACAAGGTGCGCATCCCGTCGCGCAAGATCCTCCAGGACACGTGCGATGCCGCGTCCGAGATCGGCGCGACGGCCGTGATCGTGCACGGCGGACACGCCGACGACAACGACATGGACGCCGGCTTCGAGCGGTGGGTGAAGGCGCTCGACGCCCTCAAGACCGACGTGCCCGTGTACCTCGAGAACACCGCCGGCGGCGATCACGCCATGGCGCGGCACTTCGACACCATCGCGCGGCTGTGGGACCGCATCGGCGACAAGGGCATCGGTTTCTGCCTGGACACCTGCCATGCGTGGGCGGCGGGGGAGGCGCTGGTCGACGCGGTGGAGCGCATCAAGTCGATCACCGGGCGCATCGATCTGGTGCACTGCAACGACTCCCGTGACGCCGCCGGTTCCGGGGCCGACCGGCACGCGAACTTCGGTTCGGGCCAGATCGACCCGCAGTTGCTGGCAGCGGTGGTCCGCGCTGCGGACGCTCCCGTCATCTGCGAGACGTCCGAGGACGGCCGCAAGGACGACATCGCGTTCCTCCGCGAGAACGTTTAGTCAGCACCGACAATTGTGATAAACCCGTCGGGTGCAAGACGCCAACACTGAGGTAACAGAGACACCCGACGCCGGTTACGAGCGTGGCCTGTCCGCCAGAACCGTGCAGATGATCGCGATCGGCGGGGCCATCGGTACCGGCCTGTTCTACGGCGCCGGCGGGGCCATCGAGAAGGCCGGTCCGGCGCTGATCCTGGCGTACCTCACGGCGGGCCTGGCCGTGTTCGTCATCATGCGCGCGCTCGGTGAGCTGCTGGTCTACCGCCCGGTGTCGGGCAGCATCTCGGAATACGCCGAGGAGTTCATGGGCCGGTTCGCCGGGTTCGCGAACGGCTGGACGTACTGGGCGGTGTGGGCCACGACGTGCATGGCCGAGATCACGGTCGCCGGCAAGTACGTGCAGTACTGGCCGTGGGGGCACGACATCCCGCAGTGGGTGACGGCGCTGGTCGTGCTGCTGGTGTTGTTCGTGGCGAACCTGATCTCGGTGAAGATCTTCGGTGAGGCCGAGTTCTGGTTCTCGATGATCAAGGTGACCGCGATCATCGGCATGATCATCATCGGTATCGGTGTGCTGCTGCCGATCGCCGGCTTCGGCCCGGCCACCGGCCCGAGCCTGAACAACCTGTGGAACGACGGCGGCTTCTTCCCGACGGGCTTCAGCTCGGCGTTGCTGAGCCTGCAGATCGTGGTGTTCGCCTACGTCGGCGTCGAGCTCGTCGGTGTCACCGCGGGCGAGGCCGAGAACCCGAAGGTGACGCTGCGCAAGGCGATCAACACGTTGCCCTTCCGCATCGGCCTGTTCTACGTGGGCGCCCTGATCGTCATCCTGTCGATCCAGGGCTGGCGGCACTACCACGCCGGCCAGAGCCCGTTCGTCGCGGTGTTCCAGTACCTGAACATCCCCGCCGCCGCGGGCATCGTGAACTTCATCCTGCTGACGGCGGCGCTGTCGTCGTGCAACTCGGGCATCTATTCGACGGGCCGCATGGTGCGCAGTCTCGCCCAGCGTGGCGACGCGCCCGCCGGTCTGCAGTCGCTGAGCAGCCGGCACGTACCGATGCTCGCCATCTGCTTCTCGGCCCTCACCATGGGCGTCGGCGTCCTGGTGAACTACCTGTCGCCGGACAAGGCGTTCGCCTACATCACCTCGGTGTCGACCATCGGCATCATCTTCGTGTGGGGCTCGATCCTGGTGTCGCACTTCATCTATCGCCAGCGGGTGGCCGCCGGCGTGCTGCCGGCGTCGGACTACCGCCTGCCGGGCGCGCCCTACACGACGTTCCTGGCGCTCGGGTTCCTGGCGCTCGTCGTCGTGCTGCTGTTCTTCACCGACGACGGACGGACCGCGATCCTCGTGGGTGCCATCTGGTTCGTCATCGTGACGCTGGGTTACTTCGTGCACCGCGGCGACCGTGCCACCGAGGTCGTGACGCGGCACTAGCGAATCGCAGCCCCGACGCGGCACCGCCTACGGCTGCAACGACAGCCAGGTGCCGTGGTCGGCGATGCGCAGGGCGGCGGTGATACCGGCGTCGTCGAAGGCGCGTGCGATGTCGTCGCGGCCTTCGGTGAAGTGTGCCCAACCGTCGTAGTGAACAGGGATGTTGACCGGGGCGCCCAGAACCGCGGCGGCGGCCGCGGTTCGGATGCTGTCGAGACTGACCGGTCGATGCCGGAACTTTCCGGGCACGCGGGCGGCGCCGGCGTGCAGGATGGCTGCGTCGATGGTGCCGACGCGACGGGCGATCTCGGCGACAGTGCGAAGGGAGGCGTTGTCGCCGCTGATGTAGACGGTGGGCACCGTGCTGCCGGAAAGCACGAACCCGATGACTTCGCAGTTGACGTACCCGTCGGGGTCCCGGTCACCGTCTTCGGGCCCGTGGACGGCAGGGACGGCGGTGACGTTGAACTCGCCGGTGTCGGGCCGGGTGAGGGTGTAGGTGCTCCACGGTCGCAATCCGACGGCTGGGCTGCCGAGGCGTCTGGCTGCGCCCATTGTGGTGAGCAGCAACGGCGCGTTCTTGGCGAAGGTGCGGCCGCGCTCATCGAAGTTGTCAGCGTGGTTGTCGTGGCTGACGAGGACGACGTCGACGGCGCCGATTTGTTCCTCGGTGACGGCCGGGCCTTGGGTTTTCGTCAAGTACCCCTGTGGCCCGGGGGCGTCGAAGGTCGGGTCGCTGACGATGCGTAGTCCGCCGAGATCGAGCACGGTGGTCGGGCCGCCGACAACCAATGCAGCACAACCTTGTTGGGCCAGAGGCATGGTGGGGCTCCTGGGAGTTGCGTGTCTGCTGACCGCCGGCACTCATCGGTCAGCTTCGTCGCGAGTGTAATGAGATTTTTTCACTTGATGGCCCGACCGCGTTCGGCCATTCATATATACAGTTCTTGTGCGACTGTCGTAAAAGTGTAATAGTGGGGATATGGCTGATACGCACGTCGTCACCAATCAGGTTCCGCCCCTGGAGAACTACAACCCCGCCACCTTCCCGGCACTCGCCGAGGCCCTGATCCGCGAGGGCGGGGAGTGGGGCGTCGACGAGGTGCACGCCGTCGGCGAACTCGGCGGCAGCCGCAAAGCGCAGCGCTGGGGTGAACTCGCGGACCGCAACGTCCCGATCCTGCACACGCACGACCGCTACGGGCACCGCGTCGACGAGGTCGAATACGACCCCGCCTACCACCAGCTGATGAACGCCGCGGTGACGCACGGCCTGCACGGCGCCCCGTGGGCCGACGACCGTCCCGGTGCGCACGTCGTCCGCGCGGCGAAGATGTCGGCCTGGACCCCGGAGCCGGGCCACGTCTGCCCGATCTCGATGACCTACGCCGTCGTCCCGGCGCTGCGGTTCAACCCCGAGCTGTCCAAGGTCTACGAACCGCTGCTGACCAGCCGGGTCTACGACCCCGAGCTGAAAGTGCCTGCCACCAAAGCCGGTATCACCGCCGGCATGTCGATGACCGAGAAGCAGGGCGGCTCCGACGTCCGCGCCGGCACCACGCAGGCCACCCCCAACGGCGACGGCAGCTACTCGCTGCGCGGCCACAAATGGTTCACCTCGGCGCCGATGGGCGACATGTTTCTCGTCCTCGCGCAGGCACCGGGCGGACTGTCGTGCTTCTTCCTGCCCCGCGTGCTGCCCGACGGCACCCGCAACCGCATGTTCATCCAGCGGCTCAAGGACAAGCTCGGCAACCACGCCAACGCCTCCAGCGAGATCGAGTACGACGGCGCCACCGTCTGGCTGGTCGGCGAAGAGGGCCGCGGCGTGCCGACCATCATCGAGATGGTCAACCTGACCCGCCTGGACTGCACGCTCGGCAGCGCCACCAGCATGCGCACCGGCCTGACGCAGGCCGTGCACCACGCCCAGCACCGCAAGGCCTTCGGTGCCTACCTGATCGACCAGCCGCTCATGCGCAACGTGCTGGCCGACATGGCCGTCGAGGCCGAGGCCGCCACCATGCTGGCGATGCGCATGGCCGGCGCCACCGACCGCGCCGTCCGCGGCGACGAACGCGAATCCCTGTTCCGCCGAATCGGGCTGGCCGCGGCCAAGTACTGGGTGTGCAAGCGCGCGACGCCGCACGCGGCAGAGGCCATGGAGTGCTTCGGCGGCAACGGCTACGCCGAGGAATCCGGCATGCCGCGGCTGTACCGCGAAGCCCCGCTGATGGGCATCTGGGAAGGTTCGGGCAATGTCAGCGCGCTCGACACGCTGCGGGCCATGGCGACAAAGCCCGAGTGCATCGAGGTGCTGTTCGACGAGTTGGCGCAGGCACAGGACCCCCGTCTGGACGCCCACGTCAACGCGCTCAAGGCACAGCTCACCGATCCGGCGACCCTTGAATACCGCGGACGCAAGGTGGCCGAGGACATTTCGCTGGCCCTGCAGGGCGCGCTGCTGGTGCGCCACGGTCACCCCGCGGTGGCCGAGGCATTCCTCGTCAGCCGCCTCGACCGCCAGTGGGGCGGCGCGTTCGGCACGCTGCCGACCGGCCTCGACGTCGCGCCCATCATCGAACGCGCCCTCGTCAAGGGCTGATTTCAACTGCCGAGCAGACGTAAAACTGTCCCAATATCCCCGTTTGGGACAGTTTGACGCCTGCTCGCGGGAAGGCTGAGCTGGTGGATTTCGACAACCTGAAGACCATGACCTACGAGGTCGCCGATCGCGTCGCCCGGATCACGTTCAACCGGCCGGAGAAGGGCAACTCGATCGTCGCGGACACCCCGCTGGAGCTGGCCGCGTGCGTCGAACGGGCCGACCTCGATCCGAACGTGCACGTGATCCTGGTGTCCGGCCGGGGTGAAGGCTTCTGTGCCGGTTTCGATTTGAGCGCGTACGCCGACGGCACGGGAGCCGCCGGCGGCGCCGAGCACCAGGGCACGGTGCTCGACGGCAAGACGCAGGCCGTCAACCACCTGCCGAACCAGCCCTGGGACCCGATGATCGACTACCAGATGATGAGCCGGTTCGTCCGTGGCTTCTCCAGCCTGATGCACTGCGACAAACCGACCGTGGTGAAGATTCACGGCTACTGCGTGGCCGGCGGCACGGACATCGCGCTGCACGCCGACCAGGTGATCGCGGCGTCCGACGCCAAGATCGGCTACCCGCCCATGCGCGTCTGGGGTGTGCCGGCGGCCGGGTTGTGGGCGCATCGCCTGGGTGACCAGCGCGCGAAACGCCTGCTGTTCACGGGGGATTGCATCACCGGCGCGCAGGCGGCCGAATGGGGTTTGGCGGTCGAGGCCCCCGAGCCCGAGGACCTGGATGAACGCACCGAGCGGCTCGTCGCCCGGATCGCGGCGATGCCCGTCAACCAGCTGATCATGGCGAAGCTGGCGTGCAACACGTCGCTGCTGCAGCAGGGGATCGCGACCAGCCGCATGGTCAGCACGGTGTTCGACGGCATCGCCCGCCACACGCCCGAGGGGCACGCGTTCGTCGCCGACGCCGTCGAGCACGGGTTCCGGCAGGCGGTGCGGCACCGCGATGATCCGTTCGGTGACGCGGGCCGGGTTGCCTCCGGGGTCTGACGGCCATGGCTGATCTGAAGCGGATGACCGCCCGGTCGGTGGTGCTCAGCGTGCTGCTGGGTGCCCACCCGGCGTGGGCGTCCGCGGCCGAGTTGGTCCGGCTCACTTCGGATTTCGACATCAAGGAGCAGACGCTGCGGGTGGCGCTGACGCGGATGGTCAGCGCCGGCGACCTGGTGCGCTCGGCCGACGGCTACCGGCTCGCCGACCGCCTGCTGGCCCGGCAACGCCGGCAGGATGCCGCCATCGACCCGAAAACCAAGCCCTGGCGAGGTGACTGGACGACGGTCGTCATCACCACCATCGGGGCCGATGCCCGGACCCGGGCGGACCTGCGAAACGACCTGCTGCAGAACAGGTTCGGAGAGCTCCGCGAGGGCCTGTGGCTGCGGCCGGCCAATCTGGCCGGTGAGTTGCCGGAGGAGATCACGGCGAACGCCCGGGTCCTGATCAGCCGGGACGGCGACCCCGCCGGCCTGGCCGCCGTCCTGTGGGACCTGCCCGCCTGGGCCGCGACCGCCCGCCGACTGCTCGACGAGATCGCCTCGGCTGCCGACGTTCCCGGCCGGTTCGTGGCGGCGGCCGCCATCGTCCGGCACCTGTTGGCCGACCCCGTGCTACCTGCCGAACTGCTCCCGGGCGACTGGCCCGGCGAGCAACTACGGCAGGCCTATGCAGACTTCGCCGCCGAACTGGTGGCGCGGCGCGACGAACCGATGGAGGCATGATGACCGAACCCGTGCGTGTCGAGAAGAACGGACCGGTGACGACGGTCATCATCGACCGGCCCCAGGCCCGCAACGCCGTCAACGGACCGACGGCAGCAGCGCTGTACCAGGCGTTCGACGAGTTCGACCGCGACGACTCCGCCGCCGTGGCCGTGTTGTGGGGCGACCACGGAACCTTCTGTGCCGGAGCGGATCTCAAGGCGTTCGGCACCCCGGAGATGAATCAGACGCACCGCACGGGGCCGGGGCCGATGGGCCCGAGCCGGATGATGCTGTCCAAACCGGTGATCGCCGCGGTCAGCGGCTACGCCGTCGCCGGCGGGCTCGAGCTCGCGGTGTGGTGCGACCTGCGGGTCGTCGAGGAGGGCGCGACGTTCGGCGTCTTCTGCCGGCGCTGGGGTGTCCCGCTCATCGACGGTGGCACGGTCCGGTTGCCGCGGCTGATCGGGCACAGTCGCGCCATGGACCTGATCCTCACCGGCCGGTCCGTCGATGCTGCCGAGGCGCTGCAGATCGGCCTGGCCAACCGCGTCGTGCCGCACGGGCAGGCCCGCGCGAGGGCCGAAGAACTGGCGCACCAGCTGGCGGCGCTGCCGCAGTTGTGTCTGCGCGCCGACCGGATGTCCGCGCTGCGGCAGTGGGGCGAATCCGAGGAATCCGCAATGGAATTCGAGTTCGCCAGCCTGGCGCAGGTGGCCGAGGAGTCGCTCGCGGGCGCGCAGCGGTTCGCCGGGGGAGCGGGCCGGCACGGCGCTCAGGCGTGAGCGCTAACCCTTGGTGACGGTGTTGCCGGTGCCGGTGTTGGAAACCTTCGGCGAGCCGTCCTTGTAGGTGACGGTGGCGTGCATGCCGACGACGTCGAGCTCCTGGTCGACCTTGTCGAACGTCACCTTGTTGTCGGTGCCGCCGATGTTCGCCTTCGCGCAGGTGCCCTTGACTGTCAGCGTGTTGTTGGCGCCGCCCACGGTCAGCGATTTGCCGGTGCCGCAATCGATTTCCCGGGTGGTGCCGACGGCGCTGTAGTTGATGGTGTTGCCCACCTCGACCTGCGCCGTCGTCGGCGCAGCCGAGGTGCCTGCCGCAGACGAACTGCTGCCCCCGGTCTTGTTGTCCTGCGATCCGCAGCCGGTCAGCAGTAGAGCGGCCGCGGCGGCGACGCCCGCCGCCATCGCGATTCGGTTGGGGTTCATACGGTGTCCCTCCCTGTCGGCGTTGTCGGCACCTGGTGCGGGCCTGGTCAGGGAATCTTGGCGAGTCGATTACCCAAACCGAGTTGGCGCCCGACGTCGATGAGTGCCGGATCCCCATTGTGGAATATGACCGTCTGATTGAAGCCGTAGGCGGTGACGTCGTTGACGATCGTGTCGGCGATGACGGTGTTCGACGAGCCCTGCACGGTGACGGCCCAGCAGGTGCCGAACGCGGTGATGGTGTTGCCGCTGCCGTTGACGAGCAGGGTGCCGTTGTGGCAGTCGAGGGTCTGGGTGATGCCCGTGCCGACGATGTGGGTGTCATCGTTGATCGCGGCGGCGTTCGGTGCACCGACCGTGAACGGGACCGTCAGCAGCCCGGCAAGCAATGCGGTTCCCCATGCTTTGCGACTCACGATGGTTCCCTTCGTTCTGGTCCGCGATGATGTGCACCGGGGTGCGGTATCTGGGAGCCTACGTTGCGAGGCACGTGCTGCGGAGTGGGTTCGTCCGTTCTGTGGGACTCGCCATGAGACGCGGTTACAAGATTCGCCCAAATGGCGACGTATCTGCAGCGTCCAGAGGTTAGAGTCATTAGTTAACCGACCGCGCCGCGGTCCGTGGAATCACGATAGAACACCGGAGGAACGGGCAGATGGCACCTCGGCCAGAGTCGCAAGCGGTTGGGGATGCCCGACCGGCTGCGCCGGCGCGGTCGCGGGCGACGGCGCGTGCCACCAAGCTCAGCCGGGACTCGATCGTCAGCGCCGCGCTGACCTTCCTCGACCGCGAGGGCTGGGACGCGCTGACCATCAATGCGCTGGCCAATCAGCTCGGCACCAAGGGCCCGTCGCTGTACAACCACGTGCAGAGCCTCGATGACCTGCGCCGCACCGTCCGGATGCGCGTCATCGACGACATCATCGGCATGCTCAACACGGTCGGCGAGGGCCGCAGCCGCGACGACGCGGTCATGGCCATGGCCAGTGCCTATCGCAGCTACGCCCATCACCATCCGGGCCGGTACTCGGCCTTCACGCGGATGCCGCTGGGTGGCGACGATCCCGAGTACACGGCCGCGACGCACGCGGCGGCCGGGCCGGTGATCGCGGTCCTGGCGTCGTACGGGCTCGACGGTGAGAACGCCTTCTACGCCGCGCTGGAGTTCTGGTCGGCCCTGCATGGTTTCGTGTTGCTGGAGATGACGGGCGTGATGGACGGCGTCGACACCGACGCGGTGTTCACCGACATGGTGGTACGGCTGGCACGAGGGATGAACGAGCGCGACTCGGCTTGAGCGGGGGAGCGTCTGATGTCTGACGAGCACAGCGGCTGGCAGCCGCCCCAGCCACCGCAACAGCCCCAGCCACCGGCGGGCTGGGTGCCACCGGGAATGCCACCCGCATGGCCGCCGCCCGTGGCCGCGCAGTCCGGTGTGCCCCGGTGGCTGGTCGCCCTGGTCTTGGCGGTGCTGATCCTGAGCTATGGCGCGACGGTCTTCGTGACCAGGGACATCTGGCGCGCCGGCAAGCCTCGCCCGGTGGTCCACGCCGCGGTCGAGATTCAGGCGCCACCCGGAACGGCGCCGGATGCCCTCGCGCAGACCCGCAAGGTCGTCGAATCCCGGATCAACCACCTCGGTGGACGCGACGTGTCCGTCGAGCTGGACGGGAAGACTCTCGAGGTCAGCGCCACCGACGTCACCGAGGCGCAGCTGCGCGGCGTCACCGCCGTCGGCCGCCTCTATATAAGGCCCGTCCTCCACACGATTGCGGCGCAACCAGACGGGACCACCGCACCTCGGGCTCCGCAGGTCGCCGACAGCCAGCGCATCGCCGATGAAAAGGCGCTGCGGCAGAGCACCCAGCCGCAGATTCAGGTGTTGTCGCTGCAGTTCCAGGCCACGCGCTGTGGTCAGCCCGACGCGCTCGCCGACCACGACGACCCGACGCTGCCGCTCGTCACCTGCTCCGACGACGGCAAGCAGGTGTATCTGCTGGACAAGTCGATCATCAGCGGCGACCAGATCAAGGACGCCTCGGCGCGGCAGGGCGGGCAGCGCGGCGACTACGTCGTCTTCGTCACCTTCGACGACAAGGCGGCCGACGTCTGGTCGAGGTTCACCGCGGCCAACACCGGCATCCGGACCGCGTTCACGGTCGACACCCAGGTCGTCAGTGCACCGGCGCTGCTGGAACCCATCACGACGGGGCGCACCCAGATCCACGGGCAGTTCACCGCTGATTCGGCGAAGTCGTTCGCCGCGGTGGTGGTGGGCGGGCCACTGCCGCTGCCGATATCGGTGCAGTCGGTGCGGGCGGATCAGATCGCGCCGTCGTTCTGGTCGGTACCACGCATCGCGGTTCTCGGCGGCGGGGTCGTGGTGATCTTCACCCTCATCATCGGAGTGGTTCTGATGGCCCGATGGGGGCCGCGCCAGCGGTAAGGTATTGATCACGGTCCCGGCTCTACCGCTCTGACCTGCGGTTTGAGCCCTCTGTCCGGGTTTGGATCGTGGCGGTCCGTACTGGTATCGTGGTGGTTCGTGCCTGGCCGACTTGGGCGCTTGCATTCATTGTGTTTGTAGGCATGCCTGCACGCCGGGCCAATTCGCATGTCCGTGGTGCACCGAAAGGTCTGTGCCTAGCCTCGTGCGACACGCCCGGACGCGGGGTATGCGATCGGACGAAAACCGCAGTACAGAGACTTAAACCGCAGTACGAACGCAACAGAGAAAGCCGATAGATGCCAACCATCAACCAGCTGGTCCGCAAGGGTCGCCACGACAAGACCGCCAAGGTCAAGACCGCGGCGCTCAAGGGCAGTCCGCAGCGTCGTGGTGTGTGCACCCGCGTGTACACCACCACCCCCAAGAAGCCGAACTCGGCGCTGCGCAAGGTCGCCCGCGTGAAGCTGACGAGCCAGGTTGAGGTCACGGCCTACATCCCGGGTGAAGGCCACAACCTGCAGGAGCACTCGATGGTGCTCGTGCGTGGCGGTCGTGTGAAGGACCTCCCCGGTGTGCGTTACAAGATCATCCGCGGCTCGCTGGACACCCAGGGTGTCAAGAACCGCAAGCAGGCACGCAGCCGTTACGGCGCCAAGAAGGAGAAGAGCTAATGCCACGCAAGGGTCCCGCGCCGAAGCGGCCGCTGGTCAACGACCCGGTCTACGGTTCGCAGCTGGTCACCCAGCTCGTCAACAAGGTGCTGCTGGACGGCAAGAAGTCGCTGGCCGAGCGCATCGTCTACGGCGCCCTTGAGCAGGCTCGTGAGAAGACCGGCACCGACCCCGTCGTGACGCTGAAGCGCGCCATGGACAACGTCAAGCCGTCCCTCGAGGTCCGCAGCCGCCGCGTCGGTGGCGCGACCTACCAGGTGCCGGTCGAGGTTCGTCCGGACCGTTCGACCACGCTGGCGCTGCGCTGGCTGGTCAGCTTCTCGAAGGCTCGCCGCGAGAAGACCATGGTCGAGCGCCTGGCCAACGAAATCCTGGATGCCAGCAACGGCCTGGGTGCCGCCGTCAAGCGACGCGAGGACACCCACAAGATGGCCGAGGCGAACCGGGCCTTCGCGCACTACCGCTGGTGACTCAATCGCCGGCCGCCAATGTCGGCGGCCGGCGCATCTGATTCACAACTGACCGCCCTCTCCGGGCGACGCGGATTTACTTAAAGCAACTGAAAGAGTGGGAATCTAGCCGTGGCACAGGACGTGCTGACCGACCTGAACAAGGTCCGCAACATCGGCATCATGGCGCACATCGACGCCGGCAAGACGACGACGACGGAGCGCATCCTCTTCTACACCGGTATCTCGTACAAGATCGGTGAGGTCCATGACGGCGCGGCCACCATGGACTGGATGGAGCAGGAGCAGGAGCGTGGTATCACCATCACCTCCGCTGCCACCACCTGTTTCTGGAACGACAACCAGATCAACATCATCGACACCCCGGGCCACGTCGACTTCACCGTCGAGGTGGAGCGTTCGCTGCGCGTGCTCGACGGTGCCGTCGCCGTCTTCGACGGCAAAGAGGGCGTGGAGCCGCAGTCCGAGCAGGTGTGGCGCCAGGCCGACAAGTACGACGTGCCGCGCATCTGCTTCGTCAACAAGATGGACAAGCTGGGCGCCGACTTCTACTTCTCGGTCCAGACCATGAAGGACCGCCTCGGCGCGAACGTCATTCCGATCCAGCTGCCGATCGGCTCCGAAGGTGACTTCGAGGGCGTCGTCGACCTGGTCGAGATGAAGGCCAAGGTCTGGCGCGGCGAGACCAAGCTCGGCGAGAAGTACGACGTCGTCGACATCCCGGCCGACCTTCAGGAGAAGGCCGAGGAGTACCGCACCGCCATGATCGAGGCGGTCGCCGAGACCGACGAGGCGCTGCTGGAGAAGTACCTGGGCGGCGAAGAGCTGACCATCGAGGAGATCAAGGGCGGTCTGCGCAAGCTCACCGTCACCAGCGCCGCGTACCCGGTGCTGTGCGGTTCCGCGTTCAAGAACAAGGGTGTGCAGCCCATGCTCGACGCGGTCATCGACTACCTCCCGACCCCGCTGGACGTCCCGGCCGCCGAAGGCCACGTCCCGGGCAAGGAAGACGAGATCATCTCGCGCAAGCCGTCGGCCGACGAGCCGTTCTCGGGCCTGGCGTTCAAGGTCGCCACGCACCCGTTCTTCGGCAAGCTGACATACGTCCGCGTCTACTCGGGCAAGGTCGACTCCGGTGCCCAGGTCATCAACTCGACCAAGGGCAAGAAGGAGCGTCTGGGCAAGCTGTTCCAGATGCACTCCAACAAGGAGAACCCGGTCGAGTCGGCTGCCGCCGGTCACATCTACGCGGTCATCGGCCTCAAGGACACCACCACCGGTGACACCCTGTGCGACCCGAGCAACCAGATCGTCCTGGAGTCCATGACCTTCCCGGACCCGGTTATCGAGGTGGCCATCGAGCCCAAGACCAAGAGCGACCAGGAGAAGCTGGGCACGGCGATCCAGAAGCTCGCCGAAGAAGACCCGACCTTCAAGGTGCACCTGGACCAGGAGACCGGCCAGACCGTCATCGGCGGTATGGGCGAGCTCCACCTGGACATCCTGGTGGACCGGATGCGTCGCGAGTTCAAGGTCGAGGCGAACGTCGGTAAGCCGCAGGTCGCCTACCGCGAGACCATCCGCAAGGCCGTGCAGAACGTGGAGTTCACCCACAAGAAGCAGACCGGTGGATCGGGCCAGTTCGCGAAGGTCATCATCAACGTCGAGCCTTTCGTCGGCGAAGACGGTGCGACCTACGAATTCGAGAACAAGGTCACCGGTGGCCGCATCCCGCGTGAGTACATCCCGTCGGTGGATGCCGGTGCGCAGGACGCCATGCAGTACGGCATCTTGGCCGGCTACCCGCTGGTCAACCTCAAGGTGACGCTGCTCGACGGCGCCTACCACGACGTCGACTCGTCGGAAATGGCCTTCAAGGTCGCCGGTTCGCAGGCACTGAAGAAGGCTGCGTCTGCCGCGCAGCCGGTCATCCTGGAACCGATCATGGCCGTCGAGGTCACCACGCCCGAGGACTACATGGGCGACGTGATCGGCGACCTGAACTCCCGCCGTGGCCAGATCCAGGCCATGGAGGAGCGCAGCGGTGCGCGTGTCGTCAAGGCACAGGTTCCGCTGTCCGAAATGTTCGGCTACGTCGGCGACCTCCGGTCGAAGACCCAGGGCCGGGCGAACTACTCCATGGTGTTCGACTCGTACGCCGAAGTTCCGGCGAACGTGTCGAAGGAGATCATCGCCAAGGCGACGGGCCAGTAGTCTCTGACCCGTTCTGCTGCGGCAGACCACACAACTGAACACATCAACACTGCTTAACCAAAGCACCAACAAGTCCAGGAGGACACAGAAGTGGCGAAGGCGAAGTTCGAGCGGACGAAGCCGCACGTCAACATCGGGACCATCGGTCACGTTGACCACGGCAAGACCACGCTGACTGCAGCAATCACCAAGGTTCTGCACGACAAGTACCCCGATTTGAACGAATCGCGCGCATTCGACCAGATCGACAACGCGCCCGAGGAGCGTCAGCGCGGTATCACCATCAACATCTCGCATGTTGAGTACCAGACCGACAAGCGCCACTACGCCCACGTGGACGCCCCCGGTCACGCTGACTACATCAAGAACATGATCACCGGTGCCGCCCAGATGGACGGCGCAATCCTCGTGGTCGCCGCCACCGACGGCCCGATGCCGCAGACCCGTGAGCACGTGCTGCTCGCCCGCCAGGTCGGCGTGCCCTACATCCTCGTCGCGCTGAACAAGTCCGACATGGTTGAGGACGAGGAGCTCCTGGAGCTCGTCGAGATGGAGGTCCGCGAACTGCTGGCCGCTCAGGACTTCGACGAGGACGCCCCCGTGGTCCGCGTCTCGGCGCTGAAGGCGCTCGAGGGCGACGCCACCTGGGTGAAGTCGGTCGAGGAGCTCATGGAGGCCGTCGACGAGTCCATCCCGGACCCGGTTCGCGAGACCGACAAGCCGTTCCTGATGCCCGTTGAGGACGTCTTCACCATCACCGGTCGTGGCACCGTGGTGACCGGCCGTGTCGAGCGTGGCGTGATCAACGTCAACGAAGAGGTCGAGATCGTCGGCATCCGCCCGACCACGACCAAGACCACCGTCACCGGTGTCGAGATGTTCCGCAAGCTGCTCGACCAGGGCCAGGCCGGCGACAACGTCGGTCTGCTGGTTCGTGGTATCAAGCGCGAAGAGGTCGAGCGTGGCCAGGTCGTCGTGAAGCCCGGCACCACCACCCCGCACACCGAGTTCGAGGGCAGCGTCTACATCCTGTCCAAGGACGAGGGTGGCCGCCACACGCCGTTCTTCAACAACTACCGTCCGCAGTTCTACTTCCGTACCACGGACGTGACCGGCGTGGTTACCCTGCCCGAGGGCACCGAGATGGTCATGCCCGGTGACAACACCGACATCTCCGTCGTGCTGATCCAGCCGGTCGCCATGGACGAGGGCCTGCGTTTCGCCATCCGTGAGGGCGGTCGTACCGTCGGCGCGGGTCGCGTTACCAAGATCATCAAGTGATCTAGTTTTTCCAAGCGGAGCGCCGCTCACCCGAAAGGGTGGGCGGCGCTTTGTTTTGCGGTGAGAAAGAGGTGTCGACGCAGTGCTTTTACCGGCAGGATGGCAGGATCGTTCGCGATGGAGGGGAACACGATGAGGGGTGGCCTGTCGTGCGGGTGAACGTGCGGGCATTCACCGACACCGGGTTGCGGCGCAAGCGCAATGAAGACGCGGTGATGGTCGGCGGCTGGGTCAGCCAGACGCACAACGGTGTCCTGGTGGAGATGCGGATGCAGCCGGGCTCCCCGTTCGTCTGCGCGGTGTGCGACGGGATGGGCGGGCACGTCGGCGGCGACGTGGCGAGCCGGACGGCGCTGAGCATGATCGCGACGATGTCGCCGGGCTGGACCGGTGGCGACGACATCACGTCGTCGCTGTCGTACGTCAGCGACTGGCTGTACGACATGGGCCGTGACACCGAACTGGCCGGGATGGGTACCACCATCGCCGGTGTCTGCCTCACCGCCGACGAGGTGATCGTCTTCAATGTCGGGGACAGCCGGGTGTATTCGGTTTCGGGCGAGACGCTGACCCAGGTGTCGGTCGACGACGCCGTCCTCGACGCGTCGGGCCGGCCGACCAACATCATCACCCAGTCGCTCGGGCAGGGCGTGCCCATCGCTGCGCACCTGACCGCGACGCCGCTGCAGCCCGGGAGCTACCTGATGTGCTCTGACGGTGTGCACGGGCAGATGGAGCATCACGATCTGCAGGCGGCCACGGCGTGCAACGACCGGGGCGACGGTTCGGCCATCATCATCGGGACGGCGCGGGCCAACGGCGCCGCCGACAATTTCTCGTTCGTCCTGTTGGACGTCCTCGGCGACTGAGCCGCACTAGAGTCTCTCGCATCGGTTCAGCTGATCAAGGAGCGTGGCTGACATGTTGGTGCGTTACCTCAAAGCTCAGGTCATGGTCCTGCTGTGCGGCGGGCTGGTGGGCCCCATCTTCCTGGCGGTGTACTTCTACACCGGCCAGGACGAGTTGATGAAGTGGATGTTCTGGACGGGCCTGCTGGTCACGGCGATCGACGTACTGGTTGCGCTGGGGCTGGCCGGCTTCGGGCAGATGCGGTCGGCGGAGCGCGAGGAACTCGAGGCCAGCGGGATACTGGGGCTCGCCGAGGTCACCGGCATCGGGGAGACCGGTACCCGGGTCAACGACCAGCCACTGGTGAAACTGAATCTGCACATCACGGGGCCGCAGCTGGCTCCGTTCGACGCGCAGGACAAGGTGCTGGCCTCGGTGAGCCGGTTGCCGATGATCACGGCCCGCAAGCTCGTCGTGATGGTCAACCCGGCGACCAACAAGTTCCACATCGACTGGGAGCGCAGCGCACTGGTGTCGGGCATGATGCCGGTCCGGCTGACCTCGGAGCAGGACGGCCGCACCTACGACCTGACCGGACGCTCTGGCCCGATCATGGACATCCTGCAGATTCTCAAGTCGAACGGGGTGGCGCTCAGCGGGATCGCCGACCTGCGGTCGAATCCGGTTGTGCGGCAACAGGTGATGGACGTGGTCCGGCGGGCCACGGCCGCCGAGCGCGCCCCGGCCCCGGCGCCGGCCGCGATGGCGCCGCCCGTCGCGCCACCGGCGCCGTCGACAGCGCAGCGGCTGCAGGAGATCGAGACGCTGCGCGCCATGGGCACCATCAGCGAGGCCGAGTACACCGCCAAACGCGCCCAGATCATCGCCGAGTTGTAGCCGACGCGACCGCCTTTCGGGAGCCACTAGAACGCGTTCTAGTTTGGCTGCTAGCGTGGCGGTTGATTCCGGCGAGAAGCGATGAAGGGACTGGCAATGACGGCAGGCGGAGCACTCGAAGGCAAGGTGGCATTCATTACCGGGGCTGCTCGCGGGCAAGGCCGGGCGCATGCCATCCGGCTGGCGCGCGAGGGTGCCGACATCATCGCCATCGACATCTGTGGTCCCGTCTCGGACACCATCACCTACCCGATGCCGACGTCGGAGGATCTGGCCGAGACCGCCCGCCTCGTCGAGGCCGAAGGTCGCAAGGTCCTGGCCCGCGAGGTCGACATCCGCGACCTGGCCGCCCAGAAGCAGGTCGTCGCCGACGCCGTCGAGCAGTTCGGCCGGCTCGACATCCTGGTCGCCAACGCGGGCGTCCTGAGCTGGGGCCGGCTGTTCGAGATGGACGAAGACCAGTGGGACAGCGTCGTCGACGTCAACCTGTCGGGCACCTGGCGCACCATCCGGGCCGTCGTCCCGGCGATGATCGAGGCCGGCAACGGCGGATCGATCATCATCGTCAGCTCGTCGGCGGGCCTCAAGGCGACGCCGGGCAACGGCCACTACGCGGCCTCGAAGTTCGGTCTCGTCGGTCTGACCAACGCCCTGGCACTCGAGGTGGGCGAGTTCGGCATCCGGGTCAACTCGATTCACCCCTACTCGATCATGACGCCGATGATCGAGCCCGAGGCCATGGGCGCGATCTTCGCCAAGTTCCCGACCTACCTGCACAGCTTCGCGCCGATGCCGTACAAGCCCGTCGCGCATGACGGCAAGGCCGGGCTGCAGGAGTTCATGACGCCCGAAGAGGTCACCGACGTGGTGACCTGGCTGGCCGGCCCGGGCTCGGGGACCATCTCCGGTTCCCAGATCGCCGTCGACCGCGGCGTCATGAAGTACTGAGTTACGCCGCGACCTGCCCGACCAGTACGTCCGCGAATTCCGTTGCGCCGGCTGACACCCGGACCGCCGCCCGGCCGCAACCGGGTGCCGTCGTGCGCCGCAGTGCGGATTTGCCGTCGACGTCCACCGAGACGTCGCCGGCCTTGGTGATGGTGACATCGATTGTGTGCCAGTCGTTGTCGGGCGGTGCCGGGATCGGGCCCGAATCCGTGTCGGCAGGCCCGTCGACGGTGGCGAGCCCGACGGCGTAGCCGCCCGCCGCACTGCGGACGCGTCCGGTGAAGCGCAGCGAGCACGCCGGATCGCCGGGCTGGAGCAGTCCCGACCAGGCGGTCGTCGGGTTGGCGTGCGGGTCGAGGCGTACTGCCCGGCCGTTGTTGGTGAACGTGGTGTCGACGCCGCCGACGCGGGTCCAGGCGGTGAAGTCCGTCGGCACCGGTGGGTGCGTCGGCACGATGGTCAGGCCGTTGAACGACGTCGGCGTCGTGCTCGGTGCCGCCGCGTCGTCGCGCAGGGACTTCGTGGCGACCACCGTGCCGCCCGCCACCAGGGCGACGACGGCGAGCACCGCACCGCCGATGATCCACCATTTCCGTTTTCCGGACCGCTGCGGCGGGCCTGGTTCTGTTGGGGCGTAATGGTATTGGTCGTCAACCCAGAGAGCCCATCCCGGTGGTGGCGGCGGCCACGAGGGATTCGGCTGCCAGTCCGGGCCCGGCCGCCAGTCAGGTGGAAACGGCGGCCAGTTGGGTGGCGGATTGAAGCGCATCCTATGGGTCTACCACCGCACATCCGGCGGTCCGGCCAGCACCTCGGCGAATCGGTCCATCGCCCAATCGATTTCGGACCGGGTGATCACCAGCGGCGGGGCGAACCGCAGGGTCGGTCCGTGGGTGTCCTTGGTCAGCACGCCGCGCTCGGCCAGGCGCAGGCTGACCTCCCGGCCGGTGCCGACGGTCGGATCGAGGTCGACGCCCGCCCACAGGCCCAGCCCGCGAACGGCCGTCACGCCGTGTCCGATCATCGCCGTCAGGCGGGCGTGCAGGTGCCGGCCGAGTTCGGTTGCCCTGGATTGGAATTCGCCACGCTGCAGCATGCCGACCACCGTGGTGCCGATGGCTGCGGCCAGCGGATTGCCGCCGAACGTCGAACCGTGCTCACCGGGGTGCAGCACGCCGAGCACGTCTTTGTCGGCCACCACTGCGGACAGCGGCACGACGCCGCCGCCCAGCGCCTTGCCCAGTACGTAGACGTCGGGCACCACGCCCCAGTGGTCGCACGCGAAGGTGCGGCCGGTACGGGCGAGGCCGGACTGGATTTCGTCGGCGATCATCAGGACGTGGCGTTCGGTGCACAGCGCGCGCACGCGGGGCAGATAGTCATCGGGCGGCACGATGATCCCGGCCTCGCCCTGGATCGGCTCGATCAGTACCGCAGCGGTGTCGTCATCGACGGCGGCTGCGAGCGCGTCGGCGTCCCCGAACGGCACCGACCGGAAACCCGGTGTGTACGGGCCGAAACCGCGCCGCGCCGTGTCGTCGTCGGAGAAGCTGACGATCGTCGTCGTGCGGCCGTGGAAGTTGCCCCGTGCCACGACGATGTTGGGCGCCGACACTCCTTTGACGTCCCGACTCCACTTGCGCGCGACTTTGATCGCGCTCTCCACGGCCTCGGCGCCGCTGTTCATCGGCAGCACCAGATCCTTGCCGCACAAATGGGCCAGGGCGGCGCAGAACGGGCCGAGGCGGTCGGAGTGGAAGGCACGGCTGACGAGCGTCACGGCGTCCAGCTGGGCGTGTGCGGTCGCCAGGATCTCGGGATTGCGGTGGCCGAAATTGACCGCCGAATACGCCGCCAGACAGTCCAGGTAGCTGCGTCCTTCCGGATCGGTGATCCACACCCCGTCGGCGGACGCCGCGACGACCGGCAGCGGGGCGTAGTTGTGCGCGGCGTAGCGGTCGTCGAGGGCGATCAGCTGAGCCGTGCTTTCCGGTGTTCCGGCAACGGCTTTCAGCATGACGTCGGGTACACCTCCAGGGTGCAGCACTTCACGGACCCGCCGCCCTTGAGCAACTCGGACAGGTCGACACCGACCGGCCGGAAACCGGCGTCGGCGAGCTGCGCGGCGAAGCCGGTGGCCGCGGCCGGATGTACGACGTTCAGTCCGTCGGACACCGCGTTCAGGCCGAGCACGTGGGCGTCGGCATCGGAAACCTCGATGGCGCCCGGAAACATCTTGCGCAGCAACGCCACCGACGTGGCGCCGAATGCCGGGGGATAGAACGCGATGGTCTCGTCGTCGAGCACGGCCAGCGCGGTGTCGAGGTGGTAGAAGCGGGGGTTGACGAGCTGCAGGCTGACCAGAGGCAGCCCGGACAGCTTGGCCACCTCGTCGTGCGACTGGCGGTCGGTACGGAATCCGTAGCCGGCCAGGATCTTCGACCCGATGATCAGCAGGTCGCCCTGCCCCTCGTTGGTGTGCTCGGTGTACAGCGGGCAGTAGCCGTGGTCCATCATCCATCCGGCATAGGCCACCGATTCGCCGGCCCGCTGCGGGTAGGCGAATCGCGCGATGATGGCGACCTTCTCGAACCCGTCGTCGAGCACCAGTCCGCCGTTGGCGGCGTACACCATGTCGGGCAGTCCCGGAATCGGGTCGACCAGTTCGACGGTGTGGCCGAGGCTGCGGTACGTGCGGACCAGATGCTCCCACTGTCGCACCGCCAGCGCCGTGTCCACGGGGGTGGAGGTGTCCATCCACGGGTTGATCGCATATTCGACGGCGAAATGCGTCGGCCGGGTCATCACATAGTGCCGGGGGCGGGCCACCCGGTCCGGTCGCCAACCTGAATTCGGTGTCGCCATCTTGACGACATCAGTAATCGTCATAATTCGATGGTAGGAGCACTTCGTTACGCAAGCAATCGATGCTTGTTGCGCATTTGTAACGGATCTATTGTGTGATCACTCGCGATTCAACAATCTATTGCGTGAGGGAGGTGTGCGGCCGGTGGAAAGCGTCGACGAGACCGACGAGCGCATCCTGGCCGAGTTGGCGGACAACGCGCGCGCCACGTTCGCCGAGATCGGTGAACGGGTGGGCCTGTCGGCGCCCGCCGTCAAACGCCGGGTCGACCGGCTGCTGGCCACCGGCGTCATCCGCGGCTTCACGACGGTCGTCGACCGGAACGTGATCGGTTGGGGGACAGAGGCATACGTTCAGGTGTACTGCCACGGCACCATCACGCCGGCGCAGCTGCGGGAGGCCTGGGAGGGCATTCCCGAGGTGGTCTCGGCCGCCACGGTGACCGGCACGTCCGACGCGATCCTGCATCTCATGACGCGGGACATGCGGCATCTGGAGGCGGTGCTGGAGCGCATCCGCGGCAGCGCGGCGATCGAACGCAGCGAGAGCATCGTCGTGCTGTCGAACATCGTCGAGCGTCGGGTCGGTGGCTGGAGCCAGGCCTGAGCCCCTGCCGGAATGCTGAGCAGGTAAGCGCAGGGTGGCCTACCTCGCACCGGCCGCATCGTGTAAGAAAGCCGACGTGACTACAAACGGAGGCATCGTCATTGTCGGTGGCGGTCTGGCCGCTGCACGTACCGCTGAGCAGCTGCGCAAGGCGGAGTACGCCGGGCCGATCACACTGATCAGCGACGAGGTCCATCTGCCGTACGACCGGCCGCCGCTGTCCAAGGACGTGCTGCGCGCCGAGGTCGACGACACGACGCTCAAGCCCGCCGAGTTCTACGCCGAGAACGACATCACGCTGCTGCTGGGTTCCGGTGCGGTCAAGCTGGACACCGAGGCCCAGACGGTGACGCGCGCCAACGGCGACGTCGTCGCGTACGACGAGCTGGTCATCGCCACGGGTCTGGTGCCCCGCACCATCCCGTCGCTGCCCGCCCTCGACGGCATCCGGGTGCTGCGCACCTACGACGAGTCACTTGCGCTGCGCGAGCACGCCGGTTCGGCCAAGCGCGCCGTGGTGATCGGCGCCGGGTTCATCGGCTGCGAGGTGGCGGCGAGCCTGCGCAAGATGGGTGTCGAGGTCACGATCGTCGAGCCGCAGCCCACGCCGCTGGCGTCGGTGCTCGGCACCGAGATCGGTGAACTGGTGGCACGGCTGCACCGCGCCGAGGGCGTCGATGTGCGGTGCGGCGTCGGGGTCACCGGCGTGACGGGCACCGGTCACGTCGAGAAGGTGCAACTGGCCGACGGCACCGAACTGGACGCCGACGTCGTCGTCGTCGGCATCGGGTCGCGGCCGTCCACCGACTGGCTCGAAGGCAGCGGCATCGCTGTCGACAACGGCGTCGTGTGCGACACCGCCGGCCGCACCAGTGCGCCGAACGTGTGGGCCATCGGTGACGTCGCCTCCTGGCGCGACGCGGCGGGACACCAAGTGCGCGTGGAACATTGGAGCAACGTGGCCGAGCAGGCGCGGGTGATCGTGCCGGCGATGCTGGGCCAGGATGCCACCGCCGCCGTCGTGGTGCCCTACTTCTGGAGCGACCAGTACGACGTCAAGATCCAGTGCCTGGGTGAGCCCAAGGCCGGCGACACCGTACACATCGTCGAGGACGACGGCCGCAAGTTCCTGGCGTTCTACGAGCGCGACGGCGCGGTCAGCGGCGTGGTCGGCGGTGGCATGCCGGGCAAGGTGATGAAGAACCGCGCCAAGGTCGCGGCCGCCGTCCCGATCGCCGACGTCCTCTAGCGAGACGTCCTCTAGCGATTTGTGCACGATTTTCCGCGCGGGGCGCGGAAAATCGTGCACAAATCCCTCAGAAGGCGCCGAGGTAGAACCGGGCGCCCTGGTCGTCGGTGCACTCCGCTGACATGCCGTACGGCTGCCGGGACGGTTCGTCGATGACGGTGCCTCCGGCCTCGCGGACCCGCGCCACCGCGGCCTCGATGTCGGTCACCGTCCACATCGGGACGGCGACGGTCTGTGCGGCGCCGCCGGCCGCGCCGGACATGGGGTGGCAACCCTGCACTGCCCAGCCGTCCTCGATGCGCCCCGGTTCGAACGTCCAACCCAGCACCTCGCCGTAGAAGTCCCTGAACGCGGCCGAGTCGGTCACGTAGTACGTCATATACGAAAGTTCGCCTGGCCCTGCGCCGTTCAGCTCCGGCCGGGCAATGCCGGGCACCGGCTGGAACACCGCGAAGTCGGTGCCGAGTGCATCGGTGGCGTCGAGCGTCGCGCCCCACTCGTGCTGCTCGGGCGTGCCGACCTGACCGCCGGCGGCCAGGATCGCCTGCCGCGCCGCGTCGAGATCGCGCACCGCGTAGCAGCAGAACACCGTCTGCGGGCCGGTGGTCTCGAAGATGCCGGTGTGCATGCGGTTGCTCGTCACCTTGCGGGTGTCGGGGTCGTAGTCCCAGCCGAGCACGTGCCCGTAGAACGCGGCGGCCCGTTGGGCGTCCGGCGTCTGCACCGAGATGTAGCCGATGTCGCCGTGCCGGATCGGGACAGTGACGGGGACCGGTCCGGTGAGCATCCAGCGGTGCCCGAACGGGTCGATCACCACCGCGGTCCGCGAGCCGTGGGCGTCGTAGGGCTCGCGCTGCACCTGCGCGCCGTGTTGCCGGGCCTGCGCGAGCGCGGCGTCGGTGTCCGGCACATTGACCATCAGGCTCACCGAAACAGACTGTGCTGCTGGTGCTTTCAGGCCGAGCTCGGGGAACTCGTCGGCCAGGTACAGCACACCACCGGCCAGTGTCAGCTCGGCGTGCCCGATCCGGCCGTCGTCCATGACGATCGGTTCGCTGACGACGACGGCACCCAGCGCGTCGACGTACCAGGCGAGCGCGGCCCGCGCGTCTGCCACGGCGAGATAGGGCAGGGCCGCGGGCCGGGGCACCTCGACCGGGGCGGCGGCAGGTGCGTTCAGATCGGCGATGGCGGTGTCGGTTCCACTCATGACAACTCCTTTCGGGAGGGTGACGGCGGCTTCCAGGCGTGCCCGCAACCGGGCCGCGAAGGCCGGGTCCGGTGGCACGGGGCTTTCACCGCCGGCCAGGACCGTCAGTGGGTCGTGACTGTTGTGCATGGTCATGACGCACCTCCGTCCTGGTATTCGGTGTCCTGGTATTCGCTCCTGAATGCCCGTCGTGCTCGAACCAGCAGGGCCTCGGTGGCGTGCACGGTTCGTCCGATCAATTCGGCGCATTCGGGCACGGGGCGGTCATCCAGATATCGCAGTGTCAGCACCATGCGGTGCTGTTCGGGTAACCGGGCCAGCGCGGCCTCGGCGACTATCCGGTCCAGCTCGGCGTCCCAGTCGTCGAAAGGCTCTGTGGGCTCGGGTGTTTCGGGTACGGGGACGGTGAAGCGGTCGTGCCTGCGCCGGTAGTGGTCGGCCAGCTTGTGCCGCGCCACCCCGATCAACCAGGGCACCGAGATCGCCGGTGGCGAATCCCGGCGGGCGGCGTCCATCGCCGCCAGAAACGTCTCCGACGTCAGGTCTTCCGCGGTGCCCCGGTCACCGCAGCGCCGCACGAAGTACCCGTAGACCACGGGCAGCGCCGTGTCGTACAGCGCCAGCAGCGTCTGCGGAGCATCACCGTCTGATTCGCCCCTCACACCCTTATCGTCGCGCCGGGCGCTCATTTTCCGACGCCCCAACCGCAACTTCTTGTGATTTGTGCACGGTTTTCCGCGCTGACCGCGGAAAACCGTGCACAAATCACACGGCGCGGAGGCCGTCGCGGACGATGTCGAAGGCCTCGCCCAGGGCGTCGGGGAGCGAGACGGTCTCGTCGGCGAGCCACTGTTCGTAGGCGGTCAGCGCCACCCCGAGTACCGTCCACGCCACCGTCTGCGGCACCAGTGCCGTCGGCTTGGTGTCCAGCCGGCGCGCGACGAATGCCGCGATGACGCCGCGCCAGCCCGCGTACATCGTCATCGAGTAGGCCTGCAGCGCGTCGGTCTGCAGGATCACCTGCATCCGGCGCCGGTGCCGGGGTGTCTCGGATTCGTCAAAGCTGTTGAATTCCAACAATGCCGAGCGCAGGGCGGCGTCCAGCGGGACATGGTGGGGGACGGCGTTCAGCAGGTCCCGCAGGTTGGTCAGACTCGCGTCGAAATCGGCCCAGGGGATGGCATTCTTCGACGAGAAGTACCGGAACAGGGTGCGCCGGGAGATGCCGGCGGCGTGGGCGACGTCGTCGACGCTGACGTCGTCGAAGCCGCGGGTCGCGAACAGCTCGAGGGCCACATGGGTGATGTGGTCGCGCGTGGTGGAACGGCGCCGGCCCACGCGGCCGTGCGTTGGGGCAGACCCGGCATCGTGCCCGGGACGCTCGGTTTCGGTCCTCATCAGACCCGCCCTTCCTTTTCGGCACTCGATGCCATATTCTTGCGACTTGGATCACAGTTGTCGAGTCCCGACAACTGCCACGGTAGCGAAAGGGGCGATCCATGGACTCGAATCAGCAGGCTAATTCCGACACCGAACTGGTCACCGAGACTCTGGTCGAAGAGGTCTCGATCGACGGTATGTGCGGGGTCTACTGACCGTGTCTGCACCAGCCGCGGCCCGGACCGGGCCCGAGGCGGCCTTCGATCCTGACCGCGGCTGGCGGCTGCACCACCAGGTCGCCGTCCGTCCGGAACCGTTCGGCGCCCTCCTGTATCACTTTGGTACGCGCAAACTTTCGTTCCTGAAGAATCGCACCATCGTCGAGATCGTCAACTCGCTCGGCGACCATCCGGACGTGCGCAGCGCCTGCCGCGCCGCCGGTATCGACGATGCCCAGCAGGGGCCGTATCTGCACGCGTTCGGCGTGCTGGTCCAGTCCAAGATGCTGATCCCGGCAGACCAGAACAGCCCAGAAGGATCCACCGCTTCATGACCGCTACGGCACCCGTGCCCCGGCTGATCGAGCAGTTCGAGCACGGCCTCGACGCGCCCATCTGCCTCACCTGGGAACTGACCTACGCCTGCAACCTGTCCTGCGTGCACTGCCTGTCGTCGTCGGGCAAGCGCGACCCGCGCGAGCTGAGCACCCAGCAGTGCAAGGACATCATCGACGAGCTCGAGCGCATGCAGGTGTTCTACGTGAACATCGGCGGCGGCGAGCCGACCGTGCGGTCTGACTTCTGGGAGCTCGTCGACTACGCCACCGAGCACCATGTGGGCGTCAAGTTCTCCACCAACGGGGTGCGTATCGACGAGGCGGTCGCGGCCAAGCTGGCCGCGAGTGACTATGTGGACGTTCAGATTTCGCTCGACGGCGCCACCGCGGAGATCAACGACGCGGTGCGCGGTCCGGGCTCGTTCGCCATGGCCATCCGGGCGCTGGAGAACTTGAAGAACGCCGGTTTCAAGGACGCCAAGATCTCGGTCGTCGTCACCCGGCACAACGTCGACCAGCTCGACGATTTCAAGGCCCTGGCCGACAACTACGGCGCCACCCTGCGCATCACGCGGCTGCGTCCGTCGGGTCGCGGTGCCGACGTGTGGGATGACCTGCACCCCACCGCCGAGCAGCAGGTGCAGCTCTACAACTGGCTGGTCGCCAAGGGTGAGCGGGTGCTCACGGGTGACTCGTTCTTCCACCTGTCGGGTCTCGGTGAGCCGGGCGCGCTGGCCGGCCTGAACCTGTGCGGCGCCGGTCGTGTCGTGTGCCTCATCGACCCCGTCGGCGACGTGTACGCCTGCCCGTTCGCCATCCATGAGCGCTTCCTGGCCGGAAACATCCTCAGCGACAACGGGTTCCAGGACGTCTGGCAGAACGCCCCGCTGTTCCGCGAGCTTCGGGAACCGCAGTCGGCCGGCGCCTGCAGCGGCTGCGACCACTACGACAGCTGCCGCGGCGGCTGCATGGCAGCCAAGTTCTTCACCGGCCTGCCCATGGACGGCCCGGACCCCGAGTGCGTGCAGGGCTACGGCGAGCCCGCCCTGGCGCTCGATCGCGACAAGCCCAAGTCGCATCTCGACCACTCCCGCAGCGGCGGCCGCAAGGGGCCGGTTCCGCTCAAGCTGTTGGCCATGCCGGCCAAGGCTCCCCAGAAATTCTGTAACGAAAGTCCTGTTTAGATCATGGCCCGTGATACCTGGTTCGAAACCGTCGCGATCGCGCAGGAGCGCGCGAAGAAGCGGCTCCCCAAGTCCGCCTACTCCTCGCTGATCTCGGCGAGCGAGAAGGGCCTGACGGTCGCCGACAACGTCGCGGCGTTCGGTGAGCTCGGCTTCGCGCCGCACGTCATCGGCGCGCTGGACAAGCGCGAGATGTCCACAACGGTTATGGGTCAAGAGATTTCACTGCCCGTGATTATTTCTCCGACCGGTGTGCAGGCGATCCACCCCGACGGTGAGGTCGCCGTCGCGCGCGCCGCCGCGGCCCGCGGCACCGCGATGGGGCTCTCGTCGTTCGCGAGCAAGCCGATGGAAGAGGTCATCGCGGCCAACCCCAAGACGTTCTTCCAGATCTACTGGCTCGGCAGCCGCGACGACATCGCGGCCCGGGCGGAGCGGGCCCGCGCGGCCGGCGCGAAGGGCCTGATCGTCACCACCGACTGGAGCTTCAGCCACGGCCGGGACTGGGGCAGCCCCAAGATCCCGGAAAAGATGGACATCAAGACCATCATCAAGATGAGCCCTGAGGTCATCACCAAGCCGCGCTACATGTGGACCTGGGGCAAGACCCTGCGTCCGCCGGAGTTGTGCGTGCCGAACCAGGCCATCAACGGCCAGGCCGCGCCGCCGTTCTTCCATGCCTACGGCGAATGGATGGGTACGCCGGCGCCGACCTGGGAGGACATCGCCTGGCTGCGCGAGCTGTGGGGCGGCCCGTTCATGCTCAAGGGCGTCATGCGCATCGACGACGCCAAACGTGCTGTGGATGCCGGTGTTTCGGCCATTTCGGTGTCCAACCACGGCGGTAACAACCTGGACAGCACCCCGGCGTCGATCCGGGCGCTGCCCGCCATCGCCGAGGCCGTCGGCGACCAGGTCGAGGTTTTGCTGGACGGCGGTATCCGCCGCGGCAGTGACGTGGTCAAGGCGCTGGCGCTGGGTGCCCGTGCGGTCATGCTCGGCCGGGCCTACCTGTGGGGGCTGGCGGCCGAGGGACAGGCCGGTGTCGAGAACGTGCTCGACATCATGCACGGCGGTATCGACTCGGCGCTGCGTGGTCTGGGCAAGGGCTCGATTCACGACCTCGGGCCCGACGACATCCTGGTGCCGGAGGGCTTCACCCGGCGGCTGGGCGGCTGAGCCGACGGGCGGTCCGGCGGGATTCGACGGGTCCGCTGATACGCGCGGTGCTGACGTGGCTGACGTGATGGTCGCCGGGGTCTTGACAACCGCGGCGATTTGACCATTCGCTACGAATTGTTGCGTATACGGCAACAATTGGCGCACAGCGGGCAAATTCGGCTTACCATCGGCGGGTGCCTTTTCCCAGCGAGCTCGGGAACTCGACGTCGAGGCAGTTGCAATCCCTGCGGCCTTCGTTGATCGTCCCGATTGGTTCCACCGAGCAGCATGGGCCGCACCTGCCGCTGGATACCGATACCCGGATCGCCGAGGCGGTGTCGCGGTCCGTGGCCGCGCGGTTGTGTGAGGCTGCGGAATCAGATCAGGCCGACGGCGTCGCTCAGCCGGCGTGGTTGGTCGCGTCTGCCATCAGCTACGGGGCGAGCGGTGAGCACGAGAGCTTTCCCGGCACCATCTCGATCGGCCTGGCCGCGCTGGAGCATTTGCTGGTCGAGTTCGGGCGGTCGGCCTGTAACTGGGCCGGCCGGGTCGTGTTCGTCAACGGCCACGGCGGCAACGTGGCGGCGCTGACGGCGGCGACCACGCTGCTGCGGGCCGAGGGGCGCGATGTGGCCTGGTGCCCGTGCGCGGCCGCTGGTGCGGACGCCCACGCGGGCCATACCGAAACGTCTGTACTGCTGCACCTTTCACCGGCCGACGTCTGGGTCGAGGAAAGCGTCGTCGGCAACACCGCGCCGTTGCCGGAGCTGCTGCCGGCATTGCGCCGCGGCGGGGTGGCGGCGGTCAGCGCGGTCGGGGTGCTGGGCGATCCGACGACTGCCACCGCCCTCGACGGGTCCCGTATCTTTGCAGAAATGGTCGAAGGCTCCGTGCGCCGGATCAGCGCATGGCAGCCGAGCTCTGGGGGGATGCTCGCGTGACGGGGGTGGGACAGTGACTGGGCCGCGGCTGCCTGACGGTTTTGCCGTCCAAGTGGATCGCCGAGTCAAGGTGCTGGGTGAGGGCGCCGCGCTGCTCGGTGGCTCACCGACGCGACTGCTGAAGCTGGCGCCGGCGGCGCAGACGATGCTCGATCGCGGCCGCCTCGAGGTCCACGACGCGCAGAGCGCGCAGCTGGCCCGCACGCTGCTCGACGCCACGGTGGCCCACCCACGACCGGCGACCGGGCCGTCGCACCTCGACGTGACCGTCGTGATTCCGGTACGTGACAACGCCGTTGGCGTCGCCCGCCTGGTGCGGTCCCTGCGCGGCATGCGCGTCGTCGTGGTCGACGACGGCTCGGTGGTGCCGCTGCAGGCCGCGGACTTCTGCGACCTGGCCGGGCACTGCGACGTGCGGGTGCTCCGGCACGACGTCAGCCGGGGACCGGCCGCGGCCCGCAACACCGGGCTGGCCGCCTGCGAGACCGACTTCGTGGCGTTCCTGGACTCCGACGTGGTGCCACGTCGCGGGTGGCTGGAGGCGCTGCTGGGGCACTTTTGCGACCCGGCCGTCGCGTTGGTCGCGCCGCGCATCGTCGGCCTGCACGAGCCCGACAATCTGATCGCGCGCTACGAGGCCGTGCGGTCGTCGCTCGACCTCGGCATGCGGGAAGCCCCGGTGGTGCCGTACGGCATGGTGGCCTACGTGCCGAGCGCGGCCATCATCTGCCGGCGCGCGGCGCTGGACCAGGTGGGCGGTTTCGACGAGTCGCTGCAGTCCGGCGAGGACGTGGACCTGTGCTGGCGGTTCATCGAGGCCGGGGCCCGGCTGCGGTACGAGCCGATCGCGCTGGTCGGGCACGATCACCGCACCGCACTGCGAGAGTGGTTCGCCCGCAAGGCCTTTTACGGTTCCTCGGCCGCACCGCTGTCGGTCCGGCACCCCGGCAAGACGGCGCCGCTGGTCATTTCCGGCTGGACACTGGTGGTCTGGGTGCTGCTGGCCATGGGGTCCGGCGTGGGTTACCTGGCCTCGACGATCGCCGCCGCGATCACCGGCCGGCGCATCGCCAACTCGCTGCGGTCGGTCGACACCGAACCCCGGGAAGTCGCCGCCGTCGCCGCGCAGGGGCTGTGGGCCGCGGCCCTGCAACTCGCCGCCGCACTGTGCCGGCACTACTGGCCGGTGGCTCTCGTGCTGGCGGTGTGTTTCCGGCGCTGGCGTCAAGTGGTGCTGATCGCCGCGATCGTCGACGGCGTCGTCGACTGGGCGCGTCGCCACCACACGGTCGACGACAACACCCAGCGCGTGGGCCTGCTGGCCTACCTGCTGCTCAAGCGTCTCGATGACATCGCCTACGGTCTCGGGCTGTGGGGCGGCGTGGTGCGCGAGCGGCATCTGGGTGCGCTCAAGCCGCAGATCCGGACTTGAGCCCACGTCGCGATGACGTCCTGATCGTCGGGGCCGGCAGCGCCGGCTGCGTTCTGGCCGAGCGTCTTTCGGCCGATCCTGCCTGTCGGGTGACGCTGCTGGAGACCGGCGGCACGATCCGTCCGGAGCCGGGCTGGGTGCTGCCCATCGGCGTCGACAGCGCCGTGGCCCGACAGCACCGCACGACGCTGACGCAGAATCCGGTGCGGTCGGTGGACATCGTGCGCGGACGGGTGCTGGGCGGGTCCGGGGCGATCAACGGCGGCTATTTCTGCCGGGCCTGGCCCGCGGATTTCGCGGCCTGGGCGGTGCCGGGCTGGTCCTGGTCCGACGTCCTGCCGCACTATCGCGCCATCGAGACGGACCACGACTTCGGCGACGGCGCCGAGCACGGTGCGACCGGCCCGGTACCCGTGCGCCGTATCAGCGAATTCGCAGCGTCCTCACAGGCTTTCCGTGACGCGGCGGGCGGCCGGTACCCCTGGATCGACGATCTCAACGCCGCGGCCGGGGTCCGGTCCGGACTCGGTGCGGTGCCGCTCAACATCGATGACACCGGGCACCGGCACGGTCCGGGCGAGGTCTACCTGACGGCCGCGCGCGGCCGGGACAACCTGGCGGTGCTCGCCGGTACCCGCGTGCTGCGGGTGCTGTTCGACGGTGACCGCGCGGTGGGCGTCAGGTGTCTCGGTCCCGAGGGTGTGACGGACCGGTATGCCGACCGGATCGTGTTGTGCGCCGGGGCAATTGAATCGGCGCATCTGCTGATGCTGTCCGGGATCGGCCCGGCCGCGCAGTTGCGGAGCGTCGGCGTGCCGGTGGTGGCGGACCTGCCGGTGGGGGTCGCGTGCGCCGATCATCCGGAGTGGGTGGTGCCGACCACCTGGCCCGCCGAGCTCGGGCGCCCGCCGCTCGAATTGCTGCTCACCACCGACGAATTGGAGATCCGGCCGTACACCTGGGGTTTCGCGGCCATGACCGGCGGGGTCACCGATGGTGCGGACCCGGTGCACCTTGGCATCTCCCTGATGCGGCCGCGCGCGCAGGGCCGGGTCCTGCTGGTGTCGGACGATCCCGACGTACGTCCCACCATCGAGCACCGCTACGACGTCGACCCGGCCGATGCCGCCGCGCTACACGTCGGTCACGAACTGTGTCGCGACCTGTTCGGTGACGCCGTCGCCGGCGGCGAGCCCGCGTGGTCCACCGCGCAGCATCTGTCGGCCACGGCGCCGATGGGCGCCGACGGCGACGAACGTGCCGTCCTCGATCCGCAGTGCCGGGTGCGCGGCGTCGAAGGGTTGTGGGTGGCCGACGGCGCCGCGCTGCCCGGCATCACCGGCCGGGGCCCGCACGCGACCATCGTCATGCTGGCGCACCGGGCCGCGCAGTTCATCGCGTCGTAGGAGCGTGGGTCGGTAACGGTTCGGGTGGGGTGTAGCGCGAGCGTGCGGTCAGATCGCGAATTCGTGGGCAGAGGCGTTCTGGTTTCACAGTCGGCCGCTAGGGGCTGGGCACTTGACAAGCAAATGCCTTGTGGGCGTTGACTGTGCACTGGCGCAGGAAAAGCTCGAGTACCGAACTGCGTAGACGCACAGTCAATTGTGTTGCCGACCCACGCTCTTAGCCGCTGAGTGGCCACCTGGCGCACGCGAATCGCGAAAATGCCTGTGCCGACTAGTCGTTGGGTGGTGTGCGTTCGCGGCCGGGCGCCCAGAACGCGATCAGTACGCCCGCGACCGCGGTGATCGACGCCAGCACCACGAGCGATGTCTGCATCGCGTGGAGGAACGCCACGCGCGCCACCGTCACGAGCTGACCGCCGACCGGGCCCAGATGGGGTGCGGCGGCCACCGCACCGGCCAGCGAGCCGCGCGCGGCGTCTTGCATCGGAGCCGGAAAACCGGCGACGGCGGGCCCGATGTGCTTGCTGTATCCGGCCGCCAGGAGGGAGCCGGTCAGCGCGATGCCGAGGGCTGCGCCGACCTCGCGCGTGGTGTCGTTGACTGCCGACGCCACTCCCTGCTTGGCGTCCGGCACCGATGTCATGATCGCCGAAGTCGTTGGCGCGGTGAAGATTCCGACTCCGGTGCTCACCACCAGCAGCGGCCAGGCCAGAGCCCAGTACGACGAGTCGATGCGCACCAGGCACAGGGACAGCAGGCCGGCGGACAGCAGCCCCAGGCCGACGAGCACCACGACGCGCAAGCCCAGCTTCGGCAGATACCACGACGACAACGGGGACAGGATGAGCATCGGCACCGCCAGCGGGGACAGGGCCAGTGCGGTTCCAAGCGGGCTGTAGCCCATGACCAGTTGCATGAATTGCATCGCCAGGTAGAAGAAGCCGAACATCACCATGAACAGCACCGTGATGGCCGCGGCTCCGGTGCCGAACTGGCGATCGAGAAACAGTCGGACATCCAGCAGCGGGTCCCGGGCCCGAAGCTCGATGATCGCGAACGCCCCGGCCAGGACCAGGCCGCCGGCGATACCGCCCAGCACCACCGGATGCGTCCAGCCCCGATCGGGGGCCGCCAGGATGCCGTACACCAGCGCGGCGACGGCCGCGGCGATGACGACCGCGCCCGCGACGTCCAAGGTGCGGGCTTCCGCGTCGCGCGAACTCGTGATGGTCGTGGTCATGACAATGAGGACCAGCCCGGCACCGGCGAACGCCCAGAAGATCGACTGCCAGGGCCAGAAGTGCAACAGCACACCGGATCCCAGCATGCCGAACACGCCACCGCAGCCGGCCATGCCGGCCCAGATGCCCACCGCCTTGGTGCGCTGGTCCGCCGGGTACGACGCCGTTATCAGGGACAGCGTCGCCGGCATGATGAATGCGGCACCGACGCCGGCGACCGCGCGTGCGCCGATGATCTGCAGGGGATCGGTGCTCAGTGCCGGAACAATCGAGGCCACCGCAAAGACGGCCAGGCCGAACAGCAGGGCGCCGCGCCGGCCGTAGCGGTCGCCGATGGCGCCGGCGGGCAGCAGCAGGCAGGCCAGCGTCAGCGTGTAGCTGTCGATGATCCAGGTCAGCTGGGTCTGGTTCGCCGAGGTGGCCATGGCGATGTCGCCGAGCGCGGTGTTGAGCGCCACCATCGACGAAATCACCACCAGCACACCGCAACACGCCACGAGAAGGGTCCAGGTGCGGTTGCGTGAGATGGGTGGAGTGGCCGTAGGCTGCGTGGAATCGGCCAGGGGGCTCGCCACGCTCGCCTTGTCGGCCATGCGGCCACCTTCCGGTAGTTTCAAGACTGATGATCTTCAAACGAGACTAACAGTCTTGTTTGTCGGCCGAAAGGTGAATGGAGTTGTCCAGCGAACATGGTGACCCCAGGCCGGCCCGGTCGCGGGCGCGGCTTCTCGAGGCGGCGACCGCCCTGCTGCGCTCCGGCGGTCCCAGTGCCGTGACCGTCGACGCGGTGATCCGCGCGTCCAATGTGGCCAGGGCGACCCTCTACCGGCACTACGCCAGCGGAAATGACTTGCTGGCAGCGGCATTTCACGCGCTCATTCCGCCGGCTCCCGTGCGGCCCGCCGAGGGCGACCTGCGCGAGCAGTTGATCGCGCTCGTGCGCGCGCAGGCGGAACTGATCGCCGAGGCGCCGGTCAGCCTGGCGGCCATGTCGTGGCTGACGCTCGGTGGCAACCTCGAACACCTGCCGTGGGGCGCGGCGGGGACCGAGAGCGTCGAGGTCCGTAACCTGCGGGAACGGGTGGCCGAGCAGTACGCCGCGCCGTTCGAGGCAGTGCTGTCCAGTCCCGAGGCCGTCGCCGAATTGGGCGACGTCGACCGGGTCCGCGCCGCGGCGTTGTTACTCGGCCCGATCGTGCTGGGCAAGCTCAGCACGTTGCCCGACTTCGATTACCGCGAGATCGCCGTCGCCGCCGTCGACGGATTCCTCGCGACTCATCGCGTCAGCGCAGCGAATACCGGATCGGCAGGTGCTTGAAACCGCCGACGAACGTCGTCGCGGAAAGCTCCGGGGCGCCGGCCAATTCGATCGAGTCCAGCCGGGGCAGTAGTTCGGAGAACAGGCTGTTCATCTCCATGCGCGCCAGTGCGGCACCCAGACAGAAGTGCACGCCGTAGCCGAACGCCAGGTGCTTGTTCGGCTCGCGTGCGACGTCGAACCGGAACGGGTCGGCGAACACCTCTTCGTCGCGGTTACCGGAAACGTAAGCGAGATAAACGGATTCGCCCTCCGCGATCGGCACGCCGCGCACGACGGTGTCGGCGGTGGCGGTACGCATGAATTCCTTCACCGGCGTGCTCCACCGGATCATCTCCTCGACGGCCGTGGGCATCAGGTCGGGGTTCGCCTTCAGGCGTGCCAACTCGCCGGGATTCTGGATCAGCGCGTGCAGCCCACCCGAGATGGCGTCCTTGGTGGTGTCGTGGCCGGCGCTGGCCACGATCACGTAGTAGGACGCGGTGTCCATGTCGCTGAGCGGTTCGCCGTCGATGCGGCCGTTCGCGATCGCCGACGCCAGGTCACCGGTCGGGTTGGCCCGCCGGGATGCGGTCAGCGCGGCGAAGTACTGGAAGAATTCGAGCAGCACGGCGAACAGCTCTTCCGGCGACTGGCCGCGTGAGTACTCTTCGTCGTCGCCGCCGAACATCTCCTGGGTCAGGGTGTGCATGCGGTCGTAATCCTCCTCGGGGAGGCCGAGCAGCGACATGATCACGTACAGCGGGAACTGGATGGCGATCTCCTCGACGAAGTCGCACTCGGGTCCGATGTCGCGCATCCGGTCGACGTACCGCTTGGCGAGCTCGTCCACCCGGACCTTGAGATCGCGCATGGCCTTCGGGCGGAACCAGTCGGCGCCGATGGCGCGGATCTTCCGGTGGTGCGGGTCGTCCATGTGGATGAGCGTGCGCAGCCCGATACCGGCATCAGCCTGGGCCTTCAACAGATCCTCGGCGTCGGCCTTCATGAGCAGTGGGCGGGGCTCGCTGATGAAGAGGTTGTTGTCCCGCTCGATGGCCATGATGTCGGCGTGTTTGGTGATCGCCCAGAACGGCCGGTACGGCGGATTGTCAACCCAGGCAACGGGATTGGTGGCGCGGAGGTGGGTCAGTGCGGTGTGCAACCGATCGTCGTCGGCGTAGGCGGAGGGGTCGGCGAGGACCTTGGCGGCCTCGTCGGTGGTGGGTGCAGTCATTGAACTCCTCACACGAACGCGAACTTGACAGCTGTCAAGTGGAGTGTAGGTCGTTCGATGTCCGATGGGGAGGGGGTCGCGCGAAATATTTCCGAGCTGCAATCGGCGGGTGTTCAGTACGCTGGGTGGTCGTGTCGTCCGTCCATCCGCCCCGACTGCTGCAGCGCGCCGCGGCAGTGGCTGCCGCGGTGCTGTTGGTCGCCGGCTGTGGCCTGGACTCGCACAGTGAAGGCGCGACGGCCGTCGCACCTGACGCGGTGACCGCCGATCCGGCGCTGGTGCACACCGCATCGGGGACGGTCCGTGGGGCGGTCAATCCGGACCTGCGGTTCTTCGGTGGAATTCCTTATGCCGCACCGCCATTGGGACCACTCCGCTTCCGGCCGCCGGCTCCCGCACTCGCCTGGGATGGCGCGCGCGACGCGGCGAAACCGGGCGCCCGCTGCATCCAGGACCCCAAGGGTGACCTCGAGATGGGCCGCAACACCAGCGAGGATTGTCTGACGCTCAATGTCTGGACGCCGCCGGTGCGGGCCTCCGGCGAACGGCGACCGGTGCTGGTGTGGCTGCACGGTGGCGGGTTCATCAACGGTTCCAGCAATATCTACAACTCGACGCGGCTGACCACGCGCGGCGACGTCGTGGTGGTGACCGTCAACTACCGACTCGGCGCACTGGGCTTCCTGGCTCATCCCGCTCTGGGTGCCGGCCCCGACGTCGGCAACTACGGGTTGGCCGATCAGCAGGCGGCGCTGCGCTGGGTGCGTGACAACATCGCCGCATTCGGCGGCGACCCCGGCAAGGTGACCATCGCGGGCGAATCCGCCGGCGGGATGTCGGTGTGCGACCACCTCGTCGCTCCCGACTCGGCCGGTCTCTTCCGGGGCGCCATCATCGCGAGCGGGCCGTGCCAGGCGCAGGGCGCGCTACCGGAAGCCACCCGGGCGAGCCTCGCCTATGCGAAAGCCGCGGGGTGCGGCGAACCGGCGGACGCGGCGGATTGCCTGCGCAGCCTGCCGGTCGACAAACTGCGAAAACCGGTGTGGTTCTACGGAATCGGCGAGAACATGCTCAGCGGGCCCGTCTCCGGGACGACGCTGCTGCCGGTCGATCCGATGCGGGCCATCAACGACGGTGCTGCGGCGCGGGTGCCGGTGATGATCGGTACCACCCGCGACGAGTTCACCCTCTTCGTGGCGCTGCAATATCTCCGCGCGGGCAAGCGGTTCCATGCCGATGCTTACCCGCGCCTGCTGGAGTCGACGTTCGGCGCCGACGCCGGCGCCGTCGCGGAGCACTACCCGCTGGACCGCTACGGCGGCAGCGCCGCGGTCGCCTACTCGACGGCAGTCACCGACGCGGCGTTCGCGTGCGTGGCGGACCGCATCGGCGACGCGCTGGCCGCCGATGCGCCGGTGTACGGCTATGAGTTCGCCGACCCGACACCACCGACGCCGGATCCCTTGCGCCACTTGCCTTTCCCCGTCGGTGCCAGCCACTCGCTGGACCTGCGCTACATCTTCAACATGGGTGGAGCGCCGCCGCCGACGCCGCCACAGATCGCGCTCTCGGATCAGATGATCGACTACTGGAGCTCTTTCGTCCGCGATGGCCACCCCAGCGCGGAAGGTGCGCCGGACTGGCCGCAGCTGGCCGGCGGCGACCACGACCCGCGAATGTCGCTGCGTCCCGACGGAAGCCGATTGGTCACGGACTACGACCAGGTGCACCAGTGTGCGTTCTGGGGGACTCTGCAGCGCTGACTGCTACGTCGAACGTGGGGGATTCCGGTGACGTCAGCGGCGTGTCATCTCGGCAGGTCGCACGCTCGGCGCACGAAAAATGGCTTGCCCGTCCAGGTGTGCGTCCACTTCGATGGGGCGGCATGACGCTTCCCGATGCCGACCGATTCGCCCGTGAGTGGTGTGCGGCCTGGAACGCACACGACGTCGAGGCGGTCCTCGCGCATTTTCACGACGACGTCGTCTTCACCTCACCCGTCGCGGCGCGCGTGGTGCCCGAATCCGGGGGAGTGGTGCGGGGCAAGGATGCACTCCGCCGGTACTGGACCACCGCGCTGGCCGCGGTGCCGGAGCTGCACTTCGAGATCGTGGCCACCTATATCGGGACGCAGGCGCTCGTCATCAACTACCGCAACCACCGCGGCCAGCTCGTCAACGAGGTGCTGATCTTCGATGGCGATCTGGTGCGCGAAGGTCACGGCACCTATCTCGATTAGGCCGGCGTCACCCACGTCGTGATGTCGGCGTGCACGACCTCTTCGCCCCGGGCGTCGACCACGGAGACCGATACGACGACGTCGGTGCCTTTGGTCAGCGTCTCGAAGTCAGGGACGTCGACCCGTGCGTGCGCCCGCAGTGAGGTGGTGGCCTTGGCCAGGTACCGCACGTTCATGGCTTTGGGGATCCAGCGGTGACTCGTCGGCACTGTCGCTTCCATCGCCATGCCCATGGCGGCCTCGGCGGCGTTGCACGACGCGATGGCGTGCACGGTGTGCAGATGGTTGTAGACGAAGAACCACTTCGGCACCGCCACCTCGGCGTAGCCCGGCTCCATCGTCACCACCCGGGGTAGGACCGACGCGAAGTACGGCACCCGCACCATCGCGGCCGCCGAGAACATCAGACTGCCGCCGGGCCGTCCGGAGAGCTGCTTCCAGGCGCGGTACGTGGGGCTCAGTGTCGACATGCCTCGATCTTACTCGAAAGTAAGTTAGGTGCCGTCGCCAATTCTGCGTCGGCGGCCCGGTCCACTCGCCCTTCTGCAGCACCAGTTCAGAGTCAACGGGAGGACCGGCCGGGCGTGCGTTGAGGCTGTATCCAGGGCGCTCCTTACTCACACTTTTGTGCCACGAGTACAGAGTCAACGGCCGCGGTGGCTGCATACGCGTTGACCCTGTACCTGGGGCGCACCCCACTCGCATTTTTGCGCCACCGCCGCACGGTTAACCCGACGTCTGCGTCCACTCTCCAACCAGGGCGCGATCCACTCGAACGTCAGCGTCGTCACCGCAGATTCGAGGCAAATTCACGGCAGAATGAACCCGAGATCACCGCAGGACCGGCCGCAGAACCCGGGCGCGCCGGATGGCTCCGCAGCGGATTTGGAGCGAGCCCGGATCTGGGGCATACTGTTCGGGTTGCCTTGCGCCGGGTTCGCCCGCTGCGGGCATACGACCGGCGCCCATCACGGGCGCATCCGGTCCCAGCATCGCCCGAGATGGAATTTCCAGCGCGGACGACTGTGCGCAAAGGCGACACGCCCGAGCGCGGGGGTCGGTGAACCACAGAAACGTAAAGAGCGGCGGCATAGCCAGCGCGCGTCATCGGGTGTCCCGGGGCGTGCGTATTGAAGACCAGGCCCGAGCACGGGCCCGTGAAAGTTAGGTAGGAGAAGCGTGGCGGGACAGAAGATCCGCATCAGGCTCAAGGCCTACGACCACGAGGCGATTGACGCCTCGGCGCGCAAGATCGTTGAGACGGTCACCCGTACAGGGGCAAGCGTGGTCGGCCCGGTGCCGCTGCCGACCGAGAAGAACGTGTACTGCGTTATCCGGTCTCCCCATAAGTACAAGGACTCGCGGGAGCATTTCGAAATGCGTACCCACAAGCGCCTTATCGACATCCTCGACCCCACGCCGAAGACGGTTGACGCCTTGATGCGCATCGATCTGCCGGCGAGCGTCGACGTCAACATCCAGTAGGAGACCCAGAAAAATGGCACGCAAAGGCATTTTGGGCACCAAGCTGGGCATGACGCAGGTGTTCGACGAGAACAACAAAGTCGTCCCGGTCACGGTCGTGAAGGCCGGCCCCAACGTGGTGACCCGTATCCGCACCCCCGAGCGCGACGGCTACAGCGCCGTGCAGCTCGCCTACGGCGAGATCAGCCCGCGCAAGGTGAACAAGCCGGTCACCGGTCAGTTCGCCGCTGCAGGCGTCAACCCGCGTCGGCACCTGGCCGAGCTTCGTCTTGACGACGAGGCCGCGGTCGCCGAGTACGAGGTCGGTCAGGAACTGACCGCCGAGATCTTCGCCGACGGCGCGTACGTCGACGTGACCGGCACCAGCAAGGGCAAGGGCTTCGCCGGCACCATGAAGCGCCACGGCTTCAAGGGTCAGGGCGCCGCTCACGGTGCCCAGGCTGTGCACCGTCGTCCCGGTTCGATCGGTGGCTGCGCCACCCCGGGCCGTGTCTTCAAGGGCACCCGCATGTCCGGCCGTATGGGTAGCGACCGCGTCACCACCCAGAACCTGAAGGTTCACAAGGTCGACGCCGAGAACGGTGTGTTGCTCATCAAGGGCGCCATCCCGGGCCGCAACGGTGGACTGGTGGTTGTCCGCACCGCAGTTAAGCGAGGCGAGAAGTAATGACTCTCAAGATTGACGTCAAGACCCCGGACGGCAAGAAGGACGGCTCTGTCGAGCTGCCCGCCGCGCTGTTCGACGTCGAGCCCAACATCGCGCTGATGCACCAGGTGGTGACGGCCCAGCTGGCCGCCGCTCGCCAGGGCACCCACGCCACCAAGACCCGGGCCATGGTGTCCGGTGGTGGCAAGAAGCCGTACCGCCAGAAGGGCACCGGCCGCGCCCGTCAGGGTTCGACCCGCGCCCCGCAGTTCACCGGTGGTGGCACCGTCCACGGCCCGCAGCCGCGTGACTACAGCCAGCGGACCCCGAAGAAGATGATCGCTGCTGCCCTGCGCAGCGCGCTGTCGGACCGGGCTCGCAACGAGCGCATCCACGCGATCACCGAGCTGGTGGCCGGTCAGAACCCGTCGACCAAGAGCGCCAAGTCGTTCCTGTCGTCGCTGACCGACAACAAGAAGGTGCTCGTCGTGATCGGCCGCAGCGATGTGGTCGGCGCCAAGAGCGTCCGCAACCTGCCTGGCGTTCACGTGATTTCGCCGGATCAGCTGAACACCTACGACGTGCTCAACGCCGACGACCTGGTGTTCTCGGTGGAGGCGCTCAACGCCTACATCACCGCCAACACGAAAGAGGAGGTGTCGGCCTGATGGCTACCGTGACTGATCCTCGCGACATCATCCTGGCCCCGGTCATCTCGGAGAAGTCCTACGGACTCATCGAGGACAACACGTACACGTTCATCGTGGCGCCGGAGTCCAACAAGACGCAGATCAAGATCGCTATCGAGAAGATCTTCGACGTGAAGGTCGACTCGGTGAACACCGCGAACCGGAAGGGCAAGCGCAAGCGCACCCGCACCGGTTACGGCCAGCGCAAGAGCACCAAGCGCGCGATCGTGACCCTGTCCGCCGGCAGCAAGCCGATCGAACTGTTCGGAGCTCCGGCCTGATCGGCCGGGAGTTAAGGGATTAACTGATAATGGGAATTCGCAAGTACAAGCCGACGACCCCGGGTCGTCGCGGTTCGAGCGTCTCCGACTTCGCCGAGATCACTCGTTCGACTCCGGAGAAGTCGCTGATCCGCCCGCTGCACAGCACCGGTGGTCGCAACGCGCACGGCCGCATCACCACTCGTCACAAGGGTGGCGGCCACAAGCGTGCCTACCGCGTCATCGACTTCCGTCGCCATGACAAGGACGGCATCAACGCCAAGGTCGCGCACATCGAGTACGACCCCAACCGCACCGCGAACATCGCACTGCTGCACTTCGTGGACGGCGAGAAGCGCTACATCCTCGCCCCCAAGGACCTGAAGCAGGGCGACACCATCGAGCAGGGCCCCAACGCTGACATCAAGCCGGGCAACAACCTGCCGATGCGCAACATCCCCGCCGGTACGGTCATCCACGCTGTGGAGCTGCGTCCGGGCGGCGGTGCCAAGCTGGCCCGCTCGGCCGGTGTCAGCATCCAGCTGCTCGGTAAGGAAGGCGCCTACGCCACGCTGCGTATGCCGTCCGGTGAAATCCGTCGCGTCGACGTGCGCTGCCGCGCCACCGTCGGCGAGGTCGGCAACGCCGAGCAGGCGAACATCAACTGGGGTAAGGCCGGCCGTATGCGGTGGAAGGGCAAGCGCCCGACCGTCCGTGGTGTCGTGATGAACCCGGTTGACCACCCGCACGGTGGTGGTGAGGGTAAGACCTCCGGTGGTCGCCACCCGGTCAGCCCGTGGGGCAAGCCCGAGGGCCGCACCCGCAAGCCCAACAAGCCGAGCGACAAGCTCATCGTCCGCCGCCGGCGCACCGGCAAGAACAAGCGCTAGGCCGGAAAGGAATAGACGATGCCTCGTAGCCTCAAAAAGGGTCCGTTCGTCGACGACCATCTGTTGAAGAAGGTCGACGCACAGAACGAGAAGAACACCAAGCAGGTCATCAAGACCTGGTCCCGTCGGTCGACCATCATCCCCGACTTCATCGGTCACACCTTCGCCGTCCACGACGGTCGCAAGCACGTGCCGGTGTTCGTCAGCGAAGCGATGGTTGGGCACAAGCTCGGCGAGTTCGCCCCGACGCGGACCTTCAAGGGTCACATCAAGGACGACCGGAAGAGCAAGCGCCGCTAATGACTACCGTTACTGAATACCCGTCCGCGAGCGCCAAGGCGCGCTTCGTGCGTGTGTCGGCGAGCAAGGCCCGCCGGGTCATCGACCTGGTCCGTGGCAAGAGCGTCGAAGAGGCGCTCGACATCCTGCGGTGGGCACCGCAGGCTGCCAGCGAGCCGGTCGCCAAGGTGATCGCCAGCGCTGCTGCCAACGCACAGAACAACGAGGGCCTGGACCCGACGACCCTCGTGGTCGCCACGGTCTTCGCCGACGAGGGCCCGACTGCCAAGCGCATCCGGCCGCGCGCCCAGGGGCGTGCGTACCGAATCCGCAAGCGCACCAGCCACATCACCGTGGTGGTCGAGAGCCGTCCCGCCAAGGAAGGGCGCGGCAAGGGCTCCGCATCAGCCACGGCCGGTGCCGCGCGCGCTCGTCGTGCGCAGGGCAGCAAGGCCGCCGCTGCCAAGACCGAGACGAAGGGAGGCTCGGAGTAGTGGGCCAGAAAATCAACCCGCACGGCTTCCGCCTCGGTATCACCACCGAATGGAAGTCCCGTTGGTACGCCGACAAGCAGTACGCGGACTACGTCAAGGAAGACGTCGCCATCCGCAAGCTGCTGGCCACCGGCCTGGAGCGCGCCGGCATCGCCGACGTGCAGATCGAGCGCACGCGTGACCGCGTCCGGGTGGACATCCACACCGCACGTCCGGGCATCGTCATCGGTCGCCGTGGCACCGAGGCCGACCGCATCCGCGCCGACCTGGAGAAGCTGACCGGCAAGCAGGTTCAGCTGAACATCCTCGAGGTCAAGAGCCCCGAGGGCGTCGCGCAGCTGGTGGCGCAGGGCGTCGCCGAGCAGCTGAGCAACCGTGTCGCGTTCCGTCGTGCCATGCGCAAGGCCATCCAGTCGGCCATGCGTCAGCCGAACGTCAAGGGCATCCGGGTGCAGTGCTCGGGCCGCCTCGGCGGTGCTGAGATGAGCCGCTCGGAGTTCTACCGCGAAGGTCGCGTGCCGCTTCACACGCTGCGCGCCGACATCGATTACGGCCTGTACGAGGCCAAGACCACATTCGGCCGTATCGGCGTGAAGGTGTGGATCTACAAGGGCGACATCGTCGGTGGCAAGCGTGAGCTCGCCGCTGCCGCTCCCGCCGCCGACCGTCCCCGTCGGGATCGTCCGTCCGGTACCCGTCCGCGTCGCAGCGGTTCGTCGGGCACCACGGCGACCAGCACCGAGGCCGGCCGCGCAGTGGATGTTGCCGTTGAGACCCCTGCCGGCGATGCGCCGACGGAAGCAACGGAGAGCTAAGCATGCTGATTCCCCGCAAGGTCAAGCACCGCAAGCAGCACCACCCTGAGCAGCGCGGTATCGCCAGCGGCGGCACCTCGGTCAGCTTCGGTGACTACGGCATCCAGGCCCTGGGCCACGCCTACATCACCAACCGGCAGATCGAGTCCGCTCGTATCGCCATCAACCGGCACATCAAGCGTGGTGGCAAGGTCTGGATCAATATCTTCCCGGACCGCCCGCTGACCAAGAAGCCTGCCGAAACCCGCATGGGTTCCGGTAAGGGTTCGCCGGAGTGGTGGGTCGCCAACGTCAAGCCGGGTCGCGTGCTCTTCGAGCTCAGCTACCCCGACGAGAAGATCGCCCGGGAGGCGCTCACCCGCGCCATCCACAAGCTGCCGATCAAGGCACGCATCGTGACTCGAGAGGAGCAGTTCTGATGGCAGTTGGAGTTACGCCTGGTGAACTGCGTGAGCTCACCGAGGAAGAGCTGACCACGCGTCTGCGCGAGTCGAAGGAAGAGCTGTTCAACCTTCGCTTCCAGATGGCCACCGGTCAGCTGTCGAACAACCGCCGGCTGCGCACCGTGCGGCAGGAGATCGCGCGGGTCTACACGGTCCTGCGTGAACGCGAGTTGGGCCTGGCGTCCGGGCCGGTTGGTAAGGATTAGTCATGGCAGAAACTAAAGGCCCCAAGCACACGCCGGCCACCGAGACCGAGCGCGGTAGCCGCAAGACCGCCATCGGCTACGTGGTGTCGGACAAGATGGAAAAGACCATCGTGGTCGAGCTGGAGTCCCGCAAGAGCCACCCGCTCTACGGGAAGATCATCCGGACCACCACCAAGGTCAAGGCGCACGACGAGAACGGCGACGCCGGTATCGGCGACCGCGTCTCGCTGATGGAGACCCGTCCGCTGTCGGCCACCAAGCGCTGGCGTCTGGTCGAGGTGCTCGAGAAGGCCAAGTAGGCTTTCGACAGACATGGAACTGCCCCTCTCCTTCGGGAGAGGGGCAGTTTTGTATTGAGCGGAAATTTCTGCTGCCGCACCCAATCCGGATCGGCGCCGGCTCCGAATACGGGGCATGCACACACTCGTCCTCATCGGATTCCTCGGCGGACTGATCACCGGTATCTCGCCGTGCATCCTGCCGGTCCTGCCCGTGGTCCTGTTCTCCGGCGCCGGCCGCCGGCCCTACCGGGTGATCGCCGGACTGGTCCTGAGTTTCAGCGCGGTGACCCTCGTCGGGACCGCCGTGCTGCAGCAGTTGGATCTGCCACCCGACATCATCCGCTGGGTCGGCCTGCTGGTGCTCACGGTCATCGGCGTCGGCCTGATCTTCCCGCGCGTCGAGCGCCTACTCGAAGCGCCGTTCGCGCGTCTGCCGCAACGCGACATTGCCGGCGGCCGTAAGGGTTTCGGCCTCGGCCTGGCCTTGGGTGTGCTCTACGCGCCGTGCGCGGGACCCGTGCTGGCGGCGATCGTGGTGGCCGGGGCGACCGGCCGCATCGGGCTGGACACCATCGCGCTGACCGCCTCGTTCGCAGTGGGCACCGCACTGCCATTGTTGTTTTTCGCCGTGGGCGGGCAACGAGTTGCCGAGCGGGTCAAGGCATTTCAGCAGCGACAGCGGCAGGTCCGGGTGGCGGCCGGCGTGGTCATGCTGGTCGCCGCGGTGGCGTTGGCGCTGAATCTGCCCGCCACGGTGCAACGGAAGATTCCTGACTACACCGCGACGTTGCAGGCGCGCATCGCACCGTCGGGAGTCGGTTTGTCGAATTGTGCGGAGGGTGCGAGCGTCTTGCAGGACTGCGGGACGGCCCCGGACATCGTCGGCATCGACAGTTGGTTCAACACTCCCGGCGATGCACCGCTCGACCTGAAAGCCTTGCGCGGCAAGGTGGTTCTTGTCGACTTCTGGACCTATACGTGCATCAACTGCCAGCGCGCGATCGAGCATGTCACCGGTTGGTATGAGCGCTACAAGGACCAGGGTTTCACCGTGATCGGCGTGCACACGCCGGAGTACCAGTTCGAGCATGACCGTGCCGGCGTCGTCAAGGGTGCTGCCGACCTGCACATCACGTACCCGGTGGCCCTGGACAACTCGTATGACACCTGGCACAACTACCAGAACCAGTATTGGCCGGCGAGTTACCTGATCGATGCTGCGGGCGTGGTCCGCCACCTCAAGTTCGGTGAGGGCGACTACGACGTGACCGAGGGCATGATCCGGGAGCTGCTGGCGCAGGCGAAGCGCTGACGGGTGCGGTTAGGCTGCTCGACGATGGCCGCATCGTCTGAGCATGCCCCCGATCTCGGTGCCTTGTTGCACCGTCTCGCCTACGGGGATGACGACGCGTTCGCGTCGTTCTACGACGCGACCTGTGCCCGGGTCTTCGGCCTGATCTTGCGGGTCCTGCGGGACCCCGGCTACAGCGAGGAGACGACGCAGGAGGTGTACGCGCAGGTGTGGCGCTCGGCTTCCGCCTATGACCCTGTCGAGGGTTCGGCGCTGGCCTGGCTGATGACGTTGGCGCATCGCCGGGCGGTCGATCGGGTGCGTGCGGAGGTCGCGAGCAGTCGGCGTGAATGGGACTACGCCACAACGCATCTCGATCGATCATCGGACGTGGTGGCCGAGGCGGCGGTGCGGGGCGACGATCGCCGCCGGGTGGTGGGCTGCCTCGGCACGCTCACCGGCGCACAGCGTGAGGCGATCGAGTTGGCCTATTACGGCGGCCTGACCTATGTGCAGGTCTCCGAGCGGCTGTCCACGAGTCTCGGCACGGTGAAATCGCGGATGCGCGAGGCGCTGCGCAAGCTCCGTGATTGTCTGGGGGAGTCATGAGCGATCCGTCGGAATTCGAACTGCTGGAGCTGGCCGTGCCGTACGCGCTCGACGCTGTCTCCGACGTGGAGCGCGCCGACATAGAGCGGCAGTTGGCAGCGGCGCCCGGGCCGGTTGTGGCGGCATTCCGGGCTCAGGTGGCCGAGGCTCGGGAGACTCTCGGGACACTGTCGGACGCCACGGCTGTGGCGCCACCGGCGGCGCTGCGCGATCGGGTCGTGCGCGGCAATCGGCAAGTGGTCCGCGAACATCGTTGGCGCAAAGCGGTTCTGGCGGCGGCCGCGGTACTTGCCGTCGGCGGCGCGTTCACGGCGGGCTGGATGTTGCGCCCGCCGCCCGCCCCGCCGGTCGCCGAAAGGGTGATGACGGCGCCGGACGTTCGCACGGTCTCCACCGCCCTGCGCTCCGGTGGCACCGCGACCGTCGTGTACTCGCGGGCGCGCGGTGACGGCATGGTGATGTTCGACGGTGCTGCGCTGCCCCCGCCGGGCATGGCCTACCGGGTGTGGCTGATGAAGGACGGCGTTCCGGTGCAGACGGGGTCGCCGATCCGGGACACGCGCACGGTCATGGTTTCGGACATCGGGCGGGCCACGGCGCTGGGTCTGACGGTCGAACCCGTGGGCCGCACCGGAGACTCGCCGCCGGGTGACATGGTGGGGCGGGTAATGCTGCCGTAGCGCAGGTGCGCGTCGCGAACGTCAATATCCAGGGCGCGGCTCAGCTCCCGGGTGTAATCTCCGGGCGGATCGCCGGGATCGGCGAAGACTGACCGGGACGAGGCGTCATGGCAACTGAATTCCAGGGCAAGATAAAACTCGACATCCGCGACTCGGAGCCCGACTGGACTCCCTACGCGGCGCCGGTCGCACCGGCCGGTGCACCGAACGTGCTCTACCTCGTGTGGGACGACACCGGCATCGCCACCTGGGACTGCTTCGGCGGCCTCGTCGACATGCCGGCCATGCGCCGCATCGCCGACCGCGGCGTGCGGCTGTCCCAGTTCCACACCACTGCGCTGTGTTCGCCGACCCGGGCCTCGCTGCTCACCGGGCGTAACGCCACCTCGGTGGGTATGGCGACCATCGAGGAGTTCACCGATGGGTTCCCGAACTGCCACGGCCGCATACCTTTTGAGACCGCCCTGCTGTCCGAGGTGCTCGCCGAGCGGGGCTGGAACACCTACTGCGTCGGCAAATGGCACCTGACGCCGCTGGAGGAATCGAACCTGGCCTCGACCAAACGGCATTGGCCGCTGTCGCGCGGTTTCGAACGCTTCTACGGCTTCATGGGCGGCGAGACCGACCAGTGGTACCCGGAGCTGGTATACGACAACCACCCCGTCGCCCCGCCGGCCACGCCCGAAGAGGGCTACCACCTGTCAAAAGACCTGGCGGACAAGACTATCGAGTTCATCCGGGACGCCAAGGTCATCGCGCCGGACAAGCCCTGGTTCTCGTACGTCTGCCCCGGGGCCGGGCACGCGCCGCACCATGTCTTCAAAGAATGGGCCGACAAGTACGCCGGGACGTTCGACATGGGTTACGAGGCCTACCGCGACCTGGTGCTGGAGAACCAGAAGCGGCTCGGCATCGTGCCTCCGGACACCGAGCTCTCGCCGATGAATCCGTATCTGGACGTCAAGGGACCGAACGGGGAGCCGTGGCCGCTGCAGGACACGGTGCGGCCCTGGGACGGGCTGAGCGACGAGGAGAAGCGACTGTTCGCCCGCATGGCCGAGGTGTTCGCCGGGTTCCTGTCGTACACCGACGCCCAGATCGGGCGAATTCTCGACTATCTGGAGGAATCCGGGCAGCTGGACAACACCCTCATCGTCGTCATCTCCGACAACGGGGCCAGCGGCGAAGGCGGCCCGAACGGTTCGGTCAACGAGAACAAGTTCTTCAACGGCTACATCGACACCGTCGAAGAGAGCATGCGGTACTTCGACACGCTGGGTTCGCCGGACACCTACAACCATTACCCGATCGGCTGGGCGATGGCCTTCAACACGCCCTACAAGCTGTTCAAGCGCTACGCCTCGCATGAGGGCGGCATCGCCGACACCGCAATCATCAGCTGGCCCAATGGAATCGCCACACACGGCGAGGTACGCGACAACTACGTCAACGTCGCCGACATCACCCCGACGGTCTACGAGCTGTTGGGCATCGAACCGCCCACCGAGGTGCGCGGCGTGCCGCAGCGGCCGCTGGAAGGTGTGAGTTTCAAAGCGGCCCTGGCAGACTCGGCGGCCGACACCGGCAAGACGACGCAGTTCTACGCGATGCTCGGCACGCGTGGCATCTGGCACGACGGCTGGTTCGCCAACACGGTGCACGCCGCGACGCCGTCGGGATGGTCGCACTTCGACAAGGACCGCTGGGAGTTGTTCCACATCGAGTCCGACCGCAGTCAGTGCCACGACCTCGCCGCGGAGAATCCGGCGAAACTCGCTGAGATGCAAGAACTCTGGTTTGCCGAGGCGGCCAAGTACAACGGCCTGCCGCTGGCCGACCTCAACGTGTTCGAGACGCTGCTGCGTGACCGTCCCTACCTGGCGGGGGATCGGCAGACCTTCACCTATTACCCGGGCACCGCCGAGGTGGGCATCGGCGCCGGCGTCGAGCTTCGGGGCCAGTCGTTCTCCGTGCTGGCGGAGGTCGACGTCGAATCGGCCGCTGCCGAGGGGGTGCTCTTCAAGCAGGGCGCCGGCCACGGCGGGCACGTGCTGTTCGTGCAGGATGGCCGGCTGCAGTACGTCTACAACTTCATGGGCGAGGACGAACAATGGGTGTCCGCGCTCGATCCATTGCCCTTGGGGCGGCACGTCTTCGGCGTCCGCTATGACCGCACCGGCACCGTGGAGGGCAGTCACACGCCGCTCGGCACGGTCGAACTGCGGATCGACGACGCGGTGGTGGCCGTCCGTCCAGATGTTCGCGCCCACCCGGGCACGTTCGGGCTGGCCGGTGGCGGCGTCGCGGTCGGGCGCAACGCGGGCCAGCCGGTGTCGAACCGCTACCGGGCCCCGTATCCCTTCGTCGGGGGCACCATCGCCAAAGTCGTCGTCGACATCTCCGGTACGCCGTATCTTGACGTCGAACAGGAGCTGGCCAAGGCGTTCTGCAAGGACTAGGGGACTGCGATGAGCGGAACGATCATGCGGTGCGCCGCCGTGCTGTCGGCGGTGGCGCTGCTGGCGGCCTGCGGCGGCAAGGACGACGAGAAGCCAACCAGTACAAGCAAATCCGGCAGCACCATGACCAGTGCCACCAGTTCGCCGGCGACGTCCGCGACGTCCTCGACTGCGGCGTCGGGGTCGAAGATGCCCGACCTGCCGGTGTACGGAGTGGTCGAAACCACCAAACGTCCGGTCTCGGCGGGCGAGCAGGTCTGCGACCCGCCGAGCCCGCCGGCGCAGACAATGACCGCGACCACCGGAGCCCCCGGCGCGCCGACCGTCGTCATTGCGGTGCCCGACGGATTCAGCCAGGGGGCAGCGGGTTCCGGTGACGTCGCGCTGAACTTGACCGGACCCGACGGCCTGACCGGCACCGTGAAAATCAGTCCGACACCCCTCGATGCCGGGGCCGCGTTCCAGCAGTACGCCGATGCGCGCACCGCGGGCCACGAGTTCAACAGCGTCAGCATCCTGCCCGACGAATTGTGCGGTTACAGCGGGCAGAAGCTGATGGGCGTCCTCGCTGACAAGCCCGGCGGTGGCAGCGACTACGTGGACCGCATCGTGCACGTGTGGACCAACAGCGGGGACTACCTCATCGCGCTGCAGTTGCAGGGACCCGCCGGTTCAAAGGGGCTCGACGCGGCCAAGCCGGTCCTGCTGGGGGACTTCGGTATTCGGCTGGGTTAGCCGGGTCGTCATTCGGGATTGGTCAAGCGGGCCAACACGATTCCGCCGACGATCATCGACAACGCCACCGCGCGGCCGATGCTGAGTGGGTCCTTGTGGACCAGCACCCCGATGGCGATGGCCCCGACGGCGCCGATGCCGGTGAATACCGCATAGGCGGTGCCGACCGGCAAGGTCCGCATCGCCAGCGACAGCAGGTACACCGACAAGGCACCGACCAGTACGCAGACGACCGTCGGCAGTAGGCGGGTGAACCCGTCGGTCGGTTTGATGCTCTGGGACCAGGCGATCTCCACACCGCCGGCCAAAGCGAGGATGAGCCAATTCATTTCGCATACTCCGTGGCCAACGCGCGCGCCGTGTTCAGGGCGGCCGTCAGGGACGCGTCGTGCCCGGTCCGGAACTGGGCGAGCGCGGGATCCACTCGGGAGTTGGCCAGTTCGGCGTTGATGAACACGGTGTCGGTGACGGCGAAATGCCCGGCGAAGAAGTCGCGCAGGAACCTCTCCTGATAGTCGAAGGCCGCCTTGGGTGAGCCCGGCGAGTAGGCGCCACCTCGTGCGGTGGCGACCACGAACCGTCGGGGTGCCAACGACATTCGTGGAAACGTCACCTGGTCCAGCCAGGCCTTCAGAGCGGCCGGAATCGAGTAGTTGTACATCGGCGTGCCGATCAGCACGACGTCGGCCGAGCGCAATTCGGCCAGCAGCGGTTCGACGATGGCCCAGGCCGCGGTTTGGGCGGGAGTGCGTGCCAGGCCCGCGAGCTCGTCGAGGTCGGTGACGGCGGCGGCCAGTGCCGCATCGCAGATTTCGGTCCAGCCGGCGTCGATGAACGGCACCGGATCGGCCGCCACGTCGCGGTAGCGGTAGGTGCCGTCGGGCGCTGCCGTACGCCAGGCCTGCGCGAACTCGGCGCTGAGCTGCCTGCTGATCGACGGGTTCCGGGCGCTGGCATCCAGGTGAAGCAACGTGGTCATGGCCATCCTCTCAAAAGTGGACACTGTGTCCGGATTGATGATGCAACTAACCGGACGTTGTGTCCACTTATTCCTGGAGTGGGCTATTGTGCGGTGGTGGACATCGGTCAGGACCTGCTCGGCGACGACGCAGGCACTGAGGGCGGCGGCACCGAGCGGGCCGACGCCGCGCGCAACCGTGCCCGGATCCTGGCCGCGGCCGCGGAGGTCTTCGCCGATCGTGATCCGCGCAGCGTCACCATGGAGCACATCGCCACGGCGGCCGGCGTCGGACGCGGCACGCTGTATCGGCGCTACCCCAATACCGCCGCCATCGCCGTCGCGCTGCTCGACGAACATGAGCGCGCCCTGCAGCGCCAATTGATCTCCGGAGCGCCCCCGCTCGGGCCGGGAGCCGCGCCGGCAGAACGACTTTCGGCGTTCTATACCGCCATGGTCGACCTCCTCGACCGGCATGTGGATCTCGCGCTCGGCGCCGAGATCGGCGGCGCCCGCTACCGCACCGGGGCCTACGGTTTCTGGGCCGCGCACGTGCGCGCCCTGCTGGTGCAGGCCGACGTGGCCGAGCCGGACCCGCTCGTGGACATTCTGTTGGCGCCGTTGGCCGCCGAGAACTTCCTCCACCAACGCGAACGCGGCCTGTCCGTCGCGCAGATCAGCGGCGCGCTGACGCGGCTGGCGCACGCGCTTCTCGGCTGACCTCCTTCTGGTCAGCGCGAGCAGATCCCTGTGCAGTCGGCGCGGCACCCGCAACGATGAGCCCACATCGGGTGACGGGAGAGGCGTGATGACTGAGACCGAGGTGACGCAGAGCTGGGTGAGCCGCGTCGGAACTGATTGGTGGGCAACGATTTTGGGCCTCGCGGTGACCGCGCTCGCGGTGGCCGGCGTGCTGCCGAAGATCGGCTGGTGACGCGATGAGTGTAGAGACAGCGGGAGCGGCCGACCAGGTCGAGCCGGTAGCCGAGTCCGACACCGAATCCACGGGCGCCCGGCGGTTCCTCGACTACATCCCGGGCCTACTGCTCCTGGTGGTAGTGGGTCTGGCGGGCAAGTACGCCCAGATCGGTTGGCTGGCGCTGGCCAAGCACCAGCACTGGCACGTGCCCGACATCGAATACGTGTTGTGGGCTATCGTTTTCGGGTTGATCATCACCAATACCGTTGGTCTGCACCGGATTTTCCGTCCGGGCGTCGCCACCTACGAATTCTGGCTCAAGATCGGCATCGTCCTGTTGGGCGCGCGGTTCGTCCTCGGTGACGTCCTCAAGCTCGGCGCCACCAGTCTGGTGCAGATCCTGATCGACATGACCGTCGCCGGCGCCATCATCATCGCCGCGGCCCGCTGGTTCGGCCTGTCCGGCAAGCTCGGCTCGCTGCTGGCCATCGGCACATCGATCTGCGGGGTCTCGGCGATCATCGCGGCCAAGGGCGCCATCCGGGCCCGCAACTCCGATGTCAGCTACGCGATCGCGTCCATCCTGGCGCTCGGTGCCGTCGCGCTGTTCGTGCTGCCGCCCCTGGGGCACGCCATCGGGCTCACCGACCACGAGTTCGGGTTGTGGGCCGGCCTCGCCGTCGACAACACCGCCGAGACCACGGCCACCGGCTACCTCTTCTCCGACGAGGCCGGCAAGACCGCAGTCCTGGTGAAGTCGGTGCGCAACGCGCTGATCGGCTTTGTCGTCCTCGGCTTCGCCATCTACTGGGCTGCCAAGGGAGAGGCCGACGCCGTCGCCTCCGGCGTGCGCGCCAAGGCCGCGTTCGTGTGGCAGAAGTTCCCGAAGTTCGTCCTCGGCTTCCTGGCGGTCTCGGCCGTCGTCACCGCCGGGCTGTTGAGCAAGGGACAGATCGCGAACCTGGCCGCGGTGTCCAAGTGGGCCTTCCTGCTGACCTTCGCGGGGGTCGGGCTGTCCACCGACTTCCGGCAGATCGCACGCACCGGCTGGCGCCCGCTCGTCGTCGCGGTGATCGGCCTGGTCGTGGTGGCGACGGTGTCACTTGCGCTGGTGCTGCTGACGTCGCGAGTTCTGGGTTGGGGCATCGGGGGCTGAGGAGTGCATTAAGGGTGTCAAACCCGCTGACTGAGTTTCAGCAAATATATTTGGAGCTGCGAATTTCCTGAAAGGCTCTGATGAGCCTAGTTTGAACCGCTATTGACTGGCTATTCTTGCCCCTGTCTGACGGGGGTTGGCAAGAATGGCAAACAATTGGACTTCGGTGGGGGATATCCGAAGCGCGATTGCAGGGGTGGTACGGGGCGCTGTGGGAGGACGGTTGGTCGGGCTACGGCCGGACAACCGTCCACCACGAATCGACGTAAGTGAACGCGAAACCCTGCGGCAGAGCGAGGAGCGACTGGCGCTGGCCGCTCGTGTCGGCGGACTGGGGATATGGGACTACGACATCGCACGTGACGCGCTCTACTGCGACGAGACCTGGTACCGCATCGTGGGGCGCGATCCTGCCGACCCCGTCCGATCTGTCACAGACTTTCGCCCGTTCATCCACCCGGACGATGTCGACCGGGCGACAGAGGTGGCGCACACAGCCGCCGAACTCGTCGAGTTGGGGCAGGACTACTCCATCGAGTACCGGATCATCCGTCCAGACGGTGAGATCCGCTGGGTGCGCTCGACTGCCTGCCTGATCACGGACTCACGCGAAGTCGCCAGCCGGGCAATCGGTTTCATCGTGGACGTGACCGATTCCCGGCGCGACGAAATGGCGTTGCGACACGCGAATGAAGCGCTCCGGGAAGCGCAGGCCGGGCTGGCGCGGCAGATCCTGCAAGACCCGCTCACCGGCATCGCCAATCGGCGGGTGTTGAACCAGGAACTCGAGCGCATCTGCCTCGACGCCAACAGGACTCAACACCCGGTGACGATCGGCATGATCGATGTCGACCTGTTCAAAGAGTTCAACGACCGCTACGGGCACGTGGAGGGAGATGCCGCGCTGTGCAAGATCGCCACGGTGCTCCGGTCGTCTGTGCGGCGAATTGACACGGTGGTTCGATACGGTGGCGAGGAGTTTGCGTTCGTCTTGGCCGACGGTGCCGAACCCGGCCCGATCCTCGACCGACTTCACGAGGCACTGTTCGACCTGGCCATCCCGCATGAGTTGTCGCCGTACGGGCAGGTCACCGTCAGTTGTGGTTGCGTGACCTTCTACTCGTGTGACGACCTGACTCCGGCGATGCTGCTGAGGGAGTGCGACGAGGCGCTCTATGAGGCGAAGGAGAAAGGCCGCAACCGCAACATTGTTAGGGTCAGAAGGGTGTGACGCGCCGACCCGTGTTGTGCGTAGTTTGACGCCCGCGAAGAGCGATTTGGCTCGTTATGTCTGCTCGCCTACTATGTAAGGGTTGCCCAGGGCAGACCTGGGTCACTTCGGTGTGATGTTCTTCGCGCAAGCGCTCATCACCGTGACCCCGAGTGCCCTTGGACAACAAGACCGCGCACGTCCAGGTCGGTATCTGGCGTGCATACAAACCCCAGGTCAGGAGATCGAGTGATTCAGCAGGAATCGCGACTCAAGGTCGCCGACAACACGGGCGCAAAGGAAATCCTTTGCATCCGCGTGCTCGGTGGCTCGTCGCGGCGCTACGCCGGCATCGGCGACATCATCGTGGCGACCGTCAAGGACGCCATCCCGGGCGGCAACGTCAAGCGTGGTGACGTGGTCAAGGCCGTCGTCGTGCGCACCGTCAAGGAGCGCCGCCGGCCGGACGGCAGCTACATCAAGTTCGACGAGAACGCCGCCGTCATCATCAAGAACGACAATGACCCCCGCGGTACCCGCATCTTCGGGCCGGTCGGTCGCGAACTGCGCGAGAAGAAGTTCATGAAGATCGTCTCGCTGGCCCCGGAGGTTTTGTGATGAAGGTGCACAAGGGCGACACCGTGCTGGTCATCGCCGGCAAGGACAAGGGTGCCAAGGGCAAGGTCATCGAGGCCTACCCGACCCGCAACAAGGTGCTCGTTGAGGGCGTCAACCGGATCAAGAAGCACACCGCGCAGTCTCAGAACGAGCGTGGTGCATCGTCGGGTGGCATCGTCACCCAGGAGGCGCCGATCCACGTTTCGAACGTGATGGTGGTCGACTCCGACGGTAACGCGACCCGCATCGGCTACCGCGTCGATGAGGAGAGCGGCAAGAAGGTCCGTATCTCCAAGCGCAATGGCAAGGACATCTGAGATGACCACTGTGGAAAACACTCAGCCCCGGCTGAAGACGCGTTACCGCGAAGAGATCCGCGACGCGCTCAACAACGAATTCAACTACGCCAACGTCATGCAGATCCCCGGCGTGGTCAAGGTTGTCGTCAACATGGGTGTCGGTGACGCCGCCCGCGACGCCAAGCTGATCAACGGCGCGGTCAACGACCTGACGCTGATCACCGGTCAGAAGCCGGAAATCCGCAAGGCCCGCAAGTCCATTGCGCAGTTCAAGCTGCGTGAGGGCATGCCGATCGGCTGCCGCGTCACCCTGCGTGGCGACCGCATGTGGGAATTCCTGGACCGCCTGATCTCCATCGCGCTGCCCCGTATCCGCGACTTCCGCGGCCTGTCGGCCAAGCAGTTCGACGGCAGCGGCAACTACACCTTCGGCCTCAACGAGCAGTCGATGTTCCACGAGATCGACGTCGACTCGATCGACCGCCCCCGCGGCATGGACATCACGGTCGTCACCTCGGCCACCACTGACGACGAAGGCCGTGCGTTGCTGCGGGCCCTGGGCTTCCCGTTCAAGGAGAACTGACAATGGCAAAGAAGGCTCTGGTCAACAAGGCCAACAAGAAGCCGAAGTTCGCGGTGCGTGGCTACACCCGCTGCAACAAGTGCGGTCGCCCGCACTCGGTGTTCCGCAAGTTCGGCCTGTGCCGAATCTGCCTGCGGGAGATGGCCCACGCCGGCGAGCTGCCCGGCGTGCAGAAGTCCAGCTGGTGACTCTGCCCGTCTCATGACGCTGTAGAAAGCCGCCCCGGTCCTCGTGACCGGGGCGGCTTTTGCGTTCTGCCCGGGGTGATCGACATGCGGAGCTTTGACGACCTGCTGCACGAAGCCGAGACAGCCGACGTGACCGGGTGGGGTTTCGGCTGGCTTGCCGGGCGCGCGGTGGAGGAACGGCCACCGTGGAGCTACGTGCAACTGCTGGCGCGGCGGTTCGAGAGTGGCCGTGCAGCACTGGATCTCGACACCGGCGGCGGTGAGGTCATCGACGAGATGCGCGTGCTGCCGCCGCGCCTGGTCGTCACCGAGTCCTGGCCGCCGAATGCACGTGCCGCACGCGAGCGGCTGAAGCCGCGCGGCGTTCAGGTCGTCGAGACCGCGGGAACCGGGCGGCTGCCCTTCGGCGACGGCACCTTCGACCTCGTCACGTCGCGTCATCCCGTCGCCCCCAACTGGTCGGAGATCGCCCGGGTGCTGCACCCCGGCGGCCACTACTTCGCGCAGCACGTCGGCCCGGCCTCGGCGTTCGAACTCATCGAGTACTTTCTCGGCCCGCTTCCCGACGAGCGCAGGCAGCGGGACCCGCAAGACGAGGCGGATGCCGCCGCACAGGCAGGCCTCGTCGTCACTGACCTGCGCGAAGCGCGCTGCCGGATGGAGTTCTACGACGTCGGCGCCGTCGTCTGGATTCTGCGTAAATGTCCCTGGTGGGTGCCCGGTTTCTCGGTGGAGCGGTACCGGGAACAACTCGTCGAGCTCGACCGCCGGATGCGCGACGGCACGCCGTTCGTCGCCCACTCGACCCGGCATCTCATCGAGGCACGGCGGTGATTTGTACTGCTTCGAGAGTGGGGGATTACGCGGAAATCCGGCCGGAAAACCGCGCCAACCCCCACGCTCGGCGGAAATCCGCACGGATTTGGCCCTGAGCTGCGCATTGTCTACACTGGGCAGGTTGCCATGGGCGTCTTCGTCCAATGGCCGATCGGTACGTGCCTTCTGAAACTGGATTGCACTACTGATGCACGACCCCTGACCGACCTCGGTCAGATACGGGAAAACACTTCGTAGCAGGCCCACGATGTGACGTGCCGAGCCACCGCAAGGTGGGACCGACACGGGCGTGATGCATGGGAACCGCAGCGAGAAAGGTTGATCAACGCTGTCATGACAATGACGGATCCGATCGCAGACTTCTTGACACGTCTGCGCAACGCCAACTCGGCGTACCACGACGAGGTGACCCTGCCCCACTCGAAGATCAAGGCGAACATCGCCGAGATCCTCAAGAAGGAGGGTTACATCACCGACTACCGCACCGAGGACGCCCGCGTGGGCAAGAGCCTCGTTGTTTCCCTCAAGTACGGCCCGAGCCGCGAGCGCAGCATCGCCGGCCTCCGCCGGGTGTCGAAGCCCGGTCTGCGGGTGTACGCGAAATCCACCAACCTGCCGCGGGTTCTGGGTGGCCTGGGCGTGGCGATCATCTCCACGTCCTCCGGCCTGCTCACCGACCGCCAGGCAGCTCGACAGGGCGTGGGCGGCGAAGTCCTCGCTTACGTCTGGTAGGGGGCAGAAAACATGTCGCGTATTGGAAAGCAGCCGGTTGCCATTCCGGCCGGTGTCGATGTGACCATCGATGGCCAGAACATCGCCGTGAAGGGCCCCAAGGGCACCCTGGCGCTCGATGTTGCCGAGCCCATCGAGGTGTCGCGCAACGACGAAGGTGCCGTCGTGGTCACCCGTCCGAACGACGAGCGTCGTAACCGCTCGCTGCACGGACTGTCCCGCACGCTGATCGCCAACCTGGTGACCGGTGTGACGCAGGGCTACACCACCAAGATGGAAATCTTCGGCGTCGGTTACCGCGTGCAGGCCAAGGGCTCGAACCTGGAGTTCGCGCTCGGCTACAGCCACCCGGTGCTGATCGAGGCCCCCGAGGGCATCACGTTCGCAGTCGAGACCCCGACGAAGTTCTCGGTGTCCGGCATCGACAAGCAGAAAGTCGGCCAGATCTCGGCAGTCATCCGCCGCCTGCGTCGCCCCGACCCGTACAAGGGCAAGGGCATTCGCTACGAGGGTGAGCAGATCCGCCGCAAGGTCGGAAAGACAGGTAAGTAGCAATGGCCAACACTGAGACCGACAAGCGTAAGCCGTTGGGCCAGAACATCTCTGAGACCCGTCGGGTGGCGCGTCTGCGCCGTCACGCCCGTCTGCGCAAGAAGGTCGCCGGCACCGCCGAGCGTCCGCGTCTGATGGTGAACCGCTCCTCGCGGCACATCCACGTCCAGGTGATCGACGACCTGACCGGCACCACGCTGGCCGCCGCGTCGTCCATCGAGGCCGACGTGCGTGCCGTCGACGGTGACAAGAAGGCCGTCAGCACCCGCGTGGGTCAGCTGATCGCCGAGCGTGCCAAGGCTGCCGGCATCTCCGAGGTCGTTTTCGACCGCGGTGGCTACAGCTACGGCGGCCGGATCGCCGCGCTCGCCGACGCCGCTCGTGAAAGCGGGTTGACGTTCTAATGACTTACTTGAAGATGACCGGAAGGACTGCATGATGGCCGACCAGGCTGGCGCCGGTTCGGCGCAGGACAACCGTGGTGGCCGCGGCGACCGTGACGGCCGTGGCCGTCGCGACGACCGTGGTGGCCGTGGCCGTGGCGATGACCGCGGTGAGAAGAGCAACTACATCGAGCGCGTTGTCACCATCAACCGCGTTTCGAAGGTGGTCAAGGGTGGTCGGCGCTTCAGCTTCACCGCGCTGGTGATCGTCGGTGACGGCCACGGCATGGTGGGCGTCGGCTACGGCAAGGCCAAGGAAGTTCCGGCCGCCATCGCCAAGGGTGTCGAGGAGGCTCGCAAGGGCTTCTTCCGCGTCCCGCTGATCGGTGGCACCATCGTGCACCCGGTTCAGGGCGAGGCCGCTGCCGGTGTCGTGATGCTGCGCCCGGCCAGCCCGGGTACCGGTGTGATCGCCGGTGGTGCGGCTCGCGCGGTGCTGGAATGCGCCGGCGTGCACGACATCCTGGCCAAGTCGCTGGGCAGCGACAACGCGATCAACGTGGTGCACGCCACCGTTGCCGCGCTGAAGCAGCTGCAGCGTCCGGAGGAAGTGGCGGCCCGTCGTGGCCTGCCCATCGAAGATGTTGCGCCGGCCGGCATGCTGCGGGCCCGGCGTGAGGCAGAAGCGCTCGCCGCCTCGGCAGCGCGTGAAGGATCGGCATAATCATGGCTGAACTGAAGATCACCCAGGTGCGTGGCACCGTGGGTGCCCGGTGGAAGCAGCGCGAGAGCCTGCGGACGCTGGGATTGCGCAAGATCCGCCAGTCCGTCGTTCGCGAGGACAACGCGCAGACCCGTGGTCTGCTCGCGGTGGTCAACCACCTCGTCACGGTTGAGGAGGCGTAAATGAGCGTCATCAAGCTGCACGACCTCAAGCCGGCCGCGGGGTCCAAGAAGGCCAAGACCCGCGTCGGTCGTGGTGAGGGCTCCAAGGGTAAGACCGCTGGTCGTGGTACCAAGGGCACCAAGGCCCGCAAGAACGTCCCCGTGACGTTCGAGGGTGGCCAGATGCCGATCCACATGCGTCTGCCGAAGCTCAAGGGCTTCCGCAACCGCTTCCGCACGGAGTACGCGGTGGTGAACGTCGGCGACCTCGCCAAGGCGTTCCCGCAGGGCGGCACCGTCGGTGTGGACGAGCTGGTGGCCGCGGGCCTGGTTCGCAAGAACACCCTGGTCAAGGTGCTCGGCGACGGCAAGCTGGCCGTCAAGGTCGACGTCACCGCCAACAAGTTCAGCGGTAGCGCCCGTGAGGCGATCACCGCTGCCGGTGGTAGCGCGACCGAGCTGTAACTGTTTCGCAAAAAAGGGAGTCTCGGCCTTCGGCCGGGGCTCCCTTTTTGTGTCCGCCGAGACTGAGCTTGAGTGCCAAGTTCGTCGCGGAATTGGCACACAAGCTCAGTTTGGGCGGCCCTGGTCCGGCAGCTAGCTCTGCAACCGGGCGCCCAAGACGTCGCGGAAGAGGGCCTGGCGCACCGAGAGCTCGCGGGGATCGCTGACCAGATGGAAGCCGAGCCGGTTCATCACGTAGCCGAATCCGACGCCGGTGTCAGGGTCGGCAAAGCCGAACGAGCCACCGAATCCGGGCGTGCCGAACGCCTTTCCGGACGAGCCGAAGGCGAACGTCGGGATGGGCTTGCAGAAGCCCAGCGCGTAGGCGATCTCGGCGCGCATCACCTTGTCCCGCGTACCGCCTGACGGATTGCGGGGTGGCGCGATCAACTCGTCGAAAGTCTCTGGGGTGAAACCTATTTCGCTGCCGCCGGTCGCCGCGGCGCCGTAGAGGCCGGCCAGCGCGCGGGCCGTCCCGGTGCCGTTGGCCGACGGAATCTCGACGCGGCGCACCTTGTCGGTGTTGTAGTCGCCGGCGTAGGGGTCGATGTCGGCGGGGATCGCGGCCGTCCTGGCCAGCAGCCCGCGCGGGTTGAGGCTGCCGATCAGGAACCCGGCGGGCATGACGTCGAGGTGCCGCAAGGACTCGTATCGCTGCCAATGGTGCAGCGTGGCAATCCGGTTGCGGTCGACCGAGTCCGGCAGGCCGATGTACAGGTCGAGGCCCGACGGCCCGGTGATCTCCTCGGCGAGATAACGCCCGAGCGTGCGGCCGTCGGTTCGACGGATCAGCTCGGACTCGTACCAGCCGATGGTGATGGCGTGGTAGCCGTGCCGGGTGCCCGGCTTCCACGCGGGTTTCTGTGCCGCGAGGATGGCGGAGAGCCGCACCGGGTCGGCGATGTCGGACAGCAGGGGATTGGGGGTCAGGACGCACAGCCCGGCCTGGTGGGCCAGCAGCTGCCGGACGGTGACGTCACCCTTGTCCTGCGCGGCGAACTCGGGCCAGTACGTGCTGACCCGCTCGTCGTAGTCGAAGAGCCCTTTCGACACCGCGTGCGCGACAGCAAGGGCGGCAACACCTTTCGTCGACGAGAACATGTTGACCATGGTGTCGGCCTGCCACGGCGCCCGGCTGATCCCGTCACGGTAGCCGCCCCACATGTCGACGACCTTGCGGCCGTCCCGGTAGACGCACAGCGCGGCGCCGACTTCGCCGCCGGCAGCGAAGTTGGCCCGGAACGCGTCGGCGACCTTGCCGTAGCCGTCGTCGGCATCGCCGTGGACCAGATCGGGAGAGACAGAGACCTTCAGCACCATGGGTCGATCCTCTCCCGCGAGCAGGCGGAAAACTGTCGAATTCGGCGTCGGAATGGACAGGTTTGCGTCTGCTCGGCACTCGCCGGTGAATCGGTACGCTCGGAGCATGTTTGCTTTCCGGCCCAGCCTGCCCGGTCTTCCCGGCCCCGATGAGTTGCGTGCCCTTGTCCGCAAGGTCGACACCGCGCGTCATCACGGCGTGCCCAACGGCTGCGTACTGGAACTCGACCTACAGGCCGTGCCGCCCGAGACCGCCGGCTTCGACCCGATCGCCTTCGTCATGGGCAACGCGCGGCCTCTCGTGCTGCGCGACGCCGTCGCCGCCATCCACCGCGCGGCCGACGACAAGCGGGTGGCCGGACTGATCGCCCGGGTTCAATTGCCCGCTGCCGCAGCGGGTCCGGTGCAGGAGCTGCGCGACGCCATCGCCGCGTTCAGCGCCGTCAAGCCGTCGATCGCCTGGGCCGAGACCTATCCGGGCACCATGTCGTACTACCTGGCGTCGGCGTTCCGGGAAGTGTGGATGCAGCCCTCGGGCACCGTCGGTCTCGTGGGTTTCGCGACCAACGCGCTGTTCCTTCGCGACGCGTTCGACAAGGCCGGCATCGAGGCGCAGTTCGTCGCGCGCGGCGAGTACAAGTCGGCGGCCAACATGTTCACGCAGGACCGCTACACCGAGCCGCACCGCGAGGCCGACGGCCGGCTCATCGAGAGCCTGCACGCCCAGGTGCTGACTGCCATCGCAGAATCTCGCGGCGTCGACGCCGACGAACTCGACGCCCTCGTCGACCGGGCACCGCTGCTCCGCGACGAGGCGGTCGCCGCCAACCTGGTCGACCGCATCGGTTTCCGCGACGAGGCCTATGCCCGGGTCGGCGAATTGACCAGTGGCGCAGCGCAAGCCGACGGCAAGGACGCGCCGCCGCGGCTGTTCCTGTCCCGGTACGCCAAGGCCACCGCGGGACACACGCTGCCCGAGGTGCCGCCGCTGCCGGGCATCAAGCACAAGCCGACCATCGCCGTCGTCACCATGGCCGGGCCCATCGTCAGTGGACGCGGCGGCCCGAGCGCCTTCCCGCCCGGACCGTCGAGCGTCGGCGGCGACACCATCGCCGCGGCGCTGCGGGAAGCCGCGGCGGATGACGACGTCGCTGCCGTCGTGCTGCGGGTCGACAGTCCGGGAGGCGCCGTCACGGGTTCGGAGACCATCTGGCGCGAGGTGGCGCGGCTGCGCGAGGCGGGCAAGCCGGTCGTCGCGTCGATGGGCGCGGTCGCCGCGTCCGGCGGCTACTACGTGTCCATGGCGGCCGACCACATCGTCGCCAACGCCGGCACCATCACCGGATCCATCGGCGTGGTGACGGGCAAACTCGTCACCAAGGGCTTGAAAGAACGGCTCGGTGTCGGCTCGGATGCCGTGCGTACCAACGAGAATGCTGACGCCTGGTCGGCCAATCAGCCGTTCACCGAGGCCCAGCACGCGCACGTGGTGGCCGAGGCGGATCTCTTCTACACCGACTTCGTAGAGCGCGTCGCCGACGGCCGCAACCTGCCGGTCGAGGCCGTCGAACAGGTGGCCCGCGGCCGCATCTGGACCGGTGCCGACGCGCTGGAACACGGCCTGGTCGACGAACTCGGTGGACTGCGGACCGCCGTCCGCCGGGCCAAGGTGCTCGCCGGTCTGGATCCCGACGCGACCGCCAAGGTCGTCAACTACCCGGGCTCGTCACTGCTGGATCACGTGCGGCCCAAGGCCTCGTCGCAGCCGGCCGCGGCGTCGTTGCCGGAGGCGGTGGCGGCGCTGCTCGGCCGGTCACTGGTCGGTGCGCTCGGCCAGGCCGAGCGGTCGATGACCGGGGTCAGCGCCCTCTGGCTGGGGGATTACCGCTTTTAGCTCTGATCGAGTCAGTCGGGGCCGTCCCCTCGGCTCTGCCGTCGACGTGGCCACGAAGCCTATTTAGCTGAACTAATCATATGGGGTACGGCGCTACCCCAGAACCCGGCGTGCCCGCCCCGCACAGTGGAACCACACAGTGACTGCCACGCCGGGAGGTAGAGATGATGGGTAAGCGCAACGTGCCGCGAACCGCGGCGTCGATCGGCCGGATCGGCGGACTGGCGGTGGCCCTCGGCGTCGGAATAGGAATCGCCGCGATGCCGTGGTCGGCAGCGGCCGCGCCCGACGGCGGTGGCCCGAACATCTCGGTGAGCCACGACGGTGACGTCAAGGTCGTGAAAGGCACTGCCACAGCGGTGTCCGACGGCCGGGGATCGACGGCCGTCGCGCACGGGTTCGGCAGCTATGCCGAAGCCACCGGCGGTACCAACAACCACGCGCTCGCCAGCGGCACCAACAGCACCGCGATCGCCAAGGGCGGCAGCAACAACACGGCTACGGCGACCGGCACCAACAGCACCGCCATCGCCGCGGGCGGCAGCAACAACACCGCGAAAGCGACCGGCACCGACAGTGGCGCGTACGCGGGTTACTACCCGGGGCTCGATGTCCGGCAAGGCTCCAACAACAACAATCTCGCCTCAGCCCAAGGCGATTCGGCCACCGCTGTCGCCGGCGCGGGCGGCAGCTTCAACACCGACAACACCGCCATTGCCTACGGCGACAACAGCGGCGCCGTCTCCGGCTTCGGTGGTAACAGCAACACGCACAACACCGCCGTCGCCTTCGGTGCGGGAACCCACGCCGGCGCCGGCTCAGGCGGGAACCAGAACGACTACAACAGCGCCACTGCCACCGACGGCGCCGGCGCCTTCGCCGGTGGTGCAGGCAACGACAACGACTACAACACGGCCTCGGCCACCGGCGACGGCAGCCTTGCCAATGCCGGCGTGGCCGGAACCGATCTCGACCACTACACCGCCAACGCCAGCGGTGGCGACACCGTCAACAACCCGTGACACCAACAGACGAAGGGGTGAAGAACATGGGCAAGCACAACATGGCGCGGAGCGCGGTGTCGATCGGCCGGGTCGGCGGGCTGGCGGTGGCGCTGGGAGTGGGCGTCGGGATTGTCGCGATGCCGTGGTCGGCGTCGGCGGCGCCCGACGGCAGCGGTCCGAATATCTCGGTGAGCCACGACGGTGACGTCAAGGTCGTGAAGGGCACTGCGACGGCGGTGTCCAGCGGGCGGGGTTCGACGGCGGTGGCCCATGGTTTCGACAGTTACGCCGAAGCCACCGGCACCAACAACCACGCGACCGCAAACGGCTTCGGCAGCACGGCGATTGCCAAGGGCGGCAGTAACAACACGGCCAAAGCGAGCGATATCGACAGCACGGCGATCGCCGGTGGCGGTACCAACAACACGGCCGTGGCGTCGGGCAACTTCGCTCAGGCTTACGCCGGCTCAAGCCCCGAATACGATGGGCGCCAATCGAACAACACCGGCAATACCGCGATCGCCACCGGTACCCACAGCATCGCGCGGGCCGGGATCGGCGACCACAATGACGGCAACTTCGCGAAAGCCACGGACTCCGGGGTCGCTTCGGCCGGCGTCGGCACCAACAACGATTCCAACACCGCCACCGCGTCCGGGCCGGGCAGCGTGGCCGACTCCGGATTCCTGGTCTCCGGCAACGACAACAACACCGCCACCGCGACCGGCGGGGGCGGCGCCATCGCCGGCAGCTTCGGCAATGACAACGACAACAACTCTGCGAGCGCGGACGGCTTCGGCAGCTACGCATACGCGGGCTATGGGACCGACAACCTGGACGGCTACACCGCCGACGCCACCAACGGACAGAGCGTCCACAACCCGTGACGGTTCGCGTAACTGTAACCAGGGGAGGTCAATTCATGAACAAGCACCGCGTTTCTCCGGAGCGCATCGGCCGGGTCGGCGGACTGGCGGTGGCGCTGGGAGTCGGAGTGGGGATGGCCGCGATGCCGTGGTCGGCCGCTGCGGCACCCGACGGCAGCGGCCCGAACATCTCGGTGTCGCACGACGGGGACGTCAAGGTCGTGAAGGGCACCGCGACAGCCGTGTCCGACGGACAGGGCTCGACGGCGGTGGCCCACGGTTTCGGCAGCTACGCCGAAGCCACCGGCGGCACCAACAACCACGCGATCGCGAGCGGCACCCGCAGCGTCGCGATCGCCAAGGACGGCGACAACAACACCGCCAAGGCCACCGGCATGGGGAGCCACGCGATCGCCGCCTTCGGCTCCGGCAATACCGCCACAGCGACGGGTACAAACAGCTACGCCGCCGCGGTCTACGGCGACAACAACACCGCAACGGCGACGGGGATAAACGCCGGCGCCACCGCGGGTTTCGGCGATGGCAACACCGCGAAAGCCACCGGTACGAACGCCTATGCTGCCGCCGGCGACAAGGATGACGTCCGTGGTCCCGGCAACAACAACAACACCGCGAAGGCGATCGGCGACAACAGCACGGCCTTGGCAGGTACCTATGGCAGCGGAAGCGACGGAAACGTCGCCATCGCCTACGGCCCCGACACGACGGCAATCGCAGGCAGTGACGGCAACAACAACGATTCGAACAGCGCCGTTGCGTTCGGTCCGGGCAGCCAGGCCATGGCCGCCAGGTACGGCAGCGACAGCTCGAGCAACAGCGCCACAGCCACTGACGGCGCTTCTGCCCTCGCCGGTACGGGCGGCGATGACAGCGACGCCAACACCGCCTCCGCGACAGGTGCCGGCAGCATCGCCGCCGCAGGCACGACCACAACGGATGAGATCAACCTCGACGGCTACACGGCCAACGCGAGCGGGGGCGACGTCGTCCACAATCCGTGACGACGTCGCCGGTTCAGCCGAGAGTGCCGCTGATGTAGATGATTTCGCGCATCGGGTCGTCGTCGCCGAGGACCGTTGCCGTCAGGCCGTGCCGGGCATGCAGATCCACCCGGCCGATGCCAGCGGTCTGCCAGCCCTTGACCGCCAGATAGTCTGCGGCGGAGTGCCTTTCGCCGTGGTAGACCAGCGACGGCATGTCCATGTTCAAGCCGAGCTGCTGGAATCCCGCGGCGGCCTCGCGCGCCTTGTCGGCGTCGAAAGCCTTGAGGCCCGGCACGAATTCGGTGGCCACGGCGCTGCCGGGGGCACTGAGCTCGTGAATGTTGTCGAACAGCTTGTCCTGGGCCTCCGGCGGCAGGTAGATGAGCAGACCTTCGGCCAACCACGCCGTCGGCCGGCTCGGGTCGAAGCCCGCCGCACGCAACGCCGCCGGCCAATCCTCACGCAGATCGATCGGGACGGTCCGGCGTTCGGCCGTGGGTTCGGCGCCGAGGCCGGCCAGGGTCCGGGTCTTGAACTCGATGACCTCGGGCTGGTCGATCTCGTAGACCACCGTGCCCTCGGGCCACGCCAGCCGGTAGGCGCGCGCGTCCAGCCCGGAGGCCAGGATCACCGCCTGCCGGATTTCCGAGGACGCGGCGACCCCGGCCGAATCGCCGCCTACGGCGGCCATGAAGTAGTCGTCGAAAAACCTTGTGCGCACGGCCATTTCGTCGATGTTGGCGCGCGCCCGCGCCGCCGCATCCGGAGCGACGGCGTCGAGGACGGCCAGGTCCAGTTCGCCGTCGACCATCTTGGTGAACGCCTCGATCCCGACGGCACGCACCAGCGGCGCCGCGAACGGATCGTCGATCAAACCGTGTTCGTGGGTGCTCGCGATCGCCCGCCCCGTCGCGACCAGCGTGGCCGTCGCGCCCACGCTCGAGGCCAGGTCCCAGCTGTCTCCGTGTGTCCGGGCCATCGCGGTCAGGCCTTCCGGTTCAGGACCGCGCGGACGTATTTCAGCTGGGTCCAGGCCCGGGACAGTTCGTCGTCCGGGTACTGGAAACCGTTGTCGGCGTGCGCCTCTTCGACCGACCGCGCGGTGACGTCCCAGCCGAGGCTCGTCAGGTAATCGGTGACATGGTTGCGGTCGCCCTCGTAGATGAGGTCGGCCATCTCGATGTTCGAACCGAGGGCCTTCATCCGGTCGCGCATCTGCTGCATGCGCTCGTCGTCGAACGCGGAGCTCAGATCGCCGACCTGCTCGGTGGCCACGAAGCTGCCGGGCGCCGACAGTGCGGTGATGTTGTCGAACAACCGGTCCTGGGCCTCCGGCGGCAGGTAGATGAGCAGCCCTTCGGCGATCCACGCGGTGGGCGCCTCGGGGTCGAAACCGTTGTCCCGCAGCGCCTGCATCCAGTCGTCGCGCAGGTCGACGGCGACGGTGCGCCGGGTCGCGGTGGGGGAGGCGCCGAGGCTCGCGAGCGTCGTCGACTTGAACTCGATGACCTCGGGCTGGTCCACCTCGAAGACGACGGTGCCGTCTGGCCACGGCAGCCGGTAGGCGCGCGCGTCCAGACCGGCGGCCAGGATCACGGCCTGCCGTACGCCGGTGGCCGCCGCGTCGAGGAACAGCTGGTCGAACCAGCGGGTGCGGACCGTCATGCCTTCGGCCGCGCGTCGCGGGGTGAAGGCCGGGTTCACGTCGCTCAGGTCGATCTCGCCGTCGAGCGCCTTGGTGAAGAAGTCCAGCCCGACGGCCCGCACCAGCGGCTCGGCGTACGGGTCGTCGATCAGCTGCTCGCGGTGGGCGATGGCACGCTGCCCCGCGACCATGGTCGCGGTGGCCCCGACGCTCGAGGCCAGGTCCCAGGAATCTCCGTCAGTTCGTGTCATGTGGTTCCAACTCCTAGTTCTTGATGGCCGTCACGGACAGTGAATTACGCAGCGCCGCGGTGTCTTCGGTCTCGGCGAGGGGGCGGCCGTACTCGGCGAAAACTTCAAGGCGAGGGCGGGCCGTGGTATTCCAGCCACTGGCATCCAGGTGCTCGACCACCGAGGTGCGCTCGCCCTGGTACCAGAGGTCGGTCAGGTTGAGGTCGAGGCCCGCGCCGCGCCACCGCTCGCTCATGGCCGCGCCGCGCTCACGCATGCCGGCGCCGTGGTCGGTGTGGAATTCGGTGGCCAGGCGACTGCCCGGCGCCGACAGCGCGGTGATGTTGTCGAACAGCTTGTCCTGCGCCTCGGGCGGCAGATAGATCAGCAGCCCCTCGGCGATCCAGGCCGTCGGCGCCGCGGGGTCGAATCCGGCGGCGCGCAGCGCGGCCGGCCAGTCCTCACGCAGATCGATCGCGACGGTGCGGCGTTCGCAGGTCGGTGTGGCGCCGATCTGCGCCATGGTCCCGGTCTTGGCGGCGATCACCTCGGGCTGGTCGATCTCGTAGACGACGGTGCCGGCCGGCCAGTCCAGCCGGTAGGCGCGCGAGTCGAGGCCCGCCGCCAGGATGACGGCCTGCCGGATGCCGGCAGCGGTGGCGGAAGTGAAGAAGTCGTCGAAGAACTTCGTCCGGACCGCCATCAGGTTGGTCATCATGGCGGCGGCCGTCCCGACCTCACCGGTGAGATCGATCTGCCCGTCGAGCAGCTTGATGAAGAACTCGACCCCGACGGCCCGCACCAGCGGGTCGGCGTACGGATCGCGGATGAGCGGCTCCGCTTCCTTCGTCGCCAGGGCGCGGGCGGTCGCCACCATCGTGGCGGTGGCGCCCACGCTCGAGGCCAGATCCCAGGTGTCGCTGTCGGTGCGGGTCATCGGGTAGGTCCTGTCCGTCGGTAGGGATAGATGAGGATCAGCGCACTGCGGTGACGTAGTTGACCTCGCCCATGGAGGGCTGGCCGTTCGGGTCGGCCTCGACGGCCGGCAGGCCGTTGCGGACCAGCAGTTCGTTGGAGGTGACGGCGGTGGTCTGCCAGCCGTGACCCTGCAGGTAGGTGTCCACGTCGGCGCGGTCGCCGAGGTAGACCAGATCGCTGAAGTCGAGATCGAAGCCTTGATCGCGCCAGTGCTCCGATGCGGCCTTCATGCGCTCGCGCACGGCGTCCTCATCGAGGTCCGGCGTGGCCGGCACGCCTTCGGCGCCCATGCGGCTACCCGGTGCGGACAGTTCGGAAATCTGGTCGAGCAACCGGTCCTGCGCTTCGGGTGGCAGGTAGCCGAACAGTCCCTCGGCGATCCACGCGGTGGGCTTGGTGGGGTCCAGACCGGCGGCGCGAAGTGCGGCCGGCCAGTCCTCACGCAGGTCGATCGCCACCGTGCGCCGTTCGGTGGTCGGTGCCGCGTCCAGATCCGACAGGGTCTTGGACTTGAACTCGATGACGTCGGGCTGGTCGATCTCGTAGACGACGGTGCCCGCCGGCCACACCAGGCGGTAGGCGCGCGAGTCGAGGCCCGCCGCCAGGATGACGGCCTGCCGGATACCGGCCTTGCCGGCGTCCCGGAAGAAGTCGTCGAAGAATCGGGTGCGCGCCGCCATGCCGTTGGTCAGCTGCGCCATGGTCGGGCCGTAGCCGGCGCTGGACTGGTCGGGATCGGCGGCGCCGTCGACCAGCTTGGTGAAGAACTCGACCCCGACGGCGCGGACCAGGGGAGCGGCGAACGGGTCGTCGATGATCGGGTCTTCGGAATTGGTGGCGAGAGCGCGGGCCGCGGCGACCAGAGTCGCGGTCGCTCCTACGCTCGATGCCAGGTCCCACGTGTCGTTGTCAGTGCGTGCCATCGCGTCGTTCCTGTCGTCGGTCACCCGGTGAACGGGTCGGTAGTTAGCTCATGTAACAACCTGTCGGCGACTGTACGCGCCGTTCCTGAACGCGGCAGAAATGCCGGGTGGCGGCACGTTTCGAGGTGTCCGGGCTGGGTACGAAGGGTCCGGCGCCGAGCGGATGCAGGTCGCGGGGACGGCAACTGTTATTCTCGGAGACTGATTTGACGGCGCGTCCAGGCAGGTCGGGTACCTGCTGTGGTCGCGCACGGAATTAACCAAACGCTGGACCTGACCAGCCCCATCAGCACGCCGCGGCCCGAGCTCGGCTGCGCAGGAGGAAGAGTGCTTTCGGCTTTTATCTCGTCCCTGCGGACGGCCGATCTGCGACGCAAGATCCTCTTCACGCTGGGTGTAGTCGTCCTGTATCGGGCCGGTGCCGCATTGCCGTCCCCCGGGGTGAACTATCCGAACGTGCAGAAGTGCATCGAGCAGGTCAGCGGCGGTGACGCTGCGCAGGTCTACTCGCTGATCAACCTGTTCTCCGGCGGTGCGCTGCTGCACCTGTCGGTGCTGGCGGTCGGCGTCATGCCCTACATCACCGCGAGCATCATCGTGCAGCTGCTGGTCGTGGTCATCCCGCGCTTCGAACAGCTGCAGAAGGAAGGCCAGGCCGGTCAGGCCAAGATGACGCAGTACACGCGTTATCTCGCGATCGCGCTGGCAGTTCTGCAGGGCACCTCGATCGTCGCGATGGCCGCCAGCGGCAATCTGCTGCAGGGCTGCACCCTGAACATCATCCAGGACCAGAGCATCTTCACCCTCGTCGTGATCGTGCTGGTCATGACCGCGGGCGCCGCCCTGGTCATGTGGATGGGCGAGCTCGTCACCGAGCGCGGCATCGGCAACGGCATGTCGCTGATGATCTTCGCCGGCATCGCCGCCCGCATCCCGTCCGAAGGCCAGTCGATCCTGGAGAGCCGCGGCGGCGTCGTGTTCGCCTCCGTCGTGGCCGCGACGCTGATCATCATCGTCGGTGTCGTCTTCGTCGAGCAGGGCCAGCGCCGTATCCCGGTGCAGTACGCCAAGCGCATGGTGGGCCGCCGGATGTACGGCGGTACCTCGACCTACCTGCCCCTGAAGGTCAACCAGGCCGGCGTCATCCCCGTCATCTTCGCGTCGTCGCTGATCTACATCCCGCACCTGATCACCCAGCTGGTCACCGCCGGTGATCCGAACGCGTCCAACGGCTGGTGGTCCAAGGCGGTCGCCAAGTACCTGACCAACCCGGCCGACCCGGTCTACATCGCGATCTACTTCGGTCTGATCATCTTCTTCACGTACTTCTATGTGTCCATCACGTTCAACCCCGATGAGCGGGCGGACGAGATGAAGAAGTTCGGTGGCTTCATCCCGGGCATCCGGCCGGGCAAGCCGACGGCGGACTACCTGCGGTACGTCCTGAGCCGCATCACGCTGCCGGGCTCGATTTACCTCGGTTTGATCGCGGTGTTGCCTAATCTGTTCCTGCAGAGCGGCGGCAGCAGCGCCCAGAACCTGCCATTCGGCGGTACGGCCGTGCTGATCATGATCGGCGTGGGTCTGGACACGGTGAAGCAGATCGAGAGCCAGCTGATGCAGCGCAACTACGAAGGGTTCCTCAAATGAGAATGGTTCTGCTGGGACCGCCGGGAGCAGGCAAGGGCACTCAGGCCGAGAAGCTGGCCGAGAAGTTCGGCATCCCGCAGATCTCCACGGGTGATCTGTTTCGTAGCAACATCAGCAAGGGCACCCCGCTCGGTGTCGAGGCCAAGAAGTACCTCGATGCCGGCGACCTGGTCCCGGCCGAGCTGACCAACGCGCTGGTCGACGACCGTCTCGACGCCGACGACACCGCCGCCGGGTTCATCCTCGACGGCTTCCCCCGCTCGGTCGAGCAGGCCGTCGCGCTGAAGGACATGCTGGCCAAGCGCAACCTCAAGCTGGACGCGGTGCTGGAGTTCCGCGTGTCGGAGTCCGAGCTGCTGACCCGGTTGAAGAGCCGCGGCCGCGCCGACGACACCGAAGAGGTCATCCTCAACCGCATGAAGGTGTACCGGGACGAGACCGCCCCGCTGCTGGACTACTACCGGGACGAGCTCGTCTCGGTCGACGCCGTCGGCAGCCTGGACGAGGTCTTCGCCCGCGCCCTGCAGGCGCTCGGCAGCTGAATCGCCGATCCGGCTGAAGTAGTCATCGATGATTGGTCTACCCCGACGCGGCCGCAAGGTCGTCCCCCAGCGGACACCCGGCGAACTGGACGCGATGGCCGCTGCCGGTTCGCTGGTGGCGGCCGCGCTGAAAGCGGTTCGTGAAGCCGCCGCGCCCGGGGTGTCCACTCTCGAGCTCGACCAGATCGCCGAGTCCGTCATCCGCGATGGTGGCGGCATCCCGTCGTTCCTGGGCTATCACGGCTTCCCGGCGACCATCTGCGCGTCGGTCAACGACCGCGTGGTGCACGGCATTCCGACCGCCGACGAGGTGCTCGTCAGCGGTGACCTGGTCTCGATCGATTGCGGCGCCATCCTGGACAACTGGCACGGCGACTCGGCCGTGACGTTCGGTGTCGGCCCGCTGATCGACGCCGACCAGAAGCTGTCCGACGCCACCCGTGAGTCCATGGAGGCCGGCATCGCCGCCATGGTCCCCGGTAACCGGCTGACCGACGTCTCGCATGCCATCGAGCGGGGGACCCACGCGGCGTCCGCCCGCTACGACCGCAAGTTCGGCATCGTCGCAGGCTACGGCGGGCACGGCATCGGTCAAGAGATGCACATGGACCCGTTCCTGCCGAACGAGGGATCACCTGGCCGGGGCCCGTTCCTCGAGCCCGGCTCGGTGCTGGCCATCGAGCCGATGCTGACGCTGGGCACCTCGAAGACTGTCATTCTCGAAGACGAATGGACAGTCGTCACCAAGGACGGCTCGCGTGCCGCACACTGGGAACACACCGTTGCTGTCACCGAGGACGGACCCCGAATCTTGACGCTGCTTCGCGACTGATCCGGTGAACCGGATCGCCCCTGATCTCGTGTCAATGACGGAGGTTGGTGCATGAGCGATCCGGAGGCCGCCATGATGCGGGTGCTTTACGACGAGCACGCAGGCGCCCTTTGGCGCTATGCCCTGCGTCTGACACAGGACTCGGCGCGTGCCGAGGACGTGGTGCAGGAGACGTTGCTGCGGGCGTGGCGCCACCCCGATGTCGTATCCGACGCCAACCAGTCCCCGCGGGCCTGGCTCTACACCGTCGCCCGCAACCTCATCATCGATGAGCAGCGCAGCGCTCGGCGCCGGCACGAGACGACGTCGTCGGAGGTGGTGGAGGCAGAGGACCGGACGGACCCGGCCGCCACCGACGAGGCGGACACCGCACTGGATCGGATGCTGCTCGGGGGTGCCCTGAGCCAGCTCTCCGTCGACCATCGCGCCGTGATCGAGCGCGCGTACTACCGGCAGTTGAGCGTCGCGCAGATTGCGGCGGAGCTTCAGATCGCCGAGGGCACAGTGAAATCGAGACTGCATTACGCGGTCCGGGCGCTGCGCCTGAATCTGCAGGAAATGGGGGTGACTCGGTGAGCATGCACATTGTCGAGTCCATCGGACCCTTTGACGGCGACCGGTACGCAACCTGGGACGCCGCCTACGTGCTGGGTTCGCTGTCGAGTGCGGAACGCCGCGAGTACGAAGCGCATCTGCAGACCTGCTCCCGGTGCCGGGACGCGGTCGGTGAGCTGAGCGGCATGCCGGCCCTGCTGGGCCTGCTGGATTTGGCGGACGTGCAGGAGATCGGTGCCGAGCAGCCGGAACCGCCGTTGCGGCCCGAGGTGCTCGATTCGGTACTGGCCAAGGTGCGGTGGCGCCGGCGCCGGACCCGCTGGGTGACGACGGCGGTGGCCGGCCTGGCCGCGGCGGTGCTGGCAGTCGGTGCGGTGGCGGTCGTCCGGCCCGACTTCTTCGGCGGTGGCCAGAGCCAGGAGCAGGTGGCGCAGCTGCCCATGCAGCACGTGGCACCCACTCCGTTCAACGCCACCATCGCGCTGAGCAGCTTCGGCTGGGGTACGCGGATCGACATGGCCTGCAGCTACGGCGACTGGTCCAGCGGACCCGCCGCTCCTCCGACCAACCTGGGTATGGTCGTGGTGGGCCGCGACGGCAGCCGTAACCAGATCGCCACGTGGTTCGGCATGTCTGGTGCCACCGCGTTGCCGAGTGGTAACACGCCGATGCAGGTTTCGGAAATTGCTGCGGTACAACTGGTTTCCGCCGACAACGGCAAGGTGCTGCTGGAGCGCAATCTCTAGATTTTTTCGGTGGCGTTGAACCATTCGCCCATCCGCCTCGTGTCTGTGGTTAGACGAGCGGAAGCAGGTGGCAGATGGTCGGCAGGCATCGGGTGGTGGACCACATCATCACGCAACTTGCGGCGTCCGGCATCGAGTATTTCTTCGGAGTCGACGGGGCCAATATCGAGGACCTGTTCGACGCGGCGTTCCTGTCCGACGACATCACCGCGATTCTGGCCAAGCACGAGTTCTCCGCGGCCACCATGGCCGACGGCTACAGCCGGGCGGTGTCCCGGATCGGTGTGGTGGCCGCGACGTCCGGCGGCGGATCACTGAACCTCGTTGCGGGACTGGGTGAATCGCTGGCCAGCCGGGTGCCGGTACTGGCCCTGGTGGGGCAGGCGCCGACCGGTATGGACGGCCGTGGCAGCTTTCAGGACACCAGTGGACGTTCCGGATCGCTGGACGCGGTGGCGTTGTTCTCGGCGGTGTCGGTGTACTGCCGTCGCGTGACGGAACCGCAGGACATCGTGCCGGCGCTGGCGGAGGCGCTGACCGCGGCGGCCGGTGGCGGCCCGGCGGTACTGCTGCTGCCGAAGGACGTCCAGCAGGCGATGATCGATGTGGTCAATCCGGTTGCTGCTGTGCAGGATTCGTTGCTGGCTGACCCGGGTCCCATCGCCGAGGTGCTGCGCCGGGCGCTGGGGCCGGTCACGATCATCGCCGGCGAGCAGGTGGCCCGCGACGACGCCCGCCGTGAGCTCGAGGAATTGCGCTCGGTGCTGCGGGCCTGGGTCGCCACGGTGCCCGACGGCAAGGACGTCAGCGGCTCACCCGGGCTGGGACAGTCGTCGTGGCTGGGCGTCACCGGCGTGATGGGCCATCCGCGGGTCGTCGACGCGATCTCCCGCAGCGCGGTGTGCCTGGTGATCGGGACGCGCCTGGCGGTGACGGCGCGCGCCGGCCTCGACAGCGCGCTGGCCGGGGTGCAGACGGTCTCGCTCGGCGCGGAACGTCCGTATGTGCCGAGCACGCACGTGAATTCGACCAACCTGCGGGCATCGCTGACGGCGCTGACCCGATCGTTGACCGGCACCGGCCGGCCCCACGGGCTACGGGTCCTCGACCCGCTGCCGCACACCGAACTTCAGCCACCACCGCACGACGGCCCCGGCATCCGGTACCGCGACACCGTCGCCCTGCTCGACGAACTGCTGCCCGACGGCGCCGACATCGTCGTCGACGCCGGCAACACCGGTGCCTCGACGGTGCACGGGCTGCCGGTGCGCCGGGCCGGCCGCTTCGTGGTGGCGCTCGGCATGGGCGGCATGGGGTACAGCTTCGGCGCCGGCATCGGCATGTGCTTCGCCCGCGCGAAAACCGCTGGGCCGCAGTACCGGACCGTGGTGGTGGCCGGCGACGGCTCGTTCTTCATGCACGGCATGGAGCTGCACACGGCGTTGGAGTACCGGCTCCCGATCACCTTCGTGTTGTTCAACAACAACGCCCACGCCATGTGCGTCACCCGCGAGCAGTTGTTCTACGGCGACCGCTACAGCTACAACCGCTTCACCCCGGCCCGGCTGGGCGCCGGCCTGGCCGCGATGTTCCCCGGCCTGCACGCGACGGACGTCACCGAGCTGCCGCAGCTGGCCGGTGCGCTGAGCGAAGCGCTCGGCCGGCACGGGCCATCGGTCGTCAGCGTCGAATGCTCCGCCGACGAAATCCCCACGTTCGCACCATTTCTCGAGACCGCCACACAACAGACGCAGAAAGAGAGCTCCCAGCATGTCGCTGCCCGCGCTTGAAGACATCGCCCTACCCATCGACGGCGTGACCCGCATCGAGAACGCGCCGCGGGAGAAGGCCACGCCCATCATCATGGAGATGATGCGGTCGGTATACCCGCACGACGTCGTCTTCGGTGACTACTGCACCGTCAACGACTACATCGACTGCCCGCCGGAGGAACTGTTCGAGTATCTGGCGGACACCCGCAGCCTCGAGGAGTGGACCTACAGTCTGCGCGGATTCACCGAGACCGAGGAACCGGGCCTCTGGCTGGCCTACGACCGGCTGGGCTCGGAGACCGAAATCTACACGCGCACAGTGGCGAACCGCGAGGCGATGACCGTCGACTACCACTGCGCCTGGGACCAGGGCCGGCACCTCTGGATGATCTACCTGATGCGCGTCGTCGACGCCCAGGTCGTGCTCAACAAGCCGGGTTCGGTGGTGCTGTGGACCAACTGCCACCACCCGTTCTACGACAACAACCCCTACCCGGAGACCGCGCCCGCACAGCGACCCGTGTGGGTCGGGGACTTCTGGGACATGTTCGGGGCGGGCCACCGCCTGGAACTGGACAACCTCAAGGCGATTGCCGAATACCGGCACCGCAACGGTCTGCCGATCACCCCGGCCTGGATGAAGTGAGTCACGCATGAGCCAACCAGTTGTGAGCCTGCTCGACGTTTCGACCTATCTTCCGGGCGAGCCGATCAGCGCCGACTACTACGCGCAGTTCGCCGATTCCGACGACCTGCGGGACAACCTGATGTTCCGGGCGCCGAAGTTCCGCCACCACGTGGCACCCGACGAGACGGCCATCGACATGGTCGAACGCGCGGCGGCGGGCCTCGTCGACCGGCACGGCTCCGACGCCCTCGCCGACGTCGACATCCTGATCACCCACACCCAGTTGCCCGACATGCCGTTCTACGGCGGCGGTGGCGGTATGGCCAATCGGCTTGGCATGAAGCCGAACTGGGTGATCGACCTGCACAACGGCGGGTGCGCGGCCTTCATCCTGGGCCTCAAGCTGGCCAAGCAGTTGATCGCCTCCGGGGAGGGGCGTACCGCGTTGGTGGCGGTGGCGCAGAACGCGGCGGGCCAGGTCTTCGACCAGGTCACCATCCGGCCCAAGGCGCAGGCGTCGGTACCCGGTGATGGTGCCGCGGTGGGACTCGTTGCAGCCTCTGATGTTTCGCCGATTCTCGACGTCGAATGCCGCACCTACGGCGAATACGCCGGTGACATGACGATGTCGGTCGACCCGCCGCGCAAATGGTGGCAGGCCGGGCCCGGCGAGGGCTGCATCGGCTTCACCGAGAGCAAGATCACCAAGGTGCTGGCCCGGGGCAATCGTCAGGTGCCCGAGGTGGCGTACGCGGTGTGCGACCGGATCGGTCTGGCGCCCAAGGACATCGGCCTGCTGGTCACCAATCAGCCGAACCGCGTGTTCCTGCGGAACTGGCGCGAGGCCCTGGAACTGCCAGAGTCCAAGCACCGCGACACGTTCGACGAGTGCGGCAACCTGTTCGCCGCCGGCGTGCCCGTCAACCTGGACCGGGCGATCACCGACGGACAGGTCGGCGAGGGTGACGTCGTGATGATGGCGGCCTTCGCGCACGCCGGTGACTTCGCCGGTGCGGCCGCCGTGCGCTGGGGCGGACAGCGATGACGCCCACGTGCGCGTTGGCCGATGCGGTCGGTTCGCTACCCGCCGCGGACGACCCGCTGGCGTTGGCGCTCAACGAGAATCCGTTCCCGCCACTGCCTGCGGTGCGGGCCGCGCTCACCGCGTCGATCGGTGTGGTGAACCGGTATCCGGAGTTCCTGCCGCAGCGGCTGCGGTCGCTGATCGCCGGGCACGTCGGCGTCGACGACGACCAGGTGCTCGTCGGTGCGGGCGCCACGGGCGTCATCCTGCAGGTGCTGCAGGCCGTCACGCACCCCGGCGATGTGCTGGTGACGGCGTCACCGACCTTCGACGGCTACCCGATCTTCGCGCAGATGGCGCGACTGCGGTCGGTGACCGTGCCGCTGGACCGGCACGGTCACCACGACCTCGACGCCATGGCGGCGGCCGCGGCGCGAGCACGCGTGGTGGTGATCTGCCGTCCGCACAACCCGACCGGGACGGTCGAGTCGGCCGCCGACCTGTACCGGTTCCTGGACCGGGTGCCGTCGGGCACCGTCGTCCTGCTGGACGAGGCGTACGTCGAATTCCTGGCCCCCGAGCTGTGCCTGGACATCCCGTCGCTCGTGGTGCGGTATCCCAATCTGGTTGTGGTGCGCACCTTTTCGAAGGCCTACGGACTGGCCGGCCTGCGCATCGGCTACGGCGTGTGTGCGCCGTCGCTCGCCCGCGACCTGTGGGGTATGCAGCTGCCGTTCGGGATCGGGATCACCGGCCTGGTGGCCGTCGCCGCGTCCTACGATGCGGAAGATCAACTGCGGCAACGTATCCGGATGATCGCCTCGGAAGGGGCGTTTCTACGGGCGCGGCTGCGCTCGATGGGTGTGTACTGCACCGACAGTCACGCCAACTTCGTCTATCTGCCGAGCGGGGCGCGGGCCTGGGAGTTCGGCGACGACGGCCCGCGGGTGCGCAGCTACGCCGACGGCGGCGTCCGCATCACCGTCGGGGACCGCAGGTCGTCGCGCGCGGTGCTGGCGGCCATCCGTAAGGCGGTGGACGGGACGGGCGTCGGGGCCTGACTGCATCGGCCGAGGGGTCCGGTGCGGTATGAATGAGCGGTGAGCAGCGACCCCATCGCCCGGGCCCGGGCCAACTGGGAGCGGGCCGGCTGGGGCGACGTCGCCGACGGCATGGTCGCGGTGACGTCGGTGATGCGGGCCCACCAGATTCTGCTGGCGCGCGTGGAGACTGCGCTGCGGCCCTATGACCTGAGCTTTTCCCGCTACGAACTGCTGCGGCTGCTGGCGTTCAGCGGTAGTGGCGCGCTGCCGATCACCAAGGCGTCCGACCGGCTGCAGGTGCACGTCACGAGCGTCACCCATGCCATCCGGCGGCTCGAGGCCGACGGTCTCGTCGAGCGGGTGCCGCACCCCACCGACGGGCGGACCACCCTGGTGCGGCTGACCGAGGTGGGCCGCTCGACGGTCGAGGACGCCACGGTGACCCTCAACAAGGAGGTGTTCGCCGACGTCGGGATGTCCGATGAACAGTCCGCGGCGCTGGTCGATGCGATCGAGACCCTGCGCCGCACCGCCGGCGACTTCTGACCGGCTCAGCGCCGCAGCGGATTCCGCGATTCGATCAGGGGCCGCAGCGATTCGGCGAACATCGGTTTGGCGAAGTAGTAGCCCTGGCCGATGTCGCACCCGTACGCCGAGAGCTGCTCGGCGGTCGCGGCGTCTTCGACTCCTTCGGCGACGCTCGTGATGTTCAGGGCGTGGGTCAGATTGATCACCGATCGAACGATGGCGGCGGCGCGGGGATTGTGCGTCATCGGCAGCACGAACTCCCGGTCGAGTTTGAGTTCATCGACCGGCAGGTCGCGCAGGTAACTCATGGTCGAGTAGCCGGACCCGAAGTCGTCGATCGACACCCGCAGTCCCGACTTCCGGAGCCGATCGATCACCACCTCCGTCCGGCTCATGTTCGACAGCAGCATCTGCTCGGTGATCTCGACAGTGAGGGCGCTCGGCGGCAGTGAGTGCTGGGCGAGGATGGCCCCGATCCGATCGGCCAGATCGACGTCGGTCAGCGACGGCGCGAAGAGGTTGATGGCGACCGGCACATTGCGATATCCCGACCCGAACCAGGTCGAGGCGTCCAGGACCGCTTGCTTGAGCACCGTGTCGGTGACCGAGCCGATCAGGCCGTTGCGCCGGATCAACGGCAGAAACTCGGACGGGGTCAGCAGGCCGAGCTCGGGATGGGGCCAGCGGAGCAACGCCTCCACACCGACGATCTCGCCGGTGGCGAGCAGCACTTTTGGCTGATACACCAACTTCAACTCGGAGTCGCCGATGGCACGGCGCAGTTGCCCGAGCAGTTGCACACCGGCTTGGGCGGGCGGCTGGATCCGCCCGCTGTCGCTCCACCGCTGCGGCAGGTCCAGCGGCGAGACCTGGCGCATGTCCGCGGAGAAGGTCTGTACGCCGCCGATGCCGGTCCGCTTGGCGGCGTACAGCGCGATGTCGGCCTGCTGCATCAGATCGTCAGCGGTGACGTCTGGTTCGTCGGCGGGGGTGATCGCCAACCCGACACTCGGGTGGATGAAGACCTTCTCGCTGTTGAGCGAGAACGGTGCGTCGAACGCCTCGATGATCCGCTCGGCGATGGTGGTGGCCGCATTCGGTGCCGACCGGATGAGAACGGCGAATTCGTCGCCGCCGAGCCGGGCCACGGTGTGCTCGGCCGGCACCGTGTTCTTGAGCCGACTCGCGACGTCGATCAACAGCTCGTCACCGCTCGGGTGCCCGAGGTTGTCGTTCACCATCTTGAAGTCGTCGAGGTCGAGTGCGAGCACGGCGATCGGAACCCGGTCGTCTCCACGTGACTGGATGGCCGCATCGAGGTGGTCGTTGAACATCAGCCGGTTGCCCAGCCCCGTCAACGGATCGCGCCGGGTCTGGTCGGCAAGGTCGAACAACAGCCGCCGATTCTGAATCAGCACGATCAGCTGCCGGACCAGTGCCGTCATCACGAGCACCGACGCGGCGACCAGTACCGGCTTGTCGTTGGTCACCGGCCAGAGGTCGATGAGCCCGACGACCACTGCGGCCACCATCGGCGAATAGGGGAGCCAGAGCAATGGATCGGACAGGGCCTGCCGTTTCCGCCCCGTCGCCGACGGCGGTTTGCGCGCATCGATCAGCCCGCCGGCGCTGAACAGCACCAAGCCCGCGGCCCAGCCGACGACAGCCACCGGACTGGTCGAATTCGATTGGGCCAGAACGTATATCCAGATGCTGTCGGCCACTGCGACGACGATCAGCCCCGTGCACACCAGGACGATGGCCTGGCGTTTGCCCGGTACCGTCGAACTGACCGTCAACACCGCCACCGTGATCATGACGACGTCCGAGATCGGGAACGCGACCGACACCGCGGTCGCCAGCCAGCTGGAATGCGTGGATGCGAACAGGTCTTCCAGGATCAGCACCCAGCACACGAGGAACAGCGCGGAGGCGACGATGACGCCGTCCAGCACGGGGCGCAGTGCCGACATGCGGTCGGGCCGCACCTTCCCGGCGGACGCGACCACCACAGAGCAGGGCAGCAGCAGGAACGCGGCATCGGCCACCGACGGAAACGCGGGCGGCGAACCGAGCACGGCGTGGTGATAGAGCAGGATCAGGTTGCCGGCGACCCAGCCCGCCATGCCGATCGCGAGTGCCAGCCAGGCGCGCTGTCGCCGGCCTCGGTTGGCCCGGTAGGCGGCCACCGCGGCGAGGCAGGCAAGGCTGCTGAAGACCGTCAGCCCGGTGTCGTTGGTGAGACGTGCCGCCAACGTGCCATGGTCACCGAAGATCACCAGATAGGCGAATACAGCGAAGATGACTGCAGCAGCGCCGATGACCGTATTTGTGTTGCCTGTGCGCACCTACACCCCCATGTCAACCACGATGGTTCGGTATTTTTCGGGCGTTGTCAAAATTTGCCAAATCAGCCGCGAGATACATGACGGATGATTTCTAGCAACCGTCAGGCCATTGTCATCAAGTCGTCGATGGCAGCGGGATGGTGGCGGTGACGATGGTGCCCGAGCCGGGCCGGGACCGGATATTTAGCCGGCCGCCGACGATCTCGGCGCGCTCGGCCATCGACAACAACCCGTAGCCACCCGTCTCGTCGGCGCCCAGCGGGCGCTCGAACGTGTCGAAACCGGTGCCGTTGTCGATGATCTCGAGCCGGGCGTGCTCCGCGTCGGCGGTGAACTTCAGCAGCGCATTGCTTGCGTGGGCGTGCTTCACGACGTTCTGCAGGCACTCCTGCGCGATGCGGTACAGCGCCAGCTCGATGTGGTCGGGCAAGCGGACGTCGGTCAGCTCCACGTCGACGTCGAGCTGACCGATGGAGCGCGCGAGGCTGGCCAGCCCGCCGGCCAGCCCCAGATCGTCGAGGACCGGCGGGCGCAGGTTCCCGATGGCGGCGCGGGCCTCGCCGAGCGTCAGGTCCACCAGCTCCCGGGCCAGCGTCAGCTGCTCGGCCGCGACGGCGGTGTCGGTCCCGACCGCCCGGCTCGCGGCATCGAGCCGGTACGACAGCGTCACCAGCCGTTGCGAGATGCCGTCGTGGATGTCGCCGGCCAGCCGGCGGCGCTCGATCTCCTGGGCCTCGATGACCTGCTCGACGAAGTTCTCATGGGCACGTTCACGGGCGACGAGCTGGCGGTGCAGCCGGGCCTGGTGCATGGCCCCGGCGATGAGCCGGCCGATGACCAGCAGCAGCTCAACGTCGCGGGCGGTGAATTCCCGGCGCTCGACGGTGTGCACGTTGAGCACGCCGACCAGCCCGCCCGGGTCGGTCTCCATCGGCACCGACACCATGGACGCGAAGTCACTGCCGCGCAGCGATTCGAACGGCCGGTAGCGCGGGTCGGATTCCTTGTCGTGGCTGATCACGACGGGCTCGCGGTTGCTGGCCACCCACCCGGAAACGCCCTCGCCCAGCGGCAGCCGGATTTTGCCGACCTCCTGGTCGAACGGCGGGGTGGCGCCCGTCAATGTCAGCGAGCGTTCGGTGTCGTCGAGCACGTGGACGAAGCAGACGTCGGTGCCGGTGGCCGCGGTGATCATCCGGGCGGCCGCCGCGGCCAGCGGCTCGACGCCGGGTCCGCTCGATGCGGCCTGGATCAGCTCGCGCAGCAGGGCCAGCTCGCGGTCGGCGGTCAGCACCTCATTGCGCGGCGTCATCGGTAGATGCCCTCCCGCAGCGCGGTGGCCACGGCGCCGGCCCGGTCACTGACGTCGAGCTTGCGGTAGATGGACCGCAGGTGACTCTTGACGGTCTCCTCGCCGATCACCAGCCGGGTCGCGATACCGCGGTTGGACAGTCCGTCGACGACGAATGACAGGATTTCGCTCTCGCGCTGCGTGAGGCCCTGCCGGGCGCCGGGCCAGAACTCGTCGCGCTGCATGCGGGCGGCGGTATCGGCGGCCCGGGCGGCCATGCTCGGGTCGATGGCCGTCGCCCCGCCGTGCACCAACTCGAGCTGACGGACCAGGTCGTCGCTGCTGATGCTCTTGAGCAGATAGCCCGCCGCCCCGACCCGCAGCGCCTGATAGAGGTACTGCTCGTCGTCGTACACCGACAGCATGACCACCTTGCGGTCCGGGGCACGTTCGCGCAGTTCACGGCACAGGTCCAGGCCGCTGGCGCCCTGCATCCGCACGTCGCACAGCACGATGTCGGGCTGCAGCTCGTCGACCACCGCGGCCGCACGTTCGGCCCCGACGGCCTGGCCGACCACCCGCACCCGGTCGCTGAACGCGGCCAGCATGGCCTTGAGCCCCTCGATGACCATTTCGTGGTCGTCGACCAGGATCAGCCGTACCGGCGCAGCGGCGCCGGCTTCGGGCTCGCTCGTCATGCGCGATGCGCCTCCGGCTTCTCGCTGGTGGTCATACGCGATGCGCCTTCGGCTTCTCGCTGGTGCTCATGGCATCACCTTAGAGCGGCGATTCCGCGCTGGTCGGGAGGACCGGCTGTGGACCATCGGGAATGTTCATCCCGAATCTCGCCCGTCTAATCCCCCGTTGGGGGGAGGCCCCGCACATGTGACGTGGGACACCCTTGTACTCATGTCGGTGAGTTGTGTGGAGCGCACGTTCTGGTGGGATGTGGCGCGCCCGGCCCATGCCGTGATCGACCCGCTGCGTGCGGTGATCTTCGACCTGGACGGTGCGCTGGCCGATGTCGAGCGCGACGCTCATCGCGTGGCGTTCAACGCCGCCTTCGCTGAACACGGACTGGACATCTCCTGGTCGGTGGCCGAATACGGCCGGCTGGTCCGCATCGCCGACGAACAGCGCCGCGTCGCCTCGGCATTGCGCCGGCGCGGATACGGGCGGGTCAGCAACGAGATCGCGGCCCACGTGTACCGCACCAAGACCGACCTGTTCGAGACGTCGGTCCTCGACGGTGACGTGAGCCCGCGCGACGGCCTCGACGACCTGGCGGCCGGATTGTTCGGCGCCGGGGTGGCGGTGGCTGTGGTCAGCACCGGCAGCCGGTCGTGGGTGGAGCCGCTGGTCCGTCAGCTCCTCGGTGACGGCATTGCCGAGACCATCGTGACGCCCGACGATCTGCCGCGGCCCAGTCGGGAACCGGATCTGCACGGCCACGCCCTGTGGGAGTTGGGGCTGGGACCGGAGAGCGCGCTGGCGGTGGCGGGTGGTGTCCGTGGTTTCCGCGCGGCGCGCGCCGCCAAACTGGCGACGCTGGTGGTCACCACCGGCTACTCCGCCGGCCACGAATTCCCCGGGGCGGTCCAGGTGCGCGCGGAGTACGACGGCCTGCTGGCCGCCGGGTGCGAGCGCCTACACAAGAACTGGTGGTCAGCCCAGGGCTGACCACCAGTTCTTCACAGCTTTTCAATTGTCGAGGCGGGGCGCCGAGCCCCGCCTCTTTCAACGGCTCAGAACCACGGAAGGCTGATCTTCGGCAGGCCGATCTTCGGGAAGATCCGCGGGTGCGGCGGGAAGCCGATCTGCGGGTGCGGGATGTCCGACATGTCCGGCAGGCCGACCTTCGGGGCCTTCGGCAGACCGATCTCCGGGTGGGGCAGGTCCTCAGGCTTGGGCAGCTTGGGGGCTGCCAGCTTGGTGAAGTCCGGCATCTCCGGCAGACCGGCGGACGGGAGCTTCGGCAGACCGATGCCGGGCAGCTTCGGTGCGGCCAGCGCGCCGAGCGAGCCGATGGCCGGTGCGCCGATGGCCGGCAGGCCGCCGAGGCTGGGGGCAGCCACGGCCGGTGCCGCGAGTGCCGGAGCCGCGATCGCCGGGGCGGCGGCCGCCGAAGAGACCTTGGCGATGTCGCCGACGGCGGACAGGGTGCCGAACGTGGCGGCGGTCGCAGCCGGAGCTGCGGCAGCGGCGACCGGCGTCCCCAGCGTCGCGCCTGCGGGCACGGCGGCTGCGGCACCGTTCAAGAGCAGCGCCCCGAGGCCGGTGACCAGACCGCCGAGACCGGCGTCGAGCACCAGGCTGGGCAGGCTCAGGCCGGGCAGACCGAGGGACAGCGGCACCGCGACGGTGGCCTCCGGCGGCTGCATGCTCGACAGGTTGATCGGCGGGAAGCCACCCAGGCTCCAGTCGTCACCCCAGTCGAGGCCGTTGTCGTTGTTGCGCGCCGTCTTGCCGGTGTGGCCGGCGGTCGAGCTCGAGGTCGAGTTGGAGACGGTCTTGCTGCCGGCCGTACCCACGTCACTCGACGGCGTCGTGGCAGATTCGTTGTTCTTGCTGGCCTGCTGCGTCTGTGTCGGCTGTGCCGGGTCGGTGCCCGGGTTGCTCGGGCTCGACGGACCGGGCGATGCGAAGGCGACGCCCGCCCCGAAAAACGCCACAGCAATCGCGGTAGCCGAGGCGGTGGCCCCCTTGGCGGAATATTTGAAAGTCATGCGGCGCGAATCCTCCCTGTGCGACCCACGCATCCTATGCCCTAATGCGCGCGATGTCACAGTTAACTAACGAATACCACTGTGACGTGCGGTGATGGTGATGCGACCTCATTGACGCAGGAGATTGATTACCGCGCTGAAGTCGAGATCGGCATGCTCGGCGGCAAACTTTGCGTAGATGTCCGCGGCGTGGCTGCCGAGGGGTGCCGACGACCCCGTCGAGCGCACCGCAGCCATCGCCAGACCGAGGTCCTTGTTCATCAGGGCGGTGGCGAAACCGGGCTGGAATCCGTTGTTGGCCGGGGAGCTGGGGACCGGTCCGGGGACGGGACAGTTCACCTGCACGGCCCAGCAGTTGCCGGTGGCGCCGGTGATCACGTCGAACAGCGACTGCTTGTCCAGGCCGAGGTGCTCGGCGAGCACGAACGCCTCACCGATCGCGATCTGCTGGACGGCGAGCACCATGTTGTTGCACACCTTGGCGGCCTGGCCGGCGCCCGAGTCGCCGCAGTGGATGATCTTGCCGGCCATCGGCTCGAGCACCGCGCGTCCGCGTTCGAAGGCCTCGGGCTCGCCGCCGACCATGAACGCCAGCGTGCCGGCCGTCGCGCCCTTCACGCCGCCCGACACCGGGGCATCCAGCTGCGCGAAGCCGTGCTCGCCGGCCAGGCGGTGCACCTCGCGGGCGTCGTCGACCGAGATGGTGGACGAATCGATGAACAGCGCGCCGGGGGCCGCGGCGGGCAGGACGTCGGCGTAGCAGCTCTTCACCAGGTCGCCGTTGGGCAGCATGGTGATGACGACGTCGGCGCCGGCCACCGCCTCGGGGCCGCTGTCGAAGGTCGTCGCGCCGTGGTCGCGCGCTGCCTGCGCCGCGGCCGGGACGGGGTCGAAGCCGTGCACGGTGTGCCCGGCCGCGATGAGGTTCGCCGCCATCGGGCCGCCCATGTGGCCCAGGCCCAGGAATGCAATCGTCGCCATCAGTCTGTCCTCCCTAGTTCTCCGCGATTTGTGCACGATTTCTCGCGCTCACCGCGGATTTTCGTGCACAAATCGCTCAATTACGTGCGGCAGCCGAAGCTGCCCGGCCGATGACCACGCGCATGATCTCGTTCGTCCCCTCCAGGATGCGGTGCACCCGGAGGTCGCGGACGATCTTTTCCAGCCCGTACTCGCGCAGGTAGCCGTAGCCGCCGTGCAACTGCAGCGCCTGATCGGCCACCGTGTAGCAGGCCTCGGTGACATGGAGCTTGGCCATGGCGCACAGTTCGACCTTGCGCGGATTGTTGGTGTCGAGCGCGGTTGCCGCCCGCCACAACATGTTTCGCGAGGTCTCGAGCGAGGTGGCCATCTCGGCGAGGGTGAACCGGATGGTCGGCTCGTCGATCAGTGCCCCGCCGAACGCCTCGCGCGAGGCCAGGTAGCCCAGCGCCTTGTCGTAGGCGGCCTGCGCGCCGCCCAGGGAGCAGGCGGCGATGTTGATGCGGCCACCGTTGAGGCCGTTCATCGCGATGGAGAAGCCGGTGCCCTCGCCGTCCGAGCCGCCGAGCATGGCCTCGGCGGGCACCCGCACGCCTTCCAGGATCACCTGGGCGGTGGGCTGGGCATGCCAGCCCATCTTCTCCTCGTTGGCGCCGAAACTCAGTCCCGGCGTGTCCTTTTCGACGATGAAGGCCGAGATGCCGCGTGGTCCGTCGGCCCCGGTGCGGGCCATCACGACGTAGACGTCCGAGACGCCCGCGCCCGAGATGAACTGCTTGACGCCGTCGAGCACGTAGTGGTCGCCATCACGAACGGCCTTGGTGCGCAAGGCCGCGGCGTCGCTGCCGGCACCCGGCTCGGTGAGGCAGTAACTGGCGATGGCCTCCATCGAAGCCAGCTTCGGCAGCCAGGTCTTGCGCTGCTCCGGCGTGCCGTAGCTGTCCACCATCCACGCGCACATGTTGTGGATCGACAGGAACGCCGCGATCGTCGGATCGGCGGTGGCCAGCTGTTCGAAGATGCGCACGCCGTCCAGCCGGCGGAGCCCACTGCCGCCCACGTCGTCGTTGCAGTAGATGGCCGCCATGCCCAGCTCGGCCGCTTCCCGCAGGACGTCGGTGGGGAAGTGGTCATCGGCATCCCACGCCAAAGCATTTGGGGCCAGCCGTTTTTCGGCGAACGCGGCCGCTGTTTCGGCGATCACGCGTTCGTCGTCGTCCAGTCCGAAAAGGTCGATGCTCAACGCCGGCCCTTACTTGAAGGTCGGGATCGAGAACTCGGCCCCGTCCTTGATGCCCGACGGCCAGCGCTCGGTGACGGTCTTGACCTTGGTGTAGAACTGGATCGATGCCGTGCCGTACTGGTTGAGGTCGCCGAAGCCGGACCGCTTCCAGCCGCCAAAGCTGTGGTAGGACACCGGAACTGGGATCGGCACGTTGACGCCGACCATGCCGACCTGCACGCGCGAGACGAAATCCCGGGCGGTGTCGCCGTCGCGGGTGAACACCGCGACGCCGTTGCCGTACTCGTGCTCCGACGGCAGGCGCAGGGCCTCCTCGTAGTCGTGGGCGCGGACGATCACCAGGACCGGGCCGAAGATCTCGTCGGTGTAGATCGACATGTCGGGGGTGACGTGGTCGAACAGGGTGGGGCCGAGGAAGAAGCCACCGGACAGGTCGGCATCGTCGAATGTGAGGTCGTCGCTGGCGCGTTCGCGGCCGTCGACCACGAGCTCGGCACCGGCGTCGACGCCCTGGGCGATGTAGCCCCGCACCCGCTCGAGGGCCGCACCGGTGACCAGTGGGCCGTAGTCGGCCTTCGGGTCCAGGCTGTGCCCGACGCGCAGCTGGTTGACGCGCTCGACGAGCTTGTTGCGCAAGCGATTTGCGGTCTCTTCGCCGACCGGGACGGCGACGCTGATCGCCATGCACCGCTCGCCGGCGCTGCCGTAGCCGGCGCCGATCAGTGCGTCGACGGCCTGGTCCAGGTCGGCGTCGGGCATCACGACCATGTGGTTCTTGGCACCGCCGAAGCACTGCGCGCGCTTGCCGTTGGCGGCGGCGTTCGAGTAGATGTACTGCGCGATGTCGGTGCTGCCGACGAAGCCGACGGCCTTGATGTCCGGGTGCTGCAGGATGGCGTCGACGGCCTCCTTGTCGCCGTTGACCACCTGCAGGACACCGGCCGGCAGGCCCGCCTCGATGAACAGCTCGGCGAGGCGCAGCGGCACCGAGGGGTCGCGCTCGGACGGCTTGATGATGATGGCGTTGCCGCAGGCCAGCGCGGGCCCGGCCTTCCACAGCGGGATCATGGCGGGGAAGTTGAACGGCGTGATGCCGGCGACGACGCCGAGCGGCTGGCGCATCGAGTAGACGTCGATGCCGGCGCCGGCGCCTTCGGTGAACTCACCCTTCATCAGGTGCGGGATGCCGACGGCGAACTCGATGACCTCGACGCCGCGCTGGATGTCGCCGAGGGAGTCCTCGAAGGTCTTGCCGTGTTCCAGCGAGAGCAGGCGGGCCAACTCGTCCTTGTTCTGGTTCACCAGGTCGATGAACTTCATCAGCACACGCGACCGGCGCTGCGGGTTCCACGACGCCCATTCCCGTTGCGCGACAACGGCACCCGCCACGGCGGCGTCGACGTCGGAGGCTGACGCCAGGAGCACCTGGGCCTGGGTCTGGCCGGTGCTGGGGTTGAGCACGTCGGCCGTGCGGGTCGATTCGCCGGTGGTGCGCCGGCCGTTGATGAAATGCGGAATCTGGGTGGTCATGACATCCGTCCAAGGTGTGCAGAGTTCGGGTTCTCGGCTCGAGGCGAGATACTTGCATATCCTAGTAATTCGGAACCGGTGTTGGCAAGGGGTTTGCTGACGGGGTTCCGCGTGCGGTTGCCGACGCGGTTGCTCAGCAGGATTTCGGAAATGCCGGACTTCTTTGCCGATGCGTAGACCAAACTCGGAAAAACTTGTCAGGATTGATACGGCGAGATGCTCCTACATACAGGCGAGGCCATCCGGGCCGAGCCGAGGAAAGGCGGAGCACAATGGCTACCAAGCTGAAAAAGTTCGTTGCTGGAATTGCTGCTGCGGCGGCGGTCCCGGTAGCTCTGGCAGGCGCGGGCACCGCGCACGCGAACCCCTTGGGCGTGAATCCGGTGCCGCACTACGGCGGCATCTGGATCGGCTGGAGCGGTGGCAGCGGAGGCACCTGGTGCACCTACACCTCCGACTGGTTCACCACGAGGGCCTACCAGAACTCCGCCGGCGAGGCGGGCTTCTTCGTCCCGGGCATTCCGCTGAACCGGTTCTGGGACATCAACGTCAACTGCGACAACGGCGACACCGGCTCCTACCCGGCCTACTACTACTGATGATCAGGGGAGAACCCTGCCGATGAGCGCGCTTATCGATTGGGACGAAGCACCCGACGAGGAACTTGCCCGCGCGGCCGCCTCGGGCGACCGCGCGGCATTCGCCGCGATCTACGACCGCTACGCGGACCGGCTCAACGACTTCGTCGTGCGCATGGTCCGTGACAGTGACGCCGCTGCCGACTGTGTGCACGAGGCGTTCTGCACCGCGGCGACCGGGCTGTCGAAACTGCGTCAGCCCGAGAAGCTGCGCCCGTGGTTGTACGCGGTGTCGCGCTCGCAGGCCCTGCGGCACATTCAGCGCCGCAAGCTCGAACAACCGGCTGACGACGAATACCTCGACAGTGCATCGGCCGAGGCCGGTCCAGATGCGCTCGCCGAGCGGGACGACCTGGCCCAATTGATCCGGGAGGCCTGCGGCGGTCTCTCGGACCGCGACCGTGAGGTCATCGAACTGAGCTACCGCCACGGCCTCGACGGACCGGAACTCGGCAAGGCTCTCGGCGTCAGCCCGGCGACCGCCAACACCCTGACGCATCGGGCGCGGGAGATGGTCGGCCGCTCGCTCGGTGCGCTGCTGGTGGCCCGGCAGACGCGCCAGGATCCGGCGCGCTGCCCGGAGCTGGCCGCGGTGCTCGATGGTTGGGACGGCACGATGACGGTGCTGATGCGTAAACGCATCGCCCGGCACATCGAATCGTGCCCTGAATGTGAATCCGAACGGCGCCGCCGGGTGAGTCCGGCCGCGCTGCTCGGCGCCATGCCCTTCATCCCGGCCCCGAGGGAACTCCGGGATACGACGCTGGCCGACATCCAGTTGGTCTGCCGGACAACCGATTTGGTCGACGGCGCCGATACGGGGACCGGCGCGGGTGCCGTAACCCCGCAGGCGGAGGACCGGCGCCGCCGGCTCGTCCTGCCGATCAGCCTGGCTGCCGGCGCGCTGGTACTGCTGGTGGCAGGCCTGGTCTGGACGTTGGCCGGGCCGGGCCGCCACGGCCGCGAACCGGTCGACAGCGGCATCACGGCTCCGCTGGAAACGCCTGCGACGACGCCGCTTTCCGCTCCGCCGAGCACGCCGCGCAGCGCGCCGCCGCCGTCGAGCGAGCCGGGGACGCAGGTGCCCGGAGTCTCGACCAAATCTTTCCCGCCGGTGGTGGCACCGAGTCAGCAGCCGCAGCAGGAATTGCCGGCCGCCGAACCGATGCCGGCACCGCACCCGGCGCCGCCGGATCGCACGGCCAGCCGGCCCGGACCGGTGACGCGGCCGCCGATGTCGGTTGCGCCGCCCTCGTTCGAGGCGCCGCCTGCTCCCACCGGTGATCCGGGTTCCGGTGGCCGGAGATAGACCTGCTGCGCGCAGAGTCGTTGACCCTGACGTGAGGGCGTAGGCCACTCGAACAACTGCGCCCTGAGTGCAGGGTCAGCGTGGTTGCGTCGCGCAGAGTCGTTGATCCTGTCGTGACGGCGTAGGCCACTCGAACAATCGCGCCGTCAATACAGGGTCAACGCGAAAATGCCCGCCGCGGTGGGGGATACCACCGTGGCGGGCGTTTGCGTCTACCGGACGTCAGCCGGCATCCAGGGGCAGATTCGGGTTGATCGGCGGGGTCTTGCCGGGGCTCGGAATGGCGAGCGGGCCCTTCAATACCGGGCCATCGGGCTTGGGAGCGGGTGCCGGCTCCTTCGGCGGTGCGGCCGGCGGCGCCGGCAGGTTGATGACGATCGGCGGGAACGTGGGCAGTGGTTGCGCGGGCGGTTCCGGGATCGCCTCTGGTGCGGGAGCCGGTGGCACGACCTCGGGGGCGGGAACGGCCGCCGGCGCCGCGGTGACGACGACGGGTGCTGCCGGTCGCTGGGGCGCGGCCGCCGGCACGTGGTCGGGAATCACCGGCGCCGCCGGCGCCGCCTGCGGGGCAGAGGGCGCGGGCAGCGCCGCCGGCGGCTGCACCAGAACGGCCGGCGCGGCCGCGGGCACGGCAGTCGAACCACCGGCCGGTGCCACCGAGGTGCCGGCGTCGAGTGAACTGATCGCGGTGAAGGCCACGGCGGCCGACGCCACGATGACGCTGGCCGCGCCGCCCAAGGCAAGTGCGACGCGGCGCCGGGCCCAGCGGCCGTCGTCGGTGCCGACGGCGACGGTGACGTCGTCCTCCGGTGCATCGGGCAGGGCGAGTTGGTCGCTGTACGCGAGCCGGGGGAAGGTCACCGAACGCGGGCCGGCGGCTACGGCGTCGGCAGCGATGGTGTTGTCGGTGTCGGGGTTCCACGGGGTGGGTGAATGGTTGCTCATGCTGGTATGAGCACTGCCGGCAGCAGAGTCTGACAAGTTTTTCGCGGCGATTCGGAATCTTCCGAAAAAAGTGTCCCCGGTGTCCGGGGGTCGCGCTCCTACCTATGACAGAGCCCGCACGGGGCGCCTGCGACACCAACCAAGGAGCACGAAATGAGCAACAACAACCCTGCCAAGCGGCAGTCCCTCGCGAAGCGGGCCGCCGCGGCCGCGCTGCTGTCCGGCAGCATGGCCCTGGCCGGCATGGGCCTGACGGCGGGCACCGCCCAAGCCCAGCCGTCCATCCCCGCACCACAGACCTGGGGCCACGACTACTGCTCGTGGGCCTGGTGGGACTGGGAGCACTGCCACTACTACTGGCACTGGTACGACTGGGACTGGAAGCACTCCGATCACAAGAAGCACTGACTGGCCGTGATGGCACACCGCCCACGCGGATTCGAGACGCAGCCGGGTCTGGTGTTGAACCGGGTCCGGTCTGCTCTCGTTCTCCTCATTGAAGCCAACGCCGATGCTCGTTAATTCGGCAAACCACCTCGCCTTCGCCGGATTAGCATCAGTGCATACCGGCGATCGATCCGGTACGGGAGCCCGTCTCATGACCGCAGTGCCAGATTGGGACATTGTCAGCGACGCCGACTTGGTCGGCGCCGCCCTCTCCGGAGACCGCATGGCATTTGCCGGTATTTATGACCGCTATGCCGACCGGCTCCACGACTTTTGCGTCGGCATGGTCCGGGACCGCGATGCTGCCGCGGACTGCGTCCAGGACGTGTTCTGCACTGCCGCAACAGCTTTGGACAAGCTACGGGAACCCGACAAGCTGCGTCCCTGGCTGTACGCGATCGCCCGGAACGAGGCGTTGCGCCGCATCCGGCAGCGGCGCCGCGAAGAACCGTCAGAAGAACTGCCCGACGAGGCGTCCGGGGACGCCGGACCCGACACCCTGGCGGCCCGCAACGAACTGGCCAAACTGGTCGCCGAGGCCGCCGGCGGATTGTCCGACCGGGACCGCGCGGTGCTGGAGCTGGGCTATCGCCACGGACTGGAGGGGCCCGAACTCGCCGAGGCCCTCGGCGTAAGTACCGCCAGTGCCAAGAAGATCATGCAGCGGTTGCGCGACACCATGGAGCGCTCGCTGGGCGCGCTGCTCGTCGCCCGCCGCGGGCAGAGTGGCAACAGCTGTGGAGAGCTGGGCGCGATCCTCGCCGGGTGGGACGGGACCTTCACCATCCTGATGCGCAAGCGGATCGCCCGGCACATCGAAAGCTGCCCGATGTGCGATCAGGACCGGCGCCGCATGGTCAACCCGGTCGCGCTGCTCGGCGGCACACCGCTGTTCATCCCTGCGCCGACCTGGTTGCGGGACCGCACGCTGAATCGGATTCAGCTGACGTCGGCCTCCACCGATCTCGGCAGCGCACCCACCGAAGCACAGACGGCGCTGCCGGATGCGCCGACCGAACAGTTCGCCGCGGCCGACGTCCTCGACGCGGAACCTGCCGCCACGTCGCCCAACGGCCGCGTGATGCTGACGATGTCGCTGCTGATCGGCATTCCGCTGATCGTGCTGGCGCTGACCATCGCCTGGCGGTACGAAACCAACGCGCCCGTCGCCCCGAAAGGCGTCACCACCTCTGTCACCGCGCCGCCCAGCACCACGCCCGAAAACCCGGTGACCACCACCGCCGCGCCTCCGCCGCCGCCCAGCCCGACCGCTGTCGTCACCGCTCCGCCCGAGCCGACGACGGCCGCGCCGCCCCGGGCGGTGCCGCCGCCACAGCAGTCGCCGGTGCCGGTACCGCTACCGCCGGCCGCGCCCGTCGTCACACCTCAGCCGTCGCCGCGACCGTTGCCGCCGCACCGCCCGCGGCCACCCGTGGTCTCGGAACAGCCGTCGCCCAGTCAGGCGCCGCCCGTCATCACCGAACCGCTTCCGTCGCCGACCCCGACGACACCGTCCGGCACACCCAAGCCGCCCCGGCCGCGGCCGCTGCCCCCGATCGACGTCGGCCCCATCGAGCCGGCACCGGTGACGACGACGCAGCCGCCGGTCATCTACTAGCCGATTCCGAACTGCGAAGAAGCAACCCGCCAAAAGTTGTCCCGCCGTGGGTGCCGCGCGACTCCTACCTGTGAGAGCCGCCCATCCGGGACAGCAAGAACGACACAGGAGCACGCCATGTCCACTGCCATGACCGCCACAATGCCGAACCTGGAGTACTCGTCTGACCCGGCCAGCGGAACCCTCCATGGGATGCCGACGATGCCGTTCGGAGCGCTGGCCTGGTCACTGACCGAACCGGAAGAAGCCGAAGAACCTTTGGCGCCGAACCTGATTCCCGCCGCACCGCTCGCCGCGACGCGGACACCCAGAACCCTGCGGGTCGCGCTCGTCGCGATGGTGTTCGGCGGGGTCACCGTCGCCGCCGCGGTCGGTGCGATTCTGCTCGGCGGCAACGACGAACCGTCGACACCCCTGGCCGTCGTCGACCACACCCGGTCAACTCCGTATGTCGCCCCGGCTCCGGCTCCAGCCCCGATGCCGACCGCCAACCATGTGGCGACTCGGGCACCGGCGCCGGTCCCCAGTGTGGTCAGCGCGCCCGTCGTCGTCCCGCCGAAGGCCATCGCGCCTGCGCAGCCGGTGGTCGTGCCGCCTGCCGCCGAGACCCCGAAGCCGACGCACGGGCCGCACTGGAACTGGCCGCGCCGCATCTGGCAGCACCACGACAAGCAGGACGGCCCGCAGGATGGTCAAGGCCAAAAGCGCTGAGCGCCAGGCTATCCGCGCAAGCCCAGCGGACCGGCCAGCGCCGTGAGCGTCGGCACCAGCTTGTCCCAGCCGCCGAGCACCTGGACCGTCACGTGATCGGCACCGGCGTCGAGGTGCTCGGTGAGTCGTGCGGCGACGGCGTCCGGCGTGCCGTGCGCGACGACCGCGTCGATCAACGCATCGCTGCCCGGCTTGGCGATGTCGTCTTCTGAGAAGCCGAGTCGGCGCCAATTGTTCAGGTAATTGGTGAGATTCAGATAGAAGTCGACGGTCTGTCGCCCGATCGCCCGTGCCTCCGCGGTGGCCTCGGCCGAACCGTCGGTCAGCACCACCTTGTGCTCGGGCGCCAGGAACGCGTCCGGCCCGATGACCTTGCGCGCCTCGGCGGTGTGCTCGGGGGTGGTGAGGTACGGGTGCGCGCCGGCACTGCGATCAGCCGCCAGCCGCAACACCTTCGGGCCGAGGGCCGCCACCACGCGGCGCGCCACCGGAACTCCCGCGGCGTCCAGCTCGTCCAGGTACTCGACGAGGACGTCGTACGGCTTGCGGTACTCCTTGGTGTGCTCGGGATGGCCGATGCCGACGCCCAGCACGAACCGTCCCGGGTACGCGGCCTCGATCCGGTGGTACGACTCGGCGACCTGCGCCGCGGGCGCCGTCCACACGTTGACGATGCCGGTGGCCAGCTGCAGCTTCTCCGTCGCGGCCAGGATCGGTTCGACGAAAGCCAGGTCACCGGCGGGGGAGCCGCCCGGCCATATCGCGCCGTAGCCCAGCTTCTCGATCTCGGCGGCCTGCTCGGGGGTCGGGGCGCCGAACGTCCACACCCCGACGCGGCCCAGGTCCAGCTTGCTCATGGTCGATCCCTCCAATTACCGCAGGCCCAGTGGGCCGGCGAGTTCGGTCAGTGCGGGCACCAAGTTGTCCGGCGACGTCAGCACCTGAACCGGTACGTGGTCGGCGCCGGCGTCGAGGTGCTGCTTCAGCCGGGCGGCGATCGCGTCGACGGTGCCGTAGGCGACCACCGCGTCGACGAGCCGGTCGCTGCCGGGCTTGGCGATGTCAGAGTCAGTGAACCCCAACCGCTTCCAGCTGTTGAGGTAATTGTTCAGATTGAGGTAAAGCTCCAGGGCCTGGCGGCCGACGGCCCGCGCCTTGTCCGCGTCGGTCGTCAGGATCGCCTTGTGCTCGGGCGCCAGGAACGCGTCCGGCCCGATCAGCTCACGCGCTTGGGCGGTGTGCTCCGGGGTGGTCAGGTAGGGGTGGGCACCGGCGCTGCGCCGGGCCGAGAGCTTCAGTACCTGCGGGCCGAGCGCGGCCACCACCCGGTGTTCCTTCGGCACGCCGTACTCGTCGAGCTTGTCGAGATACTCGTTCAGCGCGTCGAGCGGCTTCTTGTACTCGGTGATGACTTCGCGGTGCCCGACGCCGATGCCGAGGAGGAACCGGCCCGGATAGGCGGTGTTGATGCGGTGGAACGACTCGGCCACCGGTCCGGCGGCCGCCGTCCAGATGTTGACGATGCCGGTCGCGACCTTCAGCCGCTCCGTCGCGCCGAGCAGTGGCTCGACCCAGTCCAGTTCCGCGGGCGGGGATCCCCCGACCCAGATCGCGCCGTAGCCCAGCGCTTCGATTTCTGCTGCCTGTTGCGGCGTTGCGCCGCGCCCGAATACGCCGTAGCGCCCAAGGTCTGGTTTGGTCACCTTTGCGGCAACTCTGGGGCGCGGGCGGCTATTCCGTTCGGCGCGCCGTGAGTCGAACTATCCCGCTGCCACGGCCGGGAACTCTTCCGGCGCCGGCGCGTGCACGGGCAACGTGACGATGAACGTGGTGTCGCCCGGTTTGGATTCGACGTAGATGTTGCCGTGGTGCTTCTCGCAGATGATGCGCCACGCCAGGTCGAGCCCCAGTCCGGTGCCCTCGCCGAAGGGTTTGGTCGTGAAGAACGGGGTGAAGATGCGCTCGATGACGTCGGGCGGAATGCCCGGTCCGTTGTCGTTGATCTCGATCCGGACGGTGTCGTCGCTGACGCGCTTGGTGCGGATCGTCAGCACGCCGCAGCCCTTCATGGCCTGCAGGGCGTTGTCGATGATGTTCGTCCACACCTGGTTCAGATCGGCTGGGTAGCACTGCAATTCGGGCAGTGCCGGGTCGTATTCCTTGACCACCTTGACGCAGGTGGTGCCGTCCTTGCCGATGCGGTCGCCGAACATCATCAGGGTGCTGCGCAACAGCTCATGTACGTTGGCGTTCTGGTACGGGGCACGGTCCATCTGGGAGTACTGTTTGGCGCCGGCCAACAGCGTCGAAATCCGTTTGCTCGCTTCGGAAATCTCACACATCAGCAGCTCGGTGTCGATGGTGTACTTCAGCCAGCCCAGCGCGCCCTGCAGCGTGGCGGACGCATCGGCGCAGCCGAGGGACGACGAAATGCCTTCCAGCCAAGCAACATCCAGGCCGGCGTCGACGAAGGTGGGGGCGTAGTCCCAGGCGGCGGCGATGCCGTGGTCCTCGAGCCATTCGCCGATTGCGTCTTCGCGGTCGGAGGCCTCGATGGCCGACAGCTCCTGCGTCCTCGCCTTGGCCACCTGCTCGGCGATGCCTTCCTGAATGCCGACCAGTACTCGCAGTGACTGCGGGCTGACCTGACCGTCGGCCAGCATGGCCAGCTTGTGCCGCATCTTGCCGATGCGGTCGTGCAGGTCGGCGACGGCGCGCGCGGTCGCGGCGGCCGGGTTGTTCAGCTGGTGGGTGAGGCCGGCCGAGAGCTGGCCCAGGGCGAGGAGCTTTTCGCGCTGGCCGACGATCTGCCGCCCGCGGCGGCCGCCGACCTTGTGGCCCTCCAGCAGATGCACCGCCATCGGGAATTCCTTGCGCATGAAGTCGGCGTAGGCGTTGGCGTCCAGGACGAAGAACCGCGACGGCTTGGTCACCCGCACCGACGCCTCATAGACCGGCTGCTCGTCGGGGATGTACGCGGACCAGGCGCCGCAGTACACGCCGCGCATCGAGGTGCGGTTGGTCTCGATGTCGATGCCGCCGGACTTCATGGACATCACCAGCTCGCCGTCGAGCATGACGTAGAAGCAGGTGGCCGGTTCGCCCTCGGTGCAGACGGGGCCGGGCTCGAACGTCGCGATGTGACCGTTGGCGCACAGCGTGTCCAGCTGCTCGTCGGTCAACGCCTCGAAAAGGAACAGCGTTTTCAGTTCACTTCGCGCGCACGTCTCGCCCATACCGGTCTCCTCCTACGTCTCGGCCAGATACCGGTGCACCAGCATCACTGCCATCGAGCCTTCGCCAACCGCGGCTGCGACCCGTTTGGCCGATTCAGCGCGGACATCTCCTGCAACAAACACACCGGGCACACTTGTTTCCAAGTGGTGCGGCGGCCGGTCCAGGTTCCAGCCGCAGACGTCCTTGAGATCCGGGCCGGTGAGGATGAAGCCGTGGTCGTCGCGGGCGATGCCGGCGTTCTCCAGCCACTGGGTGCGCGGGGTGGCGCCGATGAAACAACACAGTCGCGTCGACTCGACGTGCTCCCGCTCGCCGGTGGCGTTGTTGACCAGCCAGAGCCCGGTCAGGTGCCCGTCCTCGCCGCAGGTGTCGACCACCTCGGTGCAGGTCCGGACGCTGATGTTCGGGGTGTTCTCGATCTGCTGGATCAGGTAGTAGGACATCGACGCCTCGAGCGACTTGCCGCGCACCAGCAGCGTCACCGACTTGGCCTGCTGCGACATGAACATCGCGGCCTGGCCGGCGGAGTTTGCGCCGCCGACGATGTAGACGTCCTCGCCCGCGCATTCGGAGGCCTGCGACACCGAGGCGCCGTAGAAGACGCCGTTGCCGACGTAGCTGTTGCCGACGCTGTCGGGGTCCTCCCAGCACCCGGCGACCTGCAGATGCCGGTAGTCGACGCCGGTGGCCAGGATGACCGACCGTGCGGTGATGCTCCGGCCGTCGTCGAAGGTCAGCGTCTTGCTGGCCAGCGACGAGACGTCCAGCTCGACGACCTCACGGGTGGTGATGACCTCGGCGGCGAAGCGCTCGGCCTGCCGCCGCGCCGAGGTCGTGAGCTCGGCGCCGGAGATTCCGGTCTCGAAGCCCAGGTAGTTCTCGATCCGCGAGCTGCGGCCCGCCTGTCCGCCGGTGGTGGTGCGCTCGATCAGCACCGTGCGCAGCCCCTCGGACGCGCCATACACCGCGGCCGCCAGGCCGGCCGGCCCGCCGCCGATGACGGCGAGGTCGTACATCTCCAGCGACGGGGTGGTGGCCAGGCCGAGCATCGCGGCCAGCTGGGCATCGGTCGGCTGGACCAGCGTCTCGCCCTGCTCGGAGATCACCACCGGCAGCTCCAGCCCGTCGAGGCCGGCAGCGGTCAGCAGCTGCTTGCCCTTGGGCTCGTCCGATGCGTACGCCCGGTAGTAGTGCTGGTTACGGGCCAGGAACTGGCGGACCTCCCACGAGCGGGGATTCCACCGGTGGCCGATCACCTTGGTGTGCGGGACGGCGCGGTCGCCGACCTCGTGCCAGGCCTCCAGCAGGCCGTCGATGATCGGGTACAGCTTCTCCTCGGGCGGATCCCAGGGCTTGAGCAGATAGTGGTCCAGGTCGACCAGGTTGATGGCGTTGATCGCGGCGTGGGTGTCCGCGTACGCGGTCAGCAGCACGCGGCGGGCCAGCGGAAACACGTCCATGGCCAGTTCCAGGAAGTCGATGCCGTTCATCTCCGGCATCTGGTAGTCGGCGATGAACATCGCCACGGTGTCGCCCCGTAGCTGCAGCTCGTTGATCGCTACCAGCGCGTCCTGTCCGGATTCGGCGCGTACGATCCGGTAGCGCTCGCCATAGTGTTTGCGCAGGTCGCGGGCGACGGCCCGGGACACTGCGGGATCGTCGTCCACGGTGAGAATCACCGGATTGCGAGCCGGGGAAGCGGGTCCAGTCATCGCTGTTCATTATGCGCCCTGACTTGCGAAGACGATGCGCCCACCTAGGGTCTGCCGGGGTGCCTCGCGGATTTTGGTACCTGGGGTCCGAGCGGGTATCGTGGACCAACGGTGCAGCTTCTGCGCCGGCTCTTTGCGTGCTCTGTTTTGAAGTTCCCCGGAATTTCCTGGCATTAAGTCCACGTTCTTGTAGCCGGGGTGGGCTCTGCGCCGAGCACGGGCGTATGAGATACGAAACCGAAGAACCAGAGGATTACCAAAGAGTATGGCCAAGAAAGACGGCGCCATCGAGGTCGAGGGTCGCGTGATCGAGCCCCTGCCCAATGCGATGTTCCGCATTGAGCTGGAGAACGGTCACAAGGTGCTCGCCCACATCAGCGGCAAGATGCGGCAGCACTACATCCGCATCCTGCCGGAGGACCGTGTCGTAGTGGAGCTCTCTCCGTACGACCTGTCCCGTGGCCGCATCGTGTACCGCTACAAGTAACGCCCGAGCACCACCAATTCAGAACCGAGAAAAGGATCGCTAAGTCGTGAAGGTGAACCCGAGCGTCAAGCCGATCTGCGACAAGTGCAGGGTGATCCGCCGCCACGGCCGGGTCATGGTGATCTGCTCTGACCCGCGGCACAAGCAGCGGCAGGGCTGAGCATCAGCTCAAGCAGCACCCAAAACTGAATGCAGACCTCCCAGTACCACTGAGGGCATACGGCTCTCAACCACGTCCGGCACGGAGGCCGGACCCCGAAAAAGACGGGGAACGGACTGGGATCAGACCTCCGCAACGAAAAGGAACACTGCCTGATGGCACGCCTCATGGGCGTTGATCTCCCGCGTGACAAGCGCATGGAGATCGCGCTGACCTACATCTACGGCATCGGCCGTACCCGCAGCCAGGAAATCCTGTCTGCCACCGGCATCGACCGGGACCTGCGCACCAAGGACCTCACCGACGACCAGGTGACCCAGTTGCGCGACTACATCGAAGGCAACCTCAAGGTCGAGGGTGACCTGCGCCGCGAGGTGCAGGCCGACATCCGTCGCAAGATCGAGATCGGTTGCTACCAGGGCCTGCGCCACCGTCGTGGCCTGCCCGTGCGTGGCCAGCGCACCAAGACCAACGCGCGTACCCGCAAGGGCCCGAAGCGCACCATCGCCGGCAAGAAGAAGGCCAGGTAAGTAAATGGCACCCACCAAGAAAGCCGGCGCTGCTTCGAAGCGCGGCAAGCCCACTCGTCGCCGGGAAAAGAAGAACGTCCCGCACGGCGCCGCTCACATCAAGAGCACGTTCAACAACACCATCGTCTCGATCACCGATCCCCAGGGCAACGTCATCGCCTGGGCCTCGTCGGGTCACGTCGGCTTCAAGGGTTCGCGCAAGAGCACCCCGTTCGCCGCGCAGCTCGCCGCCGAGAACGCTGCCCGCAAGGCGCAGGAGCACGGTGTCAAGAAGGTCGACGTCTTCGTGAAGGGCCCGGGTTCGGGCCGCGAGACCGCGATCCGTTCGCTGCAGGCCGCCGGCCTCGAGGTTGGCGCGATTTCCGACGTCACCCCGCAGCCGCACAACGGCTGCCGTCCGCCCAAGCGGCGCCGGGTCTAGGGAGGATTTGAAAAATGGCTCGTTATACCGGACCCGCCACCCGCAAGTCGCGCCGCCTCGGCGTCGACCTCGTCGGTGACGATCAGTCGTTCGAAAAGCGCCCCTACCCGCCCGGCCAGCACGGCCGCGCGCGGATCAAGGAGAGCGAATACCGCACCCAGCTGCAGGAGAAGCAGAAGGCTCGCTTCACCTACGGCGTCATGGAGAAGCAGTTCCGCAAGTACTACGAGGAAGCCAACCGCAAGGCTGGCAAGACCGGTGAGAACCTGCTGCAGATCCTCGAAAGCCGTCTGGACAACGTCGTGTACCGCGCCGGCCTGGCCCGTACCCGCCGCATGGCCCGTCAGCTGGTCAGCCACGGTCACTTCACCGTCAACGGTGTCAAGGTGAACATCCCGAGCTACCGGGTGTCGCAGTACGACATCATCGACATCAAGCCGAAGTCGCTGAACACCCTGCCGTTCCAGATCGCTCGCGAGGTCGCCGGTGACCGTCCGGTCCCGTCGTGGCTGCAGGTCGTCGGCGAGCGTCAGCGCATCCTCGTGCACCAGCTGCCCGAGCGCGCCCAGATCGTCGTGCCGCTCACCGAGCAGCTGATCGTCGAGTTCTACTCGAAGTAATTCGAGTCCTGGTGGCCCGCCCAATCCCGGGCGGGCACCAACCAACCGGCATCAAATAGCGGGTGCCGAGAAGGAGATAGAAAAATGCTGATCTCTCAGCGACCCACCCTGTCCGAGGACGTGCTGGCCGAGAACCGGTCGCGGTTCACCATCGAGCCGCTGGAGCCGGGCTTCGGTTACACCCTCGGCAACTCGCTGCGGCGCACGCTGCTGTCGTCCATCCCGGGCGCAGCGGTCACCAGCATCCGCATCGACGGTGTCCTGCACGAGTTCACCACCGTCCCCGGGGTCAAGGAAGACGTCACCGACATCATCCTGAACCTCAAGGGCCTGGTCGTCTCCTCGGAAGAGGACGAGCCGGTCACCATGTACCTGCGCAAGCAGGGCCCGGGTGCCGTCACCGCCGGTGACATCGTGCCCCCGGCCGGTGTGACGGTGCACAACCCGGACATGCACATCGCCACCCTGAACGACAAGGGCAAGCTGGAGGTCGAGCTCGTCGTCGAGCGCGGCCGCGGTTACGTCCCGGCCGTGCAGAACAAGGCTTCGGGTGCCGAGATCGGCCGTATTCCGGTCGACTCGATCTACTCGCCGGTGCTGAAGGTCACCTACAAGGTGGAGGCCACCCGCGTCGAGCAGCGCACCGACTTCGACAAGCTGATCCTGGATGTCGAGACCAAGAACTCGATCGCCCCGCGCGACGCCCTGGCTTCGGCCGGCAAGACGCTGGTCGAGCTGTTCGGTCTGGCCCGTGAGCTCAACGTCGAGGCCGAAGGCATCGAGATCGGCCCGTCGCCGGCCGAGGCAGACCACATCGCCTCGTTCGCGCTGCCGATCGACGACCTGGAGCTGACCGTGCGGTCGTACAACTGCCTCAAGCGCGAGGGTGTGCACACCGTCGGCGAGCTGGTCTCGCGTACCGAGTCGGACCTGCTGGACATCCGTAACTTCGGCCAGAAGTCCATCGACGAGGTCAAGATCAAGCTGCACCAGCTGGGTCTGTCGCTCAAGGACAGCCCCGCCACGTTCGACCCGTCGCAGGTCGCCGGCTACGACGTGGCCACCGGCACCTGGAACAGCGATGCCAGCTACGACCTGGACGCCGACCAGGACTACGCCGAAACCGAACAGCTGTAATAAGAAATTCCGTCCCGGCCCTACCTGATACGGGGGCCGGCCCCAATTAGGAGAAGTAGCAATGCCCAAACCCACTAAGGGTGCTCGCCTCGGCGGGTCGTCGTCGCACCAGAAGGCGATCCTGGCCAACCTGGCCACCTCGCTGTTCGAGCACGGCCGCATCAAGACCACTGATGCCAAGGCCCGGGCGTTGCGTCCGTACGCCGAGAAGCTCATCACCCACGCCAAGAAGGGCGCGCTGCACAACCGGCGCGAGGTGATGAAGAAGATCCGCGACAAGGACGTGGTGCACACCCTGTTCGCCGAGATCGCACCGCATTTCGCGGACCGCGAGGGCGGCTACACCCGCATCATCAAGGTCGAGAACCGCAAGGGCGACAACGCCCCCATGGCCGTGATCGAGCTGGTCCGGGAGAAGACCGTCGTCTCCGAGGCCGACCGCGCCCGTCGCGCGGCCGCCGCTCAGGCGAAGGCTGCCGAAGCCGAGGCTCCCGCTGAGGAAGCCGCTGTCGAGGCTCCGGTTGCCGAGGTCGAGGCTGCTGACGAGGGCATCGCCGACGCTCAGACCGCTGAGGCCGAGGCTGAGGCGACCGAGGATGAGGCCAAGTCCTAATCACGCTGTGAACGACGTGCCCGCCATCGAATCCGATGGCGGGCACGTTCGTTTACGGCTGGATATCTCGTACGACGGCACCGAATTCGCCGGTTGGGCACCGCAGGCCGGGCAGCGCACGGTCGCCGGTGTCATCGAAGAGACGTTGTCGACGGTGTTCCGTGAGCCGGTGCGCCTGGTCACCGCGGGGCGGACCGATACCGGCGTGCATGCCGCCGGGCAGGTCGCACACGTCGACGTGCCTTCTGCCGCACTGAGTTTCGCCTATCCGCGCTCGCCGCGGCCGGGGGACCCCGAGTTCCTGCCGCTGGTGCGCCGGCTCGCGCGGTTCCTGCCCGCCGATGTGCGGGTGCGCCAGATCGTCCGGGCCGCACCGGGTTTCGACGCCCGGTTCTCGGCGCTGCGGCGGCACTACGAATATCGGTTGTCGTTGGCGCCGTATGGCGTTGAGCCGCAACAGGCCCGGTTCATCACACCGTGGCCGCGGCCGCTGGATCTGGACGCCATGACGGCCGCCTCGCAGGAGTTGTTGGGGCTGCAGGATTTTGCCGCGTTCTGCCGCTTTCGTGAGGGCGCGACGACCATCCGGGATCTGCAGCGGCTGGACTGGCAGCGCTCGGGTGATCTGGTCACCGCCCACGTGACGGCTGACGCCTTCTGCTGGAACATGGTGCGGTCGCTGGTCGGCGCATTGCTCGCCGTGGGGGAGGGCCGTCGCGAACCCGGTTGGATCGCAGGCCTTTTGGCGGCCGACAGCCGGTCCAGCGAGTACGCCGCCGCCCCGGCGCGGGGCCTGACGCTGGTGTCGGTGGACTACCCGCCCGACGATCAGCTGGCGTCCCGGATCGCCGTCACCCGGGATCTGCGTACCCTCGATTAGCTCACGGTGCCGGCGGTGGGGGCGGGGCCAGGCGGGCGGCGACGAAGTCGGCGGCCTGATTGACCATGCCGGACCCGATGTAGCCATCCTGCAGGTGGTTCTGCCAGTCGCCCTGTAGTTGAGCGATGGTCTGCGGCAGTCCGTCCATGCAGACGGGATCGGCGCCGTTGCACTGGTCGATGGTGCGATCCAGGTAGATCGGGCTGATGTTGGAGCCGCCCATCCGGTGGGTGACGTTGCCGAACAGCGCCACCGCGGCGACATGGGAGTCCATCCCCGGCGGCAGCGGCCTGTTGAATCCCCAGCCCGGGTTGTCGGAGGTCAATGCCACGGCCGCCGATGCGGCGCCCAGCGAGTACCCGCCGATCACCAGCCGGGTGTCGGGGCACCGCGCTGCCATGTCTTGAATACGCGAGCTGATGTCGTTCGCGCCCTGGGCGATTTCGACGTTGGCGGGATAGTTCACCGCGTAGACCCCGACATTCAGAGGTGTCTTGGCGCGCAGCGCGTCGACGAATGCGCCGCCCACGCGGCCGACGCCCGGTCGCTCGTTGCGGCCGCGCGCGAAGATCACCTCGACCTGCGGGCACGGGTCTGCCGCTGCGGCACCGATGACATCTGCGGGGGCTACGACCGTCGCCGCCACCACCCCGGTGGCAACCGATGCTGCCGCGCCGGCCAGGGCGACGGCAGACCGGACGGACGTCATGACGGAGCGGGGGGTCATGGCTGGAGTCTAGCGGCGGATCACAGACGCGCAGCCACGAACTTCGCGGCCTGGTTCACCATGCCGGACTTGATGTAGCCCGGCGCGAGGTGATCCTGCCATTCCGAACGCCATTTGTAGGGGCTGCTCGGATTACAGACCGGGTCGTCGGAATGGCAGAGGTCGATGGTCCGATTCTGGTACGTCGGGCTCAGCGCGGAGATGGGCAGGGCCCAGTTGGAGCCATTGCCGAAGAGCGCCACGGCCGCGATGTGCTGATCGGCGCCACGGGGCAGGGGACTGTTGAAGGTGAACGCCGAAATGGGCACGGCGATAACCAGATCGGTGGCGGCGGCGCCCAATGAGTAACCGCCGAGCACGATTTTGGTCGATGGGCAGTTGCGGGCGAGCCATTGCACGCGCCGGCTCATGTCGTTGGCGGCTATGTCGACCTGGGTGTCCGCCGGGTAATTCACCGGGTACAGACCGATATTCGGGCCGCGGAGCTGGCGCAGCGCGGTGACGAAGGCGGCGCCAACCTGTCCGGGGCCGGGCGGCTCCATCCTGCCGCGGGCGAACACGACCTCTGCGGGAGCGCACGTGGCAGCGGCGTTCGCCACCCCAATGTCAGTCAGTAGCACCGACATTGGGGCGGCGCCGACAGTCAGAGCGGTGATCAGCACACAGAGCGTCCGGCGGCCAATCACAAATCCGATGGTATCCCGACGAATTGACGGTCTCGTCGAGAAATGATGCCAGCCTTACAACAATCCGGCGACGAAGCCGGCGGCTTCGTTGGTCGGGCCGCCTGCATAGGTCTTGTGCGCGGGCACACTCTGACCGTCGGTCTGGCAGATCGGATCCCCCGCATTGCACAGGTCGATGACCTTGCCGCCCCACACCGGGCTCGCCGTCAACGGCAGACCCAACTTGGCGGACGGATTGCCGAACACCGCGATCGCCGCGACGTGGCCCGCGGCCTCCGGGGGCAGCGGGTTGTTGAAACCGATGCCCGGAACGGGGATGGCGCCGATGACGTCCATCACCGCGGCGCCCTGCGAATAGCCGCCGAGCACCTGCCGGGTGTTCGGGCAGTTCTCGGCCATCCACTGGATGTGGGCGCTGGCGTCGTTGGCACCGTCAGCGGCGGCCAGGAAGTCGTACGACGCCGGGTAGACGACGGCGTAGGCGCCGACCGAGCGCCCACCGACCTTGTTGCGCAACTGATTCACGAACGCCCCGCCGACCCGGCCCAGGCCGGGGTCTTCGGACGTGCCGCGGGCGAACGTCACCTCGATGTCGGGGCAGTTGGCAGCGGCGGCGGTGCCGACGGCACCCAATGAAGGCGGCGTCAGCACTGTGATGCCGGCCATGACTACGGTGGTTGCGGTGCCGGCGAAGGCCCGGCGCAGTGCACTGATGATCACACCGAATCCTAACCGCGAGGCCGGATGTGGTTCGGGTGACAGACGCTCAATGGCTGGTCAGACGCGGGATGCGATGAACTGCGCGGCCTGCCCGATGTACTCGGACGACTCATAACGCGAGTGCGCGAACGGGTTTCGGCCGCGCGAGCAGATCGGGTCGCCCCACAGGCACAGATCGACCGAGCGGTTCGAGAACAGGCCCATGGAGTCCAGCGGATGACTGAATTTGGCTGAGGGGTTACCGAATACGGCGGCCGCCGCGACGCGGCTCGCGAGGTCGGCGGGCAGCGGCGGTGCCGAGCCGACATCGCCGACCCGGTCGCCGAGCGGCGGAACGCCGGCCAGCATGTCTACCACCGCGGCGCCCTGCGAGTACCCACCGAGCACGATCTTGGTGCTGGGGCACTGCTGCGCCATCAAGGCGATGCGGTTCTGCGCGTCCGTCGCGCCGTCCTGCGCCGTGAGGAAGTCGTAGGACGCCGGGTAGTCGACGGCGTAGCCGGTGACGGTGCGGTTGCCGACGAGCGGCTGGATGGCGTCGACCAGGACCGAGCCGACGCGGCCCATGCCGGGGTCGTCGTGCGTGCCGCGGGCGAAGATCACCTCGATGTTCGGGCAGGGGTCCGCCTGGGCGGGTGCCGACGGCAGCAGCGCGGTTCCGGAGATGACGGTGGCGGCGATTGCGGCCACTCGGACCGACATGCTGAGCAAGGTCACGCGGGCCATCTTCACATATGGGGCTCAGCTACGGCCAATTGTTTGACCTGCTGGCAAACCCTCCGGACTGTCGGGCCAATCGTCATGCCAGGTCGCTTCGCCGCGGTCGCCCTGGCGGGCAAGCGCCAGGCCGGCCAGCACCACCGCGCCACCCAGCAATTGGATGCCGGTGATGGCCTCACCCAGCAGTGCCCAGGCCGCCAGGACGGCGAACATCACCTCGGACAGGCCGACCAGTGAGGCGAACCGGGGCTGCAGGCGGGCGATGCCCATGATGCCGAAGGTGTAGGCCAGCGCGGTCGGCACGATGGCCAGGGCGATGACGGGGACCAGCCAGGACGTCGTCAGGCCGGCCAGCGTGGTGGTGTGGCTGGTGAAGGTGAGCGGCATGACGCCCGAGACACCCAGCAGCGCCACCGCCGCGGCGCCGACGATCAGGCCGCCGGTGGCCAGGGTGACGGAGTGCAGGCCGGTGCCGTCGGCGCTGGCCTTGTCCGACATGACGAAGTAGCAGGCGGCGCAGACCGCGGCGCCCATGCCCCACGCGATGCCGGCCAGGCTGATCTGGGCTGCGGTGTGGCTGCCAGGCCCGATCAGGCCGAGCACCAGCGTGATGCCGGCGATGGCGATCGCGACGCCGGCGAGCGTGAGGGTGCTGGGCCGGCGCCGGGTCGTGGCCCACACCCAGCCGACGACCAGCAGGGGCGCGGCGTACTCGAGCAGTAGCGCCACGCCGACCGGCAGGTACGTGACGGCGTTGAAGTAGCACAGCTGGGCGCCCGCGATCGGGATGGCGCCGTAGGCGATGACCGTCCCTTTGTGGCTCAGGGCTTCGCGTACCCAGCCCCGGCGCAGGATGGTCGCGACGACGGCCATGATGAGCGCGCCGCCGGTCAGTCGGGCGACCACCGCGGCGGTGGGGCTCCAGCCCGCTTCGATCAGGGACTTGCCCAGGCCGCCCGCCATCCCGAAGGTGAAGGCGGATGCGACGGCGAAGATCATGCCGGTCCGGAAGTGGCCGGCCGCGGTGCCGTTCGACAAAGTCACGGGCCACCTCCGATGATGTAATGAGTGAAGTTGGGATTGGTCATGACGCTACGGAGGGCGGGTGTAACGAGTCAAATGAATTTCAGTCATGACACGGAGCTCACGCTGCGCGCGGCGTGTGTGTTGATCAACAGCGACCGGGTCGACGGTGACCAACTGGCCGATCTGGCGGCCCTCGACGGGTATCTGAACGACTTCGGCTGGACGGGCCGGCGCGACCGGGACACCGCGGAGCTGGCCGCGGTGCAGGCCCTGCGCGAACGGCTCGGGTTGCTGTGGGCCGCGGCGGACGACGAGGAGGCGGTGGTCGGCCAGGTCAACGCCCTGCTCAGTGACACCCGCGCCAACCCCTGGCTGACGCGACACCCCGAGATGCCGGAATGGCACCTGCACCTGGCGGCCGACCAGGACCCGCTCGCCCAGCGCATGGGCGCCGAGATGGCGATGGCCCTGGCCGACCTGATCCGCGCCGGTGAACTGCGCCGGCTCAAGACGTGTGCGGCGTCGGACTGCACCGCGGTGCTGATCGACATGTCGCGCAACCGATCCCGCATCTTCTGCGACACCGGGAACTGCGGGAACCGCCAGCACGTCGCGGCGTACCGCGAACGCCGCGCCCGCGAGAACTGACATTCGGCGTCTGACGCGCCCGCGCCGGTTGCCGCAATGCATCGCGTGACAGGCCTGCGTCTCCTACCGTGATGTCCGACAGCGGATGCAGTGTTTTGAGCGGAAGGACGGGCCATTGGCCGAATTCGTGGCGGCCATCGACCAGGGCACCACCAGCACCCGGGCGATGATCTTCGATCACTCAGGTCGCGAGGTCGGACGCCACCAGCTCGAGCACGAGCAGATCCTGCCGCGGGCCGGGTGGGTCGAGCACAATCCCGTCGAGATCTGGGAGCGCACCGGCTCGGTGCTGCAGACCGCGCTGAACAAGACCCGGCTGTCGGCGTCCGATCTGGTCGCGCTCGGTATCACCAACCAGCGTGAGACGACCATGGTGTGGAACAAGCACACCGGCCGCCCGTACTACCACGCGATCGTGTGGCAGGACACCCGCACCGACCGCATCGCCTCGGCCCTGGAACGCGACGGCCACGGCGACGTCATCCGCCGCAAGGCCGGCCTGCCGCCGGCGACCTACTTCTCCGGCGGCAAGATCCAATGGATCCTCGAGAACGTCGACGGCGTGCGGGAGGCCGCCGAACGCGGTGACGCGATCTTCGGCACGTGCGACACCTGGGTGCTGTGGAACCTGACCGGCGGCACGCGCGGCGGCGTGCACGTCACCGACGTCACCAACGCCAGCCGCACCATGCTGATGAACCTCGAGACCCTCGACTGGGACGACGAACTGTTGTCGTTCTTCGGGATTCCACGCCAGATGTTGCCGACCATCGCGTCGTCGTCGGTGTCGGAGCCCTACGGGCTGACCGCGGCCGACGGCCCGCTCGGTGCGCCGGTACCCGTCACCGGCATCCTCGGCGACCAGCAGGCCGCCATGGTCGGGCAGGTGTGTCTGTCGGCGGGCGAAGCCAAGAACACCTATGGCACAGGCAATTTCCTGCTGCTCAACACCGGCGAGAAGATCGTGCGCTCCGAGCACGGGCTGCTCACGACGGTGTGTTACCGGTTCGGTGACGCGAAACCTGTTTACGCCCTTGAGGGTTCGATTGCCGTCACCGGATCGGCCGTGCAGTGGCTGCGAGATCAGTTGGGCATCATCGCGGGGGCCTCCGACAGCGAGACGCTCGCCCGCCAGGTCGAGGACAACGGCGGCGTCTACTTCGTGCCGGCGTTCTCGGGACTCTTTGCGCCGTACTGGCGTTCGGACGCCCGCGGCGCGATCGTCGGCCTGTCGCGGTTCAACACCAACGCCCACATCGCCCGGGCCACACTCGAAGCCATCTGCTACCAGAGCCGCGACGTCGTCGACGCCATGGCCGCGGACTCCGGCGTCCACCTCGAGGTACTCAAGGTCGACGGCGGCATCACCGCCAACGAACTGTGCATGCAGATCCAGGCCGACGTGCTGGGCGTCGAAGTGGTGAAACCCGTTGTCGCCGAGACCACTGCGCTCGGCGCGGCCTACGCCGCCGGGCTGGGGGTCGGCTTCTGGTCGAACCCCGACGAGCTGCGCGCCAACTGGCAGGAGCACAAGCGCTGGGCGCCGTCGTGGGACGACGGCCAGCGCTCCGCCGGATACGCCGGCTGGCAGAAGGCCGTCGGTCGCACCCTCGACTGGGTCGACGTCTCCTAGGGATTTGTGCACGATTTTCCGCGGTCGGCGCGGAAAATCGTGCACAAATCCCTGGCGAGAATTGGTGTCGGGGCATGCGTTTGTCCGCGGTTAGGCTGCTAGCCGGGGGATGGACATGGCTCGGGGGCAGGGCGCGCAACTGGAGGCCAGCGGCCGGCGCTTTCAGGCGCGGCGGCTGATCCACGCACTGGTGTGTGGCGACGCGGCGATGGTCGACGAACCCATTCGTGCGCAATCGATTTCGTACGCGGCGGGCTGGCTCGCCTCACTACTGGCGGTGGCGGTGTGCGCGGTGATCGCGATCGCCTCACCGGCGGGCCGGCTGGGGGACGCGCCGATCGTCATGGTTCGGGACACCGGCGCGCTGTACGTCCGGATCGGGTCGACGTGGCATCCCGTCCTGAATCTCGCGTCCGCGCGGCTCGTCGCCAAGTCCGCGGCCAATCCGGTGGCGGTCGACGCCGAGGCGATCGCGGGCGTGCCGCGCGGCCCGCTCGTCGGAATCCCGGGTGCGCCAGCACAATTGGGGCGGCCGCTCGAGGCGGCGTCGTGGCAGGTATGTGACAGCGGAACGACGGTACTGATCGCCGGTACGGACACGATCGGACCTGACGGTGCGCGGCCTATCTTGGCAACGGCGGCGGGAGAGCACCTGTCCGCCACGTATCTGTTGTACGGCGGCAAGCGCGCCGCGGTGGACCTGCGTGACCTTGCGGTGGTCCGGGCGCTGCGACTCGACGGCGTGACGCCCCGGCCGGTGTCGCGATCATTTCTCGACCTGCTGCCCGAACTACCCGCGATCACCGCGCCGTCGATTCCGGGGCTCGGCCGGACGGGGCCGGGCGGCTTCGTCGTCGGGCAGGTGCTGCGGGTGAGCCGCGCCGATGCTCCCGAACATCACGTGGTCCTCGGCGGCGGTCTGCAGCGCGTCGGTGACGTGGCGGCCGACGTCATCCGGTTCACCCATGGAGTGGCCGACGGTGACCTTCGCACCGTGCCGCCGGCGGCCATCGCCGCCATTCCCGCTGTCCATGACCTTGCGGTGTCGACGTTTCCGGACCAGGCGAGCCCGCCGCTGCCGAGCGCGGCACCGGTCTGCGCCCGCTGGCGCGCCGACGGCGACCGAGCGGATACCGTTGTCGTGCAAGGGAAACCGGATGCGGCCGCGGTGACGCTGGCGCAGGACGACGGCGACGGTCCGAACATCGATGCCGTGGCATTACCGCCGGGCCGGTATGCGTATGTGCACGCCACCGGGGTGACCGGTGGATCGGTGACCGGACCGCTGTACCTGGTGACGGACAGCGGCGTGCGGTACGGCATCCACGATGCCGAAACGGCGAAGTATCTCGGGGTGGAGGGTGCGCCGCTGCCCGCGCCGTGGCCGCTGCTGGCCCGGTTGCCGGGCGGGCCGGAGTTGAGTGTGGCGGCGGCCGGGGTGCTGCGCGACGGCCTGTCGCCCTAGCGTCGCGGCAGGTTTGCCATGGTGGCCTCGGGGGCATTCCGGGTGCCATGACCGACCTGCCGACTTTCGGGGTGGAGGAGGAGTTTCTCCTCGTCGATCACCGTGACGGTGCGCCCCTGCCGCGCAACCAGGCGGTCGCGGAATATGCGGCCGCGCGCGGTGTCGACCTACAGCTCGAGTTGACCAGGTGCCAGGTCGAGACCACCACCGCGGTGATGACCACCAGCGGCGATCTGCGTGCGGAACTGACCCGGCTGCGTCGCGTCGCCACCGAGTCGGCCGAAGCGCAGCGGGCGCGGCTGCTGGCCGTCGCGCTACCGCCGACGGTGCCGCATGCGTTCCCGGTGACGACGAAAGAGCGGTATGCCCGTATCGCCGATCGGTTCGGCATGATCGCTCATGAACAGGGCATCTGCGGGTGTCACGTGCACGTCGAGGTGCCCAGTCGGGCGGCGGCCGTCGACGTCAGTAACCGGCTTCGGCCCTATCTGCACCTGCTCCTCGCGCTGAGCGCGAACTCCGCGATCTACCGCAACACCGACAGCGGTTACGCCAGCTTCCGCGGCGTGCTGTGGACTCGCTGGCCGAGCGCCGGACCGCCACCATACTTCGACTCGGTCGAGGACTACGACGCCGTCACCAACACCCTGACGCGGGCCGGTGCGGTGCTCGACGACGGCATGCTCTATTGGGATGTGCGGCCTTCTGCCAATTTCCCGACCGTCGAGGTGCGCGTGGCCGACGTGCCGGCAACAGTGGCCGAGACCGTGTTGCTGGCAACGCTCATCCGGGCCGCGGTGATGACGGCGCTGGACGCGCAGGAGCGCGGGGAACCGGTGCCACGCCTTGCTGATTGGACACTGCGCGCCGCGCACTGGAAGGCGGCGCATGACGGCCTCGACGGCGAGGCGATCGACTTGGCGGGCGACTGCTCGATGGCGCCGGCCCGGGTTCTGCTTGCCGGATTCATCGAACACCTCCGCCCGGCCCTCGAAGCGCTGGGTGACTATGACATGGCCCGCGACGAGCTGGCCCGCATCGCCGAGCAGGGCAACGGGGCCATGCGGCAACGCCGGGCCTGGCGACGCCGCAAAGAGGTCGCCGACGTCATCTCCGAATTGGCCACGGCGACAACGACGTTCGATCCGCTAGCCCTGTGACCGTCGACTGAGCTTCGCGGTGCGTGCGTCCCCGTCGTGCGGGGCGGGAATTGCCTTGGCGCGGATGGCCTTAACCGTCAACCAGACCGCTGAAATGAGAAAGTAGATTGCGCCCATCGCCGCGTATCCGGCAAGGGTCTTGGCCGACTCGATGGTCGGCGTGTGTGCCTGGGTGATGAACAGGCCCCCGACGAGCGCCGACTGGCCGCCGCTGAGTGCCATCGCCCACTGCGCGCCGACCTTCCAACGTCGAATGGCGGTGATGAGTTGCAACAGACCGGCAAGGGTGGCCCACGCGCCGAAGACGGCGAGTACCCACGTCGTACCTGCGAGCAGGGCGTAGGCAGCCACGATGGTGACGATCAGACTGACCGCAACGTTGATCAACTGGCTGCGGTTTTGCGCCGGTCCACCGCTTCGCGCGGCATCCCAGAAATTCGCGGCGGCGTCCCATAGCGGATAGAGGATGAGCCACCCCGAGGCCAGCGGAAGGCTGTGCTGTGCGAGCGTCAGCGCGACGGCAACCCACGCGAAGGAGAAGGCCGCGCGAACGAAGTAGTAGGTCTTCAACCACTGCTCGCGGTTGGGCTCCGACAGGCTTGCTTGCTGAATCGACATGATTGTGTCCTCTCAATGGGTGCGGACGAGCATCCCGACACCGGGGGCAATCCACCAATGGGGCGGATGCCGTTGACGGGGACTGGACAAACTGTGCCGCAACGGATTTGGTGCGGGCATCTTGGGATTCAGATGATCCGCGGTGGAGCGTTGGGGATGGATAGCTGCGACGAATCGGCTTCGGCGGGGTGCGGCGCGTTGCTTGCCGGCGGCTGATGGCGCTTCGGCGACCTGTTCGTTGCCGGCAATGCCGCCGTGGTCACGAAGTTGCCGTCGGTGCGGAGCCCGAAGCGTCGAGGCGGTTGACCAGAGGGGTTACGACGGTGGCGAACATCTTGGCATCGCCGTAGGCGCGGGCGGACAGCATCGCGCCGTGCACGGTGGCCATGAACATCTCCGCGTCGACGCGGGGACTTGTCTCGATTCGAATCAGATTCTGCTCGGCGCCGCGTTCGAGAACCGACGTCAGCCACGCCGACAGTGCGCGAAAGTGAGCGGCCACCTCGTTGGCGACTTGTTCTGGGAGGGAAGGAAGTTCGGCGGCCAGAAGGGCGCAGACGCAAAACGGATGCGTTGCGTCGGCGATGCAGGTACGCCAGTAATCGACATAGCTGCGGAGCCTGCCGACGGGATCGTCGACGTGGCGTTCTATCTCGGCGAGTCCGGAGAGGGCCTCCTGTCGATAACGGCTCACCACCGCACAGACCAGATCGGCCTTGGTGGCGAAGTGGTGGTGAATGCTCGGCTTGCGGATGCCGATTTCGTTCGCGATATCGGCGTAGCTGAATCCGTTGTATCCGCCGGCGATGATGAAACGTCTTGCATGAGCAAGGATTTCGTCTGCCGTCGATGGAGATTGTGCCACGATTCGCAGCCTACCTTCTAGTAGGTAGACAGTCAAACTCGAAGCGGATGACGGTGGTGGATTGCCTTAACCGGCGCCGCCGCTGCCCCGAAAATCTGTTGGCTTCGCCATTGCGCGTGTGGATGCTGTGTCGAGTGGAAGCACTCGCTCACTGGCCGTCGTTGAACGATCAGGTCGCGCTGGCCAACGAACTGTTCAGCTCACCCATAGGCGAACAGAAGGTCGCCGACTGGCTCGCTGAGCAGGTCCGCCTGGTCCACGATGTCGATTTCGCCCAAGACTTCGCCGCACATGTCCAGCTACCGGGCATCGGGCCACTGGAGTACGCCCACCGCCACGTTCGCACCACGCGCGGCGAGCTGCTCGGCGGGATCCGGTTCTACTCACGCAACATCGCCCGCCCGTTCGTCGACGTCCTCGCCCACAGCTTCGACGACCTCGACGCCCTCGCCGACTGCGTACTGGGCGAATGGTCAGTCTTCAGCGCACGCTACCTCCGCCTACGTACCGCGCCCGGGCTCCTCACTGGTAGACCAGGGGTCATCCTCGACGAGACGATTCACCTCGCCCGATACCGGGACATGCCCCCTGCCGACGGCCGCGTCGTCCTCGACCGTTTCGAGGATCCCGAGGACGCCATCGCCCTTGTCGAAGCTCGTTACACCGCTGTGGCCGCCACGGACCCGACTCTGGCCAACAACCTGTCCATCGCAACACCAGATGAGTTGCGGTCCTGGCACCGTAGCGATCAACTCCGCGCCGTGCGACGCCAGGACACAACGATCGGTGTGCTCGCCATCGCACCCGGCGCGATCGGGTGGATCAGTGGTGAGGAAATCAACGAGGAAGTCATCAGCGATGCTCACACAGGCCACCGGTACGCGGCCTCAGCGCAAAGGGCCTGGGCTCACTGCGTTGCCACCGATACCGACCAGCTGCTGATCGGCACCATCGACCGCCATAACCACGCCTCACGTGCGACCGCTCAACGGGCCGGCCGACCGAGGGCCCTCGACGACGTCTTCATCGCGATTGCCAAGTGACACGAATTTGAGAATTCCTATCCTTCTGATCGAGCGGCCCGCCGGGCCAGCACACGCCGAGTATCGCCGACCCGATCGAAACGTAATCCACGATTCGTGGCGTTCGCCTTAGCGTTTCAGGCGGCCACCTCGTTGAGCTTGCCGGTCGCCACGTCGAAGATGAAGCCCCGCAACGATTCGTGTTTGGTCACGAACGGGTTGGCCTCGATGCGGCGCAGCGACTGGCGCACGTCCTCAGCGATGTCAGAAAAGGCTTCGGCGGCCCATGCGGGCTTCAGGCCGGTTTCGTCCTGTATGGCCTTCTTGAAGTCGTCATCGGTGAAAGTCAGCATGCCGCAGTCCGTGTGATGAATCAGGATGATCTCTCTGGTGCCCAGTAGCCGTTGGCTGATCGCCAGGGAACGGATTTCGTCGTCGGTGATGACGCCGCCGGCGTTGCGGATGACGTGCGCCTCACCCTCCCTGACTCCCAGGATGCGGTACACGTCCAGTCGGGCGTCCATGCAGGCGACGACCGCGACGTGCTTGCTTGGGGGTAGAGGCAGCGGGCCGGTGAAGGACTCGGCGTACGCCTGATTGTTGGCGAGGTATTCGTCGGTGACGGTCACGCGCAGATTCTCCTGTTCGCGTTGCTGACAGCTTGCCTTCGCAGTTGAGCGTATTGACAGTCCCGACGGGGTGGGAGGGTGGAAATCAGTCTGATCCTGACGATTAGGACTCTTGGGGTCCGCGCCATTTGCGGACGGCGGGCGGTGCCCCTCCTCGCTGGACGGCGATGGGTGGCGTGTCCTGGACGCGAGACCGGCACAACTTTTAGTTGCATCGCCTAGGATTTCGGAGTGCCCGATATGGATCGCCGTAGCATCATGATGATGGCCGGGCTGGGCGTGGCTGCAGCCGTGCTGCCCCCGGCCAAGGCCGGAGCCCAGCCGAACGCGGTGTCGCCGGGCCCTGGATTCGCCCCGGCCGCACCTGCAGGGTCGGCCGGCGCGCCGGCGATGCTGTTCCAGGACGAATTCAACGGCCCCGCGGGTGCGCCGCCGGATCCGGCGTGGTGGTTCATCGTGCCCGAGCGTGAGGTCATCCGGAATCCTGTCGAGTGGGATCAGCCGTACAACATGGGTCGATACGTGACCGACCAGGAGCACGTGTTCCAGGACGGCAAGGGCAACTTGGTCATCCGAGCGACCCGAGGCCCCGGTGCGAACATTCAGGAGCGTTACGCCAGCGCCAAAATCGTCGGTAACTGGCGCGGTGGCATCGGCACGACGTGGGAGGCTCGGGTCAAGCTGAATTGCCTGACCGACGGTGCCTGGCCGGCTTTCTGGCTGCTCAACGATGATCCGGCTCGCGGCGGCGAGGTCGATCTGGTGGAGTGGTACGGCAACCGGGATTGGCCATCGGGGACCACCGTGCACGCCCGGTTGGACGGGACGTCGTTCGCCACCGACCCGCACCCGTTCGACAGCGCCTGGCATACCTATCGAATGACCTGGCAGCCCAGCGGCATGTACTTCTGGAAGGACTACGCGCCGGGCATGGAGCCGTTCTGGTCGGTGCCGGCCAATTCGCTGGACGACTGGCCGTTCAACGATCCGGGTTACACCCTGGTCCCCGTGTTCAACCTCGCGGTGGGTGGCTCGGGCGGCCGCGAACCAGGTGGCGGCCAATACCCGGCCGAGATGCTGATCGACTGGATTCGCGTCTTCTGATCAATCGGCCGGCAACGGTCGACGCCCGTCGTGGCTGGCTCAGTTCTGCAAAGCGTCACAGGTGGCCGCGGTACACCTATCGCCGGCTTCTCGGGAGGCTTAGGCGAGCATCGCGCATTTCGCGCTACCAGCGCAGCATCGGCATGGGGTGCAGCGGGTGCTTCAGGGTCCAGCTTGCGGCGGTCCGAACGAGCAGCGCCTGAAAGCCGAGATACGGGAATGCTTGCACGACTTGGGTGATGTCGGTGCGGGGCACTCCGCTGCGGATGAGTCCGCGTGATACGTCGATGCGATCCGCGACGCGAAAAGTCTCGGTCCACCGGTCCTCGCAGGGACGTAGCTTGTGATGCCACTCGACCATCTGTCGGGCGCGCTCGACGTTGTCGACGCCGTAGGCGGATGCCAACTCGTCGACGTACTGAAGTGACGGTTCGATGTAGTCCCAGCCGGTGGTCCAGACGCCGATGTCGTGCAGGGCCCACGCCAGTGCGACATCGTCGGGAATCACGTTCAACTGCAACAGTATTCGCTGGTAGTTGAGGCAGCGGTAGACGTGGTTGCGGTACCGCTGCGCGTCGGGTCCCAGGAACTCGTGAAAGCGGGCCAGCACGTCGTCGGTGACGGCGTGCGCTTCGATCAGTTGGGTCATTGCTGGTCTCGTCGGGTCGTGGCGAGCGTCTTACGTTCGATGCTCTTTGCGAACAGGGGTGTCTCCACGGTGTTGTGCCGAGTGATCGATGCCTGACTTTCGGCAGCGGCCTGATCGGCTGTGATGCCGTGGTGCTGGAGAAACTCAAGATACTCGGTGGTGGGCAGGATGAGGACCCTGTTGGTCAGGGTGAGTTCCCGCGTGACCGTCGGCGCCCGGTCACGGCGACGGCTGCCACCGCGATGCAGATGGCGGTGCCGAGGAAGGCGATGCGCCGCGACGGTCGGTGGTCGGGACCGGGCGCGTGCGTTGTCTGCGCGGTCGACACCCGCGCGGGGGCGGGTGTCGGGACACCGCTGCTCACCGCAGCCAGTGGGTCGACGACGCCGCGTCCCACCTGGGGATTCCAACCATCGGCCGGATGGCGCGCGGTGTCTTCGATGCGGGCCATCACCTGGCGGAGGGACAACTGCGGCAGCCGCGAACGCACCAGTGCGACAACACCACTGACGACGGGTGCGGCGTAGCTGCTGCCCGACAGCGGGCGCCCGTCGGGCCGGCTGTCGACCAGTCCGTCGCCCTGCGCGCTCAGTGACACCACCGACTCGCCGGGCGCGGCGACGTCGACCCAGGGTCCGGCCAGGCTGAATGGCGACGGCATCCCGTTCGGGCTGACCGATCCGACGGTGAGCACGTAGTCGTCGTACCAGCCCGGGCTGACGACGGTGTGCACCGTGTCCCAGTCCGGCGTGCCCGGCCGTTTGGGATCCGACAGCGGGTTCTGCCCCGCGCAGTCACCGCTCGCGTTGCCCGCCGCCGCGACCACGGCTCTGGTCGTCGTTGGCAGTTCTCAAATGGATGTCACATTCTCAATTGAGGTGTCACGCAATGTCACAAATGACAAAAATTTGAGAATCTTCTGGGCACGCGCCGCGGCCCGATGCCTCGGGGGTGTGTCAGTCCTCAAAAGGGCGTTGACGTAGGTGAACTGAAAATGGCAACAACATAGCGGATACCGGCAATTTTGCCTCTGGCTGGACCTCATGAGGTGACCGCAGACTCGTCGTATGACATTGCCGGACGCTTCATCCTCTCAAAAGGAACTGCCCTCCACCGACGCCGATGTGGTCACGCTGCCGAGCACACCACTAGCGCTCGCCGCGCTCGAATTGGTCCGAGGCGCAGAGTTGCCGGCGATCGCCAATCACAGCGTGCGGAGCTATTTGTTCGCTCGGCTGCTCGCTCCACAGGTTGGGCTGGTACCTGGCCGGGATTTCGACGACGAGCTTCTCTATTTTGCGTGTGTCTTGCACGACGTTGGATTGTCACCGCTCGCCAAGAGAAACACGCGCTTCGAGGTCGACGGTGCGGACCGCGCGGCCGAGTTTCTCAGCGCCCATGGTCTGGAGGCGCAGAAGGTCGACGCGGTCTGGGAAGCCATCGCCCTCCATAACACCGCGGTCATACCTGAGCGGATGGGCGCCCTTACTTCTCTGACATACCAAGGCGTCGCCATCGACTTCGGCGGTGTGCTTGGTCTGCCGGAGTCACACGTGAACGCGGTAACCGCACAAATCGGTGCCGTAATCCACTCCGCCTACCCTCGTTTCAATATGGCTACGTCGGTCATCGACGCGGTCGCCGATCACGCTGCAAGTGGTCCGAACAATGCCCCGCGCTATAGCCCTCCGGGCGAAGTTTTGCGTGAGCGACGCGAATTCGGTGTGACCTACGGTGAGCAACTCATCGCCGATGGCGGTTCACGCTGGGGCAACTGAGCGCCGAAGAACGCCCATCGAACAGCAACTCCATGACGGCTGGTTTGCCGAAGTGGATATGAAATGAACGACGAAAGGATGCACCTGAATGTCTACACCTGAGTTCTTCGATACCCCTGGATATGGAGATATTTTTCGCACGCAGTACAGCTATGGTCAGGCCGTTCGGATCGGCGATCGCGTGGAAATCTCCGGCCAGGGTGGATGGAACGATGACCTGACCTTCTCGGCCGATTCTCTGGAAGCAGAGATCCAGAAGGCCTTTGACAATGTCGAGAAGACCCTTGTGGCGGCGGGTGCAACGTGGAATGACGTCGTGAAAGTCAATACGTATCACAAGCCCACCAGCGAGGATTCTATCGGTGACGACCACCTGGCGGCAGTTGTTGATCAGTTCCGCACCCGGGCGGGGGAACATCTGCCACTGTGGACTGCGCTCGGCGTGAAAGCGCTGGGTCTGCCTGAGATGCGTATCGAGGTCGAGGCTGTGGCTCTGATCCGGTCTGGCGACAAATAATTCGCGCACAACAGGACTGTCTCGGCACGAGGCTGCGCTGGGACAGTCCTGTCGGAATCATAACGGCATACATGTTCCTTGCTGCGACGGGAATGGGCGAATTACTCGGCGACAGCCGGCCAGTGCCGACCTGCAGCGCACAGTGCAATCGCCCGAAACGAGAGGACCGTGATCATGAAGATTCTCGTCACCGGGGGCTCAGGATTCGTCGGTGAACAGCTCGTCAGGAGGTTGGCTGCAGATGGGCACACCGTCCTCGCTCTTGCTCGGTCTGTCGCATCAGCCGATAAGGTCCGTGCGTTGGGGGCGACGCCGCTACCCGGCGATCTTGATCGTCCAGACGAGTTCTACCTACCAGCGGTCGATGCCGTCGTGCACGCCGCGGCATACTTCCGCTTCGCTGGTCCGCGTGCGGCGTACTTCCGCTCCAACGTCGCAGGCACCCGGGCGCTACTCAACGCGGCGAAGCGCGCCGGCGCCACCACATTCGTGTACTTGAGTGCGGCTGGAGTTGTCATGGACGACCACGGCGCACCCATGCAGGCTGTCAACGAGTCCGCGAAGACCTATCCGAAAAGCTTCTCCGGCTACATCGCAACGAAGTCGATCAGTGAGTCTGAAGTGCTGGCGGCAAACACGACCAGTTTTCGGACTATCGCGCTACGCCCCTCGGCGATCTGGGGCCCAGGCGACTCGTTCAGCCGTGAGATTCCCGGCCGCATCGAAACCGGGCATTTCGCATTCATCAATCGCGGTGACTACCCGTTCAGCACCTGTCACGTCGACAATGTGGTCGAGGCGGTGCAACTCGCACTCGTCGGCGATCCGGGTGGACGCGCCTACTTCGTGAACGACCGGGAACCCATCACCTTCCGCCAGTTCATAGCAGGGCTGGCGGATGCCCAGGGCCTCTCCATCGACAATCTGCGATCGGTTCCCTACTACGCGGCGGTTTCCCTGGGATGGATAATGGAGAGCATCGCTTCCCTCCGTCCGGGTCAGACCGATCCACCACTGACCCGAACGATGGTCCGCATGATCGGACGAGAATTCACTACCGACGATCGTGCCGCCCGAGCCGAACTCGGCTACGTCGGCCGAACCTTACGCGCCGACGGCCTCAAGCAATTGAGAACCGCACCCTAGTGCGGAAATGCTGCGCCGCAACAGGTCCCGTAGTAGCCGCCGCATGCACCCCGTTTGCAGCTGTATTGCTGCACGCTCATACAAAGGAAGACCATGATTCGCAGGACATCCCCGCAGGTCAACAACTTCATCACGCCTGACGTGTTCAAGGGCTTCGGCTTCAATCAGATCGTGAGTGCGGGCGACACCGTCCATCTCGCAGGCGTTGTCGCAAATGTCGGCGGCCTGGAGGACCTGCAGATCGTTCATCCCGATGACACTGCCGGGCAGTTGGATTTCATCCTGCGAGTTATCGAAGACCTCTTGAGAACTGAAGGCTTGGACCGCACAAATCTCGTATCCCTGACGATCTACGCATCCGACCTGCCCGCATTGGCGGAAGCCATTCCCCGGGTTTACGTTCCGTGGGTCGGGGACCACGCTCCCAACATGTCCATCGTCCAGGTCGCCGGCTTCTTGTTGCCGGGTCAAGTCCTGGAGATTCCGGCGATCGCCTATCGCGGATGAGTCCTGCCAGCGGCCGACTACGGTCCGAAGAGAGGTAACCCCACGACTGAATGCGGCTAGGCGCCCGCAGACTGCTCGGCGATATGGCTGCAGGCATGCGTACGGCAGTAGCAACGCGAGACGCAACCGACCTTTCCTACAACCAGAATGAAGGCATGAACGATCACGTTGAGGCCGAACAGCATCGGCACAAGCTGAAGATTGGATCCATCATCTTCGATGACATGGACCAGATCGACTTCACGGGTCCCTACGAGGTGCTTGCGTCTCTGAGCAACGTCACATACACCACATATGGCCTGTCGCCGCAACCCGTCCGTGATTGGCGTGGACTCAGACTTCTACCCGATGCGGTACTCGAGGACGCGCCCAAGCTGGATGTTCTCCACGTACCGGGAGGTCTTGGTCAGCAGGCCCACATGGAAAACCAGCATCTATTGAATTGGTTGCAAATGCAGGCATCTGGAGCTCGATGCGTCTTATCGGTGTGTACCGGCGCACTGCTGCTGGGAGCCGCAGGGCTGTTGCATGGACGGCGTGCAACAACACACTGGGGTTCGCTCGATGTTCTTCCGATCTTCGGCGCGACCGTCGTCCGTGAGCGCGTGGTCACCGACGGTAGCTTCGTGTTCGCCGCGGGAGTCACCGCTGGTATCGACGCGGCACTGATGGTCGCGGCCGAACTGCGCGGACTCGATGAAGCCCAAGCGATCCAACTCTTCATGCAGTACGCGCCCGAGCCGCCGTTCTCCAGCGGCACACCCGATACGGCGCCGCCACATGTCTTGCAATCGGTAACCGCCCAAGGCAAACCCCTTCTTGAGCGGAGACTTCAAACCGCCCGGCGGATCGTCACCAACAGCTGAGCCGCGCAATGCGTCGGACTCTTTCGAAAGAGCGTCCCAGCCGGCGTGAGACCTGTTCTGCCTCACAGTGATCAGCTCTGCTCACGCATCGACACAGGCGCAGTCTCGACTACCAATTTGCCTGGGGTTCCAGATTCAAACGATCGGACGAAAGCGCCCGGCAGCTCATGGAAACCGTGGACCACGGTGCCAATCTCTTTGAGACTCCCTTCTCGGAGTCCCTGAGAGAGCTCCCGCTGAGCCTTCGCCGCGCGGTTGAAGTAGTCAAGGACGATGAATCCCTGTACATGGGTGCGTTTACTGAGCAGCAGCCCGAAGTTTCGGGGCCCGGCGGGCCTTTGTTCCAGGTTGTATCCATCGATCAAGCCGCATAGGGCTATGTGGGCGTGGTTGTTGAGTCGATCGATAGTCGCTTCGAACACTGGGCCGCCGGAGTTCTCGAAGACGCGGTCGATCCCGTCCGGGGTGGCCGCGACCAGTTGTTCTGCCCAGTTCTTCGCCTTACGGTCGACGACGTCATCCGCGCCGAGATCGTCGAGAACCATGCGGCACTTTTCGGGGCCGCTGGCGACGCCGACGACGCGGGCGCCTGCATGCTTGGCCAGCTGCACTGCGATGCTGCCGACAGCACCGGAGGCTCCCGAGACCAGGACCGTCTGTCCGACTTGAGGTTTGAGTATGTCGCGTATACCTGCCCAGGCGGTAAGCCCTGTCATGCCAAGGATTCCGAGCCAGCGCTGCAGCGGTACGTCCGAATTCTCAGGGATACGTTCCCACTCAGATCCGGGAGCGGTGACCACGAATCGTTCTTGCCAGCCGACAAACCCGCGCACGAGATCTCCTGGCGAGAATTCTCTGTTGCGTGTGGATGCCACACGGGCGATGCCCAGCGCGCGTACCGGTGCGCCGATCTGGACAGCTGGTAGGTAGCTTGGGCGGTCGTCGAGCCAGCCACGAATCGCAGGATCTATTGAGACAAAGAGGGTTTCGAACTCTACATCGCCGTCGTTGAGTTCTGGAAGTACGGTCTCCACGAGGCGAAAATCCTCCTCGGTGACCGGTCCTTTCGGGCGGCGGGCCAGCACATGCTGCAGAGTCTTCGTCACGTGGCGCTTCCTTTCATGGCCGGCTCGCGCAGCCGTCCATGCCACGGTAGAAACGAACCAAGCTGTGCGGCTTGGCTAAATGCGCACGTAGTTCGATTCCAGCGCTGCATCACATATCGACGTGGAACGGCTTCCGTCGCCGTGCGCGGGGTGAAAGTGGGCGTGCGCCTGAGCCCAAGACGTGCTCCCGATCACATTCATAGGTTGAATGTCGCGTGGCGCTCAGCCGGACCGCCACATCGTCAGCAGAAGGAACTTTGCCATGACTGGCCAGGCTTCGCTCAGTAACGTCCAAGTGGCCATTACGGTCGATGATTTCGTGCTGTGGGACGGTACGCCGCTCCCCGAAGGGCATAGCTCGCTCGACGTGACCCGCGCACTCGCGGAGGCGCTGGCCGGCGCCGGCCAGCACGGTGTCTACGGATTCGCACACACCTACAGCATCGCCAAGGATCCGGCTAGCTTGGCGTGCTGGAACGCGTGGCTGGAGGCCGGCCATCACCTGGGTAATCACACCCATCAGCACGCTCCACTGCGCTGGATGAGCGCTGACGACTTCTGTCGTGACGTTGATCAGGCCGAGGAGCTCATCGGGTCGCTTGTCGACCTAGCCCCCGAGCGCTACTTCCGCTACCCGATGGATATGTCCTCCGGGTCGGAGAGCAAACGCGGACAAGTCGAGGACTTCCTGCGCGACAACGGATATCGAAACGCACCCATCACCTGCTGGTTCGGTGACTTCGTCTACATCGTGCCGTATCAGCGGTCCCTCATCACCGGAGATGTTGACGCACAAGCCAGGTTAGAAGACCTCCACGTCCAGGGCGCTATCGAAGGTCTGGAGTCGCATGCTGCATCTGCGCGCGCCATGTTCGGCACCGACGTACCGCACATCTGGATGGTGCATGGCACGCCCCTGGCTGCCCGCACTATCGGACGCATTATCGAGGCGTACAAGCAGCGAGGTGTGCAATTCGTCAGCCTTGAGAAGGCAATGCAGCATCCGGTGAACTTCAGCATGCCGCCCGTCGAGGATTCCTTCAGCAACCACCTTCAGCGCTATGCGATGGCGGCCGGCATCGCGAAACCCGACCTTTCTGAAGATCTTTTCGGCGAAATCCTGTTCAAGTGCCCGGTCAACGGGATGGACACCCTTCAGTACTACGACGAGAAGGTCCTTAAGCCGATCGCTGATCGCGTCGGATCGCCCTATCTATGGGACTGGTCGTAACCACGGTGCGGTGTCCAGGCCGTCACATCATAAGAAAGCGAAAGTAACTCGTGCTCAATCTCTCTGTCATGCTCACTGATACCGCGCGGGAACGACCCGCGACGACAGCGGTGCTCGAAGGGGACCGGCGGATGACCTACGTTGAGGTCAACGCTGCGGCCAATCAGATTGCGGCGCTGTTGATTCGCCGTGGCGTAAACGTCGGAGATCGAGTCGCGATGAGTGTCCCGAACGTTCTCGAGTTCCCCGTCATCTACTACGGGATTCTGAAGGCGGGCGCGGTCGTCGTACCGATGAACACCATGCTGAAACGCGCCGAAGTTGCCTACCATCTTGGCGACTCGGGCGCGCGTGCGTACTTCTTCGCCGCTGACTACCTGCCCGACGATGCGTGGCGTGGCTTCGACGACGTGGCTACATGCGAATTCGCCATTGCCGTCAGTGACCTAGCCGAACTCCTCGGCGAGCACTCCGGCGAGGACGTGTTGGTCCCGACCAAAGCGACTGATACTGCGGTCATCCTGTACACAAGCGGCACCACAGGTAAGCCCAAGGGCGCCGAGCTCACACACGCTAACCTTGTCCTCAATGCGCTGACGTGTCACCGCCTTTTCGGCATTCTCGGTGAGTCGCAACTGGTGACACTGCCGCTGTTTCACTCGTTCGCCCAAACTGTCCAGCTGAACGCCGGTTTCAGCCAGGGTGCAACGCTCGTGCTGTTGCCCCGGTTCGATGCCGACACCGTATTGAACCTGATCCGGGATCACCAGATTACGGTGTTCGCCGGCGTACCCACCATGTATTGGGCACTGCTGGGCGCAGCCACACACCGCATCGACATCACAACACTCGGCAGACAGCTCAAAGTGGCCATGTCAGGCGGCGCCGCGCTACCCGTCGAGCTTCTCAAGCGATTCGAGACCGTCTTCGGCGTCGGTATCCGCGAAGGATACGGCTTGTCCGAAACAAGCCCGGTGGTGGCTTTCAATCGACTCGACCGACCCAGCCGCCCCGGCTCCATCGGGATGCCAGTGTGGGGAGTTGAACTCGCGCTGCTCGGCACCGACGGCCAACACTGCGGTCCTGGCGAACGCGGTGAACTCCTCGTCCGCGGGCACAACGTCATGAAGGGATACATCGGCCGCCCTGATGCCACTGATGAGGTCATCGATCCTGCCGGCTGGTTTCACACCGGCGACATCGCTACTCGCGACAAAGACAACTTCTTCTACATCGTCGATCGCGCCAAAGATCTCATCGTGCGCGGCGGGTTCAACGTCTACCCCCGCGAGGTAGAGGAGACCCTGATGACGCATTCCGACATCACCCTCGCCGCGGTGGTGGGGATTGCCGATGAACGCGTCGGCGAAGAGATCAAAGCCTTCGTGATCACGCGACCGGGTACGACGCTGGCCGAATCTGACGTTATCGCGTGGTGCCGTGACCGCCTGGCCGTATACAAATGCCCACGCACAGTTCAGTTTTGCCACGAGCTCCCGCTCAACGCCACGGGCAAGGTCCTCAAACAACAGCTCAAAGACGCCAGCAGCGCCGCCATCGCATAGTCGGGTATCGGATCAACGACACTGCGCCACAACGCGTTTCCTGAACATCGCCAGTGGCTCGGAGCGCAAACGGAACCGCCTGTCCCGTGGTTCCACACTCGGCGCCCAGACCGCCACGCCACAGCGATGAGCGCCGCATTACTCGCTCACGCCCACCATCGCAGCAGACGCCTCAAAACCGCAGGCCGAGCGGTCCGACTGCAGGTTGTGCTTCTTTCCCGAATTTCATGACCCCAGACCTCAATCCCCGGAGCAACCAACATGGCTCATCTCACGCAACGCACTGCCACACCGCTGACCTGGTCCCAACCCATTGGGGAGTCAGGGTTCGAGCGCACCGGCGTGACGAGTTTCCTGGCGCGCATGCTCGGGTTGACCGTCGCGGTCATCGTGCTCGCCGTCGGCGGATTGGCAATGCCGCCGGTCGTGCGCGCAGACGAAACCGCCTATCTCCCGTTCTACACGCCGCCTAGTCCACTCCCGCCCGGCCGGCCGGGCGATCTCATCCGCACCGAACCGTCGCGGCTCGTGCTCGAACCATCCGGACAACTCGGCACGTTTGTCGGCACCGGAACGCGGATCATGTACCGCAGCACTGACGCCCAAGGACAGCCCGTGGCGGTGACTGGCACCTATATAGAACCCGACGTCCCCTGGCCGGGCCGCGGACCTCGCCCCCTTCTCGCGTACGCAGTCATGGGCTTTGGCATGGGCGAGCAGTGTGCACCATCGCGCATGTTCAATCAGGGCATCCACGCCTCCTTGCAGAGCGGTTTCGATGTCATGTTCAACCTGGAGGAGGGATGGGTCGCGACCCTGTTGGCCCGTGGCTTCGCCATCGTCATCACCGACGGTGTCGGCATGGGTATCCATGACTCTAGGTCTCCGCAATTCCTCAACCGCAACGCTGGCGGAGCTGCACTCATAGACGCCGCTCGCGCTGCAATGAAGTTGCCCGGTACCTCCCTGGACCCGCACGGCCCCGTCGCCTTTTGGGGGTGGCTCGCAGGCGCACACGCGGCGCTGTCGGCGGCAGAGTTGGCCACGAGCTACGGCCCCGAGCTGCACGTCGTCGGCACCTACGCCGCCGCGGCACCAACAGATATCGCGCCAGTCCTGCCCGCCATGGATGGCAACTTCTTGGCCGGTCTCCTCGGCTATGTCCTGCGAGGAATCATGGCGTCCTATCCCGCCACCGAGCGGCCCATCTGGGATGCGCTCACCCCGCGCGGCGCGGAAATGCTGGCCAATACCGGCCGTCAATGCCTCCTGCAGACTGGTGTCGACTACATGTTTCGCCATATCCAGTTCTGGTTCAGGCAGGACATCTTCGCCACCGCCGCCGCAGAACCCTTCAAGTCCCTCCTGTGGGCTCAGCGGATCGGCAACGTCAAACCCACCGGCCCTGTCTATCTGACGCACAACCGGTGGGATCCGTTTGATCCCTACTCCGCCGTAGAACAAACCGCAGCCGACTGGTGTGCAATGGGCGCCGACGTAACGCTGTGGACGAATGAACAGCCACCGCTGTTCAACAAACTGGACATCAATTCCATGCTGCCCGTGTTTGTCGACGGAGAGCGAAGTATGCGCTGGATCGCCGACCGGTTCAATGGGATACCCAGCGCGCCCAACTGCGGGCAGATTCCGGCTCCGTCCTGACATGTGACTTTTGCCGCTGTCTGGTTGCGAGCTCGCCCGAACACGCAGGAGCGGCGCCGCAATCGGGCGAATGCAGTTCGCTACGAGGCCGTGCGCACAGCGAAAGGTACGCTGCGCATATAGCCAAGACGTGTTCCAGGTCACATTTCTAGGGTGAGTGGGCTGCCACCAAGCCTGACCAGCGCAGCGCGTTTGGCCATAGGCAAAGGCGCCACGACGAGGAAGCGACGTTCCGACATGAGTTACATCGTGCAGACCCTTAGTACCCAGGATCTGGGTGCCAAGGAACGCAGCGATTGGTGGCGAGAGCGCGTGTCAGAGATTCACTGTCCGATGTCCTTCGCGCTGGCCGATGACTACTCCGGGCGGATCGAATATCAGCAGTCGGGTCGCTATCGACTGGTCCGTTGGTGGGGTGACACTGAAGCACTAACTCGAGATTCCAACCAGATTCGGCGATCTCCGCACGGCTCATACGAGTTGCTCATCCCAGTGCATGGTCATCTGCAGCTTGCACAAGGGGACAGTGACGTCGTGGCGGTGCCACACACGATGACGCTCACCTCGCTGGATGCTGCGATGGATATGCGACATGGCGACAACGTCTCGGCGGTAGCCCTCGTCATTCCACGAGATCACCTCGACTCTCGACTGGCGCGGTCGACTACTGATCGTCCGATATCGCTTGATGCGAGGCGTGGGCTCGGCCGGATCGTCGTCGATCAGCTACGCACGATCCGTGGCGAGCGCGATCAGCTGGACGGCTTCCAGTTCGACGCAGTCATGGACCGGATCGTCGACCTCATCGCCATCGCCTACAACGATCTCAGCGCACCGCTGGACGGTGTTCCCACCGACGCGCTCGTCGATTCAATCCGCCGCTATGTGCGCAGCAATGCACACGATCCAACGCTCACCGGCGCAGGCGTCGCCGCGGGCCTGGGCTGGTCACTTCGCCACATTCAGAACCAACTGCAACGCGTGGGCACCACACCCTCTGACCTGATCCGCGAGGAACGGCTCGCACTGGCGCGACTTCGCCTTCAGGATCCCGGTTGGCGGTCACAGAGCATCACCCAGATCGCCTTCTCCTCAGGATTCGGCGACCTGAGCACCTTCAGCAACGCATACCACCGCAGCTTTGGCGAACGACCGTCAGACACCCGCACAGCTCACTGAATTCTGCTGCCACCATCCGCTAAACACCGCGCGCACAACAACATACGTGCGCAAGGCTCCAAGCTGGTAGACCGAACCATCTCTTAGCGTCGAAGCATGGAACCTACAACTCATCCTGTCGCCGATAACGACACCCTGTTCTCTGTCAGCGGCCGCATAGGCGTGGTGACCGGAGGATCCCGAGGAATCGGCGCCATGATCGCCCGAGGCCTCGTTGCCGCCGGCGCCGAGGTGATCATCACCAGCAGAAAAGTCGAACAATGCCGCGCCACAGCGCATCACATCAACAGCGAAGCAGAGGCCTTCGGTAGCTCCGGGCGCTGCAGCTACATCAGTGCCGATCTCTCGACGTCCACCGGCATCGAACATCTGGTCAACTCGGTCAACGATCGCCACGAGCACATCGACATCCTGGTCAACAACGCTGGGACCACATGGGGAGCACCGCTAGAGGAGTACCCCTTATCCGGCTGGAACAAGGTACTCAACACCAACCTCGTCTCCCCGTTCGGAATCATCGTCGGACTACTACCGCTGCTCAAAAACGGCGCCCGCCCAGAGGATCCTGCCCGCATCATCAACATCGGCAGCGTCGACGGAATGGTGGCACCGCAGTGGGAAAACTACTCCTACAGCGCCAGCAAGGCAGGACTGCACATGCTCACCCGCCATCTCGCCGGCCGCCTGGCACGCGACAGCATCACCGTCAACGCCATAGCTCCCGGGCCGTTCCTCACGGACATGCTCAGCCATGTCGCAGCAGACCCAGCACGCGAAAACGAATTGCTCAACACCGTTCCCCTCGGCCGCTACGGCCAGTCCGATGACATTGTCGGCGCAGTCCGATTCCTCTCCTCAACAGCCGGCGCATTTGTCACTGCGGCCGTGCTACCTGTCGATGGTGGATTCAGCGGCGCAACGCACTGAATCGATCTGCCCGACAACAACCTGCACTACACGCACCCCCACCAAACAGCACAGGAGTATCGGCATGCCCGAAGCAGTCATCGTTTCCACCGCGCGAACCCCGATCGGCCGCGCAGTCAAAGGATCCCTCAGAGATCTACGTCCCGACGACCTCGCCGCCCACGCAGTGCTCGCCGCACTAGCCAAGATTCCCGAACTCGACCCAATCCAGATCGATGACCTCATGCTCGGCGTCGGGCAGCCTGCCGGAGAATCCGGAAACAACCTTGGGCGCGCAGTAGCCGTGCTGGCCGGTCTCGACCGCCTGCCGGGTGTGACAGTCAATCGCTACTGCTCGAGCAGCCTCCAGACAACGCGCATGGCACTGCATGCCATCAGATCTGGCGAAGGCGACGTCTTCATCTCCGCCGGCGTAGAGACAGTCAGTCGGTACTTCAACGGTGCCGCGGATAACCCCGAAGGACAAAACCCCGTCTTCGCCGATGCTCAGTCCCGCACCGCCGACCGCACGCGGGACAACTCAGGATGGGCAGATCCCCGCGCCAACGGTCAGCTACCAGATCTGTACATCGCGATGGGCCAGACCGCGGAGAACGTCGCCAACCTTAAGGGAGTCAGCCGCACCGATCAGGATGCTTTCGCTGTACGCAGCCAGAATCGCACCGAAGCTGCCACCGCGTACGGCTTTTGGGCTCGCGATATCGCTCCCGTGCCCCTTTCTGACGGCAGCTACGTCAGCACCGACGACTGTCCCCGAGCCGATGTCACTCTCGAAGCTGTGTCTGCCCTGCCACCCGTTTTCAGGCGAAACGGAACGGTCACCGCCGGCAACAGCTGTCCGCTCAACGACGGAGCCGCCGCACTCGTGGTGATGTCAGATGCCAAGGCGACCGCGCTCGGCATCACCCCACTGGCACGGATCGTCAGCACTGGCGTCTCCGGATTGTCACCAGAGATCATGGGGCTCGGCCCCGTCGAAGCAAGTAGGCAAGCCCTGCGACGGGCAAACCTCGGCATGGGGGACATCGACCTGGTCGAGATCAACGAAGCCTTTGCAGCCCAGGTCATTGCATCCGTGCGCGACCTCCATATCGATGAAGACAAGGTCAACATCAACGGTGGCGCCATTGCACTCGGGCACCCATTCGGCATGACAGGTGCACGGATCACCAGCACGCTGATCAACTCGATGATGTTCCACGACAAGCAATTCGGTCTAGAAACCATGTGCGTCGGGGGCGGCCAAGGCATGGCTATGATTCTCGAACGCCTGTCATAACAGGCCCCGGGTTGGTGGCGTCACTCAACAGGGACGGCCCGTGACGTCATTGACCGGAATGCAATTCTCACAGACCTTGTCATGCCCAGCCTACTGTCACCATCAAGGTGACTGCAGAAACACGTGTATACCCCACGAAGCACGACTCAGCCTGTGAGACAACCTAACTCATCAGACGCGTGATGGCGGCCCAGTATGCCTGACGCTCCTCAACATGCATCGTCGAGGCGAAATCGACGACTACGGTCATCACCTGACGCATACCGTGATCTGCTGCATACACGTGAGCCGCACCACTCGTCCGAAACGAGAGAACTTGCATGCGCTCGGTGGTGATCGACTGCGCACATCCAATCGCCGGACAGTCCGCAGCGCTGGTGTCCACGGACCGCCCCAGCTGTAACCCGCTGCGCTTCAGTGCCTCAACAACATCACCGGCTATGTGAGAGCTACCAGCCGAAGTAGGTCATGGGGTTTCAGCGCGCGGAGCCATGGGTGCCGCACAGCCGGAGCCAAGTACCGCGCATACCGCTCCCAAGCTCACCAGGAGAGCAACTCCCGGCACTCGGGAGCGGATCAGATCGATCCAACGAACACAGCGAGTATGCGATTGCCTCACAGCGGTCCACTCATGCCGAAACACCCTCCCATTAGACAGATCGACAGAATGGCTGCCCGCACTTGTTGCTCGACTGGTGATCGAGCGCGCTGAGCCTGAGTGCCGCCACGTACCGGGATGCGGCGTGAGTGGGCGTGTGAATCGACTCTGGCTCACGGGTCAGCGTTGCTCTAGGTGGGACTCGACGAGTTTGACGAGCGCGCCGAGCCGAAAGCGGCGAGGGACGATGACAGGAATACGCCAGGGCGAGAACGCATCTGCAGCCACCGGCCCCACACACGCGACCACGACGTGGGCGCGTAGCGCATCAACGACGGCAGATTCGCGACCGGTGAGTGTGGCGGCACGCATGATCGAGGCAACGGCAGGCGCTGAGGTGAAGGTGAGTGCGTCCAGATCATGACCGACGACCAGATCGAGAAGTTCATCAACCAGCGCAGGCGACTCAGATCCTTCGACGCGGTAGATCGAAGCGATAACCACCTCAGCGCCCCGTTCGCGCAGGAACTGGGCGGCGTAATTCAGCGAGTGGCCATGCTCCTGCAGGACGATTCGCTTGGTAGACAGATCTCTGCGGTCTAGGTAGGCCAGGACATCTGCGAAGCGCTCACTCTGCGGCGACCAGTCGACGCGTATTCCCCGCCCGACTAGTGCACCGGCCGACTTCGGGCCCCGAGCCAGCACCTCGGCGCCGCAGGCCACCCGGACCAGATCATGACCCAACCCCCATGAGTCGGCGGATTCGAACCAGGACCTTATGCCGGTACCGGTTGTCGCCAGAAACAGATCCACCGGCCGGCACACGACCACCTGCGTAGTGCGGCGAAGCTCCCGCTCGTCGATCATCGACGGGGCAAGTGAAAGCGCGGGTGCCCAGATGATATCGGCGCCGCGCCGCTGGAACATCTCGATCTGTTCTCGGGCCTTCCGGGCCGCTGTCACTCCAATCCGGCGACCTTCAAGGGATCGCCCAGCGGGTGACGAATCGTCTGGTCGCGGCTGTGACACCGTCACGTGCCTGCCGTCCAACGTGCTTCGGGGACCACTCTCACCTTCCGGCGTCATATGTCGATGCCGACATCGCTACTAGCTACTGCCACTGACGTGCTTCGAATTCGTCACTGCGACAACGAGTAGCGAGGCGCTGACGCGTGAACACGTACGGACGAGTCCTCCAGTGAATGGCTGATAGCAATCTAGAGCGTCGACCTTTTCCTTTGCCTGCGAAGAATCCGGCCACTTCATCATCGCCGGCACGATCTGGCGCTGCCAGCGGTAATAAGGCCAGGCTGCGTCAGGTTGCTGCCATCGCATTATATGTTGTGTGCCAATGTCTTTCGTATCTACACTCATGGAGAGTCGCGATGCCCGTGAGCGGAAAGTTCAGTAGGATCGAGCATCGTCGATTAAGTCAGATGCGGTCCATCAACGAAGATCGGTGGGACTCGCCGTTCAATGACTGTCATAAATATTCGATGACACAAGGAGATTGATGTCTGTAGTCAAGATCAATGCCCTGCACGTTCCGGTCAGCCAGGGCGCTGAATTGGAAGGTCGCTTTGCGGCACGGGCGCGCATGGTCGACGGTGAACCCGGGTTCGAAGGCTTCACCTTGTTGCGCCCAGTCAAAGGTGACGATCGGTACTTCGTGATGACGATCTGGGCCAGCCAGGAGTCCTTTGATGCATGGCGGGCGAAGACGGCGGACCACGGGCCGGTCGCCGATGGACGCAAACCAGTGGCCACCGGCGCCGACCTGCTCGAGTTCGAGGTCGTCGACCTGCCCTGAGCCTGCCAGGGCGAAGCGCCCCCACCGACGAAGTGCATCGGTGGGGGCGCTTTGGCGCCAGTGGCTTGGCCCGCGTCCTGGGGAGTGATACGAGATTGCCTGTCGTCGACGTGCCACCGCTGAATCTGCATCAGGTTGGCCACGCGTTCAGGCGTTCATGCCACCATCGACGGTGATTCCGGTACCGGTGATATTTCGGGCCGCCGGGCTAGCCAGAAATCCGACTGCCGATGCGATGTCGACCACATTTGAAAAACGTCCGAGTGCCATGAGCTCCCTTAACCCATCGGCACCGGCACCATCTGCAGGATTCATATCGGTATCCGTCGGTCCCGGATGAACCAGGTTGACCGTGATATGGCGCGGGCCGAGTTCGCGTGCCAGGCCACGAGTGAAGGACAGCAACGCAGATTTCGACATCGAATAGACCGTTGCGTAGTCGATCGCCACCCGCTCAGCCAGGCACGAGCCCAGAGAGACGATTCGGCCTCCATCAGGGAGATGGGCAATCGCAGCCCGCGAAGCGAGCACGACCGAGCGAATGTTCACCGCGATCATGTGATCGATCTGCTCAAGTGTGGTCTCGACCAGCGGCGCGGAACGCAGCACACCAGCGTTGTTGACCAAAATATCCAATCCGCCGAGTTGCGAGACAGTTTCATCGATCGACCACATGACCGCAGCCGCGTCTGCACTGTCAGCTTGAATCGCAGCGGCCCTCCTCCCGCGCGACCGAATCTCGTCAGCGACCCTCTCCGCGTCGTCAGCCGAGCGCTGGTACGTGATGGCCACATCGGCCCCACGAGCGGCCAGATGCACGGCGATGGCCGACCCGATGCCTCGCGCGGCGCCGGTGACCAGAGCCCGCTTTCCTATCAGATCCGACACATTGTTTCCTCTCGAGCGATTCGTGCTGTTCTGACCAGACTCCTCTTCCGCTAGACGTCACACGAGTGTCGTAATCGACAACTCGCAAAAGGATTTGGCCATAATCGATCGAATATTCGGCGGTTTCAACTAGTTCGCTGCAGCGCGACTGGGTGTACGTGTAGGCGGAAGAACGGGCGTGGGCTCAGAATTCGTCGGGATACGCTGCGGTCGAACGGATTTCGACGAGCAGCCCGGGGCTCGCGAGCCCGTTGACGCCGATAAGTGACCAAGCCGGGTAAGGAGGCTTGATGTGGCGTTCCTTTGTTTTGGTAAAGCCGGGCAGGTGCTGGTGGATGTCAACGTGATAGCTGGTGACGTCGACGAGCGTGGACAGGTCTAGACCTTCTAGTCGGAGAATTTCTTGCAGCTTCGCAATGGCGATCTCGGTCTGTTCCTCGATGCCCTCGGGGATGGTGCCGTCGGGGCGCCGACCGATGGTGCCGGCAATGAATAGGTGCCCATGTGAGCGCACGGCTGCGGAATAGCCAAAACTCGCGAAAGCGCTTACAGACCGGCCGAAGACCTCAGAGTTTTCGGGGACCTGAACAGTCTTGATGGTCATGGCGTGTTCCTTTCGTTGGGACCGATGCGGTTCAGTTGCTTCAGCGCGGCGGACGGCGGACTCGCTTCCCGAGAGCCTCGGTTTCGCTCGGTAGTCGCCGAGGATCGGTTGTGGGGCGCGTCGTTCGGGTTTGTGGTGGCGCACGCAACGGTCGCGTCGGTGCGCGGTTGCATCGTGTCTCGTCCGCCTGTCCGAGCCCTCAGCCGGACTGACTGTTCGATTACTAGGATTGTCTGTTCAGACTGCAGTCGCTGTGGCGTAGTCACACGAGAAGGCTTGACGGTACGCGGTTGGCGTGGTGGCCAGGCTGCGTCGGAAATGGAGACGCAGATTGGCGGCCGACCCCAAGCCCGAGTCCTGGGCGACCCGGTCGATCGAATAGTCGGTGGTTTCAAGTAGTTCGCGTGCAGCGGTAATGCGTGCGTTGACTAGCCACTGCAACGGAGTCGTTCCTGTCTCGTCGGTGAATCGACGCATGAAGGTTCGCACCGACATCCTGGCGTGCTTGGCCATCTCTGCGACGGTGATTGTCTCGGCGAGACGGCCCAATACCCAGGCCCGAGTGGCAGCCAAGGACGTATCTCCGACAATCGCAACCGCCGCGGGGACATACTGCGCCTGCCCTCCTTCGCGATGAGGCGGGGCCACTAATGCACGCGCTACACGATTCGCGGTCGCGGCACCTAAATCCCGCATGACCATGTACAAGCACATGTCGATCCCGCAGCACATTCCAGCAGAAGTCAGGACATTGCCGTTGTCAACATAGAGGACATCCCGATCGATTTGCACCGATGGAAACAGCGCTTCGAATTCCCCAAGGTGCTGCCAATGCGTGGTGGCTCGTTGGCCGTCGAGGACGCCGGCGGCGGCCAAGGCAAATGCCCCAGTGCAAACTGACGCCACCCTGGCACCTCGCGCTGCACTCGCTGCTATGGCGTCGAGAACTGGGGCGGGGACGGGCCGATCCACCGGCTGATACCCCGGGACGATCACGGTATCGGCCTCACTCACTGCATCAAGTCCGTGGCCGACCACCAATGACAGGCCCGATGCAGTACTGACGCGATCCGACATCCCGCAGATTTTCAAGTCATACGGGACGTCAGAGTCAACTGTGAAGACATCGAGGGGAATCGCGATGTCCAATGCCGTGACACCGTCAAGGGCCACCACTGCAATACGGTGCTGTTTCTCCATCACCGACTGACACTGACCTACCAGCACTCGCATGAACAGTGGCTATTACGCCTAACATCGCAAGAATCCGGCCAATCTGGTGGCAGACGGCTGGTTCCCTGATCCGCGCCTGAGTTACCAGCACCGTCGCGCACGTGGTTGGGGGAGTTCCGCAACGAGGAGTCGATAGCCGAGGTCCAGTTCCGCAAGGTCTAACAGATGCGCGTTCTTGATGGCCCACTCGCCGGTGTTGAGTTCGGTGGCGAGACGCGAACCATCGACTGTGGCCGAACGCGTCACACATGTTGCCCTGTGAGGACGTCCTTGGCGTCACTGCGTGCATCCGCGACTTCGCCCAACAGCACGCCGGCAACTAGCGGACCTCTACTTCAGTGGCTAAGGCGCGGACGTCCACGGACCCATCTTCGCGCCGGTGTATATCCACTGCCTCCCGAGACATCAGCCATTGGTTTCCCCATCGTCGAACTGTGCGCGGGCTGTTGCCCGCCGGCGGTGAACTTTGCTCCCAAGCCGGATGGCCGGCCGCAGCGGAGGCCGCAACCCGCGCGGGTGGTTGCCTAACGACTTTTGGCTGCCGCTTTGCGGTAGGTCGGTTCCCTCATGCGTGCGAGCATTACGCGCCGGTTCGCTTTGGTCAGTGTGCTGGAGATCACTGTTCGCTGACGTTCGGTCCTAGGCGTGGTTTCCGACTACCCCGTACAGAGTTCGTCATTGCTGCCGAACGCCGACTCTGGTGCAAGTAGGGGGATTTCATCGTGGGGGACTTTTTGCCGGGCGACCGGCCATTATGGGGTATTCGACACTGGGCACAGTTAGCCATCACGTTGGTGGCCACGCTGGCTTTGGTGGTCGGCGGGATGCACCTATTGACCCCCGCCGAGCCCACTACCGCTGGCGATCGTGCACCCTCGGACGCGCAGGCCGTGGCCGCTACGGCGTCCGCTGTATTCGCCGGGACCGCACTGGCCTCCGATGGCACGCTCAGCGCTGAGGCGCGGTCGGCGAACATCCCGTCTGATCCGGTGGCGGGCTGGGATCTGCCCACCACCGACGGGCGCAGCGCCCAACTGGTCCTGCCCGCCGGACTGGGGGCCGGCGAGCACACCCCCGCCGGCCAGGTCGTCTATCCGGACCGCGGCGCCGGTTTCAGCGTGATCGCCGAGAACCAGGGCTCAGGTGGGCGCACCATCACCCGCATCCCCCACCAGGTGACAAACACTGCCACAGCGCCGCGTAACTCAGCGGCGGCAACCAGCGCCGACGGCCAAGTACTGCCGATGGTGCCGATGTTCCTGCGCACCCCAGCAAACACGGTGATGCTGGCCCACACCAGCGGGATCATCACCCTGAACCAGGCCACCCCAGCGGCGACCACCATCGCTACGATCGCCGCCCCACAGGCCCGCGACAGCCACGGTCGCGTCGTGCCGAGTGCCTTTGTGACCCAACAGATCCGGCCGGGCCTGTATCTGCTGGCCCAAGTGATCCACCCCGACGCCGCCACGGTATGGCCGGTATACGCCGACCCCTGCTTTTCCTGCATGGTCGACAGCGTCGTGTCCGCGGCTCACACGGTCGCCGATGCCACGGTCGTCGGCGCCAAAGCTGTCGGGAACTTCGTCAAGAACAACCCGCTGGAGTCCGCCGAGATCATTGGCGGGTCGGTGCTCATGGTGACCGGCGTAGGGACCGGGTTCGGCGCCAGCCTGGTGCTCTCCGGAACCACCGGGCTGGTGCAGAAAGCCGCTGCCGCTGACCCGACAAACCAAGTCCTGGCCGCCGCCGGTGACGTGCTGGAAGTCACCAACTACATCAGCCCTGCTCGCAGCGTGCAAAAGGGGCTGACCGCGATCGCCGAACGCGGCGCGCAGAAACTCGGCGACGACCTCGCCGAAGGCGCCCTCCGTGATGTCGCGGCGGCCAAACCGGTCACCCCCACCCCGTCACCACAACTGACCAACGACATCGCCGGCGCGCTGACGCCCAAACCAGGTGTGGACACCCCGGCAGTGCCCACCGGACCTCCGGCTGCGAACACTGTTGGCACTGAGCCGCTCGGACAGGCCAATGCGCTGCCGCCAAAGTTGCCCTATTACGAGGGGCCCAATGGTCCTCGGAGCCTGCCAAAGGGGTGCAAACTTGATTGTGGCGATACCACCACAGTGCCTGTGGGGGTTTACGACGAGACCGAAATGCCCGGCCATTTCCATGCCAACCTCGACACTACTGCACGCGGAAGCGCTCCAGAAGAGTTCACGCGCACCACACCGGCCCAAGCTGGTCGGAATCGCTACGCTGCCCAGAAGGGGCACCCACGAGTGGGCAAGGACGGCAACGTTCTTCATGAGTGGTCGCCCGCATCCTCAGAACAAGGCGGGCAAGGTGCTGACATTCACGTTCTTCCCAAGGATGAATCTGACATCGAACGCGATATCTTCCGGTCAGTTTTTCAACACCAAGGCGTCAAAGTCGGCGATCAGTTCAGCACCGCCTACCGCGCCGAAGACGGCCAAACCCGCTGCGTACGTTGCGCTATCGATCACCGCCAGGACACCGCCGCCGATGCGGCCCGCGCCCAAGCCCAAGCTAGTGCGAGGGAGGCCAACAACGCCTCGAATCGAGGCAACGCCTCCCGAACGAACGTCACCAACAACACTCAGGACACCACCAGTCGCCATGGTGGCAGCCGCAACAACTCGCATGGCTCGAAGAGCGGCGGCAAGAAAAACAAGAAGCAAAGCACCAACAAGAAACACCGCAAAGGCCAGAAATAGCCAGCGCGGCAAGAGGATCGGATACGCATGAGTGCTGCCCCAGCAAACGAGCTGTTGCTTGATATCGAGGTGTTCCCGGACTATCACTGCATCGAGATTCGCGACGCAGCGTCCTGGTCGACCGTCGACCCTCCCGGAGGCCCGCGCGCGCAAGGCAGCTTCGCCACATACAACGACTACGGCGTGCTGGTGCACACCATGACGACCGACGAAGCGGTGTCCCGGAACCAGAACGTCCACGTCCGGGTCTACCGTGGCGTGGACCCAACCGGTATGGGAACGCTCATCTTCGACCGCGACCTCATCATTACGGACCCTCCGCAACTTGCGATCAATCAAACGTTGACCGATGAACCCGGCGACGGTGGCGGTCTCGCTCAGCTTGCCCAAGCCGGACCTACAAGGATTCGGATCTACACCAAGCCACCAGAGGACGCTGACGAGGTCAATATCCTGGTCCCGTAATCGACCAATGCCGCCCAGCGGTTGACATGCGGCAGCGGTACGGGAAATGGCGCGGTGTGTGCGGCCCGGTGGCCGCGTGATCGCTGACGTTGCGCTGCACGGTGAGCTGCGGCGCTGCGAATTTTCAGGGCGTTCGGTCGACGGTTTGGGTGTTCGGTCCGTCGGCGACGTTGTCCGACGCCCGCCGCTGGTTCACCGACGCTGGACTGACCGTCACGGCACGGCACTGGGCCGGCGAGCTGGTCTACATCCACGCCAAGCGTCGCGGTGAGACCGCTGCAGCGGAACGGCTTTCCGGTGACAGATGCCCTCACCGGGGCGGATCCGAAAAGTGACACGATTTTGAGAAAAAGCGTGCGTGACACCGAGTGAGAACGGCGTCGTCTGCCCAGCTCAGCGACCTGGGATATGGCAGGCTATTTGAGAACGGACAACAACTTGACGAAACGCCTATCGTCGTGACCGTCGGCGTCCGGTCACGGCGACGGCTGCCACCGCGATGCAGATGGCGGTGCCGAGGAAGGCGATGCGCCGCGACGGTCGGTGGTCGGGACCGGGCGCGTGCGTTGTCTGCGCGGTCGACACCCGCGCGGGGGCGGGTGTCGGGACACCGCCGCTGACGGCGGCCAGTGGGTCGACGACGCCGCGTCCGATCTGGGGGTTCCAGCCGTCGGCCGGGTGGCGTGCGGTGTCTTCGATGCGGGCCATCACCTGGCGGGCGGACAACTGCGGCAGTCGCGAACGCACCAGTGCGACAACACCACTGACGACGGGTGCGGCGTAGCTGCTGCCCGACAGCGGGCGCCCGTCGGGCCGGCTGTCGACCAGTCCGTCGCCCTGCGCGTTCAGTGACACCACCGACTCGCCGGGCGCGGCGACGTCGACCCAGGGTCCGGCCAGGCTGAATGGCGACGGCGTCCCGTTCGGGCTGACCGATCCGACGGTGAGCACGTAGTCGTCGTACCAGCCCGGGCTGACGACGGTGTGCACCGTGTCCCAGTCCGGCGTGCCCGGCCGTTTGGGATCGGACAGCGGATTCTGTCCCGCGCAGTCACCGCTGGCGTTGCCCGCAGCCGCGACCACAACAACATTGCGGACATCGACCGCATAGGCCAGGGCGGCGCCCAACGACCGGTCATCGAGCGGGTCCGCGGCGGGCATGCAGGCGACCGACGAGATGTTGATGACAGTGGCGCCCGCGTCGGCGGCCGAGCGCACCGCACGGGCGAGCGTCTCGACATCACCCACCCCTGATATCTCATGATCGTCGGTCAGCCGGAACTTGTTGCTGGACTGTCGAATCGCCAGGATCGTGGCGTCGGGTGCCGCACCGCTGAATGTCCCGTTGTCCGGGGCAACGGCGCCGATCAGTCCGGCGATCGCCGTACCGTGGCCGTCGCAGTCCTGCGTACCGTCCCCGGACGAGACGTAGTCACCGCCGGCGACCAGGCGGGGGAGCAGTCGGTGCCGGGCCACGCCGGTGTCGATCACTGCCACCAGCTGTCCGCTGCCGCGGGAAAGCGGCCACACCGCAGCAAGATTGAGCATGTCGGGTTGGTCTGCGGGACGGGCATCAGCCGGTTTCGCCGTCGCACACCGGTCCGATTGTTCGGTCCTACCGGGCGGTGCCGGGGCCGCGGGTCCGGGAAGTTGGCTGTGATCAACCGGTTTGGGCGCGATGGCATGTGCGCACGGAGCGGTCGACGCGATGGTGATCGTCAAGGCGACAACGACGACCCGCCGCAGGGTGCTCACAGGCCACGCGCCAGGCGGAAAACATCTGCGGCCCAGAGTGCGCATGCCGGCACGGCGACCAGTGCCACGTATTCGAGATGTACAAAGCTTCGGCCCACCGTGGCACTCACCCGTCCGATCCGCTGAGCGCCCAGCACCACCGCGATGACGCCGCCGCCGAGCCAGGCGGCCCAGTCGGGGAATGCCATCGCGGTGACGACCAAAGCCGCAGTGGTACAGACCATTCCCGCGACCATGACCGCCCACCGCCGTGCCGGATGCCGATAGGACGGTGCCCGCAGCGCAATCGCGGCCGTCGCCACCCAGATGAACGCCACCGTCGAGGTCTGGGACTCATGGAAGGCGCCCACGGCAACCACGACGGCACCGGCCGCCGCGGCGGCGGCCGCGCCCACGACCATCGCCGTGAGCACCCGCTGCGCCAGCTCGATCCGTTGCGGATCGCCGTCGGTGACCGTCGCCGAGCGCGGCGTGAGTCCGGCGACGGTGACGGCGCACCGCGGCGCGGCCGACAGCACCACAAATGCCGCCACGGTGGTGGCCACCCCGGTACTGACCAGCGGCACCGACCACGTACTCGCTGCAGCGGTCGTCACCATTGTCGGCATCGTAAAGGCCATGGCCGCAACGGATACGGGAAGCACACCGATCCGTAGCAGAACGAGGGCCACCGCGAACGCTGACGCCGATCCGAGCAGGACGTTGGGCGCCGCCGGGCCACCCGGTACGGCCGAGAAACCCGCCGCGAAAGCGAGCACGACGGCGGCGGCCGGCCACGCCGCCCGGGCGGACCGCCATGACATCGCCACTGCGGCCAGCGCACCACCGCAACCGACAGTGGCTGCCGTGAAGTGGTCGCCGCGCGCAGCAGACCAGAGCAGCAGCACGGATGCGGCGGTCACCGCCCACAGACAGAGCACGGGCCCGACCAGATGGCCGGTGGCATCGCGAGGCGCCTGGTCGGCGGCCATGGTCGCCGTGTGCCTCCGCAGCGTGCCGAACTCCGGCACCGTGCTTGGCCGCAGCTCCAGGATGTCACCGTCGTGAACTCCGTTTTGCCGCAATGACAATGACCCGTCGATCGGATTCCCGGCGGCCCGGCTCAGGTGCCAACTCACGCCTTCCGGCGCGCGCGGATGTGCCAGCGCCACGACGTCAGGGAGCAACGCGTCCACCGCGGCGCCCGCAGGCAGCACCAGATCGGTGGTGTCGCTGGTGCGTTCATTGTCGGTCCGTACGGATAGCCGACACACTGCTTCAGACATCGCGCCCCCCGGATCGACATGCCGATCTCACCGTAACCGCGAATCGGGTCCCTACCCGACACGAAAATCGATGGAACCGAACGGTGTCGGGGTACGTCTGATAGTTCGATGGAATTCACCAGAGTCGCACGATCTCCCGTAGTCCCATTGGATGCGGAAGACATCGAGGTCCGGACACCACCACAGGTGCCGCGATTGTCGTCGGGCAATGTCATCACCCGCGTCGCACCCGTGCTCATGCTGTTGGCGATGGCCGGCATGATGGTGTTCTACTTCCGTTCGGGTTCGGCCACCGGCCGGAATCCGATGTTCCTACTGTTTCCGGCGATGATGGTGCTGTCGCTGGTCGGCAGCACTGTCCTCGGGTCGCGCGGTGCGCGCCGGGCAGGTGAGATCGACGCAGATCGGCGTGAGTACCTGGTGTATCTCGACGCGATCGGTGAGTGCGCGGAGCGAACCGCAGCCGAGCAGCATCGGGTACTACATCAGAACCACCCGCCGCCGGACACGCTGTGGACGCTCGCCGGCTCCGAACGGATGTGGCAACGCCGTTGGAACGAAGACGATTTCACCGAAATCCGCGTCGGGATCGGGGAACGCCCACTAAACACCAGACTCGTTCCGGTACCCGCCACCGGCGACGGGACGACGGATCCGCTGACCGCCTCGGCGCTCGATCGGCTGCTACGAACCGCCGCGACCGTGCCCGATGTCCCGGTGACGGTCGTCGTCAATCGGCTGCGGCGGATCGACGTCGGCGGCGATGATCCACGGGGACAGGCGCGCGCGATGGTGTGCCAGCTGGCCATGTGGCATGGACCCGACCAGCTGAAGATCGCCGCGGTCGCCGGATCAGTCGAGTGGGACTGGCTGAAATGGCTACCGCACCACTATCGCTCGGGCGTGCTCGGCGGGCAGCCGCTGCGGTTTACGGACCTCGGTGCCGTCACTGCCATCGCCGGGTGTCATCTGGTGGTGCTGGTCGACAGTCCGGCGGCCGCCGTCTTCGTGGACACCGACGCGGTGACACTGCTGGTGCTCGGCGCGCCGGGTACGGCGTCGACGCTTCCGCCCTGCTCGACCGCCGACGTGCTCACGGCCGCACAAGCAGAGACCTGCGGACGACGTGTGGCGCGCTACCGCCTGGCCGTCGGTGCGGACAACGCACGCCGACACCATGATCGGACGACGTTCGTCGGCGCGGACGTGGCGGGGGACGGGTGGCCGATTCGTCCGGCCCGGCATCGGCTGCGGGTGCCGATCGGTACCGACGACACCGGTGCGACGGTCGAGCTCGACCTCAAGGAACCGGCCGAGCACGGCATGGGTCCGCACGGCTTGTGCATCGGCGCAACAGGTTCCGGCAAATCCGAGTTCCTGCGCACCCTGACGCTGGGTCTGATCAGCACCCACTCGCCGGACGAGCTGAATCTGATCCTCGTCGACTTCAAAGGCGGTGCAACGTTTCTCGGCTTCGAACAGGCCAACCACGTCGCGGCCGTCATCACCAACTTGGCGCAGGAAGCACATCTGGTCGCCCGGATGCACGACGCCCTCGCCGGCGAGCTGACACGGCGCCAAGGACTGTTGCGGGCGGCCGGGAACCTATCCGGAATCGGCGACCACCGGCGGGCACGCGCGGCGGGCGCCGACCTGCCACCGCTGCCTGCCCTGTTCATCGTGGTCGATGAGTTCTCCGAATTGCTCAGCCAGCATCCGGATTTCGCGGAGCTGTTCGTCGCCATCGGCCGCCTCGGTCGATCACTGGGCGTTCATCTCCTGCTGGCCAGCCAGCGTCTCGACGAGGGTCGCCTGCGCGGACTGGACACCCACCTCTCATACCGAGTCTGCCTCAAGACGTTCTCGGCGGCGGAGTCGCGGGCCGTCATCGGGGTCACCGACGCACACGAGCTGCCCGGAACGCCGGGTGCGGGGTTGCTGCGTACCGCAGACGGAAAGCTGGTGCGATTTCACACTGCATTCGTCTCGGGGCCGGTCCCACAGAGCCACGACGAACGCCCGGTTCCGCGCCTGTTCACCGTCGAGGCCCCGGTGGTCACGCCTCACCCGCCGGCCGGGCCGACGCTGATGGAGACGACCTTGCGCCGGCTGACCGGTCGCGGCGCGAATGCTCATCCGGTCTGGCTGCCGCCCCTCACCAGTTCGCCCGCATTGTCCGAGCTGCTGGCGGCCGGCACCGACGGCGGTCTCCTGCGGGTCCCGATCGGATTGGTGGACAACCCGTTTCAGCAGCGCCGCGAGCCTCTCGTTGCCGACCTCAGCGGGTCCGGTGGGCACGTGGCCATCGTCGGCGGCCCACGCTCGGGGAAATCTGTTGCGCTGCAGACGTTGCTACTGGGCCTCGCTGTGACCACGCCTGCCGACGGCCTCAGCGTCTACGGCCTCGATCTGGGCGACGGTGCGCTGACGGCGTTGCGGCGGCACCCTCACGTCGGCACCGTCGCCGGCCGGAATGATCCGGAGTTGTTGCGGCGCATCGTTTCCCAGCTCTTCTCGTTGTGCCGCCGGCGCCAGGACTTCCGGCAGCAGCACGGCCCCGAAGCGCCCTTTCCGGACAATTACGGTGAGGTGGTCCTGGCCGTCGACGGTTGGGCCACGCTGCGTCGGGAATTCGATGCGCTGGAGGAGCCCATCACCGCCATGGCCGCGCAGGGCCTGTCGGTCGGGATCCACGTGGTGCTGACCGCGAATCGGTGGGCAGAACTGCGGCCGATGCTGAAAGACCACATCGGCACCCGGGTCGAATTGCGGCTCGGTGACCCGAGCGAGTCCGAAATGGACCGCCGCCGTGCCCATCTGCTCACCACCTGCCCGCCCGGCCGGGGCCTCACCAGAGACGGCAAGGAGTTCGTGGTCGCGCGGCCCGAGCTCGACCGGATTTCCGCCCATCAGTCCCCGGCGCCCCAGATCGAATTGCTTCCGCAACGCGTGGAATACGCCGCGCTCGCGGCCACCGCCGAACGCCCGCCGCGGTACGTCATCGGCGTATCCGAAGAAGACCTGCAACCGTTCGCCCTGGACATGAGCGCCGATCCGTACCTGATCCTGATGGGCGACACGGCGTGCGGCAAGACCTCGGCGTTGCGGACGCTGTGCCGCGCGATCGTCGACCAGACCGATCCCGCGTGGGCCCAGCTGCTGATCGTCGATTTCCGGCGATCGTTGTTGGGGGTGGTGGAATCGCCGCACCTGTGCGGCTATGCGATGTCGGCCGTGACAACCGCCGCAGAGCTCGACGCGGCGCTCTCCATGCTGGCCGCGCGGCTGCCGGGCCCTGGCATCACTCAGCAGCAGTTGCGGGACCGGTCCTGGTGGTCCGGCCCCGAAATCCACGTCGTGGTCGACGATTACGACCTGGTCATGGGAGCCGCGGGAAATCCGTTGGGCCCCTTGCTCGACCTGTTGCCGCACGCCGCGGACATCGGGCTCCACGTCGTGGTCGCCCGCCGCTCCGGTGGTGCCGCACGCGCGATGTTCGACCCGCTGCTGTCGCGCATGCGGGACCTGGGCGCAACGGGCATCGTCATGAGCACCAGCCCGGAAGAAGGGCCGCTGCTGGGCGCGGCACGGCCGATGACGCTGCCGCCCGGCCGGGCCGTCGTGGTGCGGCGCGGTCAACCTGACCAGCTGATCCAGATCGGCTGGACCGAGCCGCCATGACGGTTGTGGTGGTCGGACCGAACACGATCCGCGGGCCGGGAGACATCGACGCCGACCTGGTCTCGTCCGCTTTGGAGTGCGTCGACGAACCGCTGGGCCTGCTGCGTACGGCGGTCCTTCCCGCCCAACACATCTGGCGCGACGTCATGGCGGCGGCGGCTGGCACCGCGTCGGCCATCACGGTGGTCTGCCCGACGTGGTGGACGCCGTCGAGGATCGAGCGAGTTCGGACGGCAGTCCCCACCAGCGTTTCTCACGTCGTCATAGAGCGCAGAACCGATGCCCTCCGAGCGGCCGGCGGCGAACCCGATTGCACGGTCATCGAACTGGGGGAGGACATCGTGACGATCTCCCGTCCCGGGGCGGCCGCGTCCGTCGTGCGACGCACCGACAGCGCCACCGCCGAGGCCGTCATCGCGCGAACCACGTGGCACGGCCACGTGGTGATCGACGCGCCCATCGGCGTTCCCGGCGCCGCGCCCTTGGCCGCCGAAATGCAAGCGCTGCTGCAGGATCAGGGCGTTCCGGCACAGATTCTGAGTTGCGACGATCTGCTCGACCAGGCCGACGAGGACAGCACCCGCAGCGCCGCAGCGACCCGTTCCCCGCGGGCGCGCATCGCGACTGCCTTCGCCGCGGCCGTCGCGGTCATCGGTGCTGGGGCAGTGGGCCTGTCCAACACAGACGCCCCAGCGCCGCCCGTCGCCGCGGTCGCAGACCCGGAGTTCACGTGGCTCGTGGAAGGCCGGGTGGCGGTGCAGATCCCGGTGCGTTGGACGGTCGGCCGGGCGCTTGCGGGCGCGGGATCGGCTCGGCTGCAGATCATTTCGCCCGATGACCACGGTCAGGTCATCCACCTCACGCAATCGGTCGTGCCGCGGGAGCAGACGCTCGACGTGGCGGCAAGGTCGCTGCGGGAGGCGTCGACGAAGCTGCCCGACGGCGTCATCGTGGATTTCGAGGAGGCCGGTGTCAGTGCCGGGCGCGCGGCCGTGCGGTACCGCGAGGTGCGCAGCGGGCGGACGGTCGAGTGGTCGGTGCTGCTCGACGGACCGGTCCGGATCGCCGTGGGGTGCCAGGGCGCGGCCGTCCAACCGGCCTGTGACACCGCGATCCGCTCGGCCCGTCGGACTGACTGAAAAAACTTGCACCGCAAGGGAACCGAATACTCGCGGGAAACGTCTGAACTATCAAACCCAATCGAGAGGAAATCATGACAGCTCCGGAAAGTGGCGCTCTGACTACAGATTTCGATCTGATGACGGGGATCGCCGGCAAGGTCGAGGTCCGCAACGAGGAGATTCGGGCCATGCTCGGAAACTTCATCGGTCAGATGACGGCCATCCCGCCGACGGTGTGGGGCGGTGCCGCGGCGACCCGATTCCAGGACGTGGTGAACCGGTGGAACGGCGAATCGATGAAGCTGCACGCGTCACTGCAACGCATCGCCGAAACCATCCGCTCGAACGCGGCGGTGCTGAGTCAGGCGGCCGATTCCCATGCCCAGCGCATCGGCGCCACCGGTCACGCGATCTGACGGGACAAGGCATATGCAACCGGCACTGTCGTACCACTTCGGCGAGATCGAATTCACCGTCCGCCAACAAATCCATGCCACATCGGCACGGATGAACACGTCGCTGGAAGAGCTCCGGCACCTCGTCGCACCACTTCAGCAGACGTGGACCCGCGAGGCGGCCGAAGCCTTCCAGGCCGAGCAGGCCGGCTGGAACCAGTCGGCGGCCGCCCTCAACGACATCCTGCACAGCCTCGGCAATGCCGTCCGTGACGGCGCCGATGACATCGCCGCGACCGATCGGCGCGCGGCGGGCGACTGGGTCTTCTAGCCCACCCAAGCCCTGTGTGGTCCTGCCCCCGGAGGAGAGCCGGGGGCGGGACCACACAGTCATGGCCGCGCTCGGGACCCAACGTGTGTCCTGGAACACCCAGGTCGACTACCCTGGCGGCCACGCAGGTGTGTATCCGACCTGCGAGGAGTGTGAGTGTCGTGGGAACCAGCCGCACCGAGGGGTCGCCGGCCGGCTCCACGCTGCGCGCGGTACACCAGCGGTTCGTCACCGGCGAGATCGACGCCCAGCACCTGGACCCCGCCGCCGTCCGTCCCGTCATCGCCGACAGCTGGCGCCGGAGCCTCGCCACGGGCGTGGACCCCGACCTCGGCGGTGCGCAGTTCACGCCCGTCGTGCCCAAGACCCTGGACCAGCTGCGCGCCGAACAACCCATCGCGGCCGCCTTGCCGGTGATCCGGAAACTGCTGGTCGAGGACGCCAAGGACAGCGGTGTCATGGTGGCGGTGGCCGCCGCCGACGGCACCCTGCTGTGGGTCGAGGGCGACAAGACGGCCCTGAGCCGGGGCGAGGCCATGAACTTCGTGGCCGGCGCCAACTGGAGCGAGCGCAGCGCCGGCACCAACGCTCCGGGCACCGCGCTGGCGCTGGACCGGGAACTGCAGATCCACGGCTCGGAACACTTCGCCCGCCTGGTGCAGCCCTGGACCTGCACGGCGGTGCCGGTGCACGACCCGACGACGGGCGAGCTCATCGGCTGCGTCGACCTCACCGGTGACAGCCAGATTGCCTCGGCCCAGACCCTGGGCCTGGTGCGCGCGACGGTGATGGCCATCGAGAACCACCTGGCGCTGCAGCGGCTGCTGCAGCCCACGCCGAGTCCGGTGACCATGGCTCGCCTGACGGTGCTGGGCGGTGACCGTCCGCGCTGGGTCGCCACCGGCGACGACGGACAACCGCGCCAGCACACCCTGAGCGGCCGGCACGCCGACATCCTGGTTCTGCTGAGCCGTCATCCCGAGGGTCTGAGCGCCGACCATCTCGCAATGTTGTTGGACGACAACGATCTTGACTCGGTCACCATCCGCGTCGAGATGTCCCGCCTGCGCCGGGTCATCGGCGCCCAGTACGTGGCGTCGCGGCCCTACCGGCTGCTAACCCCGATCGACAGTGACGTCGCCGATGTCTTCGCCGCACTGCACCGCGGTGATGTCGACGCCGCGCTGTCCCACTACTCGGGTGCGCTGCTGCCGCAGTCGGTGTCGCCGGCGATCGCCCGGTTGCGCACCGAGCTGGGGGAGAGCCTGCGGACCGCGGTGCTGTCGGCGTCCGCGGCCGGACATGTTGGCCTGTTGCGCCGGTGGCTGGCGCTGCCCGACGGCCGCGACGACCGGCACGGCTGGCAATTGCTGCGCAACCACCCATCCGCGGACGCCGTCGTGCGGGCGCAGGCGGTCGGGCACCTGGCGGGATTGGACGCCGACCTCGGCTGACGGGCTCCGGTTCCATCGCGTTCAACGATGCAACTGTGTTGCAACCCACTTCTGCGTACCGTTAGTGACCAGCAGCACATCTGTGTTTTGTCACCCACTGGAGGAGTGAACCCATGACTGTTTACGCGCGTCCCGGTGCCGAGGGTTCGGTGATGACCTACCCGGCCCGCTACGACAACTTCATCGGCGGCGAGTGGGTGGCACCCGCTGCCGGTCGCTACTTCGAGAACCGTACCCCGGTCACGGGTGAGGTGTTCATCGAGATTGCCCGCTCGGACGAATCCGACATCGAGAAGGCGCTGGACGCCGCGCACGCCGCCGCGCCCGCGTGGGGCAAGACCTCGCCGGCCGCCCGCGCCCGGGTGCTCAACCTCATCGCCGACCGCATGGAGCAGAACCTCGAGGCCATCGCCGTCGCCGAGTCCTGGGACAACGGCAAGCCGGTCCGCGAGACCCTGAACGCCGACATCCCGCTGGCCGTCGACCACTTCCGCTACTTCGCGGGCGTGCTGCGGGCCCAGGAAGGCTCGATCTCCGAGATCGACGACGACACCGTCGCCTACCACTTCCACGAGCCGCTCGGCGTGGTCGGCCAGATCATCCCCTGGAACTTCCCGATCCTGATGGCCGTCTGGAAGCTGGCCCCCGCGCTGGCTGCCGGCAACGCGATCGTGCTCAAGCCCGCCGAGCAGACCCCGGCGTCGATCATGTACCTGTTCTCGCTCATCGGCGACCTGCTGCCGGCGGGTGTTGTCAACGTGGTCAACGGTTTTGGCGTCGAGGCCGGCAAGCCGCTCGCGTCGAGCAATCGCATCGCCAAGATCGCCTTCACCGGTGAGACCACCACGGGCCGGCTGATCATGCAGTACGCAAGCCAGAACCTGATCCCGGTCACCCTGGAGCTGGGCGGCAAGAGCCCGAACATCTTCTTCAACGACATCATGGCCGCCAACGACGACTTCCAGGACAAGGCGCTCGAAGGCTTCACCATGTTCGCGCTGAACCAGGGCGAGGTCTGCACCTGCCCGTCGCGCAGCCTGATCCAGGCCGACATCTTCGACGAGTTCCTGGCGCTGGCCGCCATCCGCACCAAGGCCGTCCGCCAGGGCGACCCGCTGGACACCGAGACCATGATCGGCGCGCAGGCCTCCAACGACCAGCTGGAGAAGATCCTGTCCTACATCGAGATCGGCAAGTCCGAAGGGGCACAGCTGATCACCGGTGGCGAGCGGGCCGAGCTGGGTGGCGACCTCAACGGCGGCTACTACGTGACGCCGACGGTGTTCTCCGGCCACAACGGCATGCGCATCTTCCAGGAGGAGATCTTCGGGCCGGTGCTGTCGGTGACGTCGTTCAAGGACTACGACGACGCCATCTCGATCGCCAACAACACCCTGTACGGCCTCGGCGCCGGCGTGTGGTCGCGCAACGGCAACGTCGCCTACCGGGCGGGCCGCGACATCAAGGCCGGCCGCGTGTGGACCAACTGCTACCACATGTACCCCGCGCACGCCGCGTTCGGCGGTTACAAGCAGTCCGGCATCGGCCGCGAGAACCACAAGATGATGCTGGACCACTACCAGCAGACGAAGAACCTGCTCGTCTCGTACTCGACGAAGGCCCAGGGGTTCTTCTGACGAGCGCTCGCGCGAGGAAACGAGCACTCTGATGAGCGAGCGCGCAAGGAAGCGAAGCGCGTAGCTCCCACGAACCGCGAGCGCCCGCGTACCCCCCGAATGCGCGGGCGCTCGCTTCCTTTCTCGGTCGACGCTTTCCAAAAGCGTTCGGCGACACAATGATCAAGGCCGGCACCAGAAGACTCCTGGGGGCAGGCCAATTCGGCATCCGCCATCCCTCTTTCAGGAGTTCGCAGTGTCCATCACCAACCCACCCAGTGAGCACTCCGCTCGCGGTGTCGAAGAGCACGTCGAGAGCAACGAATACCTCGCGAAACGTCAGCTGAAGAAGGGCACGGCCGGCTGGCTGCTGCTCGCCGGACTCGGCGTCAGCTACGTGGTGTCCGGGGACTACTCCGGCTGGAATTTCGGTCTGGCACACGGCGGTTTCGGTGGCCTCGCCATCGCCGCCGTGATCATCGCCGGCATGTACCTGGCCCTGGTGCTGGGCATGGCCGAGCTGTCCTCGGCGCTGCCGGCCGCCGGCGGCGGTTACACCTTCGCCCGTCGTGCCCTGGGCCCGTGGGGCGGTTTCGCCACCGGCACCGCGATCCTCATCGAGTACTCGATCGCCCCCGCCGCCATCGCGACGTTCATCGGCGCCTACGTGGAATCGTTGGGGCTCTTCGGGATTCACAACGGCTGGTGGGTGTATCTGGCGGCCTACGCGTTCTTCATCGGCATCCACCTGTCCGGTGTCGGTGAGGCGCTCAAGGTGATGTTCGTGATCACCGCCATCGCGCTGCTGGGCCTGGTGATCTTCGCGGTCTGTGCCATCGGGCAGTTCGACGTCTCCAACCTGACCACCATTGCGGTCGACGTCAACGCGGCCGGGGCCTCGGCGATCCTGCCGCACGGCTACCTCGGCATCTGGGCCGCCATCCCGTTCGCCATCTGGTTCTTCCTGGCGATCGAAGGCGTGCCGCTGGCCGCCGAGGAAACCGCGAACCCGGAGAAGAACGTGCCGCGCGGCATCATCGCGGCGATGACGGTCCTGCTGGTCACCTGCGCCGTCGTGCTGGTGCTCACCACGGGTGTCGGTGGCGCGCAACAGATGTCGGCCTCGGGCAACCCGCTCGTCGAGGCGCTCGGTTCGGGCGTCGGCGCCAAGCTGGTCAACTACATCGGCCTGGCCGGACTGATCGCGAGCTTCTTCTCGATCATCTACGCCTACTCGCGTCAGCTCTTCGCCCTGTCCCGGGCGGGCTACCTGCCGACCCAGCTGTCGGTGACCAACTCCCGCAAGGCGCCGACACTGGCGCTCATCGTCCCCGGCGTCATCGGCTTCCTGCTGTCGCTGACCGGCAAGGGCGACCTGCTGCTGAACATGGCGGTCTTCGGTGCGGCCGTGAGTTACGTCCTGATGATGGTCAGCCACATCGTGCTGCGCCGCCGCGAGCCGAACATGCCGCGGCCGTACCGCACCCCGGGCGGCATCGCCACCACCGGCTTCGCGCTCGTCATCGCGGTCGTCGCGGTCATCGCCACCTTCCTGGTCGACCCTAAGGCCGTTGGCTTGTGCCTGCTGGTGTTCTGCGCCTTCATGCTCTACTTCGCGGTCTACAGCCGGCACCATTTGGTGGCAAACTCTCCTGATGAAGAGTTCGCGATGCTCGCAGAAGCCGAGGACGAGCTGAAATGAAGTACCACCAGCGGATTTCGGGGGTGAACCACACCTTCGACGGGCTTGTGGATTTGATGGCCAAGGCCACGCCGCTGCGCTCCGGTGATGAACTCGCCGGGTGCGCGGCCCACAACGACGCCGAGCGGGCCGCCGCGGCGTGGGCACTGGCCGACCTTCCGCTGGACACCTTCCTCAATGAAGCGGTGGTGCCGTACGAGACCGACGAGGTCACCCGGCTCATCATGGATTCCCATGACCAGCAAGCGTTTTCGGAAGTCTCCCACCTGACGGTGGGAGGTTTCCGGGACTGGCTGCTGGACGCGGTGGCCGGCGACGACGCCGCCGCGAAGATCGCTGCCGTCGCCCCCGGCATCACGCCGGAGATGGCGGCCGCGGTCTCGAAGATCATGCGGAACCAGGACCTGATCGCCGTCACCGCGGCCACCCAGGTGCACGCGGCCTTCCGCAGCACCATCGGGTTGCCGGGCACCCTGGCCACCCGGCTGCAGCCCAACCACCCGACCGACGATCCGCGCGGCATCGCCGCCGCCGTGCTCGACGGACTGCTGATGGGATGCGGCGACGCGGTCATCGGCATCAACCCGGCCACCGACTCGCCGCAGGCCACCGCCGACCTGCTGCACCTGCTCGACAACATCCGCAGCCGCTACGACATCCCGGCGCAGTCCTGCGTGCTGTCGCACATCACCACCACGATCGGTCTCATCGAGGCCGGCGCTCCGGTGGACCTGGTGTTCCAGTCCGTGGCGGGTACCGAGGGCGCCAACAAGGCCTTCGGTGTCGACATGGCGCTGCTGCGCGAAGGCAACGAGGCCGGCCGCTCCCTGAACCGCGGGACCGTCGGCAACAACGTCATGTACCTGGAGACCGGGCAGGGCTCGGCGCTCAGTTCGGGCGCGCACCTCGGCACCGGAGGGCGGCCCGTCGATCAGCAGACGCTGGAGACCCGCGCCTACGGCGTCGCCCGTGCGCTGGACCCGCTGCTGGTCAACACCGTCGTCGGCTTCATCGGGCCGGAGTACCTCTACGACGGTCGGCAGATCATCCGGGCCGGGCTCGAGGACCACTTCTGCGGCAAGCTGCTCGGGCTGCCGATGGGCGTCGACGTCTGCTACACCAACCACGCCGAAGCCGACCAGAACGACATGGACACCCTGCTCACGCTGCTGGCCGCGGCGGGTTGTGCCTTCGTCATCACGGTGCCCGGCGCCGACGACGTCATGCTCGGCTACCAGAGCCTGTCGTTCCACGACGTGGTGGCGGTCCGCCGGACACTCGGTTTGAAGCCGGCTCCGGAGTTCGACGCCTGGCTCAAGAAGGTCGGTATGACCGACGATTCCGGCAAGCTGACCAAGTTCGATCTGCAGCGCTCGGCGCTGCGGGCGCTCACCGCGGCGGGATGACGATGACCGAAGATCTCGCAATCCAGGAGTTCTGGGACGAGCTCCGCAAGACCACTCAGGCCCGCATCGGACTGGGCCGCGCCGGCAATGCGCTGCCCACCCGGGAGGTCCTCGAGCTGGCCGCGGCGCACGCCGCCGCCCGCGACGCCGTCCACGAGCCCCTCGACGTCGAGTCCCTCGCGGCCCGCGTCCGGGAGATCGGCATCGGCGAACCGGCGGTGGTACGCAGCCAGGCCGAGTCCCGCAGCGAGTACCTGCGCCGCCCCGATCTGGGCCGGCTGCCGGCCACGCCCATGGACGTCCCGGAGACCCCGGCAGACATCGGCTTCGTGCTGGCCGACGGGCTCTCGCCCTACGCGCTGGCCAAGCACGGTCCGGCGCTGCTCGCCGAGCTCGTGGCGCGGCTGGGCGACCAGTACACGCTGGCGCCGCCGGTGATCGCCACGCAGGCCCGCGTGGCCCTCGGCGACCACGTCGGCGCGGCGCAGAAGGTGCGGACCCTGCTGGTGATCATCGGGGAGCGGCCCGGCCTGTCCGTGGCCGACAGCCTGGGCATCTACCTGACGCATCTGCCGATGCCGGGCCGCACCGACGCCGACCGCAACTGCATCTCGAACATCCACCCGCCCGAGGGACTCGGCTATGCCGAGGCCGCGCGCGTCGCGGCGGGGCTGGTGTCCGGTGCCCGCGCCCTGGGCCGCTCGGGCGTCGACCTCAAGGACACCTCCCGCGACACCTCGCTCGAAGCGCCGGGCGCTGCCGAACTCACCTGACACCAGGAGAACCGTGACCCGCATGACCCGACTGGCCTCCGCCGCTGCGCTGGCCGGCCTCCTCGCCATGTCCGGCTGTAGCAGCCACGACAGCACCCCGGCGGCACCGTCATCGACCAGCACGGCGTCGTGCCGGACGCTGGCGCAGAACTCGGCCTGGTACGGCGACAACCGCGACCGGATCGACGCCATGCTCACCAAGCTGGGCACGTGCGGCGCCGCTGGTTCGGTGACCGCGGGGGCGCCACTGGCGCTGTTCGACTGGGACAACACCATCGTCAAGAACGACATCGGCGACGCCACCTTCTTCTGGATGGTGCGCAACGGCAAGCTCCGCGCACCGGCCGACGGCAACTGGGCGTCCACCAGCATGTTCCTGACGCCGCCGGCCGTCGCGGCACTGGCCCGCGCCTGCGCCGCGGCCAAGCCGGGGCAGCCGATGCCGACAGACACCGACACCGCGTGCGCCGACGAGCTCGTGTCGGTCTACACCGATGCCAAGACCAAGGCCGGGGAGCCCGCCTTCGCCGGGTTCCACGCGCGCCGCATGGAACCGGCGTACGCCTGGGCCGCGCAGATGCAGGCCGGCTGGCGCGAAGCCGAGGTGATCGAGTTCGCGAAGACGGCCCGCAAGGAGAACCTCGATGCCCCGGCGGGCACCGAGCAGAAGGTAGGCAGCGGCATGCAGACCGGCTGGGTGCGCTACTACCCGCAGATGCGCGACCTGGTGGAAACCTTGCACGCCAACGGTTTCGACGTGCGGATCATCTCGGCCTCGGCCGAACCGGTGGCCCGGGTGTGGGCGGAAGAACTCAACATCCCGGCCGACCACGTCATGGGCGTGCGGACCGAACGCGACGGCGATGTGCTGACGTCGCGCCTCGTGCCGTGCGGCGGCGAGTCCGCCATCACCTACATCGAGGGCAAACGCTGCCGAGTCAACGAAGAGGTGTTCGGCGTGACCGGCCCCGCCGCTTTCACCCAACAACCTGAGCCCAAGCGTGCGGCCTTCGCCGCCGGTGACTCCGACACCGACGTCACGTTCCTCACCGACGCCACGGCGCTGCGGCTGGTGCTCAACCGCAACAAGACCGAGCTGATGTGCACGGCCTATGACAACGCGGGCGGCAACTGGCTGGTGAACCCGATGTTCATCGATCCCAAGAAGCAGGCCGAACCCTACGCCTGCGCCACCAAGGGCCACATCGAGCCGACGGGCGCCAAGGCGCCGTTGCACCGGGCGGACGGCAGCGTCGTGCCCGACCAGCAGGACCGGGTGTACTGACCTGAGGTCGCCGATCGTGACGAAGATGGCGAGGAATCTCGATTTCTTCGCCATCTTCTTCACGTTCGAGGCGCTCACCCGCGTTTTGACCTGCGGTGACGCACCCGGGTAAGCTCCCACGTTGGTGCGCTGCAGGCCGTCAGGCCAATGCTTCCCGGGTCACCGTCGGTCGCCGGGAATTCGCAGCTCGCGTACTTGACCGGCACCCGGATAGCACCGGGACTCAACCCGAGAAGAAGAGGTATAGCTGTGCCTACGTTCACGCCGAAGGCGGGTGACACCACGCGTCAGTGGTACGTCATCGACGCCCAAGACGTGGTACTCGGCCGGCTCGCCGTGGAAGCAGCCAAGCTGCTCCGCGGCAAGCACAAGCCGACGTTCACGCCCAACTCCGATGAGGGTGACTTCGTCATCATCATCAACGCCGAGAAGATTGCCCTGTCGGGCAAGAAGCTCACCGACAAGTTTGCTTACCGTCACTCGGGTTTCCCGGGCGGTCTGAGCAAGCGCTCCATCGGCGAACAGCTGGTGAAGCACCCGACCCGCACCGTTGAGAACGCGATCGTCGGCATGCTCCCGCACAACAAGCTGTCGCGCCAGGTGCAGAAGAAGCTCAAGGTGTACGCCGGCCCGGATCATCCGCACGCCGCGCAGCAGCCGATTCCTTACGAGATCAAGCAGGTGGCCCAGTGACTGAAGTCGACGTGACTGAAGTGACCGAGTTCGAGGTGACCGAAGAAGCGGCACCGCGCGAGCCCGTGTACATCGACCGTCCGATCCAGACCGTTGGCCGCCGCAAGGAAGCCGTCGTCCGCGTTCGCCTGGTGCCCGGCACCGGCAAGTTCAACCTGGACGGCCGCAGCCTGGAGGACTACTTCCCGAACAAGGTGCACCAGCAGCTGATCAAGGCCCCGCTGGTGACCGTCGACCGCGTCGACACGGTGGACATCTACGCCCACCTCGACGGTGGCGGCCCCTCGGGCCAGGCCGGCGCGCTGCGTCTGGCCATCGCCCGTGCGCTGATCCTGGTTCAGCCCGAGGATCGTCCGGCACTCAAGAAGGCCGGGTTCCTGACCCGTGACCCGCGTGCCATCGAGCGCAAGAAGTACGGCCTCAAGAAGGCCCGCAAGGCGCCTCAGTACAGCAAGCGCTGATCGTTTCTGCTCGTGGGCGGGCGTGTCGCAGTCTGGACACGCCCGCCTTCGGCGTTTCATGGGGTCATCTGAAGGACGAAAGAAGGTTCATGAGTCGGCTGTTCGGCACCGATGGCGTCCGTGGCGTCGCAAACCGTGATCTGACCGCGGAGTTGGCGTTGGCGCTGGGTTCAGCTGCCGCCCGCCGGCTCTGCTCGACCTCCGGCGCCGGCCGTTGCGTCGCGGTCGTCGGACGAGATCCCCGGGCCAGTGGCGAGATGCTGGAGGCCGCGGTCATCGCCGGCATCACGAGCGAGGGCGTCGACGTGCTGCGGGTCGGCGTGCTGCCGACCCCCGCGGTGGCCTATCTGACCGCCTCGTACGACGCGCAGCTCGGCGTGATGATCTCCGCCTCGCACAACCCCATGCCGGACAACGGCATCAAGATTTTCGGTACCGGCGGGCACAAGCTCGACGACGACACCGAGGACCGCATCGCCGAACTGGTCGCCGCCGGTCCGGGTACCCGGCCGACGGGCGCCGGCATCGGCCGCGTGCTCGACGCCGCCGATGCACTGGACCGCTACCTCACCCACGCCGCCAAGGCTGCGGTCGCGCCGCTGGCCGGGCTGACGGTCGTCGTCGACTGCGCGAACGGCGCCGCCTCGGCGGCCGCCCCGCAGGCATATCGAGCGGCCGGAGCCACAGTTATAGCGATCAACGCCGAGCCGACGGGCCTCAACATCAACGACGGCTGCGGCTCCACCCACATGGCGCAGCTGCAGCAGGCCGTCATCGACCACGGTGCCGACCTGGGCCTGGCCCACGACGGCGACGCCGACCGCTGTCTGGCCGTCGACGCGTCGGGCGCCCTCGTCGACGGTGACGCGATCATGGTGGTGCTGGCGCTGGCCATGCGCGACGCCGGCGAGCTGGTCTCGAACACCTTGGTGGCGACCGTGATGAGCAACCTCGGCCTGCACCTGGCGATGCGCGAGGCCGGCATCGAGGTGCGCACGACGGGCGTGGGGGACCGGTACGTGCTCGAAGAGCTGCGCGCGGGACGGTTCTCGCTCGGCGGCGAGCAGTCCGGCCACATCGTGATGCCCGAGCTGGGCACCACGGGCGACGGCATCGTCACCGGACTGCGGCTCATGTCGCGCATGGCGCAGACCGGGTCGAACCTGGCGCAGCTGTGTGCGCCCATGAAGACGTTGCCGCAGGTGCTGATCAACGTCGAGGTGGCCGACAAGGCCACGGTGGCCCAGGCGCCGGCGGTGCAGACCGCGGTCGCCGAAGCCGAGGCCGAACTCGGTGACACCGGCCGAATCCTGTTGCGTCCCTCCGGAACCGAACAGGTGGTCCGGGTCATGGTGGAGGCCGCCGACGAGGACACCGCGCGCATGGTCGCGTTCCGCGTCGCCGAATCCGTCAGCGAGCAGCCCTAAGAGGTTGCGGCCGTGCGGGTTTACCCGGTGCGCGGCATGTGGTCGCGATAGTCGACGGCCTGATGTACGAGCGTCAGATCGGCGTCATCGAGCGGGAACTGGTGTGAGCGGACGGCATCGAGGACGGCGTCGAACCGGCGCATCACCCGGGGTGTGGTGATCCCGAACTGCGCCAGGGACGCGTCGTTGGACGGTTCCGCACCCGTCGCGCAGCCCAGCACAAAGGTGAGGATGCCGCGGTCGTACCAATCAAGGTGCATCGTTGTCTCCCTCTCCTGCAACAGCATTCAGCATTCGACGTAGTTCACCGGCACGTTGACCGCGAGGCCGCCCATGGAGGTCTCCTTGTATTTGGAGTGCATGTCCGCGCCGGTGGTCCGCATGGTCTCGATGACCTGATCCAGCGAGACGTAATGAGCGCCGTCGCCGCGCAGTGCCATGCGGGCCGCGTTGATGGCCTTGCCTGCCGAGATCGCGTTGCGCTCGATGCACGGAACCTGGACGAGCCCCTGGATGGGATCACAGGTGAGTCCGAGGCTGTGCTCCATCGCGATCTCGGCGGCGTTCTCGACCTGTTCCGGTGTGCCGCCGAGGATTTCGGCCAGTGCGCCGGCCGCCATCGATGCCGCCGACCCGACCTCGCCCTGGCAGCCGACCTCGGCGCCGGAGATGGACGCGCGCTCCTTGTAGAGGGAACCGATGGCGCCCGCGGTCAGCAGGAACCGCACCGCGGTGCCGTCGGGATCGCGGCGGCCGGCCCGGGTGTAGTGCACGGCGTAGTGCATCACCGCGGGCACGATGCCGGCGGCGCCGTTGGTGGGGGCGGTGACGACCCGGCCGCCGGACGCGTTCTCCTCGTTGACGGCCAGCGCGACGAGATTGACCCAGTCCTCGGCGAATTCGGGCTGCTTGTTCCAGTCCTCGGCATTGAGGCGCTCGAACCAGTCCCGGGCGCGGCGGCGCACGCGCATGGGCCCGGGGAGGTAGCCGTCGCGCGCAATGCCGCGCACTTCGCACTCGACCATCACGTCGCGGATATGCAGCAGCCGGGCGCGGACCTCGTCGGCGGTGCGGGTCTCGCATTCGACGGCGAGCATGAGATCGCTGATGCGGCAGTCGCGTTGGCGGCAGAGTTCCAGCATCTCCTTGGCGGAGTGGAACGACAGTGCCCGGGTCGTGGCAGTCGGGGTGGCTGGTTGCAGGCTTTCGGCCTCGGTGACGACGAACCCGCCGCCGATGGAGAAGTAGGTCTGCAGGTGCAACTCGGCCCCGTGCGCATCGAGTGCGGTCAGCGTCATGCCATTGGGGTGGAACGGCAGGACCGTCAACGGGCGCAGGACCATATCGGCCTCGGTGAGCGCGATCGGGCGTAGCCCGCCGAGCATGATGTGGCCGCCGGCCCGCATCTCCTCGACGCGCCGTTCCATGACATCGGTCCGGATCTCTTCGGGGCGGTTTCCTTCGAGGCCGAGCAGGATGGCCGTCATCGTGCCGTGGCCGGCGCCGGTGGCGGCCAGTGACCCGTAGAGGTCGACCCGGACGTCCGTGACCCCGGTGGCGCCGCCGAAGGCGTCGAGGGTGTGCAGATCGTCGACGAATCGGGCGGCGGCCCGCATCGGCCCGACGGTGTGTGAGCTCGACGGACCGATGCCGACGGAGAAGAGGTCGAACACGCTGATGGTCACCGGAAGCTCCCCTTTCGATGTCCGTAGACGGGCTGATAGACGAGTGATATATTAGTTACGCCACATACGGTAGATCAGCATTTGTACCTGGTCAAGCGGTACTTATGGGGTCGTAAACGGTGTGTGAACCACGTCCGAACCATCGGAAAGAAACGGACTCGCCCATGGCGCATCAGCTCATCGATCCGCTCCTGCAGCCCTTCCGGCTGAAGAACATGACCCTGCGCAATCGCGTGGTGAGCACATCGCACGAGCCGTCCTATACCGAAGATGGCATGCCCAAGCGCCGCTATCGGCTGTATCACGAGGAGAAGGCCAAGGGTGGCATCTCGCTGACCATGATGGGCGGCTCCGCGGTCGTCGCGCCCGACAGCCCTTCTGCCTTCGGCAACCTGCACGTCTACAAGGACGAGATCGTGCCGTGGCTCAGCGAGCTGGCCTACGGCGTCCACGAACACGGCGCCGCGGTCATGTGCCAGATCACCCACCTGGGCCGGCGCACCAGCAACTACGACGGCGACTGGCTGCCGGTGGTGTACCCGTCCGCCATCCGCGAACCCGCCCACCGGTCCTTCCCCAAGGTGGCCGAGGAGTGGGACATGGACCGCATCGTCAAGGCCTACGCCGACGCCACCGAGCGGTGCCGCGCGGCCGGCCTGGACGGCATCGAACTCGAGGCCTACACCCATCTGCTCGACGCGTTCTGGTCGCCGCTGACCAACCACCGCGACGACGAGTACGGCATGGGCAGCATGGAGGATCGACTTCGGTTCCCGCTCAGGGTGATCCGGGCGGTGCGCGAGGCCGCCGGACCGGACTTCGCCGTCGGTATCCGGATGTCACTCGACGAGGACCTGCCCGGCGGCCTGCAGTACGAGGACGGCATCGAGATTGCCAAGCGCCTGGTGCCCGAGGGCATCGACTTCATCAGCGTGATCAAGGGCTACATGGCCAGCGACGAGGCGCTCTCGCGCGTCATCCCGCCGATGGGTACCCCGGTCGCCCCGCACCTGTCGTTCGCCGGGCAGGTCAAGAAGGAACTCGGCATCCCGGTCATGCATGCCTCCCGCATCAACGATGTCGCCACCGCCCGGCACGCGATCCGCGACGGCCTGCTCGACCTCGTCGGCATGACGCGTGCGCACATCGCCGACCCGCACATCGTCGCGAAAATCCAAGCGGGCGAGGAGGATCGGATTCGCCCCTGTGTCGGCGCGACCTACTGCCTCGACGAGATCTACCAGAACCGCGACGCCAAGTGCGTGCACAATCCCTCCACCGGCCGCGAAGACCGACTGCCGCACCGCGTCGACAAGGCGTCCGGGCCCGCGCGGACGGCGGTGGTCATCGGGGCCGGACCGGCCGGGTTGGAAGCCGCCCGCGTGCTCGGCGAGCGCGGTCACCGCGTCGTGGTCTTCGAGGCCTCCGATCTGCCTGGTGGGCAGGTGCGAATCGCGTCGTCGTCACCGCGCCGGCGCGATCTCATCAGCATCATCGAGTGGCGGCTGGACGAGTGCAAGCTGCTCGGGGTCGACATCCGCACCAATCGCTACGTCGACGTCGACGAGGTGCTGGCCGAGAACCCCGACATCGTCGTGGTCGCCACCGGCGGCGTGCCGAACACCGAATTCCTCACCGAGGGCGCCAATCTCGTCACCGACGGGTGGGACGTGTTGTGCGGCGCGGTACATCCGCGCGGCGAGGTCATGCTGTACGACGACAACGGCGGTCACCCCGGACTGGATGCCGCCGAGGTGCTGGCCCGCACCGGCGTCGACCTCGAGTTCGTCACCCCCGAGCGGACTTTGGCGCCCGACGTCGGCGGCGTGAACTACCCCGGCTACTTCAAGGTGTTCGCCGAGCATGACGTGCGCGTCACGCTCAACGAGCGCCTGACCGGGGTGCGCCGCAAGGACGGCCGGCTCGAAGTGGACCTGTACAACGAATACGCGCACGCCACGCGGCAGCGCATGGTCGACCACGTCGTCGTCGAACACGGCACGCTGCCGTCCGACGAGTTGTACTTCGGCCTGGTCCCCGGTTCCACCAACCTGGGCGAGGTCGACCAGCAGGCGCTGCTCAACCTGCAGCCGCAGACCGTCATGCGCAACGCCGACGGCGGCTACCAGCTGTTCCGGATCGGTGACGCCGTCGCCAGTCGCAACATCCACGCCGCGATCTACGACGCGTTCCGGCTCTGCCTCGTTCTCTGATCTAAACCGTCCCCTGAAACGTCCCTGACAAACAAGGAGTATCTCTATGCCGCAACAAGTTCGAGGTGTCATCGCCCGCGCCAAGGGGGCCCCGGTCGAGGTCACCACCATCGTGATCCCGGACCCCGGCCCCGGTGAGGTGGTGGTGAACATCCAGGCGTGCGGCGTCTGCCACACGGACCTGACCTACCGCGAGGGCGGCATCAACGACGAGTATCCGTTCCTGCTCGGCCACGAGGCCGCCGGCATCGTCGAAGAGGTCGGCCCGGGTGTCGAATCGGTGGCGGTCGGCGACTTCGTGATCCTCAACTGGCGTGCGGTGTGCGGCCAGTGCCGGGCCTGCAAGCGCGGCCGTCCGCAGTACTGCTTCGACACGTTCAACGCCACCCAGAAGATGACGCTCGAGGATGGCACCGAGCTGACCCCGGCGCTGGGCATCGGGGCGTTCGCCGACAAGACGCTGGTCCACGCGGGGCAGTGCACCAAGGTCGACGCCGATGCTGACCCCGCCGTGGTCGGCCTGCTGGGCTGCGGCGTGATGGCCGGGCTCGGCGCGGCCGTCAACACCGGCAACGTCTCCCGTGGCGACTCGGTGGCCGTGATCGGCTGCGGTGGCGTCGGCGACGCCGCCATCATGGGCTCCCGCCTCGCCGGCGCGGGCAAGATCATCGCGGTCGACCGCGACCCGCGAAAGCTGGAGTGGGCGAAGGAACTCGGCGCCACCCACACCATCAACGCCGCGGAAGTGGACACCGTCGAGGCGGTGCAGGAGCTCACCGGTGGGTTCGGCGCCGACGTCGTGATCGACGCTGTCGGTCGCCCGGAAACCTGGAAGCAGGCGTTCTACGCCCGTGACCTCGCCGGCACCGTTGTCCTCGTCGGCGTGCCCACCCCCGACATGACGCTGGAGATGCCACTGGTCGACTTCTTCTCCCGCGGCGGAGCACTGAAGTCGTCGTGGTACGGCGACTGCCTGCCCGAGCGCGATTTCCCGATGCTGGTCGATCTCTACCAGCAGGGCCGAATCCCGTTGGAGCGCTTCGTCTCCGAGCGGATCAAGCTCGACGAGGTCGAGGATGCCTTCCACACCATGCACGCCGGCAACGTGCTGCGTTCGGTGGTGGTGCTGTGAGCGGGCAGCTCCGCATTGACCGTGTCGTCACCTCCGGGACCTTCAGCCTCGACGGCGGGACGTGGGACGTCGACAACAACGTATGGGTGATCGGCGATGACTCCGAGGTCGTCATCGTCGACGCCGCCCACACCGCGCCCCAGATCGTCGACGCCGTCGCCGGCCGCAACGTGGTGGCGGTCGTCGTCACGCACGGACACAACGACCACGTGACCGTCGCCCCGGAGTTGGCGTACGAGCTGCACGCGCCGATTCTGCTGCACCCCGGCGACGACATGCTCTGGCAGGCAAGCCATCCCGATGAGAAGTACTGGAATCTGGACGCCGGCCAGCGGATCGGTGTCGCGGGTACCGAGATCGAGGTCATTCACACGCCCGGGCACTCGCCGGGGTCGGTGTGCCTGTACCTGCCGGAGGCCGGTGCGCTGTTTTCCGGGGATACGCTGTTCAACGGCGGGCCCGGTGCCACCGGGCGGTCCTACAGCGACTTCCCGACGATCATCGACTCCATCCGGGATTCGATCCTGACACTGCCGGAGGAGACCCGGGTGCACACCGGCCACGGCGACCACACCACGGTGGGTGCCGAGGCCCCACATCTGGCGGAGTGGATCGCCCGCGGCCACTGACTGTTTGGCGCCGAAAGTTGGCTTGTATTCGAAGAATCGCAAGATCTTCGAACACAAGCCAACTTTCGATGCGGCGCCGTGGTTACAGGGTCAGGGACACCGGAATTGACTCTGCGGCAGCGGTGCTCGTTACTCGGCTTTGTGTGCCGTGGTTGCAGGGTGAATGGGCGGTCCTGGTTGACTCTGCGGCCAGGGCTGTAGTTACTCGACATTTGTCGCCCGCAGCGCAGGATCAATGCGCATCCTTTGCACTGCTGCCGCTGAATACGCCGAAAGTGGGCTTGTGATCGATCACAAGCCCACTTTCGGCGCTCTGCCTTACTCGAATTCCTCCACCGCATCGATCAACCAGTCGGCGAGGTAGCCGGCGAACGACGAGCGGACGATGATCCGGTAGTCGGTTCCCCTGTCGTCCAACGGAATCAGCACGACGGCGGCCAACGCCAGCATCGTCTGAGCCGCAGCGCCCGGGCCGAACACCCGCGGGTGCAGGTCCAGCGAGCAGCCCTTGGCCAGCACGTCGCGGGCGTGCGCCCCACGCAGCCGCACCATGGTGCGCTGTGCCGACACGTCGACGGCAGCACCGCCGGCCGCGGCGACCGCGTCGTGCAGCTCGGCCTCGAGTGCCTCACCGCCGCGCTGCGTCGAGGTCACCAGCCACTCCTCGGGTCCGAACCAGATCACCGTCGAATCGGGACCGGTGACACAGGCACCCGGTGTGGTCGGCAACGCGGCGAGACCGAGGACACCGGCAGCTTCGGCGCCGCCGGCTCCGGCCGGGTCGACCCACAGATCGACCATCGTGGTGAACGGCTCCTCGGTGAGGAGCGCTGCCGGTGCGGTCGCCGCGAACTGGGCGGCCCAACCCTGCAACGGGCTACGGCGAGTGAGGGTTTCAGCCATCGCGGCGTGCTCCTTCGGGATCGACGAGGACGGAACCGGTGACCTCGACGGCCACCAGGGCACCGTCCACCGGAACGGTGAGGGTGTCTCCGATACGGGCGTGTCCGCCCTTGACCAACGCCAGGGCGAACGGGCGCCCCAGCTCGGCGCTGCGGTAGCTCGACGTGACATGGCCGAGCATGGGAACCGGTGGTGGCGGCAACGTGCCGTCGGCCGGGGTCTCGATGATCTGGGCGCCTTCGGGCAGCACGGTCCGCGCATCGACCGGCAGGAGTCCGACGAACTGCTTGCGCAGCGGATTGAGGTTCTCGGCGCGCGTGAACGAGCGCTTGCCGACGAAGTCGGGCTTCTTCTTCGAGACCACCCAGTTCATCCCGAGGTCCTGTGGCGTGACGGTGCCGTCGGTGTCCTGCCCGATGATCGGGTAGCCCTTCTCGGCGCGCAGCACGTGCATGGTCTCGGTGCCGTACGGCGTGATGCCGAAGGGTTCGCCGGCCTCGATCAGCCTCTCCCACACCGCCGTTGCGTACCAGCCCATGACGTTGACCTCGTACGCCAGCTCGCCCGAGAAGCTGACCCGGCCGATCCGGACGTGCACGCCGTCGAGCTGGGTGTCGCGCCAGGCCATGAACGGGAAAGCCTCATTGCTGACGTCGACGCCCGGGAACACCGCGCCGATGACGTCCCGCGAGCGCGGGCCGACCACCGGGAAGGTGTGCCACTGCTCGGTGACGGAGGTGAGGCGCACACGCAGGTGCGGCCACTCCGTCTGCAGCCATTCCTCCATCCAGTCCAGGATGCGGGCGGCGCCGCCCGTGGTCGTGAAGACCTGGAAGCGATCGTCGGCCAGCCGCATCACGGTGCCGTCGTCGATCACCATGCCGTCGACGCCGCACATCACGCCGTACCGCAGCATGCCGACCTTGAGCGTGCTCATCAGGTTCGTGTAGAGCAGGTCGAGGAAGGCGCCGGCATCGGGCCCCTGGACGTCGATCTTGCCCAGCGTCGAGCCGTCGAGGATGCCGACACCCGTTCGGGCAGCTGCGCATTCGCGCAACACCGCGGTCTCCATGTCTTCGCCGGGCAGCGGGTAGTAGCGCGGACGCTTCCACTGGCCGACGTCCTCGAACACCGCGCCGCGGGCGACGTGCCAATCATGCACTGCGGTAACGCGTTCCGGGTCGAACATCCGGCCACGGCTGCGGCCGGCCAGGGCCGCGAACGCGACCGGCGTGTACGGCGGCCGGAATGTGGTGACGCCGAGATCCGCCACGGGGACACCGAGCAGTTCGGCGGTGATGCCCGACGCGACGACGCCGGACGTCTTGCCCTGATCGTGCGCGGTGCCGATGGTGGTGTAGCGCTTGATGTGTTCCATCGAGCGCATGCCCGCGCCGACCGCGCGAACGAGGTCCGCCACCGTCGCGTCCCGCTGGACATCGACGAACTGCGTCGCACCGTCGGCATCGGGAACCCGCCACAGCACGGCGGGTGCGCCCGTGGCCCGGATCGAATCCGACTCTCCGGCAAGCGGTTCGGTCGCGGGGGTGAAACCGAGACCGGCGAGGGCGCGAGTGGCGGCGGCGCGACCGTCGCGCAGGCAACCGGGCAGGTTGAACGTGCCTGCGGCCGAGCCGGCGACACTCACTTCGTCGAGCTCGGCACCCGGAACGAACGCGCCGAGGGCGGCGTCGTAGCGCAACTGCCCGCGCACCTGACTGAACAGGTGGACCGCGGGGTTCCAGCCGCCGCTGATCAGCAGCACGTCGCATGCCAGTTCGTCGGACGTGCCGTCCGCTCCGGTGACGATGGCGGCGCTGACCCGGTTGTCACCGCGGCTGCCACTGACGACCGATCCGGTGCGCAGTTCGATGCCACGGGAATCACAGGCGGCGCGCAGATCTGTGGCGACCGCGTCCCGGGCATCGACGATCGCGCTGATCGCCACGCCGGCGTCGTGCAGATCCAGCGCGGCCTGGTAGGCGCTGTCGTTGGTGGTGAACACGACGGCCCGCTCGCCGACCTTGACGCCGTAGCGGTGCAGGAAGGTGCGGGCGCCGGCCGCCAGCATGATGCCGGGCCGATCGTTGTCGGTGAACACCACCGGCCGCTCGTGCGCGCCGGCGGCGACGATGACGTGCCGGGCCCGGATCCTCCAGACCCGCTGCCGGCTCACCGCTGCCGGAGCAGCGGCCCCGAGGTGATCGGTACGCCGTTGCAGCGCAAGGACGAAACCGTCGTCGTAGTGGCCGAATGCCGTGGTGCGCTGCAGGTGCAGCACGTCGGGGTAGGTCGCGAGTTCGGCGACCGCGTCGGCAACCCACTGCAGTGCCGGGCGGCCGGCAATGGTGTCGGTGCTGCCCAACAGGGCGCCACCGGCCTCGCTCTGTTCGTCGATCAGCACGACACGGGCGCCGGCGCGGGCGGCCGTCAGCGCGGCCGCGAGGCCGGCCGGGCCGGCCCCGGCCACCAGGACGTCGGCGTGCACGTGGGTCGAGTCGTAGCGCGCGGTGTCGGCGACGTCCGCGAGCCGGCCCTGTCCCGGGAGGCCACGTGCGACGAGCCCGTCGTACAGCTCGACGGTGGTGGCCAGCAGCATGGGCTCGGGGAAGGGGTACTCGATCTGGACGAGGCCGCCGGTGTCCTCGGCCCACGCCGAGGTGAAACCGCGGGGCCGGCCCATCTTGATGCTGGAGGTGACGTGGTGCACCCCGTTCGCCAGCAGCGCCGACGCCAGCGTGTCGCCGGCGTGCCCGGTGTACTCCTGGCCGTTGAAAGTGAAGGTGTGCACCGTATCCCGGTCGATACGGCCACCGGTTTCGGTGCGCAGTGCGGTGCTCATGAGATTGTCGGCCTCTGCTCGTCGAGTCGGTAGACACGGTCGAATCGGTAGGTGGCGGTGTCGCGGATGGCGTTGAACCAGCGGCGGCAGCCTGCACTGTGGGTCCAGCGTTCAGCGAACAACCCCTTGGGGTTGGCGCGGAAGAACACGTAGTGCGCCCACTGTTCGTCGGTCAGTGAATGCGGGTCCTCGGGGTACGCGACGTGCGCCTGGCCGCCGTAGTGGAACTCGGTTTCCTCACGTGGCCCGCACCACGGGCAGTCGATGAGTTGCATTGGGGCTCCTGGGTTCTAGTGCGCCACGCCGGCGGCGCCGTGTTCGTCGACGAGGGCTCCGGTGACGAACCGGTCGAGGCTGAAGGGGGCGACGTACTCGTGTTCGCGGCCGGTGGCGATGGTGTCGGCGAGGCACCAGCCGATGCCGGGCGTCACCTTGAAACCGCCTGTGCCCCAACCCGCGTTGAGGTACAGGTTGTCGTAGCCGACGCGGCCGACGATCGGTGATGCGTCGGGGCAGACGTCGACGATGCCCGCCCAGGTACGCAGCAGGTGCGCGCGGGCGAAGACCGGGAACAGCTCCACCGCGGCGGCCATCTGGCGTTCGATGATGTGGAACGCGCCGCGCTGGCCGTAGCCGTTGTACGAGTCGACGCCGGCGCCCATCACGAGTTCGCCCTTGTGGGCCTGAGATACGTACACGTGCACGGCGTTCGACATAACGATGGTGGGATGTACCGGCTCGAGCAGTTCGGACACCAGCGCCTGCAGCGGGTGGCTCTGCAGCGGCGTGCGGATGCCGAGCATGTCGGTCAGCGTCGACGTGTGCCCGGCCGCGCACAGCGCCACCTGCCCGGCCCCGATGTCGCCGCGCGTGGTGCGCACCCCGGTGACGCGGTCGCCGTCGGTGACGAATCCGGTGACCTCGCAGTTCTGGATGATGTCGATGCCGGCCTCGTCGGCCCGGCGCGCGAAGCCCCAGGCGACGTAGTCGTGCTTGGCGATGCCGGCCCGGGGCTGATAGGTGGCTCCCAGCACCGGATAGCGAATGTCACTGGAAATGTTGACGATCGGGCAGAGGTCCTTGACCTCTTTGGGTTCCACCCACTCGGCGTCGATACCGTTGAGCTTGTTGGCCTCGACGCGCCGCACACTGTCGCGGACGTCCTGCAGGCTGTGCGCCAGGTTGAGCACACCGCGCTGGCTGAACAGGATCGGGTAGTCCAGGTCCTCTTCCAGCCCCTCCCACAGTTTGAGGGCGTGCTCGTAGATCCGGGCGCTCTCGTCCCACAGGTAGTTGGAGCGGATCAGCGTGGTGTTGCGGGCCATGTTGCCGCCGGCCAGCCAACCGCGTTCCAGCACCGCGACATTCGTGATGCCGTGGTTCTTGGCCAGGTAGTGCGCGGTCGCCAGGCCGTGCCCGCCGCCGCCGACGATGACGACGTCGTACGACTTCTTGGGTTCCGGTGTGCGCCAGAGGAATTCCGGGTGGTCGGGCAGGTGCGCGCCCGGTGGGGTCGTCGGTGCGGTCACAGCGGGGCCTCCGTGAGGTCGGGGTACAGCGGGAAGCGGTCGGCCAGCACGTCCACTCGGGCGCGCAGCGCGGCCAGGCCCGCGTCGTCGGCGTCGGGGCGCAGCGCATGGCTGATGACGTGGGCGACTTCGCGGAAGCTGTCCAGATCGAAGCCGCGGGTCGCCAGCGCCGCGGTTCCGATGCGCACGCCCGAGCTGACCATGGGCGGCCGCGGGTCGAACGGAACGGCGTTGCGGTTCACGGTGATTCCAACGCGGTGCAGCCGGTCCTCGGCCTGTTTGCCGTCCAGTTCGGACTCCCGCAGGTCGACCAGCACCAGGTGGACGTCGGTGCCGCCGGAGACCACGTTGATGCCCGCCGCTCGGGAATCCTCTTGCAGCAGGCGCTCGGCCAGGATCGCCGCGCCATCCAGGGTGCGCTGCTGCCGCTCGCGGAATTCCGGCGCGGCCGCGAGTTTGAACGACACGGCCTTGGCGGCGATGACGTGCTCGAGCGGCCCGCCCTGCTGACCGGGGAACACCGACGAGTTGAACTTCTTGGCCAGGGCTGCGTCGTTGGTGAGGATGATGCCGCCGCGGGGGCCGCCCAGCGTCTTGTGCGTGGTCGAGGTGACGACGTGCGCGTGCGGCACCGGCGACGGGTGCAGTCCGGCCGCGACCAGGCCCGCGAAGTGAGCCATGTCGACCATCAGGTACGCGCCGACTTCGTCTGCGATGCGCCGGAATTCGGCGAAATCGAGCTGCCGGGGATAGGCGGACCAGCCGGCCAGGATCAGCTTCGGCCGACGCTCGAGGGCGATGCGTTCGACCTCGGCCATGTCGACCCGGTGGTCGCTTTCTCCGACGTGGTAGGCGGCGACGTCGTACAGCTTGCCGGAGAAGTTGAGCTTCATGCCGTGCGTGAGGTGGCCGCCGTGCGCCAGGTCGAGACCGAGGATGGTGTCGCCGGGGGACAGCAGCGCCGACATGGCCGCGGCGTTGGCCTGCGCGCCCGAATGTGGTTGCACGTTGGCGTATTCGGCGCCGAAGAGGCTCTTGACGCGGTCGATGGCGAGTTGTTCGGTGACGTCGACGAATTCGCAGCCGCCGTAGTACCGGCGGCCCGGGTAGCCCTCGGCGTACTTGTTGGTCAGCACCGAGCCCTGCGCCTGCATCACGGCGACGGGCGCGAAGTTCTCGCTGGCGATCATCTCCAGCGTGCTCTGTTGCCGGTGCAACTCGGCGGAGATGGCCCGGTACACATCCGGATCCAGCTCGGCGAGGCTCGCGCTCAGCGTGGGGTTGGTGGCTGTCGGTGCGGTGTCGAGGGTCATGTACACCTTTCTGACATTGCAGTGTGTGCTGGACTAATATATCAGCTGTCGGTTAGATTAAGATCAGCTCGTGGCCGCGTCAAGAGCTGGGCCGCAGACACTTTTGGAGGATTGGCGATGACCCTGACAGAGTTGTCGTTCGGCGATCTCGACAGCACTCAACCCGACACCAGGCCGGCCACCACCGAGACCAACGCGGACCGCGCCTACGACATCGTGCGGGAACGCCTGGTGATGCTGGACATCCGGCCGGGGGAGCCCATCAACGACGACCACCTCGCGGCTGACCTCGGCTTCGGCCGCACTCCCGTGCGGGAGGCCCTCAAACGTCTCGAGCGTGACCGCCTCGTCGTCGCCTACCCGCGGCGGGGCACGTTCGCCACGGCCGTCGACATGACGGACCTGGCCGACATCTCGGAGATTCGCAAGCTGCTCGAACCGACGGCGGCCGCGCGCGCCGCGCGCGTCGCGACGCCCGAGACCCGTGCGCGGCTGACGGCGCTTGCGCGGGCGATCGCCGGGATCGAGGACACCGACGATCCCCGCGAGGTGCTGCGGCACGACGTCCATGTGCACCGCGAGATCTACCGGGCCTCGGGCAACCCACACCTGGAACAGATCCTCGTCAGTCTCGACGCGCATGCCACCCGGATCTGGTGCTTGTTCCTGGACCGGCTGCCGGGCGTCGCCGGCCACGTCCGTGAGCACATCGAGCTGCTGGAGGCCATCGTCGCGGGCGACGAGGCAACGGCTTCCGCCCTGACGCTGGCCCACGTCTGCAGCTTCGAGGCGGCCATTCGCGCGTTGCTGTGACGCCGCCGTCACGCCTTGCCGACGGGCCGCGATCGGGAGGGCCGGACGACCGCACGTTCTGATATATCATTGCCCTGACCAGATCAGATCAGTTGCCGGACGATGAAGTCGGTGACGTCGGGAAGGCGGGGCGGGCGTGAGCGTTGCCGGTGTGGAACAGCTCGATGACGTTGTCTCCGAGGAGATGTCGTTCGCCGACCGGGCGTACCTGGTGATCCGCGACAAGCTCATCATGCTGGACATCCGTCCCAACGAGGCCATCGTGGAGAACGAGCTGGCCGCGGAACTCGAGCTGGGCCGTACTCCCGTCCGCGAGGCCCTCAAGCGCCTGGAAGCGGATCGGCTGGTCGTCTCGTTCCCGCGCCGCGGCACTTTTGCCACGGGTGTCGATGTCGCCGACCTTCGGCACATCTCGCAGATTCGGGTGAATCTGGAGCCCGTCGCCGCGCGCACGGCCGCTGAGAACGCCTCGGCCGACGTGCGGGCCGGCCTGCTCGCGCTCGCCGACCAAACCGAAGCGCTCGATGTGCAGAGCATCCACCGCGACGAGCTCATGCGGTGGGACCTGCGCGCACACCGCGCGATCTACCGGGCTGCCGGCAACCCCCATCTCGAGGACGTGCTGGTCCGCTACGACAATCTCGCGACCCGGATCTTCTGCCTGTTCCTCGATCGGTTGCCGACCGTGGCCCGCCACGTGGGTGAGCACGCCGAGCTGTTGCGGACCATCGCCGGCGGCGACGGCGACGCCGCCGCGCAGATCGCGCTCGACCACGTCACCGGATTCGAGAAGGCGATCCGCGCAATCGTCTGACGCGCCTGACGAACGCGACCACGCGCATCACGATGTGGTTATCGTTGCGTAATGAGCAACAACGGCGTTGATTCCGGCAACGGCGGCGTGCAGTCCGTCGACCGCGCGCTCGCGGTCTTGGATCTCCTCGCGCGCCGGGGCGAAGCCGGAGTCACCGAGCTGGCGTCGGACATCGGGGTGCACAAATCCACGGTCTCCCGGCTGCTGGCGGCGCTCGAGGACCGGGAACTCGTCGAGCAGGCTTTCGAGCGCGGCAAGTATCGCCTCGGCTTCGGCATCCTGCGGTTGGCCAACGCGGTGTCGGGCCGGCTCGACGTCACGCGGCAGGGCCGGGAGATCTGCGAGCGCCTGGCCGCCGAGGTCGGTGAGACCGTCAACATCGCCGTGCTGCGGGCGGAGTACGCGGTGAACGTGGACCAGGCGCGCGGGCCCTCGGCGGTCAGTACGCACAACTGGGTAGGGGAGCTCACCCCGTTGCACGCGACGTCGAGCGGAAAGGTATTGCTGGCCTTCATGGCTGCCGATGCCCGCCGGGACCTGTTGGAGGTCGCCGGCCTGCAGCGCTTCACCGAGCACACCATCACGTCGGTCGAGCGACTGGAAGCGCAGTTGCAGGATGTGCCCCGCAATGGATACGTGGTGACGTCGGAGGAGCTCGAGCACGGGCTCAACGCGGTTGCCGCGCCGATTCGCGATCACCTCGGTGCGGTGATCGCCGCGCTGAGCGTCTCCGGCCCGGCCTATCGGCTCACCGTGGAGCGGGTCCGGGAGATCGCGCCGACGGTGGTCGCTGCGGCCGACGACGTGAGCCGCCGCATGGGCTATCGGCGCTGACCGCTCGGGTCAGCCGCCTTCCCATTTCGGGAAATTTGTCGATTCGGTCTGCATATCAGATCACTGCGATCTAATATATCAACTGTTCGCCACCGGTGATTCCCGTGCCCGGTGGCGAACCTCAAGTCGACGGCCACGCAGCGCAGACGGTGCGGATGGCGTCGGCGGTGGCCCGGCCCAGGAGCGCGACATGACACCGCAAAACCAAGGATCGCTGGAAGCCGAGATCAAGGCGAAGCTGCAGGAGACCTTCCCTGGCCCCGGCATCCCGATCCCCGATGGTCTCGACGACGACGAGCTCGACGTGCCGATGTGCGCCCGCCGCGCGGTCACCGACAAGGTCGTGTTCGGGACCAGCGCCGCGCTCGTCGTCGCGATCCTGGTCTGGGGCCTGGGCTGGCCGGCGTCGTTCCAGTCCCGGATGTCGGTGATCCTGAACTGGGTCGTGAGCAACCTCGGCTGGCTCTTCATCACCTCCGCGACGTGTTTCGTGCTCTTCGCGGTATGGCTGGCGATGAGCCGGTACGGCCGGATACCGCTCGGGCAGGACGGCGAGAAACCCGAGTTCAACACCGTCAGCTGGATCGCCATGATGTTCAGCGCGGGCATGGGGATCGGCCTGATCTTCTGGGGCGTCACCGAACCGCTGACGCATTTCGTGAAACCGCCGCCGGGGCTGGCCGACTCCAAGGCCGGCACCGCATTGGCGACCGCGCTGTTCCACTGGGGCTTTCACCCCTGGTCGATGTACGCCGTCGTCGGATTGTCCATCGCGTACGGCAGCTATCGGCTGGGTCGCCGGCAGCTCATCAGTTCGTCGTTCATCTCGTTGCTCGGCCGGGGGCGCGTCGAGGGGCCCATCGGCAAGCTCATCGACATCCTCGCGATCTTCGCGACGATGTTCGGCACCGCGGCGTCACTGGGCCTGGGCGCGCTGCAGATCGGGTCCGGCATCGAGGTGATCGGCTGGGTCGAGAAAGCCGGGACCCTGCTGTTGGTCGCTGTCGTCGCGATCCTCACGCTGGCGTTCGTCGCCTCGGCGGTGTCCGGCGTTTCGCGCGGTATCCAATGGCTGTCGAACATCAACATGGTGCTCGCGCTCGTGTTGGCGGTCTTCGTCTTCGTGCTCGGGCCGACGGTGCTGATCCTGAACCTGTTGCCGACGACGCTCGGTGACTACGCCGCCAACCTGGCCTCCATGTCGGCGCGATCGGCCGCGGCGGGTCCCGACACCGAGAAGTGGTTGTCGTCGTGGACCATCTTCTACTGGGCGTGGTGGATCTCCTGGACCCCCTTCGTCGGCATGTTCCTGGCCCGGATCAGTCGCGGCCGCACCATCAAGCAGTTCGTCGTCGGCGTCATCCTGGTGCCCACGACGGTGAGCCTCATCTGGTTCGTCATCTTCGGCGGCGCCGGCATCGGTCAGCAGCGCGACGGCATCGACATCTTCGGGAAGGGCGAACCGGAGTCGACGTTGTTCGGCATGCTCGACCATCTGCCGTGGGCCGGCATCTCGTCGCTGTTGGTCATGGCGCTCGTGGCGATCTTCTTCGTCTCGGGTGCGGATGCCGCGTCGATGGTGATGGGCACGCTGTCACAGGGTGGGTCGCTCTTCCCGTCTCGGTGGGCGGTCGCGTTCTGGGGGCTCAGTACGGGTGCTGTCGCCGTACTGATGCTCTGGGCCGGCGGCAACGATGCGCTCAACGGGCTGCAGACGATGACGATCATCGTCGCCGCGCCGTTCGTCGTCGTGATGATCGGCATGTGTGTGTCGCTGTATCTCGACGTGACGCGGGACCCCATGGTTGCGCATCTGCGCAACAAGGCGCCGGCTCGGCGCAAATCTGATTGACCTGGGCTTTCAGGCCGATCGCGGCAGTTGTTCCAGCTGTGTAAACGGTGCGTTCGTGCCCTTGACACGGGCCTGTGACTACGCCCACACTGTTGCATAATTCGAATCACGTTGCGTAATACGCGTCAAACTCTCCGAGAGGGCACACCCGATGCTTGAGATTTGTCCGCTCTCCGAACTCCCGCCCGGCGAGGCCCGGCGGGTGGAGACCGACCCGCCCATCGCGGTCTTCCACACCGAGAACGGCGAGGTGTTCGCCATCGACGACACCTGTTCGCACCAGGACGCGTCCCTGGCCGACGGCTGGCTGGAGGGGTGCGATGTCGAGTGCCCGCTGCACGCCTCGCGGTTCAACCTCCGCACCGGCGCGGTCGACGCGCCGCCGGCCAAGCTGCCGGTGCGCACGCACACGGTCGTGATATCCGACGGCGTCATCCACGTCGAACTGAGCACCGAGAAACCCAACCTGCCGCCCGACATCCGGGCTCGACTGGGCGCGGGTCAGTAATGAAGCACGTCGCGATCGTGGGAGCGTCGCTCGCGGGCCTGTCCGCGGCCCGGGCGCTGCGAGCACAGGGCTTCGACGGGCGGCTGACGGTCATCGGCGACGAGGCGCAGCGGCCCTACGACCGCCCGCCGCTGTCGAAGGAGTTCCTCTGCGGCACCGTCTCCGAAGCCGATCTCGCGCTGGAATCCGACGACGACGATCTGCAGGCGGACTGGCGACTGGGCGTCGCCGCGGCCAAGCTCGACAGCCGTAGTGGCGCAATCGAACTCGCGGACGGGACGCGCATCGACGCCGACGGAGTGGTGATCACGACCGGCTCCCGCGCCCGCCGCTGGCCCGGCTGCGAGGGCATGGCCGGCGTGCACGTCATCCGCACCATCGACGACGCCGTAGCGCTGCGTGCCGAACTGGTACCGGGCGCTCGGCTGGTCGTCATCGGCGCCGGGTTCATCGGGGCCGAAGTCGCGTCGACGGCCCGCAAGCTGGGCCTGGACGTCACTGTCGTCGAAGCCGCCCCGACGCCGCTGCAGATGCAGCTCGGCGAGTGGCTCGGCGGTGTGGTCGCCGGCGCCCATGCCGCCAACGGAACGAGGCTCATCTGCGGGGTGGGCGTGGTCGGTCTCGTCGGGCAGGAGCGCGCACTGCGCACGCCGGGCGGCGTGCGGCGGGTGGCCGGTGTCGACCTCACCGACGGCCGCCATCTGCCGGCCGACGTCGTCGTGGTGGGTATCGGCGGCGTGCCCAACATCGACTGGTTGCAGGGCAGTGGACTGGCGCTCGGCAACGGCGTGCTGTGCGGCACCCATGGGCAGACGGCCCTCCCGAACGTCGTCGCCGTCGGGGACTGCGCGGCATGGCTCGACGCCGCCACCGACACCCACCACCGGGTCGAACACTGGACCGGCGCATTGGAGCGCCCCGCCATGGCGGTCGCCGCACTGCTGGCGGGCGGTCTGCGGCAGGAGTCGACGGTGAAGCCGCCGTATTTCTGGTCCGACCAATACGGCTCCCGCATTCAGTTCGCCGGCGTCGCCCGTCCCGATGACGAGATCACCATCGAGGAGGGCAGCTGCGAGGAGCGTTGCCTGCTGGCCACGTATCGGCGCGACGGCCGTCTGGTGGCGGTCCTCGGTATCGACCAGCCCCGGCTCTTCACCCGGTGGCGCCGGCAGCTGGTCCCGACGCCCACCGCGGTCTAGGCCGAAGTTCTTGCACCCCAATAAAACTCACGACATGACATCGCAAAGGAGTTCGATGACCGCCACCGTGCCGAGCCTGCCGGAAAGCCTCATTTCCACTCTGGCAGGGCATTACTACACCGATCCGGAGGTCTTCGCCCTCGAGCAGGAGAAGATCTTCGAGACCATGTGGTTCTGCGTTGCGCGCGCCGCGGATCTGGACAAACCGGGGGCATTCAAGACCGTCCAGGTCGGTCGCGAAAGCGTTCTGGTGACCAGGTCACGCAAAGGTGACATCAACGCGTTCTTCAACCTGTGCCGGCACCGCGGCGCACGGCTGTGCACCGAGGACAGCGGCGAGGTCAAGCGTGCGTTCCAATGTCCTTATCACGCATGGACTTACGATCTCGATGGCAAGCTCGTCGCGGCGCCGAACCTGACCAAGATGCCCGATATCGACCGCGTCGAATACGGCCTGCGCAAGATTGCCGTCCGGGAGTGGCTCGGCTACGTCTGGGTATGCCTGGCCGACGAGCCGCCGTCGTTCGAGGACACCGTCATGCAGGACATCGTCGCCCGGCTCGGTGACGTCGAATCGATCGACCACTACACGGTGGCCGATCTGAGCCTCGGTCGCCGCATCGTCTACGACGTCAAGGCGAACTGGAAGCTCATCATCGAGAACTTCATGGAGTGCTACCACTGCGCCACCATCCACCCCGAACTGACCGAGGTGCTGCCGGAGTTCGCCGACGGCTACGCCGCCCAGTACTACGTCGGCCACGGCGCGGAGTTCGGCGAAGACGTCGCGGGCTTCACCATCGATGGCTCAGAGGGTTTCGAGCACATCCCCGGCGTCACCGCGGACCAGGACCGGCGTTACTACGCGATCACGGTACGTCCGCAGGTGTTCGTCAACCTGGTGCCCGACCACGTCATCATCCATCGGATGTTCCCGATGGCGGCCGACCACACCATTGTCGAATGCGACTGGCTGTACCTGCCCGGCGTGGTCGAATCCGGGCGCGACGTGAGCAAGTCGGTGGAACTGTTCCACCGGGTCAACCAGCAGGACTTCGACGCGTGCGAGCGCTGCCAGCCCGCCATGAGTTCCCGCGTCTACCGCGACGGCGGGGTGTTGGTGCCCAGCGAACACCACCTCGGCGAATTCCATGACTGGTTACGCAACAAGCTCGCCGACTGATGTGGGCATTCGGCTCCCGGCAACCGGCCGGGCGTCGAATACTCGCGGAGTCGGCGCGGTGTCCCGGTCCGCCGGGCCGGCTGGAGAGGCGGCCTTGGTGGATCGGGACACCACCACAACTGGTGATGCAGTTCGGGACGTTTGGTGATGGTTAGTCGAGGAGGCAACGTGGACGGTGTACCTGATCTGCTGATCGGATCGCAGTGGCGGCATGCCGCCGATGGCGGTGTCCGGGAGATCATCAATCCCGCAACGGGCAAGGTTTTCGCCACGGTTGACGAGGCCACGCACGACGATGCGCTGGCGGCTGTCGCCGCGGCCCGTGCCGCCTTCGACGCCGGTGACTGGCCGGCCACACCGGTCGCCGAGCGGGCCGCGCTGCTCGAGCGCATCGCCGACCTGCTGGCCCGCGACAAGGAGTCGCTGGCGGCACTGGAGACCGCCGACACCGGAAAAACCTTGGCGGAGAGCCGGATTGACATCGACGACGTGATCTCGGTGTTCCGGTACTACGCTCGGCTGGTGGCGACGCAGTCGGACCGACTGGTCGACGTGGGTGCCCCGAACGTCATCAGCCGGGTGGTGCACGAGCCCATCGGGGTGTGCGTACTGATCGCCCCATGGAACTACCCGCTCCTGCAGATCTCCTGGAAGATCGCGCCGGCCCTGGCGGCCGGCTGCACCATGGTCGCCAAACCCAGTGAGGTGACACCGCTTTCGACCATCGCCTTCGTCCGGCTGGCGCAGGAGGCGGGAGTGCCGGCGGGCGTGCTCAACCTGATCCAGGGCAGTGGGGCCGCCGTGGGTGCGGCACTCACCGACAACCCCGACGTCGACCTCATCTCGTTCACCGGTGGGCTGAGCACCGGCCAGCACATCGCCAGGACCGCCGCTGAGCACGTGACCAAGGTGGCGCTGGAACTCGGCGGGAAGAACCCGCACATCGTGTTCGCCGACGCGGACTGGGAGAGCTCGGTGGACCAGGTCCTCACCGGCGTGTTCCTGCACTCGGGTCAGGTCTGTTCGTCGGGTACGCGGGTGATCGTCGAGGAGTCGATCGCCGACGATTTCGTCGCCCAGCTCGCCGAGCGCGCCGAGAAGATCCGGATGGGCGACGGTACCGACCCGCGTAGCGAGACCGGCCCGCTGGTGTCCAAGCAGCAGCTCGACAAGATCGAATCTTTTGTGGCCCTGGGTATTTCCGAGGGCGCGAAACTGATCACCGGCGGGACCCGGCCCAGCGATCCGGCGCTGGCGGACGGCTACTTCTTCCTGCCCACGATCTTCGACCGTTGCGACCGCTCGATGCGGATCGTCACGGAGGAGACCTTCGGACCGATCATGACAGTGGAGCGGTTCACAGACGAGGCCGAGGCGATCATGCTCGGCAACGACACGCAGTACGGTCTCGCGGCGGGAGTGCGAACTTCCGATCCAGCGCGGGGCGAACGTGTGGTGCGCGCATTGCGGCACGGCACGGTGTGGTTGAACGACTTCGGCTACTACACCGCGGCAGCGGAGTGGGGCGGTTTCGGGAAGTCGGGCAACGGCCGCGAGCTCGGTCCCTCGGGTCTCGCGGAATATCAAGAGCTCAAACATATCTGGCACAACACCGCGCCAACGCCGGCCGGCTGGTTTGACGCCACCGAAGGCTAGGGACACAACTTCATGACTCAGAACCTCACTGATACGGACAGCGGCGGACTCGAGGATTTCGGCTACAAGGAATCGCTGGACCGCAGCATCGGAAAATTCGCGAGCTTCGCGGCCGGGGTCAGCTATATCTCGATCCTGACCGGTACCTTCCAGCTGTTCTACGTCGGCTACGGCAACGGCGGGCCGGCGTATCTCTGGTCCTGGCCGATGGTATTCATCGGGCAGATGGCGGTGGCGCTGTGTTTCATGGAACTCGCCGCCAAGTATCCGGTCGCGGGTTCCGTCTACAACTGGTCGAAGAAGCTGGGCAGCCGCATCGTCGGCTGGAGTTCGGGGTGGCTGATGCTCACGGCCTCCATCGTCACGCTGTCGGCGGTGGTGTTGGCCCTACAGCTGAACCTGCCACGGCTCTGGAAGGGTTTCCAGGTGATCGGTGACGGCACCGGTCAGTACGATTTCGCCGCCAACGCCATCCTGCTCGGCACCGTCCTCATCGTGTTCACCACCGTCGTCAATGCCTTCGGCGTGCGACTGATGGCGATGATCAACAGCGCCGGTGTCTTCATCGAACTCATTGCGGCCGTGCTCATTGCGGTCATCCTGCTGTTCAACATCAAGCGCGGGCCGAGTGTCTTCTTCGACACCCAGGGCCACGGCGCGGGACTGCCCGGCGGATATTTCGGTGCGTTCCTGGTGGCATCGGTGGCATCGCTGTACGTGATGTACGGCTTCGACACGGCAAGCTCGCTCGGCGAGGAAACGGTCGAACCGCGGCGCACCGCGCCCAAGGCCATCCTGCGCGCCATCCTGGCGTCGTTCGTCATCGGCGGCGCCATCCTGGCGGGCGCCATCATGGCCACGCCGGACCTCAAGGACCCGGCGCTGGGCAGCCCCGACGGCAGCCTGCAGTCCATCGTCGAGAAGGTGATGTGGGGCCCGTTGGGCACCATCTTCCTGATCTGCATCGTGGTCGCGGTGACGGTGTGCTCGCTGGCCGTGCACACCGCGGCGATCCGGTTGACGTTCGCCATGGCCCGCGACAACGCGCTGCCGTTCGGCGAGAAGCTCGCCAAGGTGCACCCCAAGACCCAGGCGCCCGTCGTGCCTGCCGTCGTGATCGGCATCATCGCGGCGCTGATCCTCGTGATCAACCTCGGGCAGCCAAAGGTTTTCACGGTGCTGACCTCGATCGCGATCATCATGATCTACCTGGCCTACCTGATGGTCACCGGCCCGCTGCTCAAGAAGCGCCTGCGGGGGGAGTGGCCGCCGAAAGACCTCGCTGAGGGCGGCTACTTCACCATGGGCAAGTGGGGCCTGCCGGTCAACATCTTTGCGGTGCTGTGGGGCATCGGGATGGCCATCAACCTGGCCTGGCCGCGCGTCGCCATCTACGGTGACCCGTGGTACAACACCTGGGGCGCGTTCGTCTACATCGGCGTCATCCTCGGGCTCGGCCTGCTCTGGTATTTCGTCAAGGGCCGCAACCACATTGGCACGCTGGCCTCCCATGCGGCGGACAGCGAGAAATGATCCGGGCCGGCAGAACCTTGGCTGCGGCGGCCATCCTGCTCGGTGGCGTGGTCGCGGGGTGCGGGTCGGGTGACCGGCAGGCGGAATCCACACCCAGTTCGAAGCCGACTGCAGCGCAATCGAATTGCCGTCAGCTCGACGCATCGTTGAGCTGGCACGAAGGGGTGCGGGAGTTTCTGCAGAAGGCCATCGACGCCAACAGCACCTGCGCCGTGCGCGACCGGGCGCGCAAGGTGGCGATCTTCGACTGGGACAACACCGTCGTCAAGAACGACATCGGGTACGGCACCAACTTCTACATGCTGGCCCATGACCTGATTCTGCAACCGCCGAACCAGGACTGGCACCAGACCAGTCGATACCTGACCGATGCCGCTGCCACCGCGCTACGGGTCGCCTGCGGCACCGACGTCCCGGCAGGCAAGCCGTTGCCGACGAGTACCAACACCAGATGCGCCGATGAGATTCTTTCGGTCCTCGAGGACGAAACCACCAGCGGTGAGCCCGCTTTCGCCGGCTTCGACGAACGGCGGATGACGGGTGCGTACGCCTGGGGCGCGGCACTGTCCGCCGGCTACAGCAACGATGAACTCGGCGGTTTCGCGCAGAAGATGAAGGAGCAGAACCTCAATGCGCCCGAGGGTGCCACCCAGAAGATCGGCACCAAGGATGTCGACGGCTACATCCGCGTCTATCCGCAGATCAAAGATCTGATCGGCACACTGCAGGCGAACGGCATCGACACGTGGGTGGTTTCGGCGTCACCGGAACCGATCGTGAAGGTCTGGGCACCAGAGGTGGGGATCGACGCCGCCCACGTCGTCGGCGTGCGCAGCGTGTACGACGCGGCAGGCAAGCAGACCGCGCATCTGGTGGGATGCGGTGGCGTGCCCGACGGCGACGATTCGGTGATCACCTACATCGACGGCAAGCGCTGCTGGGCCAACCAGGCCATCTTCGGCGTTTCCGGGCCGGCGGCCTTCGATCAGCTCCCGGCTGACCGGCGGCAGGTGCTCGCGGCAGGCGACTCGGTCACTGACGTGACGTTCGTGGGCGATGCCACCGCGGCGTCATTGGTCATCAACCGGAACAAGCCCGAACTGATGTGCCGGGCCTACAACGGATTGTTCAGCCGCGGGGGCACCTGGGCCGTCAACGCGATGTTCATCGCTCCGCTGCCCCAGCACGCGCCGTATCAGTGTGCGAGCGCCTACACCAACGCCGACGGATCCAAGGGGCCGGTGCTCGGTCCCGGCGGCGCACCCGTACCCGATCAGGTCGACAGCGTCTACTAGCCCGATTCGTCTTCTGCCATAACACTTTTCAAGGAGATTGCACAATGTCCGATCAGACCTACGACTATGTGATCGCCGGGGGCGGCACCGCCGGCTGTGTTCTCGCGGCGCGGCTGTCCGAGGACCCGAACGTCACCGTCTGTCTGGTGGAGGCCGGGCCGTCGGATGTGGGTGACCGCAACATCCTCGAGTTGTCGGAGTGGATGCACCTGCTGGATTCCGGCTACGACTGGGATTACCCGGTGGAGCCGCAGGAGAAGGGCAACAGCTTCATGCGGCACGCGCGGGCGAAGGTGCTCGGTGGGTGTTCGTCGCACAATTCCTGTATCGCGTTCTGGCCGCTCGCGCAGGGCCTGCGGGACTGGGTGGCCATGGGCGCGACCGGGTGGGGCCCGGAGGACGTGCTGCCGTTCACCGCCAAGGTCGAGAACAACACTGCCACCGGCACGTATCAGGGCGTGCCGCACGGTGATTCGGGCCCGGTGCGGCTGCGCGACGTGCCGCCGAACGATCCGTGCGGCCAGGCGGTGATCGACTCCGCGGCCAAGGTCGGTCTGGAGACCGTGCAGTTCAACCGCGGCGACTGGACCCTGAACGCGGCGGGCTGGCTGCAGATCAACGCCAATGAGGCCGGCGAGCGGATGTCCAGCTCGCACGCGTATCTGCACCCGATCCTCGAGTCGCGGCCCAATCTCACGGTGCTGACCAACTGCTGGGTGGCCGAGATTCTGTTCGACGACTCCGGCGACGAGCCGGTGGCCACGGGTGTGCGGTACCAGCGTCCGGACCTCACGGGCTACGACGTCGTCACCGCGACACGCGAGGTGGTCGTCACGGCCGGCGCCATCGACACCCCGAAACTGCTGATGCTGTCCGGGATCGGGCCGGCCGACCACCTGAACGAGGTCGGGGTGCCGGTGCGGGTCGACTCACCCGGCGTCGGCGAGAACCTCGACGACCACGTCGAGGGCCTGGTGTTCTGGGAGGCAGCGAAGCCGATGGTCACCGAGTCCACACAGTGGTGGGAGATCGGGCTGTTCGCGACCACCGAGGTCGCCGGTGACAATCCCGATCACTCCGACCTGATGATGCATTACGGCAGCGTCCCGTTCGACATGAACACGCTGCGGCACGGGTACCCCACCACCGACAACGGGTTCTGCCTGACTCCCAATGTGACGCAAGGCCGTTCGCGCGGGACCGTGCGGTTGGCATCCCGCGATTTCCGGGACCGGGCCAAGGTCGACCCGCGCTATTTCACCGACCCCGAGGGGCACGACGAAAAGGTGATGCTGGCCGGAATCAAGCTGGCGCGCAAGATCGCCGAGCAGGAGCCCCTGCAGGAGTGGATCGGTCGTGAGCTTGCGCCGGGGCCCGAGGTGCAGACCGACGAGGAGCTGCTCGCGTACATCTACAAGACGCACAACACGGTGTACCACCCGGCCGGTACCGCACGGATGGGTGCGGTCGACGATCCGATGGCGGTGCTCGACCCGCAGCTGCGCGTCAAAGGTGTGCGCAACCTGCGGGTGGTGGACGCCTCGGCGATGCCGAAGTTGCCGGTGATCAACCCCAACATCACGGTGATGACGATGGCCGAGAAATGCGCCGACCTCATTCGCAACGGCTGAAGTAGGGCACGATGGCGGGGTGACCTCTCCGGAGCTGGTGAATTTCCTCGGTTCGCATCCGCCATTTCAGACGGCCAGCGACACCGAACTGAATGACCTCGTCGCCGCCTCGTCGCTGGAGCACCACGGCGCCGGGACCGTGATCGCGGACTTCTCCCGCCATGTCCCCGATGACATCTGGATGGTCCTGGCCGGCTCGGTGAACCTGCAGGAGGTCGGTGACGGGCAGGTGTTCGACACCATCGAGCCCGGCGGAATCTTCGGCTACGTGCCGATGCTGACCGGCGGTGGTATCGAATTCCTGGCTCGCACAACGGAAGCCACCACCGTCGTCCGCCTGCCCGGTGAGCTGGTGCGGACGCAGTTCGCCAAACCGGCGGGGCTGCGTTTCCTGGCGTTGTCCGCCACGCCGGCGTCGCAGTCGCAGCTGGTGGCGGGCAGCGATTCGCGGCCGGTCGGCGATCTGGTGCACGGCAGCGTGCTGATCGTGGAGCCCGGGATCTCGGTACGCGAAGCCGTGGTGCAGATGAGCGAACAGCGGGTGTCCTATGCGCTGATCCGGCTGCGCGAAGGCGGTGTCGGGATCTTCACCGACCGTGACCTCCGGTCGCGCGTCGTCGCCGCGGGGCTACCGGTGGATGTCCCGATCGCCGAGGTCATGAGTCGACCCGCCCAGACGGTGACCGCGGACCGCACCGCCGAGACGGTGCTGCTGGAAATGCTGGAGCGCGGCATGCGCCATATGCCGGTGCTGTCGCCCCGCGGTGAAGTGCTGGGCGTCCTCGAGGACGTCGACCTGCTGGCCGCGTCGGCCCGCCAGAGCTTCGTGTTGCGCCGGGCCATCGCGCAGGCGCCCGACGCTGCCGCGCTGCAGCGGCATGGCCGCGAGGTGACCCGGATCGCCGTCGAGCTGTTTCGCACCGGCACGAAAGCGTCGGCCGCGAGCAGCATTTCATCGATCGTGCTGGATGCTTTGGTACGCAAGGCATTGGAGCTCGCCCTGGCCGAAGCCGGCCCGGGCCCGACGCAGGACCAGTTCGCGTGGCTCACGCTGGGCAGTATCGCCCGCCGGGAGGCCATGCCGTCCTCCGATGTGGACAGCGCACTCAGCTGGGCCGACAGCTGCGATGCCGAATGCGCACAGTTGCGTGCCATCGCGGCCCGCACGCACGAGATCCTCGACGGTTGCGGTCTGCCGGCCGACAGTAACGGTGCCGTCGCGTCACACAAGGCGTTCGCGCGGTCGGCCTCCGACTGGGCGCAGGCCGCCGAGGGCTGGCTCGATGATCCCTTGCGCGGCAAGGGTTTGATCCTGTCCTCGCTGCTGATCGACGGTCGCGTCGTGTGGGGGAACCGGGCGCTGCACACCGTGCCCACGGTGTTCCACCGGATGCGTGACGAACATCCGAACGCGCTGCGCCTGCAACTGCTGGATGCGCTGTCCGGCAAGGTGCGCACGTGGTCGCTGCGGGACGTGCTGTCGCGGCGCGGCGGCACCTTCGACCTGAAGACGCATGCGGTGACGCCGATCGTCAACCTGGCCCGGTGGGGTGGCCTGACCGCCGACATGACGTCGGCGTCGACGCCGGCCCGGCTGGCAGCGGCGGCCAGTACCGGAGCCCTGACGGAACGCGATGCGCACACTCTCACAGAGGTTTTCGTCATGCTGCAACGAATGCGGTTGGCGCATCAGGTCGAACTGATCGCCGACGGCCGCACCCCGAACGACGTGATCACCGTCGGCGACCTGTCCCCGCTCAACCGGAGCCTGCTCGGTGACGGGCTGCGCGAGATCGCCGCGGTGCAGCGGCGGGCACGGCAGTCGGGAACGCATCCGGGATTGCGCTGAGTTCGCTTGTCCTACTGGGTGAGTCGGGACATCAGGCGGGTGGACAGCTGGTCGTACCAGCGCATCGCCCAACGTGCGTCGCCGAGCGCGGTGTGCCGGAGGCCGGCGCCGGGCGGACGGACTCCGCACTGCCGGGACAGTTGTGTCGAGTCGCGTTCCGGGGTGCGCCCGTAGTCGAGAACGTATCGGGCGGCCAGGGAGATGACGTCGACGAGTTTGGGGCTCCAGCCCGGTGTCAGCTGATGACGCGCCAGCATGGCGCACAGACACTGGGTATCGAAGCTGGGAACGACGCCGACGATGGTGGCGTCCATGGTCCACTCGCGGACGATTTCCGCGGCTTCCTGTTCGCGGTGCACCGACGGGAGGTGAATGGGCCCGTACACCACCTGGGGATGGCGACTGGAGAACCGGCTGATCCGCAGGCCCGCGGGCTCGGCGGCGTCGAGATCGAGGTCGGCCAGATCGATGTACAGCACGATGCGGGATTCACCGGCGTCGTCGCGCCGCAGCATCGCGATTTCCCAGGGTTGCCGGTCGGCGTGTAGGCCGGTGGTCTCCGTGTCGAGGAAGACCAGCGGTTGCATCGTTGCAGGCTAGTGCCGACAGCCGTCCGCGAAGGACGTTTTGGCGGATGGCCACAGGAAATTTTCAGCTTCGATGGAACCGAACGGCCGCGCCGCGCGTCATAGCAAGGCATGGGAGAACGTGACGTCGCTCGGATAGACCTCGCCGCGGTGCGGGACATCGCGCAGCGGTGCGAATCGGTCGCCGACATGCTCGGCACCGCGGTCGCGCCGCTGTTGCGGTGGTACTTCGACGGGTTCTGCGGCGGGCGTGATCATGCCGCGAGCGCGGCCGCCTTGCGAGCCGCGCTGGACCAATCGGCCGGACAGCTTCGCGCGTGGGCGTCCGCGTCGACGGAAGCAGCAGCGACGCTGCGGGTTTCGTCAGGGCGCTACGTGGACGCTGACACCGACCTCGCCGGCCGGTTGGCCTGATGATGGCGGCCGCGTTCGATGTCGCCGGGCGTCTCTCCGACGGCGACCACGCGCTGACGGTCCTCGACGAGTACGTCGCGGCATGCCAGGTGCTGGGCCTGCCGTCTCCGGGGCCGTTGGCCGAGTTGTATCGCGCCGAGAGCGGGCTCAACCTCGACGCGCTGTCCGCGGACGCCCGCTCACTCGATGCCGCCGTGGTGGTCGCGCAGGACGCACTGCGGTTGCAGGGCAACGGATATCGGGAGCTGACGGCCCAGTGGTCGGGCACCGGCGGGGACGCTGCCGGAGCGTTTCTGCGGTCGCTGACGATCGCGGCCGAGGATGTGGTCGCGCATCTGCAGCGCAGCGCGCGGGCGCTGACGACGCTGCGGGACGAGTTGTGGCGCGCCGTCGACGCCAAGGTCGACGCGGTGTGGCGGGCCGATGCACAGGCTGCCGGACACCGCGACCAGTGGAGCGCGGCAGCCCGCGCGGTCCTCGCCGGGGCCGGCGACCTGTCGGCCGCCAGCGAGATCGTCGACCAGCAGATCAAGCCCTTCGTCCTTCGCGCGGTGGCGGGGGACCTGTTGCCCGCACTGCAGGATGTCTCCGATGCCGTTGCGGCGGCCTACGATTCGGCCATCGCCGCAGTCACCCCGGCCGGGCTGACGTTCGCGGTGCCCGTCGTGCTGACGCCCGACTGGGCGCCTCAGGGGCCGCCTCCCGCGCCAGCGTTGCCGTCCGCGCCGGCGTATCAGGCCGCGGCGGCTGCGCCCTTCGCAACGTTGGGCACCGCGGCCGGGTGGGCGCCGTCGGCTCCGTCTGCTCCTGCGGCACCGCCGGTGCCTGCCGAACCCGTTGCAGCGCCGTCGGCCCCGCACGTTCCTGCCGAATCGGCCCCGGTACCGTCGACCGGTGCGCCCGGAGTTCCCGAACCGGCGCTCGGCGCTGCTGCGGCAACCCCGGCTGCGGCTGGCTCGTCCGGGGACCTCGGATTGGGTTCGGGCGTGGGCGGTTTGGGCCGGCAGCTGACCGATGCCATCGGGGGAGTGCTCGGTTCCATGGCCGGTCTGGCGCCCGGAGCGTCGGGGCTGGCCGGGCTCGACGACGTCAACGACGGGCTCGCCGACGACCTCGGGTTGGGCGACAAGGACGACGACGCGACCTCCGACGAAGACGAACACGACGACCAAGCTGACGACAATGACGACGACGAGGACGCCGACGAGGAAGCCGAGACCGAGGGCGGAAGCACCGGCGAGATGGCCGCGGACGTGGGCGAACCGGCAGCCGCGCAACCTCCCGTCGACCCGCAGCAGGTGACAGCGGCACCCACTCCGCCTCCGGCACCCACCCCGCCACCGGCACCTGTCTCGCTGCCCGTGGAACCTGTTGCCGGACAGGAGAACCCGACAGCCAAGACGCCGTGTGAGATCGCGGCTGATGAGTTGCCGCAAGTGGGCGAGTGAATCTGTTGCGGCGTTTCAATCGCGTGCGGTCAGGGCATTCTGCCTGTGCGATTCACAGCGAAGGAGCCATGGCCGTGCCCAATTCCTCGATCAAGAACGAGAAGATGTACGAAGAGCTGCGCAAGCAGGGTGACTCGAAAGAAAAGGCAGCGCGAATCTCGAATGCTGCGGCCGCGCGGGGCGGTTCTTCCGTCGGCCGCAAGGGCGGGAAGTCCGGGTCTTACGACGACTGGACGGTGCAGGACCTGAAGAAGCGCGCCAAGGAGCTGGGTCTGACGGGTTACTCGACACTGAAGAAGGACGACCTGATCAGCGCGCTGCGGAACCACTAGCCCTTCAGCAGCGCGGCGACCTTGTCTTCCAGCGCCGGGCTCTCGGCGTCGGGATCGGTGGTGACGGTCTTCGGCAGCACCACGTCGGCGTCGGCGAAATCCTTGTAGGCCTTGTCGCCGGTCAGCTGGAACAGCAGGTAACCGGTCAGCAGGGCGCGCACCGTCTTCTGGGTGCGGCGATCCGCGCCGGGCATCCCGACCAGTTTGGACAGCCGGAAGCCTTCGGCCAGTCCGCCGGGGACGGCCTTGGCGACGGTCCGCACCGTTGCCGTCCGCCACGCGGCGGCCAGCTCGGTGGCGTTGGACTGGATGGTCAGGTCAGCGCCTGGCGCGTTGAGGATCAGGCCGGGAACCCGCAGGCCGGCCGCGGGCTGGTCGGCGTCGGGCTTGCTCGCGGTCGGGAACACCGCGGCCACCGCCTTCAGCGGGTTCGCCGACGAGCCCAGGCCGGCGGCGGTGAAGATCGCGGCCGATGCCCCGAAACCGTGCCCGACCAGGCCCAGCTTGGTCGGATGCACGCTGATCTTGCCGGGGCCGAGCCGGACTCCGGTGATGATGTCGAGGGTGGTGCCCAGGTCGTACGCCAGGTTCAGCACCGACGGCGCGATGCCGGTCTCGGTGTTGGGCGCGGCCGCGACGATGCCCCAGGACGCCAGATGCTCGAGCGTGCCGTTGTAACGTCCGACACCCTGCAACCAGTCATGGCCGAATGCCACGCCGGGCAGATTCAGCCCCGACTCGGGGGTGTAGACGGTGCCCGGCAGGCCGGCAAAACCCAGGTCACCGCGCAGAACGCGGTGCGGGCCGCGGCGCATCAGAGCGCCGAAGAGCTTCTTCGTCTTGGCCACGCGATGACGTTAGCGCAGTGGCCATGGTTTGCGCGTCACGCATGCAAGGTCCGGCACCCGGGCGGCTGCACTACCCTGGATAACCATGTGTGGAATCGTCGGCTATGTCGGGCAACGGCCGGCCCGCGACATCGTGGTCGACGCGCTGAGACGGATGGAATACCGCGGCTACGACTCGTCCGGTGTCGCTCTGGCCGATGGCCACGGGGGTCTGACCATCCGGCGGCGCGCCGGCCGACTGGCCAATCTCGAAGAGGCGCTGGCCGAAACCGATGCCGCTGAGCTCGAAGGCACCACCGGCATGGGGCACACCCGCTGGGCGACCCACGGGCGTCCCACCGACCGCAACGCGCATCCGCACAGCGATGCCAGCGGCAAGCTCGCGGTGGTCCACAACGGCATCATCGAGAACTTCGCCGGGCTGCGCGCCGAGCTGGAGGCCGCCGGCGTCGAGTTCCAGAGCGACACTGACTCCGAGGTGGCCGTCCACCTGGTGGCGCAGGCCTACCGCAACGGGCCGACGGCCGGCGACTTCGTCGCGTCGGTGCTGGCGGTGCTGCGCCGGTTGGAGGGCCACTTCACGCTGGTGTTCAGCAACGCCGACGACCCGGGCACCATCATTGCGGCCCGCCGGTCCACGCCGCTGGTGGTCGGGGTCGGCGACGGCGAGATGTTCGTCGGCTCCGACGTCGCGGCCTTCATCGAGTACACCCGCGACGCCGTCGAGCTCGGACAGGACCAGGCCGTTGTGATCACCGCGGACGGCTACCAGGTACTGGACTTCGACGGCAACGACGCGTCCGATCGGGCGCGCCCGTTCCACATCGACTGGGACCTGTCGGCCGCCGAAAAGGGTGGCTACGACTACTTCATGTACAAGGAGATCGCCGAGCAGCCCGCGGCCGTCTCCGACACACTGCTCGGCCACTTCGTCGACGGCAAGATCGTGCTCGACGAGCAGCGGCTCTCCGACCAGGAGCTGCGCGACGTCGACAAGGTCTTCATCGTCGCCTGCGGCACCGCGTACCACTCCGGCCTGCTGGCCAAGTACGCCATCGAGCACTGGACCCGGCTGCCGGTCGAGGTCGAGCTGGCCAGCGAGTTCCGGTACCGCGACCCGGTGCTGGACCGCAGCACGCTGGTGATCGCCATCTCGCAGTCCGGCGAGACCGCCGACACCCTGGAGGCCGTCCGGCACGCCAAGGGCCAGAAGGCCAAGGTGCTCGCCATCTGCAACACCAACGGCTCGCAGATTCCGCGCGAGGCCGACGCCGTGCTCTACACCCGGGCCGGGCCGGAGATCGGTGTCGCCGCGACCAAGACGTTCCTGGCCCAGGTGGCCGCCAACTACCTGGTGGGCCTGGCGTTGGCGCAGGCGCGCGGTACCAAGTACCCGGACGAGGTCGCCCGCGAGTACCGCGAGCTGGAGGCCATGCCGGCGTTGGTCGAGCAGGTGCTCGAGCGGCTGGACCCGATCGCAGTTCTGGGCAAGCAGTTCGCGCAGTCGCCGACGGTGCTGTTCCTGGGACGGCATGTGGGCTACCCGGTCGCGCTCGAGGGTGCGCTCAAGCTCAAGGAGCTGGCGTACATGCATGCCGAGGGCTTTGCCGCCGGCGAGCTCAAGCACGGTCCCATCGCGCTGATCGACGACGATCTGCCGGTGATCGTGGTGATGCCGTCGCCCAAGGGCTCGTCGATGCTGCACGCCAAGCTGCTGAGCAACATCCGCGAGATTCAGGCCCGTGGTGCGGTCACCATCGTCATCGCCGAGGAAGGCGACGAGACGGTGCGCCCGTACGCGGACTACATCTTCGAGCTGCCGACGACCTCGACGCTGTTCCAGCCCTTGCTGTCGACCATCCCGCTGCAGGTGTTTGCCGCGTCGGTGGCCCGCGAGCGCGGATACGACGTGGACAAGCCCCGGAACCTGGCGAAGTCGGTCACCGTCGAGTAGCTCCGCGTCGGCTCGTTCGCTGGCATGAACCATGCCCGTGCTCTAGCATGGGAAATCGCAGGTCAACCACATCTGGATATTCTGCTGAAATATTAGCTGTGGAAAGTGGTTGCGTGCGGGTTGAGGGTCAGCCGAAGGTGTCCATTGTGAGGGCCGTGGATTGTTGCTGGATGCTGCTGCGCGTCACGCGACGGTCCGAATGGTCCGCGAATGGTGGCATACGCCGACCGACTACGAGGCGCAGGTCGAGTACTTCGCGAAGCGGTCGCTGACCGGGCTGATCCAGTTCCTCGTCGGGCTCGGCGTCGGCATGGTCGGTCTGATCGTCATGATTGCCCAGTGGTCCGGTGATGCGCCCGCGGGTACGGCCGTGCGGGTCGTGTCCATCGTGTTCATCACGGCGATGTACGTGTGGAGCTGGGTGTGGTGGCTGCGGCCGTGGCCGTCGTACCGGCTGTCGCACGCGTTCCTCATCAACGTCGACATCGGCGTCACGGTGGTCACCCTCCTCAACCAGAAGGTGCTGTCCGGCATGTTCGGGCTGAGTGCGCTGCTGCTGGTGTCGTTCTACATCATTTTCTTCGATGGGCCGAAAGCTCTTGCCGTGCACAGTTTCTGGGCGGTGTCGTCGATCGCGGCGATGTCCGTCGAGATCGCGATCATCGGCGGCGGTGATCCGGTGCTGGCGTTCGTGAAGCTGTTGTCCGGCGGGGCACTCGCGGTGGCGCCGATCGCCGCCCATTTCGGTATCTGGGCCCTGCGCAACGAGGCCAACGAGGCCTCGAACGACCCGCTGACCGGATTGCTGAACCGCCGCGGCCTCAATCTCCACATCGACGACCTCCTGCGCGGCCACCGCAAGCGCGCGGCCGACGTCGTGGTCATCGTGATCGACCTCGACCGGTTCAAAATCGTCAACGACCGGTTCGGCCACAGCGTCGGCGACGAGGTGCTGGTTCGCTGCGCCCAGCGACTGGAGTCTGCCGTGCACGGCGGCGCGCTCGTGGCGCGCGTCGGGGGCGAGGAGTTCGTCGTCGTCGACGTTCTGCAGCCGGGGGACTGGGTGGCCGTGGCCGACCGGATTCGGGTCGCGTTGTGCGGCCGCGACGACCACGCGCCGATCACGGCGAGCATCGGGATCACCGCCGCGGCGATCACGCACTTCGCCGAATCCGGGTGTGACCACGCGGAACTGCTCGGCGATCTGGTCACCCGCGCGGACGAGGCGATGTTCGTGGCCAAGCGTGGCGGCGGCAACGCTGTCAGCTACCTGCCGCCGATCCCCGACGCGGTGCGGACGTCGCGGTGAACTACTCGCAATCCTCCGGGTGCGGGCCTGCTGCTCCCATCTCGCTGTTGAAGCAGCAGGCCCGCCGTGCGTTGTCACTGTTGAGTTGTCAAGGTGCGCATTGCTTTAGGTGTTAGGCGGCGTTGTCGAGTCGCATGGTGCGGCGGTTGTGGGCGGGGATGGGTTTTCGGTGGGGGTCGACGGTGGCGGGTGGGATGAGCCAGGGGTGTTTGTCCATTCCCATGACGACGTCCCAGCCGTCGTGGTGGATGTTGGCGTGACAGGCCGGGCACAGCAGGCAGCCATTACCTAGTGATGTGTCGCCGCCGTGGGTCCAGTGCACGATGTGATGCGCGTGGGTGCGCCCTGGGGGTGCGCCGCATTTGATGCAGCATTGATCGCGGTGATAGAGCGCTTTGCGCAGATGGGGTGGGAACAGCCGTTTCTCGCGCCCCATATCGAGGGGCACTTGTTCG
>NZ_JMLM01000009.1:0-280820 GCF_000686745.1 Mycobacterium sp. UNC410CL29Cvi84
CAATCCGGCGATCCGGTCCTCGACGGTGTCCTTTGCGGTGAGCAGCAGCACGGGCAGTTCGGGGCGGATGCGGTGCAGTTCGTGGAGCACGTCGAGCCCGCTCATGTCGGGCAGCATGATGTCCAGCACCACGATGTCGGGCTTCTCGGCAGCGGCCTTCTTGATGGCCGTCGCACCATCCTGAGCGGCGGTGACCTGCCACCCTTCATACCTCAGCACCATGGACACCAGGTCGCCGAGCGCCGGTTCGTCGTCGACCACGAGGACCTCGATCGGGCTGCCATCGTGGCGGGTCATCGGCGCCGGAGCTGCGTGTCCGGCGGTGTGTGGCCGCCCGGTCGCGGCGTAGGCGTCTGGCGCATATCGCATCGCGACATTGTTGCCAACCGGTTTAGCGACGATCTGTGGTTAGCCTATGGATAGGCTATGAGCACGGAGTTCCCGCTGGTAGGCCCGGGATTTCGGGCGCACCGGTCGAATTCGGGCCGACTGCCGGATGGTGCCACTACGGTACTGACATGGTGGATTTCGCCCTCCGGTCCTGTGGCCTGCGCGGCCATGCAACATTCGCACCGGATGAACCGGACCTGGCCGCCCGCCTGCACGTGCAGACCCCGGTCGGTGAGGCATGGCGCTGCCTGCGGTGCGAGACATTCGTCGTCGGCCCGCCCCGAGGGAAGGGGCCGGCGGAATCGGCACCCGAAGTCCCGCGCGGCCGACTGCTGCGTGACCGAGTGCTGATGCGGGTGCTGGCCGTCGAGCGTGTCTTCCGATTTCTGCTGCTGGCCTTGATGTCCTATGGCGTCTTCCGGGTGCGGGCGGCACGAGTGCATCTGCGGGACATGTTCGAGAAGGACCTGCCTCTGCTGCGGCCGCTGGCCGACCAGATCGGCTGGAACATCGACGGCTCCAAGATCATTCGGCATATCAACGACGCGTTCACCATGTCGGGCACAACCCTGTTGTGGATCGGGATCGGCATCGCGGTGTATGCGTTGATCGAGCTGGTGGAAGCCGTTGGGCTGTGGGGAATGTGGCGCTGGGGAGAGTATTTCGCGGTGGTGGCCACCGGTATCTTCCTGCCGCTGGAGATTTACGAACTGACCGAGAAGGTCACCACGCTGCGGGTGGCGATGTTGCTGGTGAACATCATCGCCGTGCTGTGGTTGTTGTGGAGCAAGCGGCTTTTCGGCCTGAATGGCGGTGGTGCGGCGTACCGGCGGGAACACGAGACCGAGAGCCTGATGAGTGTCGAGCGGGCCGGCCTGGCGACGGCAACGCAGTGAGCCGGCCTGCGCTAACCGGCGAACTGCGCCCGGAGTTGTTCGCGCAGTACCTGTTTCGCGATCTTGCCGTTTGTCGTCAGGGGTAGCGCGTCGACGAACACGACGTGCCGGGGGCGTTTGAAGGCCGCGATGCGTTTCCGCACGTGCGCGGTCAGGGCGTCCGCGTCAGGTCGAGTGCCGGCGGTGGGCACGACGACTGCGCAGATCGCCTCGCCCCAATACGGATCCGGGACCCCCACGACCGCAATCTGATCCACGTCGGGGTGCGATGACAGCACGTCCTCGACTTCCCGCGAGGACACGTTCTCGCCGCCAGTGATGATGATGTCCTTCAGCCGGTCGGACACCACGAGCCGGCCCTCGTCGTCGAGGTATCCGACGTCGCCGGTGGGTAACCAGCCATCGGCGGTCGTGGGTGTGTCGGGCCAGTACCGGACCGCCACTTGGTCTCCGCGAACCAGGATCTCGCCGTTCGCCGCGATCCGGATCTGTACGTCGGCATGGGGACGGCCGGCGGTGGTGAGCACGGCGGTATCACCGGCGGCGCCCGCGCGGTGGTCCTCGGGGCCGAGAAACGTGACGTTGCCACCGGTTTCGGTCATGCCATAGCCCTGGTGGAATCCCACGTCGAGACGGTCGAGGGCACGCCGCAGCAGGTCGGCCGGGATGGCGGACGAACCATAGGCGATGTCCCGCAATGACGGCAGCTCGATGCCGGTCTGGTCGAGATGGGCCAACAGGCTGTGCAGCATGGTCGGGGCCAACGAACACGAGGTCACCCGGTACCGGTTCACCGTGGCCGCGAAAGCGTCGGGCCGGAATGCCGCCACCGGCAGCACCGTCGACTGTGCGCCGTGGTGCACCAGCATGTTGTACCCGGCGATGTGGCACATGGGAAACGGCAGCAGATAGACGCCGCCGGGACGGACCGACCTGCCGGCGATGCTGCCCCGGACCGCTGCGGTGATCGAACGATGCGTGTGGACAACACCTTTCGGTGTTCCCGTCGACCCACTGGTGAAGAGCAGCCAGACCGGGTCGTCCGGGTCGGGTTCGTCGGGCACGGAACGTTGCGTCGATTGCGTTGCCGCAGCCCATTGTTCGTTGTCGAACGAGATCGCATCGGGGCGGCCCAGAGACTCCAGATACCGGCCGTCACCGAGGACCAGGGTGGGAGCCGCGGTCGCGAGTTGCGCGACATGCTCGTCGGCGCTGAGCCGCTGGTTGATCAGGACGAGGATGCATCCGGCGCGCGGCACCGCGTAGTAGAGCGTGGCGTAGTCCGGGCCGTTGTCGGCGATCACTGCGACGCGGTCGCCGCGGGTGGTTCGGGATGCGATCCAGCCGGCGACTGCCGCGATCGACCGGTCGAATTGCGCGAACGTCGTGACGGTGCCGTCTTCGGCGATGATGGCAGGACGATCGGGTGCGGCGGCAGCGGCGTCGGACACCAGGTGATGGAGCATTTCACCGTGCCCCACAACGCCTCCCGTACCTCGGCCTGAACGTCCGCATCACGCTACCAGCCCCGCGGTCGGATACATCTCCGTCCCAAGGGCTTTGGCCCGAGAGCTCAGTCGGTGTGCACGGCGAGGATGACCTTCCCGCGAACGTGACCGGCCTCGACGAGGCGGTGCGCGTCAGCCACCCTGGACAGCGGCAGCACCTCGGTCTCGGGCGGCCGGATCGCGCCCTTGGCGCAGAGTGCAGCCAACTCCATCAGGTGCTGCGGCTGGCGCTGGATCGCGATCATGTTGGAGACGATCCGCACCCCGCGCTCGGCAGCGCGGGCCACCCGCTCCTCGTCGGCACGCGAGATGAGCGTCTCGATCTCGACGTAGCGGCCGCCGGGTGCCACCAGTTCCTCGGCGTGCGGCAGCAGCGTGTCCAGACCCACGGCGTCGAGCACCTGATCGACACCCGACGGAGCCCAGGCACGCAGCTGTGTCACGACGTCGCCGCCCCGGTAGTCGATGGCCAGGTCGGCGCCGAGTGCGGAGACGTAATCGAAGTTCTTCGGGCTGCAGGTCACCGCGACCCGTGCACCCAGCGCGTGAGCGATCTGGATCGCGATGCTGCCGACACCGCCGGCACCGCCGTTGATCAACACGGTCTGGCCGTTCTGCAGCTCGCCGGCGTCGACCATGCCGCCGTAGGCGGTGCTACCCGCCACTGGCAGACCGGCGGCGTCGACGTAGCCCCAGCCATCGGGCAACGGCGCGAGCAGTTCGGAAGAGGCGAGGCAGTATTCGGCGTACGTGCCGTCTTCACCGCTGCGCTGGTTGGACATCCCGAAAACCTGATCACCCACCTGCCAGCGCGTCACGCCCGGCCCGACGGCAGCGATGACGCCGGCCAGGTCGAAGCCCAGCACGAACGGGAAGTGGTAGTCGATGTACGCGGAGAGCTTGCCCTCGCGGGTTTTCCAATCCGCCGGGTTGACGCTGGAGCAGGCGATCTCCACCAGCACCTCGTCGGCTCCGGGCACCGGGGTGGGCAGCTCGGCGGCATGCAGGACATCGGGGCCGCCGAACTCGGTGAGCACCATCGCCCGCATGGTGTCCGGCGGAGGAGCGATATGGGAGGTCATCATTCGGTCTTAGTCGGCCCGCGCGGTCCGCGGAAGGCGGGTTCCCACTCGGTGACACCCTTGCAGCGAGGGATTCGATTTTCGTGACCGGTGGCCTGCGGCCTGTGGGGGACAATGAAAGGACCGATTGGAACGGGGGATGGTCCATGCCGTACACGGTGTCGCAGGTGCTCAATTCCGATCCGGAATCCCTGCTGACGGCATCCCTCGATGCGCGCGCCGCGGCCCAGCGTGTCGACGCTCAGATCGACCGGGCACGAACGCAATTCGCCCACCTTGCCGAGGGCTGGACCGGCACTGCCGCCGATGCCGCGCAGAAGCAGGGCCGCGAATCACTCGACGAGCAGACCGCATATCGGAACCACCTCGATGCGGTGGCGGGGCCGTTGGCGACTGGTGGTGCGCTGCTCGCGGAGCTCCGCGCGGGCCTGAAGAAGGCAGTCGACGCCGCTGAGGCACAGTGGGACGTCGCCGACGACGGTGGCGTCACACCCGGTTTCTGGCTCCGCTGGTATGCGCGGGTTTCGCCGGTCCAGGCGCTGCAGATCGCAGCCAAGCGGATCGAGGTCGAGAACGCGATCAAACTACTGCTCGCGAAATTCGAGGCGGCCGACCGGGACACCGGCTATCAGATCCGCAAGGTCGGTTGGGAACTGGCATGACCGCGCCGCTGACCGTCGTCGTGGCCTCGTTGCGCGACACCGCGGCCCGGTTGGCGGGTCTGGCCGACGGCCTGTGCGACGACGATGGTGGCCCCGCGCTCTCGGCCGCCGCGGATCCGGTGGCCGCACTCGACAGCGGCCAGGCGTGCCGGGAGGTGGGTGATGCGTTTGTCCGCCGTGCGCAGGTGCTCGGACAGGGCATGTCCGTGTTCGCGGGGAAGCTCGAATCGGCCGCGTTCCTTTACGAGCACGGCGATCGCGCGGCCGCCGAACGTATTGCGTTCGATGTGCCGGAGGCGAAAGACACCCGAATCGGCGACGATCCCGGGGAGCCGGGATACGACCCCGTCAACAAGTACGAGGACGCGCTGCGCGACGCGGGTCTGCTGAGCGGAACGAGCGAGGGGTATCACCGGGAGTGGCTGCAGAATGCGGCGAAAAAGGGTGTGCCACCCCAGGTCATCGTCGACATCGCGCGGCAGCAGCACATCACGACGGCGAGTTTCGACATCCTCACGGGCATGGAGCGCGTCGTCGACAACAACCGGACCAGCAGCGATCCCAGCGACGACAACACCTACTTCCTTTTGCCTGCCGGGACCAGTGCCGGCGACGCCCGCCGGGCCGCGCTGATGACGTACATCCTTAATGCGGGCACCGGCTACACGAAGGGAAACCCGAACACCGACTTCGCCGAGACGCCCTACACCGCGAACGAGGTGCAGCGCATCGTCGACCGGCAGGCTTCGAATTCCTGGAGTTACGAACAGGTTCCGCGACTGGCGGGCAACGGCGGACGGTTCGCCACCACGCCCAACGGCATGCTGATGGGACTGGGCGGCGGGTTCATCCAGAACCAGCTGAGCCAACAGGCCGGGTCGACCTACGGTGACGTGTTCCTGATCAACATCGCCCACCCGACCGATGCGGGCGACCAACTCCGCAAGATCATCGGGTCGGGGCAGATGTGGTACGACGGGCCCCGCGGTGCACGCCAACAGGACGTGGACATCGATCGTGTCCTGCATCACGAAGAGCGGCACTCGGCACAGTGGGCCGCGTTGGGACGTGTCGAATTCGTCAAGCAGTACGCGATCAGCCTGGGCGCCGAAAGGCTCACCGGCCGTCGAAATCCGTTCGAGACCAACGCCGGCGCTTCCGATGGCGGCTATTCGTGATTCGTCGAACCCTGTGCCTGGGTGCGGCTTTGGTGACGTTGACGGCGTGCGCGCCTGAGCCGCAGCGCCGGTGACACCTTCGACGTCGGGTGCGTCACGTCTTCGACTTGGACGCGCTGAGCGGCTAGTGTCCGCGCCATGGCCCGGTTGACCGACGATGTCGCCCGACTGCTCGAGGAGCGGTCGGGCAGGGTGATCGTCGGTCTGACCGGACCGCCCGGTGTCGGCAAGTCGACGGCAGCCGAGCGCCTCGTCGATGAATTTACTTCCACTCAGCGCGATTTCGCCGCCCTGGTGCCCATGGATGGGTTTCATCTCGCCAACCGGCAGCTGGTGCGGCTGGGCCGCAAAGGACGCAAGGGTGCCCCCGACACCTTCGATGCCGCCGGCTTCGTGGTGTCCCTGGCCCGGGTGCGGGACGCTTATCAGACTGCTGATGTCTATGTGCCGCAGTTCGATCGGGCGCTCGAGGAGTCTGTCGCAGCTGGTTTGGTCGTGCCGGCGGCGGCCCGGCTCGTGGTCACCGAGGGTAACTACCTGGCGTTGCCGTCCCACGGTTTCTCCGGTGCGCGGGAGCTGATCGATCGGCTCTACTACCTCAGGGGCGCTGACGACGTGCGGCGCCGGCGTCTGCTCGCGCGTCACATTGCCGGTGGGCGGAGTCTGATCGCCGCCGAGCATTGGGTTCGTGCGGTCGACGAGCCGAACGCGCAGTTGATCGCCGAGACCGAGGAGCGATGTGATCGCACCTGGGAGATGGATGACGGCGACCGGTCGTGATCGCGGCCTTTACCGGGGCTCGTGCGGCGAGCGCGCCGTCTCGGCAGTCTGGCGGCGGTACGCCGACGGTGATTGCCCGCTGAACTGGGTGAAGCAGCGGGTGAACGCGCTGAGGCTCTCGAAACCGACCGCGGTGGCGGTGGCTTGCACCGATTGTCCCGGCTCGGTGAGCAACGCCATCGCCCGGAGCATCCGGGCATTGAGAAGATAAGTCCGCCAAGACAATCCGATGTTCTCCTGGAACAGCCGCCGCAGCGTCCGCTCAGATACCGAGACTGCGCGACTCACCTGTTCGGCCGTCGCCGAAGCCAGATGCGCTTTGGTGTGGGCCATTGCCGCGGCAACGATCGGGTGCTCGGACGTGGGCAGGCTCAGCGGCGCTTCGTGGTCCAGCGCTTCGGCCACGAGATGTGCCAGGGTGCGAAAGAACCCGTCCGAGACGGCGTCACCCCGCGGCCGGTCGATGGGCCACCGCAACGCGTAGATCATCATCTCCCGGATCAGCGGGGAAACGGCGATGATGCGGGCCCGATCCGACCGGTCCGAGATGAGCCCGGGATCGAACATCACGGCAACGGTCTTGACGTCCGGATTCATCACTGCCTGATGGGGTAGACCCGCCGGAATCCAGGCGGCCTGTTGTGGCGGTAGCAGATAGTGGGCGACATCGGTTTCCACCTCGACCAGACCGTGCAGTGCGTATTCGATCTGGTGCACCTCATGTGAGTGCCAGCCGGTGATCAGCGCGTCGCCCTCGTAGAGATAGCTGCCGCCGAGGGCGCCGCCGCCGCGACGCAGCTCGATCACCGGCCGCTCGGGCATCTTGGCCGTTTGGGATAAACCTCTGTCCGAAAGTGCAGAGACGGTCACGCCTCTAGACGGTACTACTGAGTGTGCAGTCGCGGACGTGAGGATGCCGCGCACGTGAGGAGCAATTGGAGTCCCGTGAATACCGACGACCTGATCCTGGTGAGCATAGATGACCACGTCGTGGAGCCGCCCGACATGTTCGTCAACCACGTTCCGGACAAGTACAAGCCCGAGGCGCCGATCGTCGTCACCGACGCCAACGGCGTCGACCAGTGGATGTATCAGGGCCGCCCCCAAGGCGTGAGCGGGCTCAACGCCGTGGTCTCCTGGCCGGCCGAGGAGTGGGGACGCGATCCCGCCGGCTTCGCCGAAATGCGTCCCGGTGTCTACGACGTGCATGAGCGGGTGCGGGACATGAACCGCAACGGCATCCTGGCCTCGATGTGCTTCCCGACCTTCACGGGTTTCTCCGCCCGGCACCTGAACATGCACCGCGAAGAGGCCACCCTGGTGATGGTCTCGGCCTACAACGACTGGCACATCGACGAATGGGCCGGCGCGTACCCGGACCGGTTCATCCCGATCGCGATTCTGCCGACGTGGAACCCCGAGGCGATGTGCCGTGAGATCCGCCGGGTGGCCGCGAAGGGCTGCCGGGCGGTGACCATGCCCGAGTTGCCGCACCTGGAAGGCCTGCCCAGCTACTTCGACGAGAACTACTGGGGCCCGGTGTTCCGGACCCTCTCCGAAGAGAACGTCGTGATGTGTCTGCACATCGGCACCGGCTTCGGCGCGATCTCGATGGCCAAGGACGCCCCGATCGACAACCTGATCATCCTGGCCACGCAGGTGTCGGCGATGTGCGCCCAGGACTTGTTGTGGGGCCCGGCGATGCGCAACTATCCGGACCTGAAATTCGCGTTCTCCGAAGGCGGTATCGGCTGGATTCCGTTCTATCTGGATCGCAGCGACCGGCATTACACCAATCAGAAGTGGCTGCGCCGCGACTTCGGGGACAAGCTGCCCAGTGACGTCTTCCGTGAGCATTCGCTGGCCTGCTACGTCACCGACAAGACTTCGCTGAAGTTGCGCCACGAAATCGGCATCGACATCATCGCCTGGGAGTGCGACTACCCGCACTCGGACTGCTTCTGGCCCGACGCGCCCGAGCAGGTCCTGGCCGAACTCAACGCGGCCGGCGCCTCGGACTCCGACATCAACAAGATCACCTGGGAGAACTCCTGCCGGTTCTTCGGCTGGGATCCGTTCAAGTTGACCCCGAAGGCACAGGCGACGGCAGGTGCCCTGCGCGCCAAGGCCGCCGACGTCGACACGTCGATCCGGCCGCGGGCGGAGTGGGCAAAGTTGTACGCGCAGAAGCAGATGACCCTGACCTGATCCGGCCCGGCCGGATCAGGTGAGGGCGCGCGCCGAACTCAGCGGCGGGTCAGTTCTGCATAACGGGTCACGTGGTGGTCGGTGGAGCCGTACTCGTACTGAACGGCGGTGAGCCGCTTGAAGTAATGGCCGATGGCGAGTTCCTCGGTCATACCCATGCCGCCGTGCAGCTGTACGGCGTTCTGGCCGATGAACCGCGCGGCGCGGCCGACGGTGGCCTTGGCCGCGGAAACCGCGCGTGCCCGGGTGTGCGCGTCGGCTTCCAGGTTGAGCACGGCCAGGTAGACCGCCGACACGGACTGTTCGAGCTCCATGTGCATGTCCACCATGCGATGCTGCAGGGCCTGGAAGCTGCCGATCGGCTGGCCGAACTGCTGGCGCTGCTTGGCGTATTCGACGGTGTCGGCCAACACCTTCCGCATGTTGCCGACGGCTTCGGCGCACACGGCGGCGGCGCCCTCGTCGCGGGCCTGGGCGATCGACGGCCAGGCCTCGCCTTCAGCGCCCAGGAGCGCGTCGCCCGGCAGCCGGACTTCGCGCAGCTCCAGGTCGGCGGCCCGACGGTCGTCGACGGTGCGGTAGCTGTGCATCACCAGCCCCTCGCGGGGCTCGGAGATGTCGACCAGGAACAGCGAGACGCCGTTGTCGGTCCGCGCGGTGACGAGCAGGTGGGTGGCCAACGGCGCATTCACCACCATGATCTTGTCGCCGCTGAGTACCCAGGCGTCGCCCTCTCGGGAGGCGGTGGTCTGGACGTCCTGCCACCGGTCGCCGCTGTGGGCCTCGGCCGCGGCGAGCGCGACAACGGCTGTGCCGGAAGCGATTTCCGCCAAGATGGGGCCGGCAACCGGGCTACCGGATCGCAGCAACAGACCGGCGGCGACCACCGCGGTGTCCACGTACGGTTCGATGACCAGGGCGTGACCCAGCGCTTCGGCGATCAGCATGACCTCGACGGGTCCGCCGCCGATGCCGCCGACGTCCTCCGGCAGGGCCGCACCGAGAATGCCGAGTTCCTCGGCGAACGACTGCCAGATGTCGGGCTGCCAGCCGGGGCCGGATTTCGCCGCGGCCCGGCTGGTTTCGAGGTCGTACCGGCCGGACAGGAACTTGGACAGGCCGCCGGCGAGAAGTTCCTGTTCCGCGGAGAAGGTGAAGTCCATTTACAGCCCCAATTCTGCTTTGGCGAGGATGTTGCGCTGAATTTCGTTGCTGCCGGCGTAGATCGACCCGGCACGGTCGTTGAAGTACCGCAGTGGCGCGACCGCCTGCCATGCCTCGCCGCTGACGTAACCGTCTGCGGGAGGGGTGAATTCGGCCACCGGGCCGCCGGGACGGGTGGCGTGTGGCTGGTATGCCCGGCCGCGGGGTCCGGCGGCCTCCATGGCCAGTTCGGTCAGGGTCTGGCTCAGCTCCGTGCCGAGCACCTTCAACATTGACGACGCTGCGCCCGGATGGCCGCCGCCGGCCAGCGCGGCCAGCACGCGGTATTCGAGTATCTCGAGCACTTCGGTACGGATCCGGGCGTCGGCGAGCTTGCGCGAGAACGCGGCATCGTCGAGCAGGCGGCCGCCTTCGGGGCCCGGCGCTTGCGCCGCTGCCGTGGCGATGTCGTCGGCCAGCACCTGCAGCCCCGGGGCGGCGGCGCCGCCGCCGCGCTCGAACTCGAGCAGGTACTTCGCGACGGTCCAGCCGTCGTCGATCTGCCCGATGACGTTGCTCTTGGGCACCCGGACCTCGTCGAAGAACACCTGGTTCTGGACCTCTTCGCCGGACGTCATCACCAGTGGCCGGATCTCGATGCCCGGCGTGCTCATGTCGATCAGCACGAAGGTGATGCCCTGCTGCTTCTTGGCCGTGCGGGTGGTGCGCACCAGCGCGAACATCCAGTTGGCCTCGGTGGCGTGGGTGGTCCAGATCTTGCTGCCGGTACACACCAGGTCATCGCCGTCGGAGACGGCCGCCATGGTCAGGGCGGCCAGGTCGGATCCGGCTTCGGGTTCGGAGTAGCCCTGGCAGAAGAAGACCTCACCGGTCAGGATGCGGGGCAGAAAATAGTCCTTCTGTTCCGTGGTGCCGAACCGGACGATCGCGTGAGCGACCATCCGGATACCCATCGGGGACAGTGCCGGCGCCCCGGCCAGGGTCGACTCCCGGCTGAAGATGTAGTGCTGGGTCAGGCTCCAATCGCAGCCGCCGTATTCGACGGGCCAGGCCGGTGCGGCCCAACCGCGCTCGTGCAGGATGCGCTGCCAGGCGAGGCTCGCGTCGTGATCGCTATAGACGCTCGTCATCAGACGACCGGCTTCTCGGATGTCCGGTGTCAGATTTTCCTGCAGAAATGTGCGTACTTCATCGCGGAATGCCAGATCGCTGGCCGACCAATTGAGGTCCATGCAGACTCCTCTGTCGCTTGGGCTGATGGCAGCCTAGCAACAAAGAAGTGAACTTAGTTAGCGATGTGGAGTCAGGGGGTGGCGGTGTGCTCCACGATGTTCGGCTGTCGCGTGGACGCGGCCACCATGAAGTCGAGGTGGCGGTCGAGCGATTCCGGGGTCACGATCGCCGGCATCAGAACGCGCCATTGCCTGGTGAACCGGTCGCGGAGGTCGTCGCCGTCGGACGCGGCGCTGGACATCAGCTCCGCGCCGAGGATCCAGGCCACCAGTGTGTTGGCGACATCGGCAGGGTCCGCGCCGGGGCGCAGATCGCCGTCCGTTTCGGCGCGTTTGATGTCCGAGGTGAACTGGTCGACGAAGTTCACGTAGCTGTGTCGCGCTGTCGGGTTGAACCCCGCGAACGTGCGCAACAGTTTCGTTCCGGCCTGGGCGGTCCGGTTGGTCGCCAGCAGATCGCTGGTGGTGAAGGTGCCGACGATCAGTGACTTCATCGCGCTGTGCTCCGAGTCCCGGGCAGACTGGAACACGTTGTGCAGCAAGACCATTGCCTCTTCGATGATGACAGTGGCCAGGGCTTCTTTGGAATCGAAGTGGTAGTACAGCGCGCCCTTCGTCAGCTCGGCGCGTTCGATGATGTCAGCCAATCCGGCGGCGGGATAACCGATCTCGTTGATCAAATCGACAGCAGAGTCAATGATCTTGCGTCGGGTCACTTCGGATCGCGGCTGGCGCCCCATTCGTCGATCACCTTCCGTCAGCGCGCGTTCAGTGGCTAGCCCCCCGGATCATCCTAAGGGTGCCATAACGTAGGCCGTTGTTGGTGTCGTTCATTCCGTGAGTATGTAAAGTAGCCGAACGGCGAAAGCGATCCCTGACTGTCGGATTGTTGCAGTTCGCTAACGCTCAACTCAGGGAATTCAGGTTGGATTGGGACGCAGAAGTTGACGTGCTGTGCGTCGGCGCCGGTATCGGTGGCCTGGCGACAGCCATTGCCGCGGTCGACGCCGCCGCAGATGTGATGGTTGCCGGAGCGCTGCCCGCCGATGACGGGCGCTGGCTGCGCGGTGACGATGTGCACTGCGTCACTCTGGGCGCCGTCCTCGATGCTCGCATCGACGAGTTCGGTGTACCGCGCGGGGTTCCCGACGACGCGCCCGAGCCGGACGCCGCTCGACCCGGTGAGGCCGAATCGGCCGAGCCCGAAACCGAGGAGCAGCTCGACGCCACCGCCGTCTACTTCGCCGCGGTGACCGCCGAGGTCGACGTCGACGCGAGCGCACCGCCGGCGAACGGCCGGCCGGTGCCGGCCCGTGCCGTACGCGAGCTGACGGAGTCCGAAACACACGCACGCACCATCGAGACGTTCTTCGGCGCGGGCCTGCTCGACTGGGCCGGGGCGTGTCTGGATTCCGTCACCGGCGCGCTCTACAGCACGGTTCGCGGCTGGTCCGCGGAGACCCTGCGCGACTCGGTGGGCAAGACGCTTCGGCTGGCTTCGCTCGGCGCCATCGAATGGCGCGCCGGTGACGGACCGGACGAACTGTTCGACTGGCTGGCGGTGGCCGCTGCCGAACGCGACATCGCGGTGAGCGCGGACAGCACGCTGCGGGCGCTGCTCTTCGAAGACCGCCGGATCATCGGAGCGGAACTGAACACGCCCGACGGACCGTACTTCGTGCGTGCGCGTCACGGTGTCGTGATCTCGCCCGATTTCACCGGCGGGGGCGGACCGGCGGAGGCTGACGCCCTGCCGGCCGGCGACCTCGAAGTCTGTATCGTGGGCCAGCCCGCCAGCAGGTTCGCCCGCGTGGAACTGGTTGCGCGCTAGCGCTGTTCGGGGTCACATGTCGCTGGTGAACCGGACCGGCACCCGTCCCTTGCGGTACAGCGTCGCCATCTGGTCGCTCGGCAGCGGCCGCGACAGCAGGAACCCCTGCGCCCGGTGGCAGCCGTGGCGCAGCAATGTGGTTGCGGCAGCCTTGGTTTCGACGCCCTCGGCGACGATCTGCAGACCGAACGAGTCGGCCAGCGCGATGATCGCCCGGACGATCGCCAGGTCGCCGGGGTTGGACCCGAGGTCGGTCACGAAGCTGCGATCGATCTTGAGGATGTCGACAGGCAGCGACTTGAGGTGGGACAGCACGCTGTATCCGGTGCCGAAGTCGTCGATCGCCAACCGAACGCCGGTTCTGCGGAGGTCGGCCAATGTGGCGCGGGAGGATTCGCTGTCCTGCACGACGACGTTCTCGGTGATCTCCAGGCACACCGACCCGCGGTCGAGACCGAATTCGTCGAGGATCTCGGCCACCGACTCGGCGAAGCCGTCGGTGACCAGCTGAACCGGGGAGACGTTGACGCGCAACTCGAAATCGTCGCGATCGTCGCTGCCGGGTTTCGAGGCTTGGAAGTCCTCGCGCCAGCGGGCGAATTCGCGGCATGCCGTCCGCAGCACCCACCGGCCCAATTCGCCTGCCAGGTTGATCGATTCGGCGATGCCGATGAATGCGGCAGGTGGGAGCAGCCCGCGGGTGGGGTGGTCCCAGCGTACGAGCGCTTCGGTCGCGAGCAGCTTCCCGGTGCGCATGTCGATTTCCGGGAGATAGTTGAGCAGCAGCGCGCCGTTCTCGATGACGTCCTGCAGGTGCAGCTCGATATCGTTGCGGTAGGCCGTTTCCAGGGACATGGCGGTGGTGAACACCGCAACACGGTCCCCGCCGGCAGACTTCGCGCTCAAGACGGCCTGGTCGGCGCGGCGCAACAGGTCGGAGGAGGTGTCGGAGCCCGGAAGGCCCGAAGCGACGCCGACACTCACTGCCCGCGTGAGCCGTTCACCGTCGATCCACACGCGGCGCCGCAAGGAGTCCTGAAGCTGGTAGGCGAGTGCCTCGGCCTTGTTGGCGGATATCGGGTCTGCCGGGACGACCACGAACTCGTCACCGCCGAGCCGGGCGATCACGGTCTTGCTGTCGACTCCCTCGGTGAGGCGCTGGGCGAAGACGCGGATGAACGAATCGCCGGCGCTGTGCCCGAGGTAGTCATTGATGGCCTTGAGCCGGTCGAGATCGAAGAACAGGGCGGTCACCGGACCGGGCTGTCCCGGCTGCAACCGGGCATCGAGGTGGGCGATGAGGGCGCGCCGGTTGTTCAGGCCGGTCAGGTCATCGTGTTCGGCCAGGTACCGGAGCTGCTCCTCGGCGAGCACCCGAGATTGGGCCTGGGTCAACAGTGATGCGATGGCCTGCAGCGCGTTGATCTCTTCGGTGACCCATTCGCGGTTGCCGTACTTGACGAAGCCGAGCGCCCCGGTGGTGCGTTCGCCGGACACCAAAGGCGTTGCTGCCAGGGATATCTGAGAGACATTGCGGCCGGCCTCGATGCGCCGCTGATAGTCGTCGGTCTCCGGCTCGGGGCGCACGATGAGCGGTTTCTTGCGATGTTCCAATTCCGCGAAGACCGGGTCGGCGTCGGCGAAGTACACCACGCGCAGGGGATCGGGGTCCGGAATCTCCGGCCGCAGTGGCCATTCCGCGACGAGAATCGAGGCACCGATCTCGTGATCATTGCGCCGCAGGAAGCTGACGTCGACCCCGAAGTAGTCGACGAGGATCTCCAGCACGTCCGTGTACACCTGGGTGTAGTTGCTGGAGTCCGCCGCCATCAGCCGCGTCGCTACCTCTGTGACCACGCGATCCAGTGAAGGGGGAGACTCGTCGATGGACATGAGACGATCAGCTTAACCTGCACCGACCTCAAAGGCGGTGCTCCTACGGCTCGGTACCGAAGCCGGTGGCGCATCCGATATTCGGAGCACGAGGACCACCGACTCGTCCTGCCCTTTGCTGGTCAACTCGTTGAATGTGTCCTGTAGTCGGTGGAGTTGGTCGGCGTACTTGCCGGAGAGTTCGCCGAACTCGGTTCCGGTGTGGGCGTAGAGAAACGGCGGCGACATCGGCTGCACGGCCAGTCCGGCGGCCTGCGCCGCCATCCACACGGCGACCACGGCGGCACCGCCACGGGCGAAGTCGCTCAGCGCCGCGCCTTGGATCAGTACGGTGACGACCGCACTGCTGGCACGCAGGCGATCACTCGTGTCGTCCCCGAGCACGGCGCCGGCATCCCATTCGTCGAGTGCCGCAACGACGTCGGTCCGGCGCAGCAGCGGCAGTACGGCCAGATCGCCGGAATCGAGCGCGAGGGAGTGGACATCGATGCCGAAGTCCATGTCGTCGTCGCCGGGCCAGCGCAGCTCCGAGATCATCTCGCGATGCAGGGTAGGGGTGAGGTAGCGGATCCGGTCGGCAGCTGCGAAGACCGTTGCCGCGCGTGCGATCTCACCGTGGTCGACCATGACGTGCACGCGTGCGTCGTATTCCTTTGCCACCTGCGACAACGTCTCGGCCACCTCGGGTGTCAACGGTGCGCCCGTTCCGCGGTGCCGGTTGGTCTCGCGCTCGAAGACCCCGGGGTGCCACCGCGCGAGCTCAGGGGCACCACCCGGCCGCAGTCGGAGGGCGATCCGCAACGGGTATGCGCCGTCGGGCTCGGTATAGCTCACCTCCGTGGCAAAACCGTTGGCGGCGGCAGCAACTCGCGCGTTGAAGGCCGCGGCCCCGACGGCGACCGCACTGCCCCGGAAACCGACGTCCATGGCCGAAGTGCGTGCGGGATCGATGCCGATGACGAGGCTGTCGGCCGTCGCCGCGATGCGCCACGGCTGCGCGTTGCCGCCCGACGGCGCGCGAATCGCGGCGGCAACGGCGGCGTCGATGACCTGGCCGAGCCCGGTCGAGACCGCACCGGCCTCCGGCAGGGGGACATCGGCGGGTCCGGCGACGTGGGTGGGTTCGGCAAGTTCACCGAGCAGACCGCCGATGTCGACCTGGGTGCGACCGGACGCGAGGGGCTCGTTCAGCCCGATGCGGCGGATGGCTTCCAAAACGGTTGCCGCTCCGACGGTTACGTCGCCGACGAGTTGCGGCCAGGCCGACAGGGTGCGGCCCACCTCGAGCAGGGACGCGCCCATCCGCGGCGAAACCCTGGCCGGGTCGAAGACCTGCATCAGGTACGGCAGCTTTTCAGCGATCGGCAGGCCCGCCATGGTGTCGGGGTCGATGTCGCCGAGCAGTCCGTGGAAGACCGGGCGGGTGGGATCGACGTCGAAGCGTTCGACGTCGATCAGGCCGCGGTCGCTGGTGGCCATCAGTACCGGGATGCCGCGGGCCCGGGCGCCGTGGCGGAGGTGCAGTTTCATCTCGAGCGAGTCACACTGCTCGACCAGCACGTCGAGCCCGTCGAGGAACGGCGCGAGGGACTCGGCACTCAGTCCGGCGGTCGAATGCCGGACCAGGAGGTAGGGATCGAGCTCGGCGATCCGGCGCATGGCGGCGGTCGCCTTGTTGAGGCCGATGTCGAAGACCGTTGCGGGTATGCGATTGAGATTGGACACGCCCAGCTCGTCGAAATCGGCCAACCGGAGCTCGCCACAGAATCCCGCCACGGCGAGCGAATGAGCGATGAGGTGGCCCGAGCTGAGTCCGACGATGCCGACGCGCAGGCGGCCCAGCCGGTCCTGTTCGGCACTGGTGGCCAGATGCCGGTTGCGGTCCAGGCGCAGGCGGCGATACGACCGCGGGCCCAGCAGCTTCAGCACCGCCGCACGCCACGGGTAGTAGACCCAGCGGGCGGGTTCGTCGAGAAGGTCGGACGTCGGGGCCGGCCGGAGTTCGGCCAGCGCCGCGAACTGGTCGGCCCAGGTGTCAACGGTGTTGACCGCCGGATCGCGCAGCAGCTCTTCGAGTGCTGCCGCGTCAGCGGAGTTCTGGGGGTCGAGGATCGAGATGTGGTTAGCGTCCAGAGCTGCCATCAACCGGCGACCAGCCTGGTTGATATCGCGTCGATCTCACGCAGCGCCTTCGTAATTTGCTCCGGCTGGGAATGATTGACCATGGTCCTTCGATCCCACCACATCATCTTGGTGCGGTACCGCTCGTCGGGGTACGGCGTGGCCGGAATCGGCGCCACCACGCCGCCCCCGGATTTCCACAATTCCAGGACGTGCTGGGCTGCCGTGGCCATCACGAACTGCACGCCCATGACGCTGGTGGCGTGATAGGCGGTCCGGGCCAGGAGATTGGTGACGGCGTGCTGGCTGGCGCGGCTGTCGGACACCCACGCGGTTTTCATCTCCATGACGCCGAATGGCACGCGGTCGTTGATCATCTTGCGCACCATGGCCAGCCCCGGCCGGCCGGCCCACTCCACCACCGCATGCGAGTCGTCGGCACAGCCGAGTGGGGCTTTGGCGCGCAGGCCGCCGACCATGTTGCCCCGGCGGTCGAGGACCGTCCAGAACAACGCGGTGTCAGCACCATCGCGGATCGCGGCAGCGTCGACGACCGCTTCGACGCCGTGCCGGCGATAACTCTGCGCAGCCGCGTCCACGTAGCGGTGCCAGAGTTCCGGGTCGGTGTCGGGTTGCGACAGCACCACGCTGCAATCGGTATCGGTGTCGGACCAGGCGATGTTTTCGGGAAAACGAATATCGAGGTGGGATTCGTATTCGACATACTCCACCGACATCGTTGCCCCATTCGTTTTCAGCAGTCACTGCAACGTCAGTTGGCAGTCGGTTGCGGTAAACGCATCTCGCGCGGACTGCATTCCTTAATTCAGTATCGGGGTTGTTGGGGTCCCGCGGCCAGCTAGTGGTGAAACGTTGTCTGCCGACCTTCGGCGTGCCGAAGAATTGGTCAAAGCGAGTGTGCTGGTGCGAAGGACCTTGGCAATCCCGGATATCGCTATTTTTGCAGGTTAGCCTAGACGATGCCTAGGGATGGCGAACTTTGAGTGGCTAAGTAGGTGACGTCGGCCCAAAATCTGTGCATTGTGCTGCTCTGACGGACGCGTTAGAAGTAATAGCGGTGCGGCCCGGAAAGCGGACGCGCTCGAGAGGAGCAAGCGTGAAGGTCTTCGACAATCTGTCCGAGTTCGTCGCAGCAGCAGGTAGTCAGCTTGGGCCGACGGAGTGGATGGAGATCACCCAGGATCGGGTGAATCTGTTCGCCGACGCCACCGACGACCACCAGTGGATTCACGTCGATCCTGAGCGCGCCGCCGCGGGCCCGTTCGGCGGCACAATTGCACACGGTTTGCTGACACTTTCACTGCTACCGCATTTCATGCACCAGCTCTATCGCGTCGACAACGTCGCATTGGCCGTCAATTACGGATATAACAAGGTGCGATTCATCACACCGGTCAAGGTCGGAGCAAACGTTCGCGCGGGTGCCGTCATTTCGAAAGTCGACGAGCTGGACGGTGCCGTTCAAGCGACGATGACAGTGACCGTCGAGATCGAGGGATCGGATAAGCCGGCCGCCGTCGTCGAATCGATCGTGCGAATCATCGGATGATTGCTGGCGGCGTCAGCGACCCGACGCCGAGCGCTGCGCCGCCTTCACCAGGCCGCCGCCGATGATCAACCGCTGAATCTCGCTGGTGCCTTCGTACAACCGGAGCAGGCGCACGTCGCGATAGATCCGTTCGACGGGCACGTCGCGCATGTACCCGCTGCCGCCGTGCACCTGCACGGCCAGGTCGGCGACCTTGCCGACCATCTCGGTACAGAACAGCTTCGCGGCCGACGGCGCGATGCGGCGGTCCGCGCCGCTGACCCACAACTGCGCGGCGTCCCGGACCAGGGCCCGGCCGGCCATGACGCCGGTCTGCATGTCCGCCAGCATCGCCTGTACCAGCTGGAATTCGCCGATTGCGGTGCCGCCCTGCGTGGCGGTCGCGGCGTACGTCACCGACTCGTCGAGGGCGCGTTGCGCCGCGCCCACCGAGACGGCTGCGATGTGCACCCGGCCCCGGGCCAATGACGTCAGCGCGGCGCGGTAGCCGATGTCCTCGTTGCCGCCGATGAGGGCATCGGGACCGACCCGCACGTCGTCGAACGTGATGTCGGAGGTCCAGGCCCCTTCCTGGCCCATCTTCGCGTCCTTCGGCCCGACCACGACGCCGGGAGCGTCGGCGGGGACGAGGAACACGGCGATGCCGGGTCCGTCGGCGTCGGCCGGCCGGGTCCGGGCGAACACCACGAACAGGTTCGCGGTGGGCGCGTTGGTGATGAATCGCTTGTGGCCGGTGATGATCCAGTCGTCCCCGTCGGCCACGGCCTTGGTGCGCAGGCCGGCGGGGTTGGAGCCGGCGCCGGACTCGGTCAACGCGAAGGACGCGACGCAGTCGCCGCTGGCGATCGGTTCCAGCCAGCGCTGCTTCTGGGTATCGGTGCCAAACCCGACCAGCACCTGGCCGGCGATGCCGTTGTTGGTGCCGAACATCGACCGCACGGCAAGCGTGGTGTAGCCCAACTCCATCGCCATCTCGACGTCCTGGACGAGGTTCAGTCCCAGACCGCCCCACTCCTGGGGGATGGCATAGCCGAATAGGCCCATGTTCTTCGCCTGATCGCGGATGTCGTCGGGCACCCGGTTCTCGTTCATGATCTCGAGCTCGCGCGGCAGGACCGCGGTGCGGACGAACTGGCGGGTCGCGTCGAGGATGTCGCGGAAATCCTGATCGCTGACTTCTGCGGCGGGGGAACCGGTGGGTTCGGCCATGTGAGGTCTCCTTGCGCAACACGAGGGTGCTTCTGGTTTGATGCAAGAAATATCATATTTTATGTATGAAGCCGGCTGGCGGTGCTGCCGCCCGGACCGGATCAGTCGATCAGGAGGAGTGCACGACCATGCCGCTGCTGGACGGACGTATCGCGGTGATCACCGGCGGTGCCCAGGGAATCGGATACGCGATCGCGGAACGGTTCATCGCCGAAGGCGCCCGCGTCGTGATCGGCGACCTGAATCTCGACGCGACCGAGGCCGCCGTCGCCAAGCTCGGGGGTTCCGACGTGGCCAAGGCCGTGCGCTGCGACGTGACGTCGGCCGCAGACGTGCAGGCACTGATCGACGCCGCGGTCGAGTTCGGCGGCCGGGGAACCATCGACATCATGGTCAACAACGCCGGCATCACGCGCGACGCCACCATGCGCAAGATGACCGAGGAGCAGTTCGACCAGGTCATCGACGTGCACCTGAAAGGCTGTTGGAACGGCACCCGCTTGGCGGCCAACCTCATGCGGGAGGCGAAAAGCGGTGCCATCATCAATATCTCGTCGATCTCGGGCAAGGTCGGCCTGGTCGGCCAGACCAACTACTCGGCGGCCAAGGCGGGCATCGTCGGCCTGACCAAGGCGGCCGCCAAGGAGGTCGCCCACCTCGGCGTGCGGGTCAACGCCGTGCAGCCGGGCCTGATCCGCTCCGCGATGACCGAGGCCATGCCGCAACGGATTTGGGATCAGAAGCTGGCGGAGATTCCGATGGGACGGGCCGCCGAGCCCAGTGAAGTGGCGTCGGTGGTCGCGTTCCTGGCGTCGGACATGTCGTCGTACATGACCGGCTGCGTCCTGGAAATCACCGGGGGACGGCACCTCTAGATGGTCGCGACCAGTCCCGTCATCTGCGCGCCGGTACGTACCCCGATCGGCCGCTACGGCGGCATGTTCAAATCGCTGACCGCGGTCGAACTCGGCGTCGCGGCGCTGCGGGGTTTGTTGCAGCGCACCGGGATTCCGGCAGACGCGGTACAGGATGTCATTCTCGGGCACTGCTACCCGTCCAGTGAAGCCCCGGCGATCGGCCGCGTCGTGGCGCTCGACGCCGGGCTGCCGGTCACCGTTCCGGGCATGCAGGTCGACCGGCGCTGCGGGTCAGGACTGCAGGCCGTCATCCAGGCCTGCATGCAGGTGGCCAGTGGCGCAAACGATCTGGTGATCGCCGGTGGTGCGGAGTCGATGAGCAACGTCGCCTTCCACTCCACCGATATGCGCTGGGGTGGCGCGCGCGGCGGCATCACGGTGCACGACGGGCTGGCGCGCGGCCGGACCACCGCCGGCGGCAAGAATTATCCGGTGCCCGGTGGCATGCTCGAGACCGCGGAGAACCTGCGCAGGCAGTACGCGATCTCCCGGGTGGAGCAGGATGCGCTGGCGGTGCGGTCGCATCAGAAAGCTGTTGCAGCGCAACGCAGTGGGGTGCTGGCCGACGAGATCGTCCCGGTGACCGTCACCACCCGCGCCGGTGACCAGGTGATCGACACCGACGAACATCCACGCGCCGACACCACCGTCGAGGCGCTCGGTGAGCTCAAACCTGTTCTGGGCAAGAGTGATCCGGACGCCACCGTGACGGCGGGAAACTCCAGTGGGCAGAACGACGCGGCGGCGATGTGCGTCGTGACCACCCCGGAGCGCGCGGCCGAACTGGGGCTGCAGCCACTGGTCCGGCTGGCGTCCTGGGGCGTGGCCGGGGTGCCGCCCAACGTCATGGGCATCGGACCGGTGCCGGCCACCGAGATCGCGCTGGCCAAAGCCGGCCTCGCTCTTGCCGATATCGACCTGATCGAACTCAACGAGGCCTTCGCCGCCCAGGCGCTGGCCTGCACCCGGGAATGGAAGTTCACCGACGCGGACTGGGAACGCACGAACGTGCGCGGTTCGGGTATCTCGCTCGGCCATCCCGTCGGCGCTACCGGCGGCCGGATGCTCGCGACCCTGGCCCGCGAACTGCACCTGCGGGATGCGCGCTACGGGCTGGAGACCATGTGCATCGGAGGCGGCCAGGGGTTGGCCGCCGTATTCGAACGGATCGAGTCATGACACGCCTTGCCCAGACCGCCGGACTCACCGAGGTGCAGCGCGAAATCGTCGCCACGGTACGGCAATTCGTCGACCGGGAGATCATTCCGGCAGCACAGGAGCTGGAACACTCGGACTCCTACCCGCAGGCCATCGTCGATCAGATGATGGACATGGGCCTGTTCGGCCTGATGATCCCGCAGGAGTACGGCGGGCTCGGTGAGTCACTGCTGACGTACGCCCTGTGCGTCGAGGAACTCGCCCGGGGCTGGATGAGCATCTCGGGCGTCATCAACACCCACTTCATCGTCGCCTACATGATCCGTCAGCACGGCACCGACGAACAGAAGCAGCGCTACCTGCCCCGGATGGCGACCGGTGAGGTGCGCGGCGCCTTCTCGATGTCCGAGCCGGAGCTGGGGTCCGACGTCGCCGCGATCCGCACCAGGGGCACCCGAGACGCCGACGGCGGCTACACCATCACCGGCCAGAAGATGTGGCTGACCAACGGCGGCAGCTCGACTCTGGTTGCGGCACTGGTGAAAACCGACGAGGGCGCGGACAAGCCGCACCGTAACCTGACCGCGTTCCTGGTCGAGAAACCGACCGGCTTCGGCGAGGTCAAACCCGGCCTCACGATTCCGGGCAAGATCGACAAGCTCGGTTACAAGGGCATCGACACCACCGAGCTCATCTTCGAGGGCTACCGCGCCGGCGCCGACGATGTCCTCGGCGGCAAGCCCGGCGAGGGCTTCTTCCAGATGATGGACGGTATCGAGGTCGGCCGGGTCAACGTGTCCGCGCGGGCCTGCGGTGTCGGCATCCGCGCCTTCGAACTGGCGGTGCGCTACGCCCAACAGCGCGAGACGTTCGGCAAGCCGATCGCCGACCACCAGGCCATCGCCTTCCAACTCGCCGAGATGGCCACCAAAGTCGAAGCGGCACATCTGATGATGGTCAACGCGGCCCGGCTCAAAGACTCGGGCGAGCGCAACGACGTCGCCGCCGGGATGGCGAAATACCTTGCCAGTGAGTTCTGTTCGGAAGTCACCCAGCAGAGCTTCCGGATCCACGGCGGCTACGGCTACTCGAAGGAATACGAGATCGAACGACTGATGAGGGACGCGCCGTTCCTGTTGATCGGCGAGGGCACCAGTGAAATCCAGAAGACCATCATCAGCAAGAACCTGCTCAATGAATACCGCATCTGAACCCCAATTCGCCGCGCCCGCACAGCTTTCCCACGACGTGGCGCGGTACGTCCGCCGCCGCATCTTCAGCGGTGCGTTCCCGGCGGGGGAGTACCTGCGGCTGGACCAGCTGGCCACCGAGCTGGGTGTCAGCGTCACCCCGGTCCGGGAGGCGCTGCTGAACCTTCGGGCCGAAGGGCTGTTGGTGCAGCATCCCCGGCGTGGCTTCATGGTGCTGGAGGTGACGGCCCGCGACGTCGCCGACGTGGCCATGGTGCAGGCGTTCGTCGGTGGGGAACTGGCGGCGCGTGCTGCCGAGAACATCACGGACGCTCAGGTCGCCGAGCTCACGCGCATCCAGGAGGCGCTGGAGCAGGCCTACCAGCACACCGATGTCGACCGCATGGTGCAGCTCAACCACGAGTTCCACCGGCTGATCAACGTCGTCGCCGACTCACCCAAGCTGACCCAATTCATGTCAGGCATAACCCGTTACGCGCCCGAGGCGGTGTTCCCGACGCTGCAGGGGTGGCCGGACCTGTCGATCCGGGACCACCGCCGCGTGATCGCCGCGCTGCAGGCCGGTGACGGCGATGCGGCCCGAACGGCGATGGCTGAACACTTCGAAGTCGGGGTGGCGCCGCTGACGGAGCACCTCTGCGAACGCGGAGTCATCCGCGAGGGCTGAAGCGCGATGAGCCGGTACCACGCAAGGGTACGGTCGGGGTGAATCTGTGAATCGTGCAAGGAAAACGGCGCTGTGGCCGAATTCCATTCCGTACCGTCGGTTCGCCGCAATGATGTGCCCACACCCGATTCGTTGCCCACCGTTGGAGAGCAGCATGACCGCACTGACCGAAGACACACCGACGCCGTCGGGCCGCGCAGCGACCCGTCGCGCGATCTGGAACACCATCCGGGGATCGTCGGGCAACCTCGTCGAGTGGTACGACGTCTACGTCTACACCGTCTTCGCCACCTACTTCGAAAACCAGTTCTTCGACAAGGCCGACCAGAATTCGACGATCTACGTGTACGCGATCTTCGCGGTCACGTTCATCACCCGGCCGATCGGGTCGTGGTTCTTCGGCCGCTTCGCCGACCGCCGGGGGCGCCGCACCGCACTGATGGTCAGTGTGTCGCTGATGGCGGCCTGCTCGATGGTGATCGCCCTGGTTCCGTCGCGCGCCAGCATCGGTGTCGCGGCGCCGATCATCCTGATCATCTGCCGGCTGGTGCAGGGTTTCGCCACCGGCGGCGAGTACGGCACATCCGCGACCTATATGTCGGAGGCGGCGACCCGGGAACGCCGCGGGTTCTTCTCCTCGTTCCAGTACGTGACCCTGGTCGGTGGGCACGTGCTCGCCCAGTTCACCCTGCTCATCATCCTCACGGCGCTGAACACCGCGCAGGTGAGCGAATTCGGTTGGCGCATAGCGTTTGCGGTCGGCGGTGTCGCGGCGGTCGTGGTGTTCTGGCTGCGGCGCAGCATGGACGAGTCACTTTCCGAGGAGACCCTCAAGGCGGTTCAGGAGGGTAAAGACGCGAGTGCCGGTTCGATGCGTGAACTGTTCACGCGCTACTGGAAGCCGCTGCTGCTCTGCTTCCTGATCACGCTCGGCGGCACCGTCGCGTTCTACACGTACAGCGTCAACGCGCCGGCGATGGTGAAGGCGACCTACAAGAGCCAACCCATGACCGCGACCTGGATCAACCTCCTCGGGCTGATCTTCCTGATGCTGATCCAGCCGATCGGCGGCATGATCAGCGACCGCGTCGGCCGCAAACCCCTACTCCTGTGGTTCGGATTCGGCGGTGTGGTCTACACCTACGTCCTGATCACCTACCTGCCGCAGACGCACTCGCCGATCCTGTCGTTCGTGCTGGTGGCCGTCGCGTACATCATTCTCACCGGATACACCTCGATCAACGCGCTGGTGAAGTCCGAACTGTTCCCGGCCCACGTGCGGGCGCTCGGCGTCGGCGTCGGCTATGCGCTGGCCAATTCGATTTTCGGTGGCACCGCGCCCCTGATCTACCAGGCCCTCAAGGCCCGAGGTGACGTGCCGCTGTTCATCGTCTACGTCACCGTCTGCATCGCGGCGTCGCTGCTGGTGTATCTGTTCTTCCTGAAGAACAAGTCCGACACCTACCTCGACCGCGAACAGGGCAGCGCCTACCGCTGAGATCAGCCCAGCGGGTCGAACCGGAAGACGGCGAGTCTTCCTGCCAGCGCCTCGAATTCGTCGGGTGTGCCCTCGGTGACCATGCCGGAACTCTTGGCGAACTTCACGCCGACGGGTACCTGCACCGGGAACTCACGTAGCACCGGCCGTGCCTCGTCGACCGTCAACTCGGTGATCCGCACGGGCCGCGACTTGCGGCCCCGCGTCAAGGTGCCGGTGCCGGCGGCGCGGGCGTTGAGGGCCCAGTGCGCGCCGGGATAGCCGGCGACGGCGTACATCTCGCCGTGCACGACGAACGGTGTCATCGGCGTGCTTCGCGGTGTACCGGTCTTGCGGCCGGGCACGGTCAGCACCATCGCGGGGCCGACGGGGATGCCGAGCTTCCCCACGGCGACAACGACTTTGTTCATCGGCTTGAGGTAGCGCGGCGGTCGCGGATCAGACATGGCTGGTCTCCAAACGCGGGGTGAAGGCGCCGCGGTGCCGGCCCACCCAGGCGGCGAAGGTCTGGGCCGGGCGGCCGAGGATGCGCTCGACCTCGTCGCTCACCCGCGCCGGGGTGTCGACGGTTTCGGCGAGCAGCGCGGTGTAGGCGGTACCGAACTCGGCGGGGAAGCCGATGGCGACGAACCGCGCGCGGACCTGTTCGACCGGGATTTCCCGGTAGCGCAGGTCGCGCCCCAGCACCTCGCCGACGATGGCGAGCAGCTCGGCGTTGGTGAGTGCCTGCGGCCCCGTCAGCGGAATCTTGCGGCCGTTCAGGTCATCGGTGAGCAGGGCGCGCGCGGCGACGGCCGCGATGTCGGCTTCGACGATGGGTGCGCTGGAGGCCTCCGCATAGGGTCCGGCCACAACGTCACCGGCCTGCAGTTGCCCGGCCCACATGCCGATGAAGTTGGTGGCGAACAACGCCGGCCGCAGGCTCACCCACGGCAGTCCGGAGTCGACAGCCAGTTGTTCGACCTCCTTGTTGCGGTCGCCCCGCAGACGCGACGGCTGCCGGGTGAAGTCTTCGTCGACGTTCATCGCGGACAGCGCGACCAGCTTGGCGCCGGAATCTTTGGCGGCGTCGACCGTCCACGCCAGGTCCGGACCGAGGGCACGCGAATTGAGGAACACCGCGCTCGCTCCGGCGATGCCGTCGCGGACGGATGCGACGGTCTCGACCCCGGCCGGGAGCTGTGGGGACGGATTACGGGTGACGGCACGGACTTTCATGCCCGCGGCGTGTAATTGTTCGACGAGGGGGCGACCGACGTTGCCGGTGGCCCCGGTGATGAGAATGGTCATGAATCAAGGACGGAGTACCCGTCGCTAATGTTACGACCCACGGGATGCGGCGGTGCGGTAACTTTTCACCACCCTGGATCGTCTTCAACTGATGACAGAAACCACTGAGTTCACCGCGGCCTGGCGCCACCACCATCCGTATCTGGTCAACCTCGCGTACCAGATGCTCGGTGACGTCGGCGACGCCGAAGATGTTGCGCAGGAAGCGTTTCTGCGGCTGTCCCGCACAGAGCCAGGCGAGATCGAGGACGTCCGCGCGTGGCTGACGACGGTCGCCGGCCGGCTGTGCCTCGACCTCGTCCGGTCGGCGCGGGCGCGGCGCGAACAACCGACCGAGCAGGACGAGATGCCGCCACTGGCATCGAATGAGCCGGACCCCGCCGACCGCATCACCCTCGACGACGAGGTGTCGAGCGCCCTGCTGCGGGTGCTCCGGCAGCTGAGTCCCGGTGAGCGCGTGGCGTTCATCCTGCACGACGTCTTCGGCGTCCCGTTCGAGTCGATCGCCGAGACCGTCGGCCGACCCGTCGGCACGTGCCGGCAGCTGGCCCGCCGGGCCCGGGCGAAGGTGGCCGGTACCGACAGGCGAGCCGACGACGTCGAGGCGACCGAACATCAACTGGTCACCGAGAAGTTCATCACCGCCTGCGCCGGCGGCGACGTGCAGACGCTGGCCGCGGTGCTGGACCCGACGGTCTGGGGCGTCGGCACGGTGCTGAGCGATCCGCCGATCCCGCCGATCGTCAACCACGGACCGCAGCGGGTCGCCGAGAATCTCATGCTGTACCTCGGACCGGGGACCACCGTCGTCGCCGGACCGCTCGGCCAACCCGTCCTGCTGGCGTTCGCGCACCGGCAGCTCTTCGCGGTGGTGGTCCTGACGATTCGCGACGGTCTCGTCGCCAAGATCGAGGCGACAGCCGATCCGCTGGCCCGGTTCGGGGCATGATCAGCTCCCGCGAGAAGACGCAAAACTGTCGTTTTCGTCGCGAAGTTGACAGTTTTGCGTTCCCCCGCAAGCGGGAGGTGCCCCCAGCTCGCGAGGCACGGCTGCGCCGTAGGCTGGCGCCATGATCGAAGTGCTGTCAGACATGCCCGACGGCGTGACCGGCATTCGGGTGTCCGGTCGGGTGAGCGGTGACGACATCCGCGAATTCGAGCCCACGATGGACGATCTCGTCGTCGGTGGTGAGATCAGGATCGTCGAGGTCATCGCCGCCGACTACGAGGGCTTCGGCCCGGGCGGACTGGTCGAGGATCTGAAGGTCGGTTTCGGTGCGCTGTTCAAACACCATTCGGCGTTCAAACGCATTGCCGTGGTGTCGGACAAGCCGTGGGTGGCGCACACGCTGCATGCCGTGGCCTGGATGATTCCCGGCGAACTGCAGATCTTCGGGCTCGACGCGCTCGACCGCGCGAAGGAGTGGGCCGCCGGCTGAGCTGTCGGCAGACAGCGAACGGCCCCCTCTCGGAAGAAAGGGGGCCGTTCTACTTCTGGCGGGATCTAGTCCTGCAGCGCCTGCTCCTTGGCCCACCTGTAATCGGCCTTGCCCGCGGGGCTGCGGACGATCGTCGGCCGGAACACGACGGCCTTCGGCAGCTTGTAGCGCGCGATGGATTCCGACGCGTGCTTGATGAGTTCGGCGGCGTCGGCCTCGGCACCGTCGGCCAGTGCCACGACCGCGACGACCTCGTTGCCCCAGCGCTCGCTCGGGCGTCCGGCGACGACGACGTCGACCACGGCTGGGTGCGAGGCGATGGCGGACTCGACCTCTTCGGCGAAGATCTTCTCGCCGCCCGAGTTGATGGTCACCGAGTCGCGGCCGAGCAGCTCGACGGTGCCGCCCTCCAGCAGGCGGGCACGGTCGCCCGGCACCGCGTACCGGATGCCGTCGATCACCGGGAAGGTCTTGGCCGTCTTGGCGGCGTCGCCCTTGTAGCCGAGCGGCACGTGGCCCTCCTGCGCCAGCCAGCCGTTGCCCTCATGGCCGGGGGCCAGCAGCGAGGTGAAGTCCTCCGAGACGATCCGGGTGGCCGGACCGGCGGTGAAGGTGCCGCTGGAGACGTTGGCCTTGGTCGACACGTGCGACATCTGCGCGCCGGTTTCCGACGAACCCACGCCGTCGATCACCATGGCGTTCGGCAGTGCGGCGACAAGCCGGCCCTTCACGGCCGGCGTGAAGAGGGCGCCGCCGTTGGCGACGACGACCAGCGACGTCGGGTCGTGGCTACCGTCGGCGATGGCTTCTTCGATCGCGGTGACCAGCGGCCGGGCCATCGCGTCACCGACGACCGTCGCGATCGCGATCTTCTCGCGGGCGATGGTCTCGACGATCTCCTTGGCGTTGAAGCCCTCGACCTCCTGGGCGAACACGATGGTCTGGCCGTTGTTGATGCCCGTCATCACGCCCCACTGAGCGGCGCCGTGCATGAGCGGCGGCAGGATCATCATCCGCATCTCGGCGGCCGCCGAGGCCCGGTCGACGATCTCCTGGGCAGACTGCGCCGGCTCGCCCGTCATCGCGTTGCGGCCGCCGAACGAGGCCATGAAGATGTCGTGCTGGCGCCACAGCACGCCCTTGGGCATACCGGTGGTGCCGCCGGTGTACAGCACGTAGAGGTCGTCGGGCGACGGCGTCACCGGCGGCGGCGGGACGTCGGCGTTCACGATGGTCTCGTAGTCGACGGCACCGGGCAGCAGGTCGTTGCCCGAGCTGTCGGCGATCTGGATCAGGACCTTGAGGTTCGGCAGATCCGGCAGCACCTCGGCCAGCGTCGGCGCGAACGCGGCGTGATAGATCAGGGCGGAGGCACCCGCGTCGTTCAGCAGGTACTGCAGCTCGGCCTTGACGTAGCGGTAGTTGACGTTGAACGGCGCCACCCGGGCGCGGAACGCGCCGAGCAGGGATTCGACGAACTCGGGGCCGTTGTACGCGTAGATGCCCACCAGGTCCTGGCCCACTTCGTGGCCGGCCAGCTGATCGCGCTCGGTGTGCACGCCCAGGCCCTGCGCGTGCAGGTAGGCGGCGAGCCGGTTGGCGCGGGCGACAACCTCGGCGTAGGTGAAGCGGCGATCGCCCTGAATGATCAGGGTGCGGTCCGGGATGGCTGCAGCGACGGCGTCGGTGACGTCGGAAACCGTGAACAGCACGTTTCTCCTAAGGCTGGTGGGGCAACAACTGGACATCTGTCCATACACTCATTTAGTACCACGGAGTGAGGGTCGTCTCTTTTGGTACCACCCTGTGAGGTGCCGACAGCGGTGTGCGTCCACTGTGCGGGCGGTTGTGTAGACGACCGTTGCGCCCCGGCCTGACGATCGGCTGTTCACCCGGGCGGGCTCAGCAGCAGCGGCCCTGCGGGTTGCGGTCCGCGGCGCGGTGCCGCGCCTTCCAGTACTCGCGCTCGGTCAGCACCGGCTCGCCGGGATGCGTGCGGCCGTGGTGCTCCAGGTATCGCGCGTAGTGGTTGTCGCCCATCAATGATGACCAGTACCAACGGGCTTTTGCGGTGATCCTGCGTGCGTCGACCAGTACTCGTCCCATTGCTTCTGCACCTCCTTCTCGGCGTCGGTGGCGAAGAGGCCGCGCGGCGCGAACCGCCGTGACGGCACCGGCTCGTCGTCGGTCAGTGGCCGGCCGCCGCCGCGGATGGCTTGCAGGGCGACGACGATGCCGACGACCACGACGACCACCACCAGCAGCGCGAACACGATGGACAGCGTGCCCTGGATGAAGGTGTTGCGGATGACGGCGTCGATCTGGTCGGGGTTCTTGGCCGAGCCGAAGCTCGTCTTGCCCGCCGCCTTGGCCGCCAGGTACTGCGAATGCTGTTGCCAGTAGCCGATTTTGGGGTCGTGGGAGAAAATCTTCTGCCACGATGCGGTGAGTGTGACCAGGGCGTCCCAGAACAGCGGCAGCCCAGGAATCCAGGCCCACTTCAGCAGCCCCTTCTTGATCACCACGACAGTGACGACCGTCAGCGCGATGGCCGCGAGCAGCTGGTTGGCGATGCCGAACAGCGGGAACAGTGTGTTGATGCCGCCGAGCGGGTCGGTGACACCCATCAGCAGGATGCTGCCCCAGCCCGCGACGACCAGCAGGCTGCAGGTCCACGCGCCGATACGCCAGCTGGGGTCACGCAGCTTCCGCAGCGGCCCCCCGAGGTTGCCCAGGGCATCGGACAGCATGAAGCGCGCCACGCGGGTGCCCGCGTCGACGGTGGTGAGGATGAACAGCGCCTCGAACATGATCGCGAAGTGGTACCAGAAGGCCTTCATGCTCGACCCGCCGAACACCTGGTGCAGCACTTCGGACATGCCCAGCGCCAGCGTCGGTGCGCCGCCGGTACGCGAGACGACCGAGTGCTCACCGACATCGGTTGCCGCGGCGGTGATCTGCTGCGCGGTGATCGGAGCTCCCGACAGCCCCAGCCCGTTCGCATACGTCGCGGCCGTGGCCGCACTGTTCCCGGTCGCCGCGCCGGGGGAGTTGATCACGAAGTACAGGTGCTGGTTGAGGATCGCCGCGGTGATCAGCGCCATGATCGCCACGAACGACTCGGTCAGCATGCCGCCGTAACCGATGAGCCGCGTCTGCCCTTCCTTCTCCAGCAGCTTCGGCGTCGTGCCCGAGGAGATCAGGGAATGGAAGCCCGACAGCGCGCCACACGCGATGGTGATGAACAGGAACGGGAACAGCGCGCCGGCGAACACCGGACCGTCGGCCCGCGTGGCGAACTGCGACACCGCGGGGGCCGACATGACCGGGTGGGCGATCAAGATGCCGACGGCCAGCAGCGAGATGGTGCCGACCTTCATGAACGTCGACAGGTAGTCGCGCGGCGCGAGCAGCAGCCACACCGGCAGCACCGACGCGGCCAGGCCGTAGACGATGATGCACCACGACAACGTCACCTTCGACAGCGTGAACCAGTCTGCACCCCAGGATGTTTCGGCGACCCAGCCGCCCGAGACCACCGCGAGCAGCAGCAGCGCGACGCCGATGAGCGTCACCTCGGACACCCGGCCCGGCCGCAGATACCGCAGATACAGCCCCATGAAGATCGCGATCGGAATCGTCATCGCGATGGAGAACACGCCCCACGGGCTTTCGGCGAGCGCGTTGACCACGACGAGCGCCAGCACCGCCAGCAGGATCACCATGATCACCAGCACCGCGACGATCGCGGCGATGCCGCCGATGGGCCCGAGCTCGTCACGCGCCATCTGGCCCAGGGACCGGCCGCGCCGCCGCGTCGAGATGACCAGCACCAGATAGTCCTGCACACACCCCGCGACGACCGCGCCGACGATGATCCAGATGGTGCCCGGCAGGTAACCCATCTGCATGGCCAGCACCGGGCCGACCAGCGGGCCGGCGCCGGCGATGGCCGCGAAATGGTGACCGAACAGCACCCGGCGGTCGGTCGGCATGTAGTCGGTGTCGTTCTCGAGGAGCTCGGCCGGGGTGGCGTGATCGTCGCGGGGTTTGACGATCTTCATCTCGATCAGCCGCGCATAGAACCGGTATCCGATGACGTAGGTGCAGATCGCGGCGATGACGAACCACACCGCGTTGACCGTCTCGCCGCGCGCGAAGGCGATGACGGCCCACGCCACCGCGGCGAGCACCGCGATGACGCCGAAGATCACCCGATGCCGGGCGGTGATGGGCGAGCGGTCGACGATCGCGACCGGTGGCAGGTCCGGGTCGGTACGCACATAGGTGATGTCACCGACGGATTCGTCGGGGTGTGCGGTGGCTGGTGACATGCCCCACATCCTGTCATCGGTGGCTCCGGATCGTGGGGTAACCCTCAGCGTTCGTACAGCGACCGGACGGTGTCTATGGTGTCGGCCTCGTCGGGCCGCTTGTCGTCGCGGTAGCGCAGCACCCGCGCGAACCGCAGCGCCATCTTTCCGGGGTAGCGGCTGGACCCCTGCACGCCGTCGAACGCGATCTCGACGACCTGCTCCGGCCGCAGCCGCACGACGTAACCGTTCATCGGGCCGTCGGCCAGTTCGGTGAATCGCGCGGTCTGCCAGTCCAGCATCGCGTCGGTCATGCCCTTGAAGGTCTTGCCCAGCATGACGAAACCGCCGGTGGCCGGATCACGCGCGCCCAGATGGATGTTCGACAACTTGCCCGTGCGCCGCCCCGAACCCCACTCGACCGCGAGCACCACCAGATCCAGTGTGTGCACCGGCTTGACCTTCAGCCAGCCGGCGCCGCGCCGGCCCGCCTCGTACGGTGACTCCGGGTGCTTGGCCATCACGCCTTCGTGGCCGGCGGCCAGGGTGTCGTCGAGGAACTGTTGCGCGACAACCGAATCGGCGGTGACACAGCGCCGCACCCGGAGCGGCTCGGGGACGACCTCGTCGAGCGCTTGGCGGCGGTGCTCGGCCGGCTGGTCCAGCAGGTCGGTGCCGTCGCGGTGCAGGATGTCGAAGAAGTACACCGAAAGTGGTTGCGCCCCATCGTCAGAGCGTTTGCCGATCCGGGAGGACGTCACCTGGAACCGGTGCGGGCGCCCGTCGGGCCGCATGGCCAGGGCCTCGGCATCCGCGATCAGGTCCGTCACCGGCAGTTCCAGCACCGCGCGCACCACGTCGGGCACCCGGGCCGTGATGTCGTCGAGGCTGCGGGTGTAGACCGACACCTCGGTGCCGGAGCGATGAATCTGCAGCCGAACGCCGTCGAGTTTCGTCTCGAATATCGCCGCGCCACCGAGCTTTTCGAGGGCGTCGCCGACATCGGTCGCCGTCTGCGCCAGCATCGGGCTCACTGGCCGGCCCACGGTGAGGGTGAAACGCTGCAGGCCGTCGGCGCCGTCGGACATCGCCACCGCCGCCACGGTGGCCAGGTTGCCGCTGAGCATCGCGGCACGGCGCACCTCGGCGGCGGGGATGCCCGTGGCCTTCGCCACCGCGTCGGCCATCACCCCGGCCAACGCGCCCTGCCGCAGCCCGCCGCTGAGCAGCCCACGCAGGAACGTCTGCTCGACCGCGGTGGCCGCGCCGAACAGTGAGTGCAGCAGCGTGGTACGCGCGGCGGCCGAACCCGGGCCGGCCACCGCCTTGATGGCCGACAGCGCGGCGTCGACCTCGGTGACGGTCAGCGTCGAGTCGCCGTCGGCCGGCGGCGGCAGCGAGCGCAGCGCCGCCCAGCCGACCCCGATCTGGCGCTGCGGCAGCTCGCCCGACAGCCAGTCGACGACGATCGCGACGGTCGCCGGATCGTCGGCCGCGCTGCCGAGGAGGGCCGCGATGCGGCTGATCTTCGCGGACCTGGCAGACACCGCACCGACTTCGGCCGAGGCCGTCGCGACGTCGGAGAGGAGCACGACCCCAGCTTGGCACGGGGCACCGACAATGTTGTTCAGTCGGCGCAGAGGAGCTCGCTCAGTACCTGTGCCTCCGCCTCGACCTGCACCGCGCGGTCGTCGTGGCCCATCGACCGCAGTTGTCCGGCCGCGGCTCGGCGTTCGTCGGCCTCGGTTTCGATCAGCTCCCGGATCTGGTCCTCGGTGAGGTGCCGGCGGGCGACCTCGGCGGCGCCGAGGCCGTGGGCGCTGTCGGCGATGGCGCCGGCGCGGGGCAGGGGCACGTCCGGCGTCTCGGCGTTGTCGATGGCACTGAGCGCGCTGCGGAGCGCCGCAGTCGCCACGTTGTCCTTCGCCTTGCGCGCCGCGATGAGTCGGGCCCGGAGGCCGGTGCGCCACTGCTGGGCGGGTTCGGTCATCCGGTCACCGTAGTGACGCGAATCCGGCTCGCCAAGTGAATATTTCGGGCTCCGGTCACGCGACGGTGAAGGGCACCGAGTGCCAGCCCGTCGCGCCGTCGGGGACGGCGCCGGCGACCTCGGAGGTCTGGACCGCGCCGGTGTTGTCGGTGGCGCGCACGGTGATGGTGTGGCGCCCGGGCTGGTCCGCCTGCCAGGTGTAACTCCACAGCCGCCAGGTGTCGTTCGAGTACGCGGCGCCCAGCGTCGCCGGTCGCCACGGGCCGTCGTCGATGCGGACCTCCACGGCACGCACCCCGCGGTTCTGCGCCCACGCGACGCCGCCGAACGTCGCGGTACCCATCGGCACCGCGGACCCGGCGCGCGGCACGTCGATGCGTGACTCGGTCTTGATGGGCCCGTGCGCGGACCAGCCCAACCTCGTCCAATAAGCCTGTGCCCGGTCGAATCTGGTGAGTTCGAGGTCGACGAGCCACTTCGTCGCCGAGACGTAGCCGTACAGGCCGGGAACCACCAGCCGCGCCGGGTAGCCGTGTTCGGTCGGCAGCGGTTCGCCATTCATGGCGACGGCGAGCAGCGCGTCGCGGTTGTCGGTCAGTGCCTCGACGGGCGTGCCCGCCGTGAACCCGTCGATGGACTTGGACAGCACCATGTCGGCGTCCGCGTGAACACCGGCCCGGGCCAGCAGGTCGCGCACGCGGTAGCCGGTCCAGGTGGCGTTCGATATCAGGTTGCCGCCCACCGGGTTTGACACACAGGTGAGCGTGACCACCTTGTCGATCGCCTCGAACTGCGCCAGCTCGTCGAAGCGAAAGGTGACCTCACGATCGACCATCCCGTGGATCCGCAGCCGCCAGTCCTGCCGCTGCACCTGCGGGACGGACAGTGCGGTGTCGATGCGGTAGAAGTCGGCGTTCGGCGTGATGAACGGCGGCAGGTCCACCCCGGCCGGCTGCACATCTGGGGGGATCGGTGGTCCCGGCATCTTGGGCGCCGGCGGGGTGTAGGCGCTGCGGTCACCTGCGACCGACGACGCGGCGCGGCCCAGCACGGTCCCGATGACCCCGGCCAGCGTGCCGGCGGCCAGGAAGCCCAGCGCCGCCAGCGATCGGCGGCGGCCGGCATCGGTCTCTGTATCTGCCTCCGGTTCCGGGGCCGCGGGACTGAGGCGATCGGAGACCAGCAGCCGCAGGACCGCGATGCCCGCGGCCGCGCCGACGAGCGACGGCGCGACGTCGATCGGGCGGGCGCCGGTGCGCGACAGCACCGCGGCGCCGCCCAGCACCCCGGCCAGTCCCAGGGCGATGCTGCCGAGCTTCCGGTCCTCGAATTGTGCTGTCACCATGGCGATCACCGCGATGGCCACGAGCACGGCCACGGTCAGGAACAGCTTGTCGTTGGTGCCGAAGGTCTGGATCGCCCACTCTTTGAGCGGTCCCGGGGTCAGGTCGATGACCACCGACCCGACAGCGGTGCGGGAATCGGCATGTGGCCCAAGCGGAATCGCCAGGAGCGCCGCCACACCGAGGGCAACGGCGGCGGCCGCCAGTCCGGCCAGCGATCGGTGCGGATCCAGTCGAAGTGCCACACGTTCACAGTACGACGCACCCGCTGTGCCGACGCCAAATGAAAACGGATCGTAAGAATTGGCTGCCCGTTCGGCTGATTCCGGGCCAGAATCACTGCATCATGCAGCCGACTCTGACCGACCGTGACCGAGACATCGTCCAGAACTGGATTCGCGCCGAGGGGTTGGGTGAGCACGTCACCGCCGTCGAACCGCTGACCGGCGGCACCCAGAACATCGTGGTGCGACTGCACATCGACGGCCGCCCGGTGGTGTTGCGCCGCCCGCCCCGGCATCCGCGGCCGACCAGTGACAAGACGATGCAGCGCGAGATCGCCGTACTACGGACCCTGGCCGGGACCGCGGTGCCGCATCCCGCCTTCATCGCCGGCTGCGAGAACCCGTCGGTGCTCGGCGTCGTCTTCTACCTGATGGCCGAGGTCGACGGCTTCAACCCCGGCGAGGAACTCTCGCCGGCCTATGCCGCCGACTCCGGTCTGCGGCACGACGTCGGGCTGTCGTACGCGGGAAGCCTGGCGCAGCTGGGCAACGTCGCCTGGGAGGGCAGCCCGTTGGCGGCCATCCGTAAGCCGGGATCGTTTGTGGCACGACAGGTTCCGCAGTTCGTCGGGCTGCTGCAGAGTTATCGGCATGACCACTACGATCCCGAATCGCTCGACGGGGTCGAGCAGCTGGCGACCTGGCTGACCGACAACCGGCCACCCGATGGCGAGCCCGGCATCATGCACGGCGACTGTCACCTCAACAACGTCATGCTGCGCCACGACCGGCCGGAGCTGGCGGCGTTCGTCGACTGGGAGATGTGCACCGTCGGCGACCCGCTGCTGGACCTGGGCTGGATGCTGGTGTGTTGGCCGACCGCGCCCAACGCCATCGTGGTCGGCGCCGCGCTGGCAGAGGCCGGTGGTCTGGCCGGTCGTGACGAACTGCTGGACGCCTACCTCGCCGCGGGTGGCCGCCGCACCGAGCACCTGGACTGGTACATCGCGATGGCCTGCTTCAAGCTGGGCATCGTCATCGAGGGCACCTGGTCGCGGTTCCTGGCGGGCCTGGCAGACCGTGAGGCGGGGGAGAAGCTGCATGCCTCGGCCACCGAGCTGATACACCTGGGTGTCCGGGTTGCCAAGGGAGACAACCCGTTCGCCTACCGGTAGGCGTCGTAACCCAGCTTGGCCGCCAGCGCCAGGCCGCCCAGCGCGATGGCCAGCCGCAGCGGGGTCGCGGGAGCATGGCGGACCACGATCGGGCCGAGCCGGGCGCCGATCAGGCAACCCAGGCCGAGCGGCCACACGGCAATCCAGTGCACCGGCGCCAGCGCGATGAAGCCAATGCCGGCAACACCATTGGCCGCCCCGAGGACGACGTTCTTGGCGGCGTTGGCATGCGCGAGCGATTCGCTGCCGCCGTGCAGGAACAGCGCCAGCAGCATCACGCCCGCCGCGGCGCCGAAATATCCGCCGTACAAACAGATTGCGAAGATCGCGACGGAGATGAGCACCGAACGCCAGCGGCCGGGCTCGTCGTCCGCGCCGCGGCGCTGGGGTATCGCGATGGTGAGGCTCGACAGTGCCAGCAGGATCGGCACCACCTGCTCGAAACCCTCGGCGGGAAGGGACAGCAGTAGTGCCGCGCCGGCCGCGCCGCCGAGGACGGCCATCGGCATGACCCGGCGCAGCCAATGGCCCATGCCCTCGAGTTCGGGCAGTGAACCCCACACCGATCCGATGGTGTTGAAGGTCAACGCGACGGTGTTGGTCACGTTCGCCGCCACCGGCGGCAGCCCGGCCATCAGCAGGGCCGGGTACGTCGCGACGGACGCCAGCCCGGCGATACTTCCGGTCAGACCGCCTGCGATACCGGCGACGAGCAGAAGTAACGCGTGCTGCCAGCTCATCGCGGCAAACCCTACAACCTCGCGATTTGTGCACGAAAATCCGCGCTGACCGCGGAATAGCGTGCACGAAACGCGGCGGTAACTGTCGTCCGATAGAAACATCTGCATGTCCCCGGCTGATCTTGGTGTCGACGCCGCCCGCGCCGCGATCCTCGCGGCGGGTGGCGAGGACGCGCTGCGGTCGGGAATCGAGCAGGGCCTGCAGGCGGTGCGGGCCGCGGCGCGCGCCTCCGTGCCCGCCGCTGAAGTCGCGGCCGCGTGGTCGCAGGTGCTCCGCTCCGGCGTCGATGCGGCCGTCCGGCTGACGCCCGGCCCGTCCTGGTCGTGGTTCGTCTCCGGCAGCGTCGCGCGGGGCGAGGCGGTGGCAGGCTCGGACGTCGAGACCCTCGTCGTGCTGGCGGACGACACCGTGCGCGACGAAGCGCTGGCGGCGGCAGCGCAGGTGCACGCCGTGCTGGAACGGTGTGGGGTGCGCGCCGACGCCAACGGGGTGCTGGCCAGCCGGCCGCGGTTCTGCCGGACGGCGGGTGCCTGGTCCGACGGCATCGCGCACTGGACGTCCGACCCGCGCGCGGACCGCGGCGTGGTGATGACGGGCGTGCTGGCCGATTCCCGCGGCGTCCATCCGGCCGACGACGGGGTGGCCGAGGATCTGCTCCGCGCACAGGTGGTGCGCGCCGCTGTCGGCAACTACCCGGCCCGCCAGTACCTGCTGCAGGACGCCACGACGTTCCGCGCGACGTTTCCCTCCCGGCTGCGCATGCTGGCCAATCAGTCCGACACCGTCGACCTCAAGCTGGCGGCCATCGATCCGCTGGTGAAGATCGCGCGGTGGGCCGGCGTGTCGGCAGGTTCCACCGCGCTGTCGACGCCGAGCCGCATCGACGCGGCGGGGGCGGCAAATGTGCTTGATGCTGAGGATGTTTCGACGCTGCGGGACTGCTTCGCCGCCCTGGTGCGATTCCGGTGGACGTCTCGCGCCGGCGGCGATCAGGTGGTGCTGTCGGAACTGCCGCCACAGGAGCGGGCCATGCTGCGCAGCGTCGCCCGCGAGGTGGCCGGCATCAGCCGCAAGCTGACCTACCTCGCCTCGACGTCGGCGTTCCGCTGATGGCGACGACCTTGTTGGCGCAGCACGCGGTGCAGCAGACCCTGGCCGCCCAGCGCATCGAAGGCTGGGAGCCCCAGCCCGCCCATATCGTCGAGCTGGGTGCATTGGCGTCCGGTGCCGTCGAATTCGACGATTACCTGGCACGGTGCCGTGCGCAGTATCCGCCGACGCCCGAAAAGCGCCGCCGGTTCTTCCAGCGCCGGGCGCCGTATCTGATTCCCGGAACATCGGTGCTGCGCAACAACTTCGGTATTCAACACGGGCCGGACCTGGCGGCGGTCGAATTTCAGGTGACGGCGGGCCGAATGGTGCTGTGGCACTGCCGGCAATCCGCGGCGGTGACCGAGATCGACGTCCGTGCCATGCACCGGGAGCTGTTCGGCGACGTGTACGAGTGGGCGGGGGAGCTGCGCACCGTCGACATCCGCCGCGGTGACTCGGCGTTCACCTGGCAGGTCGACATTGCCGCCGGATTGGCCGAAATCGAGCTCGCGGCAACGGCATTGGCGGACGTCGGCGCCGAGTTCGGCAACCCGAGGCTGGCGTGGGAACTGTCGCGGATCTACGCCCGGTACAACCAGATTCACCCATTCCGGGAAGGCAACGGACGCACCGGGATGCTGCTGCTGCACGCGCTCGCCGGCCGGTGCGGACGGCAACTGGACTTCACCGGTGTCAGCCGTGCCGCCTGGTATTCGGCGGCGCGGGACAGCATGCCGCTGCACCGCGACGGGCGCCTCAGCCACCGGCCGTTCCTGTGGTTGCTCAACCCGGCGGTGAAATCGTCTTGACCCGAGGCGCGGTTGCGGACTAACCTCGGCGACCATGCTTCACATGCTCGTAGTAGCCAGTACCCACAGCGGGGTCTGATCCTGACCGACCCCTCGCTGTGGGTCGGACGCTACTACCTGTCGGTCACTCCTTTCGAGCAGAAAAGACCGACGCATGTTCACCTCCACCGCCATTTCCACCACGTCGCGTTTCGCGGATCTGTTTGACCGTCCGTTGCCCCGTGACCTGCGCGAACACGCCGAAACCATGTGTCACGACACCTTCGTCGACCACTACGGCCACCAGGGTGGTCCGGTCCGCCTGGGCAGTTGGGGAACGGCGGGCGACGACGACCGTCGCCGCGGCATCACCGCCCCGCGCCGCTATCGCGCCAGCATCGCCGTCGGCGACCGCATCGCGACCTCGACGGCCTCCGCGACCGGCCCCGTCGCGGCCCTGACCGCGATGCTGCACGAGCGCGGCATGGCCGTCGAGATGATCAAGTTCCATCAACTGCCCGCTGTCGGCGGCGGCATCGCGACCTTCATCCACGGCAGCGACGGCGTGCGCGCGGAGTGGGCCATAGGCTGGGCCCGCGACCCGGTCCAGTCAGCGCTGCGGGCGATGATCGCGTGCGCGAACCGGCTGCACGCCTAGTCTGGAAGGCCGTCTCGGCGCGGGTCAGCGAATGGGACGCAACACGATCGGCATGCCGTCCACCGGCACGGCCATGCCGCCGTAGTCGTACCACGGCTCGTAGCCGGGGTGGGTCAGCTCCAACCGGTACTGGCGCAGCAGACGGTGCATCACGGTCTTGATCTCCAGCTGCCCGAAGACCATGCCGATGCACTTGTGCGCACCACCACCGAACGGGGCGAACGCGTAGCGATGCGCCTTGTGCTCGTTGCGCGGCTCGGCGAACCGTTCGGGGTCGAACCGCATGGGGTCGGTCCACAGCTCGGACAGGCGGTGGTTCATGCCGGGCCACGTGACGACGTCGGTCCCGGCCGGGATGTAGTAGCCCAACAGCTCGGTGTCCCGGACCGCGCGGCGGAAGTTGAAGCCCAGCGGCGTCTGCAACCGCAGCGACTCGTTGATCACCAGGTCATAGGTTTCCAGCTTCTCCAGTGCCTCGATGTCGAGCGGCGCGTCACCGATGCGTTCGGACTCCTCGCGCAGCTTGTCCTGCCACTGCGGGTTGGCCGCCAGGTGGTAGGCCATGGTCGTCAGCGTCGACGTCGTGGTGTCGTGCGCGGCCATCATCAGGAAGATCATGTGCGCGACGATCTGGTCGTCGGTGAAGGTCTGCCCGTCTTCGTCCTGCGCGTGACAGAGCACGCTGAACATGTCGGTGCCCTCGGAGCGGCGCTTCTCGGCGATGGAGCCGGAGAAGTAGTCCTCGAGCGTCTTGCGGGCCTGGACACCGCGCCACCAGGCGAAGGGGCGCACCGGCTTACGGATGATCGCGTTGCCGGCCCGGGTCGTGGTGGTGAAGGCCTGATTGATGGTGGTGACGAGCTTGTGGTCGGTTCCCGCGGGGTGTCCCATGAACACCTCGGACGCGATGTCGAGCGTCAGCTCCTTGACCGCCGGATGGAACAGGAATCGGGGATCGTTCGCCACCCAGTCGTTGGCCAGCACCTTGGTCGCCACGGAATCGATGTGGGACACATAGCCCGTCAGCCGCGAGCGGGTGAACGCCTCCTGCATGATCCGGCGGTGGAACATGTGCTCGTCGAAATCGAGCAGCATGAGGCCGCCCTCGAAGAACGGCCCGATCACCGGATCCCAGGCACGCTGCGAGAAGTCCTTGTTGCGGTTGGAGAACACGGCCTGCGTCGCATCCGGTCCCAGCGCCATCACGGCCGGCAGCGCCGGCGTCTGCGCGTAGTACAGCGGCCCGTGCTTGCGGTAGATGTCCAGAACGTAGTCGGGCCCGCCCCGGAACACCTCGATCAGGTGTCCGATGACCGGCAGCCCGGAGTCGCCCATGATCGGTTTGAGGCCGCTGCCTGTCGGCGGCTCGGCGAGCTTGAACTGCTCCCAGTCGGTGGCCAGCAGCCGCTGCTCGATGATGCCCATGCCCGGCACCGTGACGGGTGTCGGCTTGAGGCGCCGCATGGCCTGATCGAGGAGGTAGTTCGGGGTGCTGATAGTCGCCATCCAGGGATTCCTGTCTGCTCTTGATGCTCATTTGTGGTGAAAGTCACCACCTGTTGTCATCTTGGCCGCCATACTTGACGCGTGTCAAGTTTTGAATTGGTGTGTCGGCGATGACATCGTGAGCGCCATGAGTGCTGAAGTCGAGACGGCCGACAAGGGCCGTAGTCGCGGCGACAAGCAACGCGACGCGATCATCGAGGCGGTTCGCGAACTGCTGGAGGAGCGGCCGTTCGCTGATCTGTCGGTCAGCACCATCAGTGCCCGCGCCGGTGTGGCGCGGTCAGGCTTTTACTTCTACTTCGACTCCAAGTACTCGGTGCTGGCCCGGATCGTGTCCGAGGCGATGGAGGAACTCGACGAGCTCACCCACAACTTCGCGCCGCGCGAACCGGACGAGACGCCGGCATCCTTCGCCAAGCGCATGGTCGGTAACGCGGCGGCGGTCTACGCGATCAACGACCCGATCATGGCGGCGTGCACCGCAGCCCAGAACACCGACGCCGAAATCCGCGACCTGATGGCCGACTTCGAGGACGGCGTCATCGACAAGATCGTCGGACTCATCGAGCAGGACGCCGGTCGGCGCCCGATTTCCGACGACTTGCCGGCGTTGGTTCGCACCCTGGTGTCGACCACGGCCTATACGCTGTCGCGCGACAGCGCATTCATCGGACGGGGCGGAGACCCGCAGCGCGCCGTCGACATCGTGGAACGCCTGTGGCTCAGCGCGTTATGGGGTGGCGGCGACCTGCCTGTGTAGGGTCGGGCCATGACGGGGTGGAGCGGCTACGCAGGCAAGCGGTGTTTCGTGACGGGGGCGGCCAGTGGCATCGGCCGGGCGACCGCACTCAAACTGGCTCAGCAGGGCGCGGTCCTCTATCTGACCGATCGTGACGCCACCGGGCTGGAACAGACCGTCGCCGACGCCCGGGCGCTCGGCGGGGAGGTGGCCGAACACCGCGCGCTGGACATCTCCGACTATGACGCCGTCGCGGCGTTCGCCGCGGACATCCACAGCCGGCACGAGCCCATGGATGTGGTGCTCAACATCGCCGGGATCTCGGCCTGGGGCACCGTCAGCACCCTGACCCACCAGCACTGGCGCTCGATGGTCGACGTCAACCTCATGGGGCCCATCCACGTCATCGAAACCATGGTGCCGCCCATGGTGGCGGCCGGCCGCGGCGGTCGGCTGGCCAATGTCTCGTCGGCCGCGGGCATCGTCGCGCTGCCGTGGCACGCCGCCTACAGCGCCAGCAAGTACGGCCTGCGCGGGGTCAGCGAGGTGCTGCGCTTCGACCTGGCACGCCACCGTATCGGGGTGTCGGTCGTGGTGCCCGGCGCGGTGAAAACGCCTCTGGTGCAGACGGTTCAGATCGCGGGAGTGGATCGCGACGATCCGCAGGTGCAGCGTTGGGTGGCCAGGTTCGCCGGGCACGCAGTCTCGCCCGAGCAGGCCGCCGACAAGCTGCTGTCCGGGGTGGCCAAGAACCGGTTCATGATCTACACGTCGCCCGACATCCGGGCGCTGTATCTGTTCAAGCGGCTGGCCTGGTGGCCCTACAGCGTGTCGATGCGTCAGGTGAACGTGTTGTTCACGCGCGCCTTGCGGCCGAAGCGGCGCTGAGCCCCAAAGCCGCTGAGCGTCAGCGCTTTCCCCAGTCCCACGGCGGCGCGGTGAGCATCGTCTGGCCGTCGATCTGGGTTTCGCCCCACTGCTTGACCAGCTCGACCTCGCTCGCGTCGCACGCGGCCAGCCGCTCGCGCAGCCGTGCCGAGTGGGTGACGACGACGACCTGCGTCTTGCGTGCGGCAGCGGCGATCATGTCCGCCAATGGACCCACCAGGTCGGGGTGCAGGGACGTCTCCGGCTCGTTGAGCACCATGAGCGCAGGCGGCTGCGGCGACAGCAGGGCGGCGCCCCAGAGCAGGAACCGCAGTGTGCCGTCGGACAATTCGGCCGAGCGCAGCGGACGGAGCATGCCGCGCTGGTGCAGCTGCAGTTCGAACAACCCGCTGTCGGAACTCACCGATATCTCGGCGCCGTCGAACGCGTCGCCGACCGCCCGCGGCAGGTCGTCGAACCCGGCTTCAAGGATGGTCTGCACGGCCGCGGCCAGGTCGTTGCCGTCGTTGCTGAGCACCGGCGTCCGGGTGCCGACCTGGCGGCGGCGGGCCGGTGCGTCCCGGTCGACGCGGAAGCCGTCGTAGAAGCGCCAGTCGCGCAACCGATCCCGCACCGCGGCGAGCTCGGGCAGTGCTTCGGGATTCGCGTATTCGGCCAGGACGCTGCGGTAGCTCGGCAGGGCGCGGGTCAGTTCGTCGAAGCCGCGGCCCGAGTCGGAGGCCACCTCGGCGTACGTGCGGGTCCGGCGGACCAGGGCGCTGCTGGGCCGGGGAGAGCGCCCGGCGAACACCGTCTCGCGCTTGATCTCGGGATCCTGGCCGAACATCGAGTTGTGGCCCGGGTCCTGTGGCAGCCCGAGGTCGATGAAATAGCCGAAATCGGTTGCCGCGAAGCCGAGTTCGAGCGACACGGGCCGGGTCCGGCTGGTGCCCTCGGTGGTGCCGGTCCGCCGCGCGCCACTGGTGTTCTCCGGGCCGGCCCACAGCACCGACTGCAAGCCGCCCTCGCGGGCCAGGGAGCCGATGACCTCTCCGCGTCCGCAGTCGGCCAGCAGGCCCAGCGCCCGGTACACCGAGGACTTGCCGGTGCCGTTGGCTCCGGTCACCACGGTCAGCTCCGACAGCGGCAGGACGATCTCGCGCAGCGACCGGTAGCCCCGGATGGCGATGGTGGTCAGCACTTGTCGGGCATCTCCAGTTCCAGCCGTACCCCGAGCAGGCGCACCGGCCGGTCCAGTTCGAAGTCGTGCAGCAGGTCGATCGCGGTCCGCGTGATCGTCTCCAGATCGGTACCGGCCACCGGTAGCTTGCGGATCTTGGTGCGGGTGAAGAACGTTTTGGTCCGCAGGGTCACGGCGACCCGGGTTACCTCCCGGACCTGCTCGACGATTTCATCCAGAGTGCGCCGAGCCAGCTCCGTGACAGCGGCTTCCATCTCGGCGGTGTCGGTGAGGTCCTGCGGGAACGTCACCACATGACTGCGCGAGCGTGGCACCCACGGCTCGGTCGTCACGGTGCTGTCGCCGCCGCCCTTGGCCAGCAACAGAATCCACAGTCCTGTCGTCGGACCGAAGGTCGAGGTGAGTAGCTCCGCATCGGTGCGGGCCAGCTCTGCGACGGTGGTGATGTCGAGCTCGGCAAGCTTTTTCGCGGTCTTGGGGCCGACGCCCCAGAGCGCGTCGACCGGACGGTCGCCCATCACCGTCATCCAGTTCTCGGGCGAGAGGGCGAAAACCCCGGCCGGCTTGCCGAATCCGGTGGCGACCTTGGCGCGCTGCTTGTTGTCACTGATGCCGACGCTGCACGACAGCCCGGTCTCGGCGGCGATCACGGCGCGAATCTTCTCGGCGAGCTCGAACGGATCAGCCACGGACGCACCGATATACGCCTCGTCCCAGCCCCACACCTCGACCGGATGTCCGAGGTCGCGGAGCAGGCCCATCACCTGTTCGGAGGCTTCGTCATACGCGGGCGCGTCGGAGGGCAGGAACACGGCCTGCGGACACTTGCGGGCCGCGGTGCGCAGCGGCATGCCGGCATGGACGCCGAATTCCCTTGCCTCGTAGGAGGCGCAGGTGACGACCTTGCGAGGTTCGGTGGGATCGCCGCTACCTCCCACGATGACCGGCTGTCCGACCAGCTCAGGGTGTCGGCGCAGTTCGACGGAAGCCAGGAACTGGTCGAGATCGACGTGCAGCACCCACGTCATCTCAGTGCCCACAAAGCTTGTGCGCCACGCTTTCCCACGCCGCGCCCTGCGCCTGCAGGCTATGGCCGAGGTCGTCGTGCTGGTGGCTCACGTAGTCGGCTTCGAGCAGGGCCAGCAGGGCGTCGGTCTGGGCGTCCAGGTTCCCCGTAGTGCCGGCGGAGTTCAGCAGCATCCGGACGTGGGTGCGGTGGACGGCGGCGGCGGCCCCGAAGCGGCTCTGCGGGTCGCGCCCCGCGTCGGACAGCAGCGCGCGGTGCTGCCAGACGAACTGGAGCCGGTCGCGGCCGTAGGCGATCAGCCGTTCCAGTGGCGGTGCGCCGGGACCAAGCGGGGGTGGGCCGAACATCAGGGCGCTCTGCTCGACCTGCTCGTCCTCGTCGAGAAGCACGAGCATCAGGCCGGAGCGGCTGCCGAACCGGCGGAACAAGGTGCCCTTGCCGACGCCGGCCTCGGCCGCGATGTCGTCCATCGTGACGGACTCGGCGCCGCGCTCGGCGATGAGGCGGCGGGCCGCGTCGAGCAGCAGGAGCCGGTTGCGCGCCGCGTCGCCGCGCTCGACCGGCGCCGCAGGGGTCATCGGCAGGCCGGCCAGGGGCAGGTTCGTCGGCCGCAGTTGCGCCAACCCGTCGCTCATGAAAAAACTTTAGCTCAGGTGGAATTAATCGGACCGCAGTCCGGTTGACTCGTGCGAGGATCGGTTCGCCGGAACCGGCCACAGACACAAGCTAGGAGAAAGAAAATGGCAGAAACCAAGGTCCTGGTCCTGGTCGGCAGCCTCCGTGCGGCCTCGCTGAACCGGCAACTCGCCGAGGTCGCGGTCGAGTCGGCGGCCGACGGTGTGACGGTACGAGTGGCAGACGGCCTCGGCGACCTGCCGTTCTACAACGAAGACCTGGACAACGAGTCGCTGCCCGAAGCCGTGGTCGCGCTGCGCCAGATCGCGGGCGACGCCGACGCCATCCTGGCCGTGACCCCGGAGTACAACGGCACCATTCCCGCCGTCTTGAAGAACGCGATCGACTGGCTGTCCCGCCCCTATGGCGCCGGTGCCGTCAGCGGTAAGCCGCTGGCCGTGATCGGTACCGCGCTCGGGCAGTACGGCGGTGTGTGGGCGCATGACGAGACGCGCAAGTCGTTCGGCATCGCCGGTGCGGATGTCGTGGACGTCAAGCTGTCGGTGCCGGCTTCGGCGTTCGACGGCAAGCATCCGCGCGAGGCTGCCGAGGTTGTCGATGGCGTGCGCGGAGTGATCGCCAAATTGGCCGCCGAGGTCGGCTGACTCGAGAACGCAAAAGGGCCGTCGGCATCCGGGAACGGATGCCGACGGCCCTTTGTCGTCCTTCGGGGACAAAAAGGACTGACGACGAACTACGGTTTGGGGGTGGCCGGGAGAACAGGCAGCTAATGGCCGGTGGCGGGGACCTCAACGATGACGCGTTGACCCAAGCGGTGGCCGGAATCGGCACGCGACTGGACACTCGCCTCACCGAGATCACGCGCACGGTCTCGGATCAGCTGGTGTCCGATATCGCCGAGCTGCGCGGCGAGGAACAACTGCAGCAGATTCTGGGCGATTCGGTCGCCGCGAACATCGACGCGTTCTTCGCCGCAGCCCGGCACGGTATCTCGATCGACCTCGTGCACGCTCCGGCAGCGGCCATCGAACACGCGCTCCGGCTGGCGCAACGGGACATCTCGGCCAATGTGCTGGTCCGGTCGTACCGACTGGGCCAGCAGGCGGTGCTGAAAGCCGTGCTGGAGGAGATTCGGACGGCCGAACTCGATCCGCGATTGGCGTTGGACGTGTTCGACGTGATGTCGACGATCTCGTTCAACTACATCGACCGGATCTCGCAAGAGGTCGTCGAGGTCTACCAGCAGGCTCGGGAGAGCTGGCTGGAGAATCGAAACAGCGTGCGCATCACCGAGATTCGTGAACTACTTGCCGGCGGCGACGTCGACATCGATACCGCGACGGTGGCGATCCGGTACCCGCTGCAGCGCACCCACCTCGCAGTGGTCTTGTGGTGCGACGACTCCGAGGATCGGCTGGCCGAGATGGAGCGCCTGATCCAGCAGTTCGCCGCATCGATCGGCGCGGCAGATTCGCCACTGTTCATCTCGGTCGATCGGGCCACCGCGTGGGCCTGGGTCGCGGTGCCCGCGGTAGTCCTGGATGAGGCGGTGACGTGGCTGGGCAGCCTGGTGCCGGCCGAGGGCCTGTACGTGGCGGTCGGCACCCCACAGTCCGGCGTCGCCGGCTTTCGGCTGTCACACCGGCAGGCCGAAGACGCCCGCATCGTCGCAGTGGCGTCGGGACCGCAGGGCCGGCGGTTCACCGCGTTCGGTCACCGCGGTGTCGCGCTCGCGGCGCTGCTGGGGTCGAACGTCGACGCGCTGTCGGCGTGGGCCACGGAAGTGCTTGGCCCACTGGCCTGTTCGACGGTCAGCGACCAGCGCCTGCGGGAGACACTGCAGGCCTTCCTGAAGGCGGGCGGCAGCAACAAGGCCGCGGCAGAGGAGTTGCATCTGCACACGAACTCGGTGAAGTACCGGGTGCAGCGCGCGATCGAACGCCGCGGCAGGCCCATCGAAGACGACCGGCTCGACGTGGAGGTCGCCCTGCTGTTGTGCAGTCAGTTCGGCGACCGAATGCTGGATCCGGCGGATGATGGCGGCTAAGAGCGGATGAAGTCGGTGCCCACCTCCCCGGCATGTAACCCCGGGGGCTATCTACTTCTCGAAGTGGCCCCGGGGTGTGCCGGGCCGCACCGATGAGACGGGGCCAATGTGTCTGCGCAGCGTGACCCTGTGCACCGGCCCCCACTGCGCGTGGTCTCGTCGGATTCCCGGTATCCCGACTGGGAATCCGTCTACCAGGACAACGCGACGTGGGTGTACCGCACGATCTACGCGCGGGTCGGCAATCAGGCCGACGCCGAGGACCTCACCGCCGAGGTGTTTCTCGCCGCGCTGCGGCCGTTGCGGCTGACGGCCAGTGCCGCCGAGGTGCGCTCCTATCTACGGAGTACCGCGCGCACCGTGCTCGCCGCGCACTGGCGCGAGACGATGGGGCGGGAGATCACCTGCATCGACCTCGATATCGAGGCGCCACCGGAAGCCGAAGAGTCCATCAGCACCGCACCGGATCGTGTCGCCGCGGTGTTGGACGCCCTGCCGGACAACTATCGACGCATACTGGAGCTGCGATTTCTCCAGACCAAGTCGATCAAGGAGTCCGCAGCGGAGCTCGGTGTCAGCGTCGCCAACGCAAAGGTGTTGCAACACCGGGCATTACGGCTGGCGGCACAGATCAACGAGAAGGGCGAGCCATGAACGCGCGGGGGTTGCGCCGGTACCTCGACGACCTGCTGCGCGGGCGCAAGCCGTCGGGATTCACGCCCGACGATTTCGACGCGGCGCAGATGCGAACGGCGATCGACCTACAGGCGGCCCGGCCCGGCGCCGACGAGCCGCGGCCGGAGTTTCTCGCCGACCTGCAGAGCAGGCTCGCCGCACAGTTCGACGGCGACGACGCGGCGGCACCGAAGCCCGGCTGGTTGCGTGCCAATCGCCGCCAGGTGATCGTCGGGACCTCCGCGGCTGCCAGTGCCGCGGTCGCGGCGGTGGCCGTCGACCGGGCGTTGGTGGGTCGCGGTGCGGCCGGCTCTCAGGACACCGCGAGCCAGGAGCTGGTCCCGACCGCGGGCAGCTGGCAGAAGGTCGCCGACAGCTCCGACGTGTCGGAGGGGGCGGTGCATCCGTTCGATCTGGGCTCGGTCGTGGGATTCGTGCGCCGGGTCGACGGGAACGTGCAGGGCATCTCTGGTGTCTGCACGCATCAGGGCTGCCGGCTGTGGTTCGACGGACCCGACAACCGGCTGCGCTGCCCGTGCCATTCCACGTCGTTCGCCACGGACGGGCACGTGCTGACGCATCAGTTGCCGATTGCGCCGAAACCGTTGCCCACGTTCGAGGTTCGTGAGGTGAGTGGCGTGATCGAGGTGTTCGCGCCGTCTCCGCCGAGTTGGCCCGCCGCAGGCGTGTAACCCGCCACCGTATCTGTTGGTGAGGGTGCGCAGGCGCACCCGTACCCGACGACCACGGAGGTCCCCGTCGTGTCGCGACGATCCCTGGTTGCGCTCACCGGCGCAGTCCTGCTCCTGTCCGCATGCACCTCGACCGCGCCACAGCAAAAGGCAGCACCCACACCGGTTTTCAGTTCCGACGTCAGCGGGACGCCCGGGATGAGCGGAGCCGGTGCCGGCTCCGGACCCACCATGGGGTCGATGGGGTCGATGACGATGTCCCCGCCCGAACCGGGCCACCAGGCGCCGATGCCGGCGGGGCCGAACGCGGTCAACATCGACAACTTCGCCTTCGCGCCCGACACCCTCACGGTGCCCGCCGGAACGGCGGTGACGTGGACCAACCACGACGAAGACCCCCACAACGTCGTCGCCGAAGGTGGTCAGTTCCGTTCTCCGACAATGGGTTCCGGAGCGACGTTCAGTTACGTCTTCGCGGCGCCGGGCACGTACACCTACGTCTGCGGCATTCATCCCTTCATGCACGGGACGGTGGTGGTCCGATGACCGAGAACACGGCTCAGGGCGACCCGCAGCAGATGAACCGTCGCCAGTTGCTCCGGCACTCGGCGTGGTTCGGCGCCGCTGTGGGCTTGTCAGTGGTCGGTGGGGAAGTGCTGTCGCACGTTGCGGGCAGCAGCTCATCCGCGCCGGCGGCACCGCCCACGCTGCGCTTCGCTCAGGTCAGTGACAGCCACATCGGCTTCACCGGCGCCGCCAACACCGACGTCGCCGGCTCGTTCACGCACGCCATCGACACCGTCAACAACCTTGGCTACACCCCCGATTTCGTCATCCATACGGGCGATCTGACGCATCTGGCCACCCCGGAGCAGTTCGATCAGGTCCGGCAGATGATGACCGGACTGCGCACCCCGCACGTATTCACCGTTCCGGGCGAACATGATTCGGCCGACGACGCCGGCGCCAAGTACCGCCAGGCCTTCGGTGCGGGCACCCGCGGCGACGGCTGGTACAGCTTCGACATCGCCGGCGTCCACGTCATCGCGCTGGTGAACACGCTGAACCTCAAGAAGCTCGGCCACCTCGGCGTCGATCAGCTCGAGTTCGTGGAGAAGGACGTCGCCCCGCTGTCGAGTGATACGCCGATCGTGGTGTTCAGCCACATCCCGCTGTTCGCGATGTATCCCGATTGGGGCTGGGGGACCGACGACTCCGCCCAGGCCCTGAGCTATCTCAAGCGGTTCGCATCGGTGACGTGCCTCAATGGCCATGTGCACCAGGTGTTTTCCAAGACCGAGGGCAACATCACCTTCCACAGCGGCACGACCACCGCCTATCCGTTGCCGCACCCCGGCGATGGTCCGGCGCCCAAGCCGCTGACGCTGCCGGCCGGCAAACTGCACGACGCGCTCGGTATCCGTGAGGTGAGTTACCAGGCCGGTCAGCACATGCTCGCGCTCAAAGAACGGACCCTGCTGTGACTCTCGTCTACCGTCTGGTGCTCGCGGCGGCCATGCTGGCGAGCGGCCTGCTGCACGCCTACCTCTACGTCCACGGGTACGGGCACATCCCGTCGATCGGCACCGGCTTCCTGGTGCAGGCGGCGGTGTTCTGTGCCGTCGGCGCGTTGCTGGCGGTGGGCGCCCCGCGGTGGTTCGGATGGGCGTCGGGACTGCTGTCGGCGGGGGCATTGGTGGCGTTCGGGTTGTCGCGAACGGTCGGACTGTTCGGATTCGTGGAGACGGGCTGGGAGCCGGTACCGTATGCAGTCCTCAGTGTGGTCGCCGAAGCGGTGGCCGTACTGGCGGCGGGGGTGTGGGCAGTGCGCGCCACGCGGGGGTGACAGGCCACATTTGTCACGTTCGTCACGCTGGTACCACAGCTGTGGCGTCCGTCGCGCGGAAATCGGCGTAGCTGGCGACTTCCGTCTGGCCGAGCTCGGCGCGTCGCGGACGGCGCGCCGCCGGAACTTGTCGGTGCCTGGTGCTAAACCAGTAGTTGGAGCGCGACACGCCCCCGGGTGTGATGTGCGACACGCCGAGAGAGTGTCTCGGATTCGGCCTTACGACCTGGGAATTTCACGAATGTTGTTCAGAACATCTTGTATCTGTTCGGTTTGTCGCCCACTAGGTGTAGTGTTTGACGGACCGACAGGCCCCCACAATTTGAGGGTCGGCCGGGGCCGGAAAGTCAGTTCGACGGGGATTCTCGGACGTGCTGACCGAACGGCCCGGGACGACCGGAGATGCGGGAATTTCAGGGGTTGCCGGGCCGCTGATCCAGATGGGGATATCAGCGGAAAGCGCTACCCCGTCAGTTGCCAGCCATGTTCAGTTCAGCTTCCAGGCCTTCGAAGAGGAGTCGTACCGAGATGACCGTCACCGTGTACACCAAGCCGGCATGTGTGCAGTGCAACGCCACCTACAAGGCGCTGGACAAGGCGGGCATCGCTTACGAGAAGGTCGACATCAGCATCGATGACGAAGCTCGCGAGTACGTGCTCGCGCTCGGTTACCTGCAGGCCCCGGTCGTCGTGACCGACAGCGAGCACTGGTCGGGCTTCCGTCCCGACCGGATCAAGGCGCTCAGCACCGTGGCGGTCACCGCCTAGCAATCAACCAACCGGGGGAGGAGAAGGAAACAGTGAGCAATCTCGTCTACTTCTCCAGCGTGTCGGAGAACACCCACCGCTTCGTCCAGAAATTGGACTGGCCGGCCGACCGCGTCACTCGAATCCCCCTGCACGGCCGCATCGAGGTCGACGAGCCCTATGTGTTGGTGCTCCCGACCTACGGCGGCGGACGTGCCACCCCGGACATCAACGACGGTGGCTACGTCCCGAAGCAGGTCATCGCCTTTCTCAACAACGAACACAACCGGTCGTTGATCCGCGGCGTTATTGCCGCGGGCAACAACAACTTTGGTGCTGAATTCGCGTACGCGGGCAATGTGGTCTCTCGTAAGTGTGGTGTTCCGTACCTCTACCGCCTCGAACTCATGGGAACCCCGGACGACGTCATCGCCGTTCGTGAGGGTCTGGAAGATTTCTGGAAGGAACTCTCGTGCCACCAACCGTCACAGCTGCAGAACCGGTAGCCGCCACCACGCACGCGCTGCCCGGTGAGAGCGACTACCACGCTCTCAACGCGATGCTCAACCTGTACGACGCGGACGGCAAGATCCAGTTCGACAAGGATGTGCTCGCGGCGCGGGAGTACTTCCTGCAGCACGTGAACCAGAACACGGTGTTCTTCCACTCGCAGGACGAGAAGCTCGATTACCTGATCGAGAAGGAGTACTACGAGCGTGAGGTGCTCGACCAGTACAGCCGCAACTTCGTCAAGCAGCTGCTCGACCGGGCCTTCGCCAAGAAGTTCCGCTTCCCGACGTTCTTGGGCGCGTTCAAGTACTACACCAGCTACACGCTGAAGACGTTCGACGGCAAGCGCTACCTCGAGCGCTTCGAGGACCGCGTCGTGATGGTCGCCCTCACCCTGGCCGCCGGTGACACCGAGCTGGCCGAGAAGCTCGTGGACGAGATCATCGACGGCCGGTTCCAGCCGGCCACCCCGACGTTCCTCAACTCGGGCAAGAAGCAGCGCGGCGAGCCCGTGTCGTGCTTCCTGCTCCGCATCGAGGACAACATGGAGTCCATCGGCCGCTCCATCAACTCGGCGCTGCAGCTGTCCAAGCGCGGCGGCGGAGTTGCCTTGCTGCTCAGCAACATTCGTGAGCACGGTGCGCCGATCAAGAACATCGAGAACCAGTCCTCGGGTGTCATCCCGATCATGAAGCTGCTGGAGGACTCGTTCTCCTACGCCAACCAGCTCGGTGCCCGTCAGGGCGCGGGTGCGGTCTACCTGCACGCGCACCACCCCGACATCTACCGCTTCCTCGACACCAAGCGTGAGAACGCCGACGAGAAGATCCGGATCAAGACCCTCTCGCTGGGTGTCGTCATCCCGGACATCACGTTCGAGCTGGCGAAGAAGAACGAGGACATGTACCTCTTCTCGCCCTACGACGTCGAGAAGGTCTACGGACTGCCGTTCGCCGACGTCAACGTCACCGAGAAGTACTACGAGATGGTCGACAACGGCGCCATCCGCAAGACGAAGATCAAGGCGCGCGAGTTCTTCCAGACCCTCGCCGAGCTGCAGTTCGAGTCGGGCTACCCGTACATCATGTTCGAGGACACGGTGAACCGGGCCAACCCGATCGACGGCAAGATCACGCACTCGAACCTGTGCTCGGAGATCCTGCAGGTGTCGACGCCGTCGCTGTTCAACGAGGACCTGTCCTACGCCAAGGTCGGCAAGGACATCTCGTGCAACCTGGGCTCGCTGAACATCGCGAAGGCCATGGATTCGCCGGACTTCGCGCAGACCATCGAGGTGTCGATCCGGGCGCTGACCGCGGTGTCGGACCAGACGCACATCTGGTCGGTGCCGTCGATCGAGCAGGGCAACAACGACTCTCACGCCATCGGCCTCGGGCAGATGAACCTGCACGGCTACCTCGCCCGTGAGCAGATTTACTACGGCTCCGAAGAGGGCATCGACTTCACCAACATCTACTTCTACACGGTGCTGTTCCACGCGCTGCGCGCCTCGAATCGCATTGCGATCGAACGCGGTACGAAGTTCGGCGGGTTCGAGAAGTCGAAGTACGCCTCGGGCGAGTTCTTCGACAAGTACACCGAGCAGGAGTGGGCGCCGAAGACCGACAAGGTCCGTCAGATCTTCGCCGACGCCGGCATTCACATTCCGACGCAGGACGATTGGCGTTCGCTGAAGGAGTCGGTGCAGGCGCACGGCATCTACAACCAGAACCTGCAGGCCGTCCCGCCGACGGGCTCGATCTCGTACATCAACCACTCGACGAGCTCGATCCACCCGGTCGCGTCGAAGATCGAGATCCGCAAGGAAGGAAAGATCGGCCGCGTTTACTACCCGGCGCCGTACCTCACGAACGACAACCTGGAGTACTACCAGGACGCGTACGAGATCGGCTACGAGAAGATCATCGACACGTACGCTGCGGCCACTCAGCATGTAGATCAAGGGCTTTCGCTGACACTGTTCTTCAAGGACACCGCCACGACCCGCGACGTCAACAAGGCGCAGATCTACGCCTGGCGCAAGGGCATCAAGACGCTGTACTACATCCGCCTGCGCCAGATGGCTCTGGAAGGCACGTCCGTGGAGGGTTGCGTCAGCTGCATGTTGTAGGGCGTATCAAGCGTGTGTGGTGTAGGTGGCGTAGCCGCGCCGACCGCCGCCGATGCGGTAATTCCGATGAATGATGCACAACAGAAGATCGTCAAGGTCTTGCGAGATCGGAGCCCGCGCCTAGCGGGTATGTATGAAATGGCATTGCGGATTTTGCAGACTCCCGCTGAATCCGGTCTTGAATCAGCGCGCGTTTCGGTCATATGTCATTGCATACGTGAGTTGATGATGGGCCTGCAGACTGCGCTAATCGACGATCCGATCGAGCGCGTCCGGCCTTCGTCAAGCGATCTTGCACGGAAGCTGAGGGAGCTGGCCGACGAACACCCACAGCTCGACCTGGGGGGCGAAGAAGAATCGATTCCTGTCCCGAAAGCTATGGCCTGCGTTGTTGATTCACTGATTGGCGCGGCCCGGAAAGAGCATGGGCGGAATCGAGATAACGCTGCTGCCTTGGTTACGGGAGGGTCTGAGCGAAACCAGAACCACCCCACAGTAAGTCAGTGGTTGGACATGTATAACCACTATTTTGTGCGGTGGGCCCACATCGATAGCCATGGCGACCGCCCGCTACCGACCGACACCGAATTATTGGACGCTATCAAGTTTGTTGAGGACGTAGTCGACGTTCGCACGGCTCCTTTCTTCGGAAATTTCGTCGCGGTGAAAAGTCTGCTCGACGAGATCAATGCGACCTTCGAGGAGTAAGCGTGACGTCGAAGTTCTTGCCACCCACTGAAGAAAAAGTCGACGAAGTACTGCGGAGAATACCTACTGTTCCGTTGAGGCGTGCCTTTTTCGAGGGGCTGATGAATCCGCACTGGGTCGTGCCTTTGGCAAAGAAGGGCGCCTTCAGTTATCCGCCAGAGCCGGAGAAGACCGAAAACGGTCTAGTTCGAGACATCTATTGGCCTGAGATCGGATATCTTGTCCGTGTCGCGCCGGATGAACCTGAAGCCGTCGTGAACGTGCTGCTGCAATTGGGGAACAGCACTAATGCGTGGGTCCGAAGAGGCACGTTTGAAGTCGGCGCAAATATTTCTGCAGATCAAGCCGTCCGATTGATGCCGCTGATTAAGTCGTGGCAACCTACCGGATTCGGTTGGAGGACGGATCCAGAGGATCTTGTGGCGTTCACTCTGAACCTCCTTCAAGGCGGGCAACAGAGAGATGGCACATGGTTTGCCAAGCAGCTCTTTAAACCGTTCAAAACAAGGGATCGCCGTCGACCCGCGGCGCGTCTGGGCGCGTACTGGTTCGAACAAGGTCTGCCGAAAGTGGCTGCAGCACTTGGAGACGACGGACTCGAGATTGTTCTGCCTTGGCTTGTGGCCTATGAGCGGATCAGTGGCCACCTGAAAAAGGACCTGGATTTCTCATACTTCTCGCGGGACTCAATCCGGCGCCGAGACGACGAATGCGAAGACATGGAGCAGGCACTAATCGACGCCGTCAGGGATTCCGCCGTTAAAGCCATGCTTGTAGACGCGTCAAAAGCGAAGGAAACGCTGCTTGGGCGCGATATGCTTCTTGGTCGAAAGATTGCATTGTTTTCGCTCGGCGAGGCTATCCGTCAGAGTGGTGACACGCAGCGCGTCGAAGATCTATTGGCAGTCGCGACAGAGCTTTTGTTCGATGAGCGTTCGAATGACGATTCATGCCGAATTGACTATGGGGAACTTGCTCGCGCGGTCGCGACTGTGTCGACCGAAGTGCTTGACCCTCTCGTCCAATTCATCGAGTTGGGCTCGAGCGCCTACAATCGCCGCCACCAAGAGCGGATGCGTAACTCCGGTGCGGATGAGGCTCAGATCGATGAGGAACTTCGGGAACGCGAGGATCGCTGGAGGCATCGCTGGCTGTCGGCAATTGGAGTGGAGGCTCTGCCTGCGCCGCTGCGAATTGAGCTGGCTGAATTAGATTCCAGATACGGCGTCTTCGACCGGCCGCTTGAACCGATACTTCGAGTGACGGGGTGGGTTGGGCCGAATAGCCCAGTGAGTCAAGACGAGATGGCTGCCATGAGTCCGGTTGAACTAGCTGCGCATCTCGAGAGCTGGCACGACACGGGCGACGGCTGGGGGCCCGAGCCGTCCCATGAAGGGCAGGGACGTGAACTGACAGCGCTCATATCAACGAAACCCAAAGCGTTGGATGGTGTCAGTCAACTTGTCAGGCGACTGCGTCCCACCTATCTGAGGGCACTCTTGGTTGGATGGGAAGCTGCTGTCAAGGCCGACCTTGAACCGGACTGGACACAGACTGCGGAAGTGATAGCGGATGTCCTTGGCCACAACGACGAATCGGCCTTCCCGACCGAGGGGGGCCGCGGCGATGACGATCCGGACTTCCGTTGGGCGAAGAAGGCTGCGGTTACACTTCTGGCAGAACTAGTCAATCAGCGAACTGGATTGGTGGTTCGGGAAGATACGATGTCCCTGTTCGCCGACCTCCTTACGAATTCCGCCAACGACGATGCGGCGTGGGACGAATACGTTGCCGACGTAGATGCCGGAATGGACGCGCTGACCATCTCTCTGAACTGGCAGTGGCCAATCAGAATTCGCGGCTTGATCAATCTGATGTCGCAAGGAAGGGAAACGATTTGGTATGCGGCTGCGCGATCAGCCCTTGAGGTGGAGCTTTCGAGGTCCGATCCACGTGGCGCATCTAGGGCGGTTATTGGCCGACGCTTGTCGCGGTTGCTTTCGACTGATCCCGAGTGGCTGATACCCCGAATTCCGGATCTTTTTGGAACGAGTTCTGGGCTGTCGGCCGGACAGCAGATCGCGCTGACGACAGCAATCGCTGGCCACCTTTACCACTCCACGCTTTATGACCTGTTGAGGTCGTCGATGCTCGGCGCAATTCAGTGCGGCGATCAGATCGTAGCGGGCTGGCGCACTCAGACTGATCCGCTGCAACAAATCGGTCACTGGGTAGTGAGCGCCATAATCTGGGGCCACACAACTATCGACGATGCACTTGCCCATGAATACTTCTCCGTTGTGCCGCCTAGGATTCGGGGCGACGCTTTGGGGCATATCGGTTGGCAGTTCATGCATGCGCAGAGGGTCGATGCGGCCATTCGGGACCGGCTTGCAGGCCTTTGGGACTCGCGGGTGGCGCACGTACGCTCATGTCCTCAGGATCGAGAAGAGCTGACTGGTTTTTGGTGGTTCGTGAAGAGCGGCAAGTTTGCCGTCGAGTGGTGGCTTCCTCGCCTCAAGGAAGCAGCAGAACTGGACCCTCAGCTGTGCGCAGAGCGTTACATGATCGGCAAAGAGCTCGCCCTAGCTTCGGATTACGATCCGCGCACGGCGTTCGATGTCCTGAAGCTCTTGCTTGGCGGCCGTCAAGAGGCAGGTTTGGCCGTCTACGATTTAACGCGGAACGCGGTCCCGATGATTCTTGCCAGGGCTATCGCATCTGGCGATGAAGGCCTCAGGCAAGACGCAGAGGAATATATGAACGAACTCGGCGAAGCTGGAAATCTCGGGTTGCAGTCCGAGGTCATCAAGTTCATTGACGGAACTCTGAACGAAGAAGATGTGGACGAATAGTCTCGTTACAAATCGGTACCTGGAGTGCTGTCATCAACCTCAGCGCATAGAGCCATCCGGTGTGCTTTGACGTAGGAAAGGGTCCCCGTGAACTCGCCTGGGCCGAGTTTCGTCGACCGTAGCGGCCGCCGTTATCCCGCTGACCAACCCCGCTGGCGCGGTGACGACGGCAGCCCGTTGGTCTTCGAACCGCTGCCGGGCATCGGTCGCGAGCGGATCGACACCGCGGTCAACTCGCAATGGCGCTACCGCGCGGCGCTGCCAAATCCCTTGGCGCACATCGAGCCGGTGACGCTGGGCGAGGGGCGGACACCGTTGATCAACCGGACCTTCGACGGCATCGACGTCGGCCTGAAGGTCGAGTCGATGAACCCGACCGGCAGCTTCAAGGATCGCGGCGTCGCGGTGATGACGACCGTCTTACGTCACCAAGGGATCGACCGCGCGCTCGAGGATTCCAGCGGTAACGGGGGATCCTCGGTCGCGGCGTACTGCGCGGCAGCGGGGATCGAAGCCCACATCCTCGTGCCGGCTGCGACCTCGCCGAACAAGATCGTCCAGAGCCGGTTGCACGGCGCGCACATCGAATTGGTCTTCGGCACAAGGCAGGAGGTGGCCGACGAGGCCGTTCGCCGAGCCGAAACAGCGTTCTACGCGAGCCACAACTGGCACCCGTACTTCCTGCAAGGCATCAAACTGATCGCCTACGAGATGTGGGAAGACCTCGGATTCCGCGCTCCCACTGCGGTTCTCGTTCCCGCGGGTGCCGGCAGCCTGGTTCTCGGCTGCGCCATCGGATTCGGCGAACTGCACCGGGCCGGCGCGATCGAACATGTGCCACGAATCCTCGTCAGCCAGCCGCAGAACTGCTGCCCGCTCGTCACGGCCATCGAACAGGGCCGCGATGAGGTCACCGAACACCAATGGTCGACGACGGCCGCCGAGGGGACGGCCATCGCGAAGCCGGTGCGGGACCGCGAAGTGCTGCAGGCGATTCGGGACACCCGTGGGACTGCCGTGGCGGTGCCGGAAGACGAGTTGCTGCCCGCGGTGGGGGAGCTCGCCAGGGCCGGGCTCTTCGTCGAACCCACCAGCGCCCAGATCGTGCCGGCGCTGCGCCGACTACAGGCAGCCGGTGAGGTCACCGCCGCAGACACTGTCGTCGCGGTCCTCACCGGTTCGGGCCTGAAAGCCGGTCACCTGCTCACCACGGTGTGACGCCACCGCGCAGGAACGGTCGGCCGTCATGCGGCAGCGGTCAGCACCCCGATGGCGAGTACGTCCCCGCGGTCGTCCCTTGGATGCGCCGCATCCGGACTCCGAGCGCGGCGACGTGCGCTGCCGCGGCGCGTTCGGCGGCCGCCGCGTCACCGACCTCGATCGCGTGCACGATGGCGGCGTGCTCGGCGACGGCGAATCGGCGTCCCGCGTCGTCGGACCACAGCCCGCTGTTGTAGAGGTGGGCCTTGGCGTCGAGCCGGTGCAACGCCTCGCTGAGGGCGCGGTTGCCTGCCAGATCGCGCACCGCGGTGTGGAATTCGAGGTCCCAGCGGGCCTCGTTCAGCGCGTCCGCGGGAGCGGCGAGCCGTTCCTTTTGGTCCTCGACGAGGCGCACCAGTTTCTCGACCTCTGCCGTCGTCGCCCGCAATGTCGCCGCCGACGCCGCGTATCCGTCGAGTAGCTCGCGCACCGCGAACACATCGGCGATCTCCGCGGCGTCGACGTGCGCGACCCGGGCGCCCGCGTGCGGGGTGTGAACCGCGAGCCCGTCCGCGACCAGCCTCTGGACCGAATCGCGGACGGGACTGCGGCTCACCTGCAGCTCGGCTGCGAGTGCCGGGACGCTCAGCGGAGCGCCGGACGGCAGCCGCCCGGTGAAGATGCGGTCCAGCAGCTGCTTGTACACCGCTTCGCCGAGTAGGGAATCCGACCCTGCGGTCATCAGCACCGACCTCCTCGTGCCGCCGGCAGCGGCCGGTGCGTTCATGCCCTCGGACCGGCGTAGTTCGCAGCGACCCGCTGACGAAGGTACTCGGCCGCAGTGATCGGCGGGTACGTGCCCGCGGGCGGGTCGATGACCACGTCGCGGTTGGCCTGAGCGAAGAACGGGATCGAGTAGCGCGGGCCGGCATACTCGCCGGCGCCGGGCACCCGCACCCGGTGAAAGGTGGAGAGCAGCTGGTCGTCGCTCCACCGCATCAGCATGTCGCCGATGTTGCAGGTGATTGCGGTGTCGGAGGGAACCACGGGTGTCCACTCCTGCGCGTCGGCCTCCCGCCCCGGGCACACCTGCAGTCCGCCTTGGCCGTCGCGCTGGAAAAGCAGTGTGAGGCAGTCGAAGTCGGTGTGCGCACCCGCACGCCAGGTGCCGGGGGCGCCGCGCAGCTCCTCGGGCAGCGCGTAGTAATGGATGAGTCGCAGTGTCGACTGGTACTGGTCGGACTCCGGATCGTGCGCGCGCGCGAAGAAGTCGCGGTCGAAACCCAGCCGGTCGGCGAAGCAGGACAGCACCCACATCGCCAGCTCCCAGCACCGCGCCTCGAAGTCCAGCATGAAGTCGCGGAACCCAGGGAGCTGCTGCTCCTGCGGCCAGAGTCCGGTCATGTGCGGCCGCGTGATCTGGAACGACTCCTTCTGGTCGGGCGTGCCCACCGACGGCCGCACCTGACTGGAGAACTCCCAGCCCACGTTGTTGGGCTTGTCCAGTGGCAGAGCGGCTTTGGTCTCCTCGGGGAGGGTAAAGAACTCTGCGGCACGGGCGAACGCGGCATCCACCAGGTGCTGTGGGATCGAGTGGCCCACCAGCTGGAAGAAGCCGATCTCTGTGGCAGCGCGCCACAGTTGATCGGTGATCTCCTCGCGCCGCTCCTCGCGGTCGGTGAGGTCGATGCGGGGGACCCTGCGCTCGGTCTCGACGCCGAGGCCGCCCATGCGGCTCTCGAGGTCCAGTTCCTGCATCACGTACTGCTCGTTCATCTGTCGGACTCCTTGGAAGGTCGTGGTAGGTCGTTGGGGTCAGGACCGGGCGCCCAGCAGGCGCGCGGCTTCGCGATCGGCTCCGGCGGGGGCGCGTCCCGTCTTCATCCCGGCGAGCTTCTCCTGCAGATGGGAGGCCACGGTGATCGGCGGATATCCCTGCGCGCCGGCCTCGACCGTGCCGGGCAGCGGCTCGATGACGGCGTCGTGGTTGCCGTCGAGGAAGAACGCCGCGGAGCGGCGCCGCTCGATCCGTCCGTCCACGACGGGCGGATCCACGCGGTGCAGGGTTGCGCGCCAGCGGTCGTTCGTCCACCGCGCGAACGCGTCACCGAGGTTGATCAGAAATGCTCCCGGGTCCGGCTGCACGGGATGCCACTCGGAGTCAGGTCCGAGTACCTCCAGCCCGGCGACCCGATCGGCCCACAGCACGGTGAGGATGCCGAAGTCGGTGTGGGCACCCATGCCGGTGAGCGGACCGTCCAGTTCGATCGCGCCGGGCGCGAGCGCGTAGTTGTTCATCTTGAGCGTGTCGATGGAGTGGTCCACGAGATGGTCGAAGTACCCGGTGCCGAGACTCAGGGCGTCGGAGCAGGCCCGCAGGAGCGCCCGGGACAGGACGGTCACCTCGTGAAAGTAGGCCGCCACGGCGTCGCGGAATCCCGGAAGGTCCGGCCAGCTGTTGTCCGGGTAATCCGCCGCCGGCAGGTCCGCGTGCGGGTGGGCCGCGGCCTCCGTGCCCAGCGTGAACGCCTCGTAGAAGTCATTCATGGCGTTGGCGGGGGCGACGCCCAGGCTCATGGACAGGGATTCGGACTTCGGCGGCGTGTAACCGCGGTTCTCGCCCGGTCGGCGCAAAGCGCGCTTGAATTCCGCAGGCGCGCTGAAGAACTCGTCGATAGCACCGGCGAGTCCGTTGATCGCGTCGGCGGGGACGCCGTGCCCGATCACCTGAAGGAAGCCGACGCCGGCGCAGGCTTCGTCGATCCGTGCGGCTACGGCGGCGCAGGCGGGGTCGGTGTCCTTGGACGCCGTGGGGTCGAGGTAGGGCGCGATGTCGATACGCGGGACGGAGAAGGCGGTCATCCTTGTGCTCCAACATGTTTCGAAAAGGAAAGGTGGTTGCGGTAGGCGGTCATCGAGCACCGCCGGAGGTGTGCCAGCGGCCGACGGCGAGCCGCGACACCGCGGAACAGGCGACGAAGACGATCACGCCGAGGGCGGCGGCGAGGGCGATCGCTGCGATGAGGTCGGTCGACCGCAGCTGCGCGCGGAAGTTGTCCATCAGGGTTCCGATGCCGGGCCGGCCCTGCGCGAAGAACATGTCGCCGATGATGGCGCCGATGATCACCTGGCCGGAGGCGATCCGCAGGCCGGTCAGGATCGACGGCAGCGCCGCGGGCAGCTCCAGCCGGACGAGCCGCTGGAGGCGCGAAGCCCTTCCGAGGGTGAACAGTTCGTGCAGGCCGGGGTCGACGGAACGGAAGCCGAAGTGAGTGTTGGTGATGATCGGGAACAGGGCGATCATGACGCACACCGCGACCCGGGACATGGTGCTGTAGCCGAACCACAGACCGAGCAGCGGGGTGATTGCGAGGATCGGAACGACCTGCAGCACAACGGCATACGGGAAGATTGCGCGCTCGAGCCACCAGGCCTGACTCATCAGGGCGCCGACCGCGACGCCGATGAGCGCCGCGAGCAGGAATCCGATCGCTGCGACCTTCGCCGTCACCCCGAGCGCTGTGAGCATCGGCTGGAGGTGGACGGGGTCCAGGAGCGACTCGGTGAGGACCGTGTGCGGAGCGGGCAGGAGGAATCGCCGGGACGGGCTGAGGACCAGGTACGTCACGGCGTACCAGAGGCCGATCCCGGCCGCCAGTGCGCCGACCGCGACAGAGCCCCGGCCGATTCGTGCGGGCCACACGGAGGTGGGCGCGGGCAGGGATCCGCCCGTCGACCGCGTCAGTGGCAGGTTCAGTGCGGCGGTCATGCGATCTCCCTCAACAGTTTCGAGATACGGGCGACGGTCTCGGTGTACTGCCGCTCGAAGCGCAGCAGCGGACCGCGAGGATGCGGCAGGTCGACCGTGACGTCGGCGGCGATCCGGCCGGGCCGGGCGGACATGACGATCACCCGGTCCGCGAGCAGAACCGCCTCGGATACGGAGTGGGTGACGAAAACGGATGTGAGCCCGCGCCTTTCGCACAGGTCCAGGAGCTGCAGCTGCATCTCTTGGCGGGTCAACTCATCCAGGGCGCCGAAGGGCTCGTCGAGCAGCATGAGCTCGGGCTCGAGAGCGAGCGCGCGGGCCAGGGAGACGCGCATCTGCATCCCGCCGGACAGTGATTTCGGCAACTGCTCGGCGAACTCGTCGAGACCGACGGCGGCGAGGGCCGCGTCGACCCGTGTGGTGCGCTCTCCGGCGGGCATCCTGTCGAGTTCCACGAGCAGAGATGCGTTCTTGCGCACTGTCGCCCACGGCATGAGCGTTGCCGCCTGGAAGATGAACCCCACCGACGAGGTGCCGGTGGCGACCAGGCCCGCGGATGGGCGTTCGAGGCCTGCAGCGAGGCGCAGCAGGGTGGACTTGCCGCAGCCCGACGGCCCGACGATGGCGACGAATTCGCCGCGCCGGACGGACAGCGTGACCGACGACAAGGCGGTGGTGCCGGTTGCGTAGGTCATGGACACGTCGTGGAACGAGACCTGGTCGGCCGCTTTGAGGTGGCGAGCGTCGACGTCGTTCCGGGTGTCGATCAGGTGGGCGGGGGATGGCACGAGAACCTCCGGGATGGGCGCCGTGGTGAGCAGTGACTGCTCGCGGTCAGAAGCCATTCTGAGGATTGCATGTAATTAGCAGGATATCCCTGCTGTGAAGTTCTTGTTACATGCACCGGCGGGAGTTGCGACCGCCTAACGGGTAGGTGAGTGTGTAATCGTCCCCGCCAGCTCGTGGCGTTCCTTCGGGTCGATCATCAGCCCGATCCCATTGCAGGAGAACAGATGTCCAGCTCGCCCTTCCAGCTCGCACGTTGTGCCGCCGCGGCAGCCGTGGTCGGCCTCGGTGCGGTGGCCCTCGCCGGCTGCGGCACGTCGACCGGTCCCGCGGCGTCTGTCTCGTTCGAAGCCGCAGCCCCCGCCCAGCGTCTGAACGACGTGTGCCCTGCCACGGTGACCGTGCAACTGCAGTGGCGGCCCCAGGCCGACATGGGCGGCCTGTTCCAGATGCTGGGTGGCGACTACGCGGTGGACGTCACCGGCAAGTCGGTCACCGGCACGCTCGTCGCGCAGGGCAAGGACACCGGCGTCAAGCTGCGGCTGAAGTCCGGTGGTGCGGCGATCGGCTTCCAGTCCGTCGCCTCGCAGATGTACGTCGACTCCAGCATCGACCTCGGCCTGGTGCACGGCGACCAGGTGGTCGCGGCGAGCGGCGGCCAGCGCGTCGTCGGCGTCGCCCCGCTGATCACCCACAACCCGGCCATCCTCATGTGGGACCCGGCGAAGCATCCGGGCCTGGACCTCAAGGCGCTGGCGGCCTCGGGCGCCACCGTCGTCGTATCCAAGGAACAGATGTTTCCCACCTGGCTGCTCGCCAAGGGGTACGTCAAGCAGACCCAGCTCGACACCAGCTACGACGGCAGCCCCGCCCGGTTCGTGGCCGATTCCGCCATTGTCCAGCAGGGGTACGTCACCTCGGAACCGTGGGTATACGAGCACGACACACCGGCCTGGAACAAGCCGGTGCAGTACGGCCTCCTCTCCGAGCTGGGCTACGACCCGTACGCCTCGAACGTCTCCGTCCGTGCCGACAAGCTCGCCGGGCTGGCGCTCTGCCTGAAGAAGCTGGTCCCGATCATCCAGCAGGCGGATGCGGACTTCGTCACCTCACCCAGCGCCACGGCCAAGCTCATCTCGGACGTGGTCGCCAAGGACGCGACGAACGCGCCCTTGGCGATCGGCGAGGCCGAGTACGCCGCCGGAGTCCTCAAGTCCAAGGGCCTCATCGCGAACGAGAACGGCTCGGTGGCGACGTACGACACCGCGCGGGTGCACGCCTTCGTCGCCGACCTCGCCCCGATCCTCGCCGCCCAGGGCGCCAAGGTCGACCCCAAGGTCGACCCCGCCACCCTGTTCGATCCGCAGTTCGGCGACCGCGCGATCGGCATCAAGTGAGCTCGTTGACCCTGCCGCGGCGCACGGACCAGCAGGTGCGGCTCGTCACCGACGTCACGGTCTGGACCGGCCGTTCGTGGCGCGCGCACGCCGATGTCGTGATCGCCGACGGCGCCGTCGCCGCGGTGCGCGACCACGCCCCGTCACCGTGGGCGCCCGGCACCGTCGACGGGGCGGGCGCGCATCTGATCCCCGGATTCGTCAACACCCATACCCACCTGCAACAGTCGCTGTGTCGTGGGGTCGGGGAGGGGCAGCCGCTCCTGCAATGGTTGCTCGCGGTGGGCGAGGCGATGAACGCAATCACTCCCGAGCGCGCTTACCTCGCGACGGTCGCCGCCGCGCTCGAGGGACTGCTCTCGGGCACCACCACCCTGGTGGAGCACATGTGGCCGCATCCCAGCAGCGAGGTGCACGACGCGGTACTCGCGGGACTCGCCGACGTCGGTGTGCGAGCGGTACTCGGAAGGGGGATCGCCGACCGCGCCGACCCCACCCGCAAGTGGGGCTTCGATCCCAGGCTGATGCAGCCGCTGGACTCCGCCCTGAACGACGTCGACCGCCTCGCCGCGGCCGCCGGCGACCGGGTGCAGCTCGCCCTGGCCGTGCCGAACCCGCGGTCGCTCACCATCGAGGGCATGCGGTCCGCGGCAGCGTTCGCCGCTGACCGCGCGCTGACCACGATGATCCACCTGTCGGAGACCGGCACCGACGACGCGCGGTGTCGCGAGCACGCCGGGATGTCAGCGGTGGACTACCTCGCCGAGGGCGGACTGATCGGCGAGCGACTCCTCGCGGTCCACGGTGTGGAGCTCGACGAGTACGCGCGGCGGATCCTCGCCGCCGGCGGCGCGGCGGTCTCGTGGAACCCGGTGTCCAACATGCGGCTGGGGTCCGGCGTCGCGCCGGTCACGGAGTTGCTTGCCGAGGGCGTCGCCGTCGGGATCGGCGTCGACGGTGCCGGGTCGAACGACCGGCAGGACATGCTCGAGACGCTGCGCGCGGGCGCGTATGTCCAACGCGCGCACGCCCGTCGTGCGGACCTGTTCGACACCGCGACCATGCTCTCGATTGCCTGCGACGGTGCCGCGCGTGCCCTCGGCGGCCCGGTGGCGGAGGTGCCGGGCGGGGTCACCGTCGGGCGTCCCGCTGATCTGACCCTGCTGCGTTTCGATAGGGACTTCGCGTGCCTGCCGGTGACGGACCCCGGTGCGACGCTGCTGACGTGCGGGACACCGCGCATCGTCGACACCGTCCTCGTGGGCGGCGAAGCGGTCGTCGCGGGCGGAAGCAGCACGCGGATCGACGTGGACGCCCTCACGGCGGCACTGCTCACGTCGGTGCCGGTCGGCGTCTAGGTGGCCAATGCATAACGCTGACGAGGACGGCCGGTAGAGCCGTACTGCAGGCCCATCGTGAGGGTGCCGGCCCGCACCAGATCCGCGAGGTAGCGCCGCGCGGTCGCGGGGGAGACGCCCACCAATTGCGCGATCTCGTCGGCCAGCAGTGGTTCACCCGACGCGCGGATCGCATCCACGATCAGGCGCTCGGTCAGCGAGACTCCGTCGTCTTTCTTGGTGGCCGGGCGCTCGGACCGCAGCACCGAGACCGCCGAGTCCACCTGCTCCTGGGTCAGGTGCGGGCCATCGAGGATCCGCCGATACGCCGTGTATGCGGCCAGGCGCCGCGCCAACTCGGTGTTCGGAAACGGCTTGATCAGATAGTGGAGGGCGCCCGCGGCGAGCCCGGCCCGGATGCTGGCCGCATCGTCCCCGGCGCCCAGGATGAAGGCGTCGCAGCGCAGGCTGCGCACCAGGTCGATGCCGGAGCCGTCCGGCAGGTAGACGTCGACCAGCGCGAGATCCACCGGCGCCTGCGCCGCGTCAGCTCCGGCCACGATCGTCCTGGCTTCCGCGATGGTTCGCGCCGAGCCGACCGTGACCAATCCGGCCATCGAATCGACCACCGAGGCGTGCAATGCGGCCACCCGAAAGTCGTCGTCCACCACCAGGATTCGCAGCTCACGCGTCATCGCCCACAACACCTCCCGGAATCGTCGCCAGCACCGTGGTCGGCGCGCCGTCCGTGCCGCCGCGGGCGGCGATGGTGACGTCGCCACCATGTCCGCGCGCCACCTGCCGTGCGATGGCCAGACCCATCCCGCGCCCACCCGGCACCGTCGGGTCGGATCGCGTCGTAACTCCTTCGAGGAAGGGGTCGTCGACGGTGAACCCGGGCCCGGTATCCGTCACCACGATCACCAGATCATGCCCGTCGCGCAGCAGATCCAACTCCACCGCCGGGACGCGCGCGCCCGGCGCCGCGTTCTCGGCTGCCGCGTCGATCGCGTTGTCGAGCAGATTCCCGACCACCGTGGTGGTGTCCACCGGGTGGGCGAGCGTGCCGACCAGTGCCGTCTCCTCACCCACTCGCAGCACGACGCCGCGCTCGTGCGCGCGGGCGGCCTTCGCGCCGACGAATGCCCGCAGATGCGGCTCGTCCAGGCGTTCCAGACCCGGCACCGGGGCGACGCCGGCTCGGCCGGTGATCTCGTCCAGGTACCTCAGCGCCTCGGCGGTCCGGTCGTCGCGGAGCAGGCCTGCCACCACGTGCAGGCGGTTCGCCGACTCGTGGCGCTGCGCCCGCAATGCAGAGCTCATCGCCTGCACCGAGTCCAGTTCCCGCGTGAGCGCCTCGATGTCGGTGCGGTCCACTGCGGTGAGCACCGTACCCAGATCGGTGCCGTGGCGGTGCACCCGCCGGGACGACACCAGCACCACGCGTTCGTTGACGGCCGCGGCCACCGGCACCGTCGTCGGCTCTGCCGCGACCGCCGACACGCGGGGCGTCAGGCCCAGCTCGCTGAGCGGCGTCCCTGGTTCGGCCGTGATGCCGAGCAACTCCCGCGCCCGCTCGTTGATCACCCGGGCGATGCCGTCCGCGTCGATCGCGACGACCCCCTCGGCGCCCGAATGCAGCACCGCGTCCTGCTCGCGGATCAGCTCGGCCATCTCCTCGGGCTCCAGGCTCAAGGTGAGGCGGCGCCACCGCCGGGTCAACAGCGCCGAGCCGATCGCCCCCACGGTCAGCGCAATCGCCACCAAAGAAATCAGCAGCATCAGGGTGCGATGGGTGGCCTGGTTGACGGTGTCCATCGGCACGCCGACACTCACCAGGCCGACGACCGTGCCGTCGGGACCGCGGATCGGCGCCTTCGCGCGCACCGAATCGCCGAGAGTGCCCTGCTGCACGGTCAGTTCGGACTCGCCACCGAGTACGGCGGACGGATCGGTGCTCAGGGGCCGGTCCAGCTGCGTCGGGTCCGGATGTGCGAGGCGGTAGCCGGCGTTGTCGGCGATCACCACGAACAACACCCCGGTGCGGGCGGTGATCGCCGCGGCCTGCCGCTGCAGCGGGGCGGCGGCCAGCTCGGCGGCGGAGGCCGGGTGCCCGGCCCGGCGCGCCGCGGACTGCGCGGCCGCACCGGCCTGGACCTCCTGATCCACGGCTACCGTCTCCGTGATGGCCTGCGCGCGGCGGGCGAATTCGGTTCGCGTCTGCGTGTCGGTGCGGTGGATGATGATGCCGAAACCGGCGGCCAGGCTGGCGGTCACGATCACCATCTGCAGGAGCAGGATCTGCGTGCGTAATCGGATCCTCGGCATGAGGGTCGAGGCTAACCGCGTCGACGACGGATCGGCCGCGGATCGGCCCGTCAGAGCGGTATCTGGCCGAGGGCGACGCCCACCACCAGCATCGTCAGCGAGACCACCGCGGCGCGCCACAACACCTTCTTGTGATGATCGGCGAGGCCCACACCGGCCAGCGCGACCAGGAGCAGGATTGCCGGGACCAGCGGGCTCTGCATGTGGAACGGCTGTCCGGTGATCGACGCCCGCGCCATCTCGGCCGCGCTGATCCCGTAATGGCTCGCGGTCTCCGAGAGCACCGGCAGGACGCCGAAGTAGAAGGCGTCGTTGGACATCAGGAACGTGAACGGGATGGACAGCACACCGGTGATCACGCCGAGGTGCGGACCCATTGAGTCAGGGATGATGCCGGTGACCCAGGTGGCCACCGCCTCCACCATGCCGGTGCCCTTGAACACTCCGGTCAGTACGGCAGCGGCGAGCACCATGCCCACCACCGACACGATCGACGACGAATGCCGGGTGATCGCGGCCTGCTGCTCGGCGACCTGCGGGAAGTTGACGATGAGGGCCACCGCCGCGGCGATCATGAAGAGCACTGGGATCGGCAAGATGTCCATGGTGAGCACCGCGAGCAGCGTGACGGTCACCAATGCGTTGAACCACAACAGCTTTGGTCGGGCGAACGCGCCGGAGATCGCGCCCGAGTCGTCGGCGGCGCCCTCGAATGCGTCGCCGCCGCTCAAGCCCGCCGGTTCCGGGCCGGCACCGACACCCGCAAGGACCCGCTCGCGGACGACGATCGAGCCGATCCTTTTGCGCTCCAGCACTCCCAGGTGCCACGCGAAGGCCAGCACGATGAACATCCCGGCGATCAGCGACGGGATCATCGGGACGAACACCTCGGACGGAGAGATCTTCAGCGCGGCCGCCGCGCGGGCCGTCGGGCCGCCCCACGGCAGGATGTTCATCGTGCCGTTCGCCAACCCGGCGACCACGGTGAGCACCACCGGGCTCACGCCCAGCTTCAGGTAGAGGGGCAGCAGCGCGGAGACCGTGACGATGAACGTCGTCGAACCATCCCCGTCGAGCGAGACAACCGCCGCGAGCACCGCAGTGCCGACCACCAGTCGCGCCGGATCGTGGTCCACCACGCGGATCACGGTGCGGACGACCGGGTCGAACAGCCCGACATCGATCATGATCCCAAAGAACACGATCGCGAAGAACAGCATCGCGGCGGTGGGCGCCAGGTCCTTGATGCCGTCGGTGATCATCTTCCCGATTCCGCTGCCGGCCCCGGCCAGCAGCCCGAAGATCACGGGGACGGCGATCAGAGCCACGATGGGCGTGGCGCGTTTGGTCATGATGACGACCATGAAGGCGGCGACCATGGTCAGGCCGAGGGCAACCAACATCAGCTATCTCCTGAGGGTGTGACTGGAGCAATCTCAGAAGCGTCGCTGTAACCGGCATCACAGCGCGAGCTTGTACGTATTAGTCGGGCTTTTGCGCGTTTCGTGCAGTGGTGCGCTGCCCCGCGCCGACGGTGACTAGTGCGTCGCGTGCCCGATGGCGGTGGCGAGGCGACGGCCCACCCGCGTCGCGAAGCGGCCGACCCGGATGAGCGCCGTCGGGAGCGGGGTACGCAGAGTGGCGTGCTTCCGGACGTAGTCCGGGACGTGCCACCGGTGGGTGGTGCCCGCGGCGAACACCGCGGAATCGCCGGGCCTGAGCCAGATTCCGGTCTGCGGATCGCCGATCCGGACCTCGCCGGCGACGATGTGCACCGCCTCCTCGGAGTAGAACGTCCAGTCGAACGTGCCCGCCGAACAGTCCCAGATGTAGAACTCGACTGCCGAGTCGCTGCTGGTGTGCCAGCGCCGCGACCGTGCCCGCGGGTGGCCGTCGACAACCCAGGACGGATCGATCGGGCTGTCCGTCAGGTCGTCGTCGTGTGCACGGGCCGACTGCATGGTGGGGAATCGTAGCGACGCGCGGCACTCGCCGAGGGCGGTTCTCGGACTAGGTGGCGACTGGCGTCATCGCGAAGATCTGCCAGGAGTGGCCGTCGAGGTCGTGGTAGCTGCGGCCGTACATCAAGTCCTCGTCATCGGTGTCGCCCGCCGTCGCGCCCGCGCCGAGAGCACCGTCCACGAGCTTGTCCACACACTCGCGGCTGTCGACGCCCAGACAGATGACGCACTCTTTCGTCTTCGACGCGTCGGCGGTTTCGGCGGGGTGCAGGGAGTCGAAGACGTCGCGCTGCGTGAGCATCGCGAATTGGTTCTCGCCCAGCACCACCGTCACGCAACTGTCGCTGCTGAAGGTCTCGTTGAACGAATAGCCGAGGCCGGAGAAGAACTTCCGCGAGCGCGCGACGTCGGCGACGGGCAGGTGGACGAAGATCATGGCGTGCATCGGCTGCTCCTGTGGTCCGCGGCGCCCCGAAGCGGGTGCCGTCACAGAGGTAGACAGCCGGCCCGCGCACAACTCATCGCGTGCCAGTTCAGGGGAAGTCGTACTGCACGACCACGGGCGCGTGGTCGGACAGCCGCGCGCCGGGTGCGGCCTCCTTGTCGACCGTCACCGACACGGCGGTCCGCGCGAGCCGCGGCGTGGCCAGGTGGTGATCGATGCGCCAACCCACGTCCTTGACGAACGACTCGCCGGCCCAGCTCCACCAGGACAGCGGCCCGGGGCGGTCGCCGTGCAGCGTCCGGACCACGTCGACGAGTGTGCGCGGCCCGATCTGTGCGTCCAGCCAGGCGCGTTCCTCGGGAAGGAAACCCTCCATCTTCTGCGCGGCCCGCCAATTGGTCACATCGTGTGGCAGGTGGGCCACGTTCAGGTCGCCGAGCAGCAGGAACTCGCGGCCCGCCGCGAGCGCCGCCCGGCGGTTGCGGCTCAGTTCGCGCGAGAACGCCCCGAGAAAACGCATCTTCCGTTCGTACTTGGCGCCGCCGTCCGGAATGTCGCGGATGTTGCCGGGCCGCTGCAGGTGCGCGGGCAGGCCGCCCTTCGGCAGGTAGAGGCACGCCACCGTGAGGGGAGCGTCCGCGAGGTCGACCTCGAGATACCGGCCCTCGAGCGCTTGCGCCCCAAGTCCCCGGCTGCGCGGCGGATGCGAGACCCAGGTCCGCACGTCGGAAGGTGCCTCCCGCGTCAGGATCGCGACGCCGTTGCGGCCCGGGATGGAGCCACTGTCGATCGCCGCGTGATAGCCGTCGAACGCGCCGACCTCCGCGGGTGGGCAGCGCAGCTCTTGCAGGGCCACCACGTCGAGTCCCCGCTCGGCGAGCCAGGCGTCGAAGCCGCGGCGGCGTGCCGCCCGGATCCCGTTGACGTTGAACGTGGCGATGCCCAGCGGCGGGTTCGGTGTGTCAGCCATCGGGTCTAGCCAAGCAGATCGCCGTGGCGGCCGTTCGGCGGAGTCGGTATGTCCGCCGATCGGTGGAGTGCGGTTCCACCGGCGAATCCGCTGTTCGGGGGAATCCGGGAAGACGTCATTCGCGGAATAGTTGGCGGTGTCAGAGAGACGTCCCAAACCCCGTCTCGGAAAACAACATTCACGTGCAGGAGGCCCATGAACATCACGACGGACCGTATCGCCGCGGCAGGAACGGGGATTGCCGCCGCGCTGTCCTTCACCGCTGTCGCCAACGCGGGCACCATGCCGGTCACTCATCCCGGCGAGCCGACCATCGCGATGACGATCACCAACCACACCGACAAGGTTCAGTTCCTGCTCGATGACGGGACGAGCCCCAACGGCACATGGGTCGACGGCCCCCAGCGGATACTGGCCCCCGGCGCCACCGAAACGGTGACGGCCGTTGCGCCACAAGGTGACTCACTCGACATGCACGTCGCCTACCGGGTGGGCGTCGGCGGCCCGACCGCCACCTACGAGGTCAACAACTCGAAGACCAACACGAATGTCGCGAACACCGGCGTCACCGGTTTTCTCGCCAAGAACTACTGGATCAATCACAACTTCAGCAGCCACTATCCCAGCACCAATGTCGGTTTCGACCTCTGGTGAGTGCCCGCGGTGACGGGCCGGTGGCTACCGGTCCGTCACGCTTCGCGATCTTGATCGGCGTGCAGCGACTTGATGCGTCGCTGCTCGCGCAGCACGTTCTGGTAGCTCTCGCGTTCGATGACCAGCCAGTCCGGCTTCTCTTCGAGGAGGGCGTCGATCTGCTCGGTGGTCAGCGCCTTCTCGACGCCACCGCGCGTGAGGCCGGCGATCGAGATGCCCAGCTTGGCCGCCACCAGGTTCTTGGGGTGCGGCCCGTTCTTGCGGAGGTCCTTGAGCCACTGTGGCGGGTCGGCCTGCAGGGCGGCGAGCTCGGCGCGGGTGATGGCGTTCTCCTGGAACTCCGCAGGCGTCGCGGGCAAGTACACGTCCAGCTTCTTCGCCGCGGTGGCGGGTTTCATGGACTGCGCGTTGGGCCTGCTCATGGGCATCAGCCTATCGGTAGGCCGGGGCGGTGACCCCGTACGATCCGCGATGTGGAGTTTTCGCGGCTGGATCTCGCGACCCGCAAGTTCTGGCGGGCAACCGGCAGAGGCGTCGATCTCGATGACGGCGAGGCCTGGCTGCAGGCGCCACTCGGGTCGCGGGACGGCGGGAACAACTGGCTGCTGGACGAAGCGGCCCGGCGCGGTGGCGCGCTGCGGGACGAGGATCCGGACGCCGGGCTGCAGCCGGATCTCGACGGACTGTCCGGGCCCGGGTTCGACGCCGCGGCCGTCCACCCGATGATCCACGACTTCTACACCCACACCGCGCGCTGGCGCATGGAGGTGTGGAGCAGCTGGTCACCGTTGTTCTGGCCCGGCGGTGAACTGATCTCGCGTGTGTTCGGCAAGCGCGTGCAACAACTGGCGCTGCCGATGCGTCCCCTCGACGTCGCACGGGGCATCGACGGCCGGGTGTCGGTGATCACCGACGGCACCGGCGCGCAGGTCGCGGCCGGCTGGATTCGGACCCTGCGTGGAAACGGCGACACCGTGTTCAGCGGATGTTATTCGCGCAGAACGCTTCCCGGCGCCGATCGGGCGAGCGTGCACGTGACGTTCCCGTTGGAGGAGGGCAACGTCCAGGTCTTCCTGCGGCCGCAGCACCTGCCGGACGGTGGTCTGCGGTTGTCCTCCCCGTCCGGCCCGTGGGGCACCGACGGGGCGTACGTCCTGGTCCGTGATCGCGGTCGCCATTTCGCGCGGCGGGTGCCCGTGCACGAGACGTTCGACCTCTACGTCGACCGCGAGCAGGTGCTCCGTACCGACCATGTGCTGCGAATGTGGAACCTGCCGGCCGTCCGCCTGCACTACAAGCTGGAACGCCGCGGGACGTAACCGGTACGACCGTCCCAGTAGCCGTGTTCGGACAGCGGCCGGAACCGGTAGGTCGCGAACTCGTGGTGGAAGTCGCGGCGGCGGCGCTCGGCCATCGCCTCAGCATGTCGCGCCGGTTCAGCGAGCTCATCTGCTCCACCCCGGCCGTGCACCATGTCCGTCATCGCCCGCACCGAGTTCCAGATCGAAAAGGTGGAGATCGAGCGGGGCGGTCGCACTGCCGCCAGCGCCAGGGTGGCGTCCGGATGGTCGCGGACCAACCGCTCGACCGGCTTGCCCCACGAGAGGAAGCGCGGCACCTCGGGCAGTCGCATGCGGGCCAACGTGACGGCGACGGCGGGCTCGTCAGCGTCGGAGGCATCGGCCTCCTGCGGTAGATCCGGGAGTGCCGCGAGCGTGGACCAGCGCCGCAGAAACGTCATCCGGACGTGCCAGCCGGCAGCGAAGCGTGCGCCCGGATCGGCCAGGAAGGCGTCGATCGCGGACTCGTCGTCCCACCGGGCGAACATCGCGAGCCGCCGCAACTGCAGCCGGTCGGGGGAGACCGTCGGTGCGCCGAGACGCATCAGCGACAGGCATTCCGCGTAGCGCAGCCCCGTCACCCGGTCGGGCTGAGGTGGTCGCCGCAGCAGCGGCACCGTCGCCGTGACAGGCATCTCGACGAGATGGAATGTGAAGACGCCTGGCCCGGTCATGCCTCAATTATCGGCGCTGACCACGAACCGCCCGACGCGCGTTTGGGTAGCGTGATCGCCGTGTCACCGTCCTCCTTGTCGGCCTCATTGACCCTCGGGTACGTCCCCGGCGCGACGCCTGCGAAGTGGGCGCGGATCTGGGCCGAGCGCCATCCCGAGGCGGCGCTGATTCTGCATCCGGTCACCGCGGCCGGTGCGGCCGACGCACTCCGGGCCGGCACCGTCGACGTGGCGCTGCTCCGGCTGCCGGCCGACACGAGTGGCCTGGCCGTCATCTCGCTGTACGAGGAGACGACGGTGGCCGTGGTGCCGACCGATCATCTGCTCACCGCCGTCGACGAGATCGCCGCCGCCGACCTCGACGGCGAACCGATCCTCGTACCGCTCGACCATGTGGTCGCGTGGGCCGATGCTCCGGGCGCGCCCGTCGACCACCGGCCCGAAACCACCGAGGACGCAATCGAACTCGTGGCCGCGGGGATGGGTGCGCTCATCGTCCCGCAGTCGCTCGCGCGGCTGTATCACCGCAAGGACCTCACGTACCGGCCCATCACTGACGCACCCACTTGCTCCGTCGCACTCGCTTTTCCGGAAGGGGAGCAGTCGGAGCTGGTCGAGGAGTTCATCGGCATCGTGCGGGGCCGGAAGGCGAGTTCGTCTCGGGGGCAGGCCGAGCCGGCGCCGAAACGCAGCGCACGGGAGAAGACCCTCGCCAAGCAGGCGGCCCGGGCCGCGGCCGGCAAGGTCGCGCGAAAGCCGGGCCAGGCCAAGCGCGGTCGGCGCTGACGCCGTTGTAGCCCGTCGCGTTTGCCCGGCGCTACTACACTCCCAGGCCATGAGCAGACCGTCGGCGGGCACAGGCAAAACCACCGCGCCACGATCCGCGACATCAGGAAGTCCGCGCACGATACGCGGTCTCGACGCCGAGCAGCGCCGAATCCACCGCCGTGAACAACTGCTGGCATCGGCGTTCGAGCTGTTCGCCCGCGACGGCTATGCGAACACTTCGATCGAGCAGATCTGCCAGAACGCGTTCGTGGGGAACAAGGCGTTCTACGAGACGTTCGACAGCAAAGAAGACTGCTACATCGAGTTGCTCCGGCAGATCGCCGAGCGCATCGAACGCCATGTTGTCGAGATCCTCGGCAGCGCACCGGATGACGACGACGAGACCGTCCGCCTGCTGCTGTCGGCGTTCGCCCACGCTCTGGTCGATGACCCCCGGATTGCGGTGGTGGCGTTCGGGGAATGCGCGGGCATCTCGCCGCGGGTCGAGCGTCAGCGTCGCGAGAATCGGCGTTGGACCGCAACGTTTGTCGAAGAATTGTGGCGGCGTCGCGAGTTCCCGGAGATCGCGGACAATGCCGCGCTCGACTTGCATGCGCTGGCGGTCTTGACGGTCGGTGGTCTGTTCGAGGCCGTTGCCGACTGGCTGCACGACCACGAAGCCGACCCCGAATCACGCCCGAGCATCGACACCCTGATCGGCAATCTGACCAGCTTCATGGCAGTGGTGCGGGCCGGTATCGCCGCCTCGGTGCGGTGATCGCGGGTCCTTCATACCTGCTGATCGCCGATTGCGGACGCTTTTGAACAAGACTTCTTGTTTTTAAAAAGAACTCTTGTTTTCGAATGCGGGATTGCTATAGCGTCCTGCGGCTATGGGGGTCAACTCAACACAACAATGGCAATCGTCGCGGTGGACGACCACGGTCTTGGCGAGGGGTGTCGCGGTCGGCATCGCGGCGGCGGCAGTGGCCGGTGTGGCGGCACCGGGTGCTCCGATCGTGTCGCAGGTCGCCGTACGGCTCGTCGACACCACGATCGGCATCGGTGGGTCCTTCGACCCGCTCGGGCTGAGCATCCCGATGTTCTTCTACGGAACCGCTGTCCCGCAAGGAGATTCGTTCCACGTCGTGCCCTACCCGGGGCAGATCAACGTCGAGTGGCCGATCATCTCCGCGCTGCCGGGTTTGTCGGGCATTCCGTACTGGCCGCATTCCTTGAAGCAGTCCGAGCGCATCGGCGCCGGATATCTCGAGCAGGACATCGCCAAACAGGCACCTGGCGAGAAGATCACCATTCTCGGCATGTCCCAGGGCGCGGAGGTTGCCGAGATCGCGCGCGCCGACATGGCCAAGGACCCGGCCTACGTGGCTCATGCGGGCGACTACACGTTCACCCTCATCGGCGATCCGTACCAGCCGAACGGCGGAATCCTGTCCCGCTTCACCGCGTGGAATCGCATGCCGATTCTCGGTGACCTGTTTCCGTTCGGGCGACCGGGGCCGTCCGACAGTCCATTCCAGACCACGGTCTACCAGAACCAGTACGACGGATTCGCTGATTTCCCGGCGTATTTCAACCCGCTGGCCGTCGTCAACGCCGTCATGGGCATCGTGTTCGAGCATGTCCTGCCGGGATATGCGCTGGAGCCCAAGGCCAGTTCCAACACGGTCAGCACCACCGTGGGCAACACCACGTACGTGACCTTCCCGCAGCGCCTGCCGCTGCTGGCGCCGCTGCGCCTTGCCGCGTCCCTGATCGGGGCGCAGCGCCTTGTCGACGCCATGGACCCGGTTCTGCGCGTCATCATCGAAAGCGCTTATGAGCGCACGGCCGATCCCAGCCAGGTCAAGCAATTCAGCTGGACCACGCCACAGGCCAAGATCAAGGCCGCGCTCAAAGAGCTGCCGGGAGCGCTGGCGCAGTCAGTGGAGATTCTCCGGACCGGCAAGTACACGCCGACCTTGCCGCAACCGACGGTGGATGCCACCGAACCGGTGACACCCACCACCAACCATCCCGCGACGACAGTCGACAATTCACCGCTGGCCAGAGCGATCCGGCAGACGGTGGTGAATGTGACTGCGGCGCTGACGAATATCACTCGTCCGGTGGCCAAGCTGTTGCAGGTGGTCGGCGGCCAGAAGCCGACGTCGGCTACGCCGCCAAGTACCGCACTCGCGTCTGTCGCCGCGACGACGACATCCCAGGCAGTGCCGACAACCGGAAGCCGCCTCGCGGCAACGGCACTGCGGACCGCGCAGGCGACGTCGGGGGACCCGGACTCGACCGCGGCCTCCGGTGATGTGGCGGCCCCGTCGTCACCGGCCGCCTCGAAGGGGAAACCGACCAAGCGCGTACGTTCGGTGCGGCCGACACCAGACGCCGTCGCGCCGGTGCGGCAGACCCGCGATCGGCGACCGCAGTCCGCGGACGCCGGTCACACAGATACCGGTACCGACGCGACCGCACCGTCCGTCAAGGCCGGCGACCGGCGAAGCGAAACTGCCAGGAGCACAACCAAATCCGACGCGCCCGCCGGCACGAAGGCCGATCACGCGCCATCAGGAAATGGCGCCCGGCCGGCAGCGTAGTCAGGTGTGTGCCGGCCCCTCGGCCTTCTTGTACAGCGACTTCAGCAGCACATCGCGGAAGACGCGGCTGTCGACCGCGCGGCGGCCGGCATCGGCCACCCATGGGATGCCGGCCAGCTTGTGAAACAACCGGCCACGCCGGTACTCGCGGCCCCACGCGGCCTCGATCCGCTGCTGGTAGTTGGTGAAGTCGTCGGGACCGCCGTTCGCGAGTGCCGCGACGGCGCATTCGCCTGCGGCCAAACCGGATTCGAGTGCTTTCGAGATGCCCGCCCCGGAGGCCGGCTTGCCGGCGCCCAGCGCATCACCGGCGAACAGGACGCCGGGCCGCCACGGCGGCCATGCGGTGAACCCCATGGGCAGGCGCCAGGCCCGGACGCTCCGGTTCTTCTTCAATTCGTCGATCGACGGCAGCGCCCAGTCGCGCGGCAGCGTGTTCAGGAAGTCGCCGAGGAACCGGGTTGCGTTGATGGCTTGCCAGTTCCGATAGCTGTTGACGTAGCCCAGCCCGATGTTGAAGGAGCCGTTGCCCATGGGGAACACCCAGCCGTAGCCGGGCAGTTGGTCACCGTCGAACAGCAGCTTGAGATAGATCTCCAGAGCGTCGGAGTCCGGCCGGTCGGCCGGCATCTCGGCGCGAATCGCGATGGCCGAATAGCCATGGAAGTCCGACTCGACCTGCAGTGCCCGTTTGATCGGGGAGTAGGCGCCGTCGGCCGCGATCACGGCGTCCGCGTGCACCGTCTCGCCATCCTTGAGGACCACACCGGTGACACGGCCGTCGTCGCTGCGCTCGACGCCCGCCACCTCGCTACCCTGCCGTACCTCCGCGCCCGCGGCCGCGGCATGGCCGAGCAACAGCGCATCCAGGTGGGTTCGGCTGACAGTGCAGCCGTGGTCGGGCATGCCGGGGCGGCGCGGGAACGACAGCTCCCACTCGTGCGGGCTGAACACCGTGACCCGATTGATCCGGTGGAACTCGGCGACCTGATCTGCCAGGCCCATCTTCTGCAGGTAGCTGACCCCGCGGGCGGTCAGGCCGTCGCCGCACGGCTTGTCGCGCGGGAAGGTGGCCTTGTCGATGACGAGCACGCTCGCGCCGGTCTGCGCGGCACGCCACGCAGCCGCCGATCCGGCGGGACCTCCGCCGGCGACGATGACGTCGTACCGCTGCACCATGCAATCAATTCCTTGTCAGGCCGGTACTTTCGGGCGAGGCCTGACGCCGATGCTACGCGCGCAGGCTGTCCATCCGCTGGGTGCGACGAGGCATCGGCAGGTGTGACATGCGCCGCGCCGGGCGGTCTGAGCAGGTCAGATTTGGCCCGCCCGGTACAGTGGCGGGGTGCGCAGGCCATCTCTTCCACGCACCGGCATCCAGGCCGGGGTGAAAGTTCCTGGTGTGCCGGGCGTGAACGTTCCGTCGGTCACCGTGCAGGTGAAGGTCACTCCGCCCAAGGGTGCGCCCGAGAAAGTGGACGCCCGCAGCGAGCGCTGGCGCGAACACCGGCTCAAGGTCCGCGAGGAGATCGTCGACGCCGCGTTCCGCGCGATCGACCGGCTCGGCCCGAATGTCAGCGTGCGGGAAATCGCCGAAGAGGCCGGCACCGCGAAGCCCAAGATCTACCGGCACTTCGCCGACAAATCCGACATGTTCTCGCAGATCGGCGAGCGGATGCGCGACATGTTGTGGGCGGCCGTCATTCCGTCCAGCGACATCGAGCACGATTCGACCGGGCAGATCATCGGTCGTGCCGTCGAACACTACGTCGACCTGGTGGACCAGCACCCCAACGTGGTGCGCTTCCTGCTGCAGGGCAGGTTCGCCGACCAGTCCGCCGCCGCGATGACGACCGTCAACCGCGGCCGCGACATCACCCTGGCGATCGCCGCCATGATCAGCGGCGAACTCAAGGACATGGACCTGGATTCGGCCATCTTCGAGCTGGCGGCGTTCACGCTGTTCGGCGCTGCCGCGTCGGCGACCGACTGGTGGCTCGGCGGCAGCGACGACACTCCGCGCCGGCTGCCCCGCGACCAGTTCGTCGCGCACATGACCACCATCATGATCGGCGCCATCAACGGCACCGCCAGGCTGCTCGGTATCCGGTTCGACCTGGATCTGCCGGTGCACGATGCGGTGCGCCGCGAAGAGTCCGTCGGCTGACGATTCCGCTCCTGACGTGGTGCGTTGACACCTCGGGGGTCTGACCGGAGACTGTGCAGTATCCGGTACCGCCGTTCCCAGGAAAGAGCAGGTTCATGACGGTCGAGCAGTCAACTGGAGCGCAGTCCGTCGGCAACGAGGCCGCCGAGCCCATCGTGACGCGGGCGGTGATCATCGGGTCCGGTTTCTCCGGGCTGGGCATGGGCATCGCGCTGCGCAAGCAGGGCTTCGGCGAGCGCGACTTCCTGATCCTGGAGAAGGCCGACGAGGTCGGCGGCACCTGGCGCGACAACACCTACCCGGGCTGCGCGTGCGACATCCCGTCACACATGTACTCGTTCTCCTTCGAGCCGAAGGCCGACTGGACGCACATGTGGTCGTTCCAGCCCGAGATCTTCGACTACCTCAAGGGCGTCACCGACAAGCACAACCTCCGGCGCAACATCCGGTTCAACACCCACGTCGACCGCGCGCACTGGGACGAAGACGAGCGGCGCTGGCACATCTACGACACCGACGGCCAGGAGTACATCGCCCAGTTCCTGATCTCCGGCGCCGGTGGGCTGCACATCCCGTCCATTCCGGAGATCGAAGGCAGCGACGAATTCGCCGGTGCCGCTTTCCATTCCGCGCAGTGGGACCACAGCGTCGACATCACCGGCAAGCGCGTCGCGGTGATCGGGACCGGCGCCAGCGCCATCCAGATCGTGCCCGCGATCGTCGACCAGGTGTCCGAGTTGCACCTGTACCAGCGCACCCCGGCGTGGGTCATGCCCCGGCCCAACAACGCATTTCCGGAGTGGGTGAAGAACACCTTCCGCCGGGTGCCGGGTACGCGGGCGCTCATGCGGGACGCCATCTACTGGATTCACGAAGGCGTCGGCTTCGCCATGACCAAGCAGCCGCGACTGCTCAAAATCGGTGAGCTGCTGGGCAAATGGAACATCAACCGCAGCATCAAGGACCCCGAGCTGCGGCGGAAGCTGACCCCGAACTACGTGGCGGGCTGTAAGCGAATCCTGAATTCCGACACCTACTATCGCGGGATTGCCAACCCGAAAACGCAGGTCTTCACCGAGGGCATCGAGCGGATGACCGCGGCCGGCATCGTCACCCGCGACGGTGTCGAGCATCCCGTCGATGTGGTGGTGTGGTGCACCGGTTTCCACGTCACCGACTCGTACACCTATGTCGACATCAAGGGCCTCGGGGGAGAGGACCTCGTCGACCGGTGGAACCGCGAGGGCATGGCGGCGCACCGCGGCATCACGGTGGCGAACATGCCGAACCTGTTCTTCCTGCTCGGCCCGAACACCGCGCTCGGCCACAACTCGGTGGTGTTCATGATCGAGTCGCAGATCCGCTACGCCGCGCAGGCCATCGCCGCGGCCGACAAGGCGGGCGCCGCCGCGCTGATGCCGAGCCGACGCGCCCAGGACGAGTACAACGCCGAGCTGCAGCAGAACCTGGCCGGCACCGTATGGAGCACCGGTGGTTGCCACAGCTGGTACATGGACGAGCACGGCGTCAACCGCACCTTGTGGAGCGGCATGACCTGGCAGTACTGGCTGGAAACCAGAAAATTCAAGTCGACCGAGTATGAGTTCATCCGCTGAATCGGCTCCGTGTGCGCGACACGCGAACACAACTTTTAGCGGTGTTCGGCGATGGCAGACACCAGGGGTAGTGTCTGTGGTGCCGATCCGGCAAACACAGTTCCAGTCGAAATGGGGTCACGGTGTCTGAAGGTATGAAGCTGATCGACCGGGCCTCCGCGATCAACTGGAACCGCGTGCAGGACGACAAGGACGCGGAGGTCTGGGACCGTCTCACGGGCAACTTCTGGTTGCCGGAGAAGGTGCCGGTGTCCAACGACATCCCGTCCTGGGGCACCCTGACCGACAGCGAAAAGCAGCTCACCATGCGGGTTTTCACCGGCCTGACGCTGCTGGACACCATCCAGGGCACCGTCGGCGCCGTCAGCCTGATCCCCGACGCGCTGACCCCGCACGAGCAGGCCGTCTACACCAACATCGCCTTCATGGAGTCGGTGCACGCCAAGAGCTACAGCAACATCTTCTCGACGCTGTGCTCGACCGTCGAGATCGACGAGGCGTTCCGCTGGTCGGAGGAGAACCCGAACCTGCAGCGCAAGGCCGAGATCGTCATGAAGTACTACCGGGGGGACGAGCCGCTCAAGCGCAAGGTGGCCTCGACGCTGCTCGAGAGCTTCCTGTTCTACTCCGGCTTCTACCTGCCGATGTACTGGTCCTCGCGCGCCAAGCTCACCAACACCGCCGACATGATCCGCCTGATCATCCGTGACGAAGCGGTGCACGGCTACTACATCGGCTACAAGTACCAGCGCGGACTGGCGGCGGTCGACGAGGCCAAGCGGACCGAGCTCAAGGACTACACCTACGAGCTGCTGTTCGAGCTGTACGACAACGAGGTGGAGTACACCCAGGACCTGTACGACGGCGTCGGCCTCACCGAGGACGTCAAGAAGTTCCTGCGCTACAACGCCAACAAGGCGCTGATGAACCTCGGCTACGAAGCGCTGTTCCCGCGCGACGAGACCGACGTGAACCCGGCGATCCTGTCGGCGCTCTCGCCCAACGCCGACGAGAACCACGACTTCTTCTCGGGCTCGGGTTCGTCGTATGTCATCGGCAAGGCCGTCAATACGGAAGACTCGGACTGGGACTTCTGAAGCGCAGTTCAGTGCTGTGATTGCGGGGCGTATTGGCTGGCCGAATACGCCCCGCAGTTATTTGTCTCGGCGTTAATATTGTTCTTTACACGTCGAGAACAGGCGGGCCGATCATGGCGCTATCGACTTCGAACTCACGTCTATTCACTGCCGGTGCTCTGGGCGCCCTGGCGCTGACCATCGCAGCGCCGGCTGCGGTCGCCGACGACACGATCGTGTGCGAGCCCGGGCAGGTCGTCATCGAAGGTCAGTGCCACATGCCGTCGGACCTGAACAATGACCATCCGGGAAACCCGGGTGGAACGACGACGACGGGTGGCCACACCAGCCCCGGTAGCCACGGCCACTGACGCCAGGCCGTCAGGCCAGCGGCGGCACCGGGTTGATGGTGAACCCGAACTTCGTCAGTGGCTCAAGGGATTTGCGTGCCTCGGGGCTGGCCACCGCGAAGGTGATGATCGCCGTCTGATCGCTGACGGCCGACGCGAACAGCGCCATGAAATTGCGCTGCAGTGCCGAGGTCATGTCGCTGTTGGCGGTCCACTGCGTGATCCACAGGCCGTTGGTCAGGCCGGGATTCACCGCGCTCGCGCAGGTGCCCGCCCGGACCGCGCCGGGCCAGTCGCGGGCGGCGATGGCGGGATCGTCCTGGTTGAAACTGCCTGGCGCACAGACGGATTTCTGCCAGTCGTTGAGGACACTGGTGACGCCGGCGGATACGGGAGCCGGTACCGGTACCGGCTCGGGATCGGCCTGCGCGACGCCCGCCGGCAGCAGGGCGATGGCCACGCCGGCAAGGGCCAACTGGGGCAGTGGAGCACGGCGGCGAGCGGACGTCATGCTCCAAGTATTAATGCGTGACAGTAAATTCCGTCAACAGGGCAGCTCAGTCCGCGTTGGACTCCCGGTCGCCGACGAAGGCGAGCAGGGCGGCATCGCCGGAGCGGATCACGTCGACCCGCTCACCGCCGTCGCACTGGAACAGTCCGATCGTCAGTTCGTCCGCGCGGCGGCCGATGACCCGCCAGACGCCACCTGCAAGCTCCCAGCGTTGCAGGATGTCCACCGCATCGTCGGGCACAAGGGAGATTGTGGCCGGTACTCCGCGAGCAGACGCGCGAACCCCCGATCCCGTGAAAAGTGGTTCCCGCCTCGGTCAGTTTGTACTCCGGGGATTGCTTCAGCGCCCAGATGTCGGCGCGTCCAGTGGTGGGTTGACCGGGCAGCGGCGAGACTTACCGGGTGTCGACGAAGTCGCTGCTGCTTTCGGTGCTGAACTGGCTGCGTGCCGGTTACCCGGAGGGGGTCCCTGGCCCCGACCGGGTGCCGCTGCTGGCATTGCTGCGGGCCACGCCGCTGACCGAGGAGCAGGTCGCCGAAGTGGTGCGCAATATCGCCGAGGCCTCAGCGCCCGCCGACGTCGACAATCCCATCGAGCGCGACGACATCGCCGAGTTCATCGCCGACGTCACCCACCATGACGCCGGCCCGGAGAACGTCGCGCGGGTGGCTGCCAAACTGGCTGCGGCCGGCTGGCCGTTGGCCGGTCTGGACCTGTTGCCTGACGCCGGCCCCGGCGCAGACGGCCGATAACGCGTTACGCCGAGGATTGCAGTCACTATTCGACTGCAATCCTCGGCGTTGACGAGAAACCCGCGGCTAGATGGTCGCGGTGTCGATCACGAAGCGGTACCGCACGTCACTGGCGATGACGCGCTCGTAGGCCTCGTTGACGTAGGACGCCTCGATGATCTCGATCTCCGGGGTGACGTCGTGCTCGGCGCAGAAGTCCAGCATCTCCTGGGTCTCCGGGATGCCGCCGATCAACGAACCGGCGAGCGTGCGACGCATGCCGATCAGCGGGAACACCGGCACCTCGAGCGGCTTCTCGGGCGCACCGAGCTCGACGAGCGTGCCGTCGGACTTCAGCAGGTTCAGGTAGAGCCCCATGTTGAGGTTCGCCGACACCGTGTTGATGATGAGGTCGAAGCTGCCGGCCAGCTTCTTGAAGGTGTCCGGGTCATTGGTGGCGTGGTAGTGGTGTGCGCCCAGGCGCAGACCGTCTTCCATCTTCTTGAGCGACTGGCTCAGCACGGTGACCTCGGCGCCCATCGCGACGGCGAGCTTCACGCCGACGTGGCCCAGGCCGCCGAGACCGACGATGGCGACCTTCTTGCCCGGCCCGGCGTTCCAGTGCCGCAGCGGCGAGTACAGCGTGATGCCGGCGCACAGCAGGGGCGCGGCCTTGTCCAGCGGGATGCTGTCCGGGATGCGCAGCACGTAGTTCTCGTCGACGACGATGGCGGTGCTGTAGCCGCCGTAGGTGGGCGTGCCGTCACGGCCGGTGGCGTTGTACGTGCCGATGTTGCCGCCCTTGCCGGTGCAGTACTGCTGCAGGCCGGCCAGGCAGTTCTCGCACTCGCGGCACGAGTCGACGAAGCAGCCGACGCCGACGTGGTCACCGACCTTGTACTTGGTCACCTCGGAGCCGACGGCGGTGACGACGCCGGCGATCTCGTGGCCGGGTACGACGGGGTAGTTGGCCGGGCCCCATTCGGACTTGACGGTGTGGATGTCCGAGTGACAGATGCCCGCGAACTTGATGTCGAATGCCACGTCGTGCGGGCCGATGTCACGGCGCTCGATGGTGGTCTTGGTCAGCGGGCTGGTCGCTGAAGTCGCGGCGTAGGCGGAAACGGTCGTGGTCATGCGTGTCAGTCCTCTTCATTCTCGGCTTGCCTAGCGGCGGTTACCTGCTACAAAGATTAGCGAAGGTAACGAAATGTGGGGCACTGCGTCAGGCCCTGACCACACTCAACGGCGGCCGTCGCCGAACTAATCCCGGATTCGGCTGTGAATTTCCGGTTAGAGCCCGGTGGCGCGGAAGCCGGCGTTGAAGCTCACACGCTCGTAGGTGGCGACGCCGGCGTGCACGTACGGGTCGCTGGCGGTGAGCGCGTCGGCTTCCTCGGCCGTCATGTCCGAGGCGATCAGCACAGCGCCGGCCTGCGACTCCAGTCGGCCGGCAAGAAGGATGCGGCGCTCCTCGACCAGTTTGCCGAGCCATTCCAGATGCGCCGGCCGCGCCTGGTCGACGACGTCCAAGGGTTGCGTGTAGGTGATGTTCAGTACGTGAAACACGCTAAGAGGTTATCCGGGGCAGGTGTGTTGTTCGATGACCTGCCTGGTGCGCTCGCGTAGTGCGGGTGTTTCGGCGTCGAGGACGCCCAGCACGCGGACACCGGCATCGGCGACCTGCATGGGCAGATCGCATCGTTCGGGGCCGTGCGGCACCGACCACATGTTGACGAGCGATTCGACCAGCCGGAACGGCAGGTCGGCGGCCGCCGGATGGACGCCGGTGCGTTCCAGCACTGCCCGGCTCAGGGTCAGGTAGTGCTGTCGCAGGCATTCGCGGTCGGACCAGAAGGGCTCCAGGCGATCGGCGCGCAGTTCGGGAAGCAGGTAGAGCGCGCCCAGATTCCACGTGCCACCGAGTAGTTGATCTCCGTCGAACGTCGCCAGGGCGTGCAGGTGCTCGGTTGCGGTCAACGCCGGCGTGGCGCTCAGCAGGCTCGGGATGAACGCCAGTGTCGGGGCGACGGTCTGGCTCAGTACGGCGCACAGGATGTCGTCCTTGGTCTTGAAGTAGTGGTACAGCGACGCCTGCCGGATGCCGACCGAATCGGCGATGGTTCGCGTCGACGTACCGGTGTAACCCAAGGTCGTGAACAATTCGCTTGCCGCATCGAGGATTTCGTCTCGTGCGGTGATGCCCGGACGTCGCTGGGGCCGCAGTCGAGGCCTTCCTGTGTGGGTGGTCGACATTCATTCATCGTGGTCCACGGCAGGTGTCATCGATACCGGCGGTCAGTATCTGTCACGCGACAGAAACCTGCGATATCCGCCGGTTACTTACGGCCCCCGGTTGCTTACATCGTGCTTACTTCGGCGACACCATGCGGGATGGTCCGGGGAGAAAACTGTCAACTGACAGGCCAGCGGTCAGCGACGCACCAAGGCATGGCGATCAGAACGCAGGAGAGCGCACATGGGCACTGCTGTATCGGTGGTGGATGCCACGCAGGTCGCGACCGTGTCGCCGACCCCCGAGGCGGTGGCGACCGTGGCGGGTCTGCACGTCACGTTCCAGCGCAACGGCCGCGAGGTACACGCGTTGCGCGGGGTCTCGCTGACCGTTCAGCGCGGCGAAATCCTCGGGCTCGTGGGCGAATCGGGTTCGGGGAAAAGCGTATTGGGGTTCGGCATGCTCGGGCTCCTGCCGGCGTCCGCCCGGATCGACGGCAGCATCTCGGTCGCCGGCTCGGACATGGTCCACGGTGACGCGAAGACGCTGCGCACGGTTCGCCGCCTCGATCTGGGCGCGGTGTTCCAGGACCCGATGACCTCACTCAACCCGACAATGCGGATCGGCAAGCAGGTCGCCGAGGCCGCGGGCAGCGACGAGGAAGCGCTGCGCCTGCTGACCGCGGTCGGCATACCCGACCCGGCGCGGCGGATGCGCGCCTACCCGCACGAGCTCTCCGGCGGCTTGCGCCAGCGCGTGATGATCGCCATCGCGATCGCCGGCTCGCCCGAACTCATCATCGCCGACGAGCCGACCACCGCGCTGGACGTCACCGTGCAGGCCCAGGTCCTGCGGCTGCTGCAGCGACTCCGCGACGAAATCGGTTGCAGCATCGTCTTCATCACCCACGACCTCGGGGTGGCCGCGCAGATTTCCGACCGGATCGCCGTGCTCTACGCCGGCCGGATCGCCGAGGTCGGCCCGGCCGCCGACGTTCTGGGCGCACCGGCCCACCCCTATACCCGCGGGCTGCTGCGGTCCCGGCTGACGCTGGACACCGCGCGGGGCAGTCGGCTCGCGGCGATGCCGGGTTCGGTGCCGAGCCCGCTGTCACCGCTACCCGGATGCGCGTTCAGCCCGCGCTGTGACCAAGCCACCGACAACTGCGAGAAATCTTCTCCCGAACCGGTTCCCGTCGGCCCCGGGCGGGTCAGCGCCTGCCTGCTCACCCCGGAGCAGCTGCCCGATCTGGCGGTGGAGCCCGACGCCGCATTGGAACCCGTTGCCGCACAGTCGATCAGCTCTGCTGCTGCGGACCAGCCCGCCGCCGTCACGGTGACCGACGTGACCAAGACCTTCACCGTGGCGCCGCACGGCAAGCTCCAGGCGCTGCGCGGCGTGACCCTGCGCGTGGGGCACGGCGAGTCGGTGGCGCTGGTGGGGGAGAGCGGTTCGGGAAAGTCCACGCTGTTGCGGGTGATCGCCGGTCTGGAGAAGGCGACCACGGGCACCGTCGAGGTGGCGGGCGAACAGCGCCCGCAGATGGTGTTCCAGGACGCCGGCGCCTCACTCACGCCGTGGCTGTCGGTGGGCGAGTTGATCGCCGAGCGACTGCGCGGCCGGAAACTGTCGCGGGCCGCGCGGCGCGATGCCGTCATCGAGGTTCTCGACCGCGTGGGGCTGCCCGCGGAGGTGGCGAAGTCACGCGCCGGCCAGCTGTCCGGCGGTCAGCGCCAACGGGTTTCGCTGGCCCGCGCCACCGTCGTCCCACCCGCGGTGCTGTTGTGCGACGAACCCACGAGCGCCCTGGACGTGTCCCTTGCCGCCTCGGTGCTCAACCTGATCGGGGACCTGCGCCGCGGTCTGGACATGTCGGTGGTGTTCGTGACGCACGACCTGTCGGTGGCGCGGGTGGTCGCCGATCGCATCGCCGTGATGTACCTGGGCCGCATCGTCGAGATCGGGCCGGCCGAAGAGGTCATCGGCAACCCGACGCACCCGTACACGCGCGCGCTCGTCGACGCGATCCCCGACCTCGGCCGCGAATCACGGGTCCTGCCAGGCGAACCGGCGAGCCCGCTGTCACCGCCGACCGGGTGTGCGTTCCATCCGAGATGCCCGATCGCCGTCGACGCGTGCAGCGGCGACGAACTCGACGTCCGACTCGTCGGCAAATCCGGTGGCGCACACCAGGTCGCCTGTATCGAAGAGAAGGTGCGCTGATGGCCATCGCGATCCCCGCCCCGAGTCTCACCCGCGGTCGCGGCCGGCTGCGACTGGCGCTGCCACAGTCCCGGTCGACGATCCTCAACCGCGCGGGATTCTCCCTCGTGATCCTGTTGACGTTGGCCGTCATCGCGGTACCGCTCCTGGCTCCGCACGACCCGCTGATCCCGGTCGGGATGCCGTTGCAGGCGCCGGGCGAGCACGGGTTCCTGCTCGGCACCGACAGCGTGGGACGCGACATCCTGTCCCGCGTGCTCTACGGCGCGCGGTCGAGTTGGCTGGCCGCGCTGGCGGTCGTCGCGCTGGGCCTGCTGATCGGCGGGCTCGTGGGCCTGATCGCCGGGGCGGCCGGTGGCTGGGTCGACTCGACGCTGATGCGCATCACAGACGGCTTCCTGTCGCTGCCCGCGCCGGTGCTGGCGATCGCCGTGGTCGCCGCGCTGGGACCGAGCTTCCTCCACACGCTGATCGCCGTATCCATCGTGTGGTGGCCGTTCTACGCGCGGCTGGTGCGCGGGGAGGTGGCACGGCTGGCGGCACGCCCCCACGTCGAGGCCGCAAAGCTGGCCGGCGTCAGCCGATTTCGGCTCGCGGGACGGCACCTGCTGCCGGGCGCGGTGCCCAACGCCTTGGTCGCCGCGAGCCTGGATATCGGCACGCTGATCCTCACCCTGGCCGGCTTGTCCTTCCTCGGGCTCGGTCAGGCCGCGCCGGCACCCGAGCTCGGTGCCGACTCGGCGCGCAACCTGAGCTACTTCCTGCAGCAGTGGTGGATTCCGGTCATGCCCGGACTGGGCGTGCTGGTGCTGGCGCTGGTCGCCAACATCTCCGGCGACTGCCTGCGCAACCTGATGAAGACGACCTAGGCCGCCGAACCGGTGGTGGTGATGAGCGCGCGCGTGAAGAGAGGTGGGTGACGACATGAAGACCTTCGTGGCCTCGCGGTTGGGGTCGATGGTGGCCATTCTGGTGGCCCTGACGGGAGTGATGTTCGTCCTGCAGAACATCTCGCCGCTGGATCCGGTGAAGGCCCAACTGGGCGCACAGGCCTCGGCCGATGCGGTGGCGGCACGGCGCGCCGCGCTGGGACTGAATGACCCTGTGCTGGTGCAGTTCTGGCACTACCTCGCCGGCGCTGCGACCGGCGACCTGGGCACGTCGTACCGGACCCGGCATGCGGTGATGTCCGATCTCGGGTCGTTCGTCCCCGCAACCCTGGAGCTGGCGCTCGCCGGCCTGCTTATCGCCATCGTCCTCGCGGTGCTGCTGGCGTTCAGCACGACGTTGAAGTGGCGCGGCGCCAACGTCCTTCGAGCCGTGTTGTTCGCCGGCTCCTCGGCGCCGATGTTCCTGCTCGGCATCCTCGGTCTCATCGTCTTCTACCAAGACCTGGGCTGGGTACCGGCCAACGGCCGCAGTGCCGTGCCGAGCCCGCCGACGGGGCCGACCGGCATGCTCACCGTCGACGGTCTGCTCCACGGGCGGCTCGATGTCGTGGCCGACGCCGCGCACCACCTGATCCTGCCGGCGTTCGTCATCGCGATCGGCCCGGCCGTCGCGATCGGCCGGGTGTTGCGCAGCAGCCTGCTGGCCGACATCGACAGCGACTACGCGCGGACGGCCCGCGCCAAGGGACTGTCCGAAACCCGGATCCTGGCCAGGCATGTGCTGCGCAACTCGGTCGGCGCCGCCCTGTCGATGACGGGACTTCAAGTGGGCCTGATGTTTTCGGGTGTCTTGGTGGTCGAGCAGGTCTTCGGCTGGCCCGGCATCGGACAGTACGTCGCGCAGAGCATTCCCGTGGCGGATTTTCCGGCGATCGCCGGGGTCACGCTGATGCTCGGTGCGCTCTACGTCGTCATCAACACGGTGGTGGACCTGCTGCAGGCCGCCGCTGATCCGCGTATCGCAGTCACAGGAGGTTAAGTGCCGAAACAGCCGCTCATCGTTGGTAATCCCGTCCTGGTCGTCGTCGACATGCAGGAGTCCGGCGACATGCCGGCCGAGTTGGTCGGCATCGAGCACATGGCCGGTTACGACGGCCGGATCGCCCGGGCCCAGCGCCTGATCGCCGCCGCCCGCGCCGCGCGGATCCCGATCGTGTTCTTCCAGGAGGTGCACCGCCCCAACGGGATCGACTTCGGCCGCGAGCTCGACGGCGCCGAGGGAGAGCACTGCGTGGACGGCCGGCCGGGCACCCCGCTGCATCCCGCGCTGCTGCCCGACCTCGACGGGCCCAACCACGAGTTCCACATCGTCAAACGCCGCTATTCCGGTTTCATCGGAACGGATTTCGAGATCGTGCTGTCGGGCCTGCGGGCCTCGACGCTGATTCTCATCGGCGGGCTCACCGACGTCTGCGTGCACTACACCTTCGCCGATGCGCACCAGCGTGACTTCTACGTCCGCGTCGTGACCGACTGCGTCGGCGGCTCGTCGACCTATCGGCACGACGCAGCGCTCGATGCCATGGAGTACCTGCAGGCCGGTGCCATGCGCACCACCGACGAGATCCTCACCGCCTTTTCCGAAATGTGTCCGCCCGAATTGTCCAGCCCCGCCCTCGAAGGAGTTGCCCGATGATGAAGAGCCACAAGGTCCCCGGTCGCGCGCGCGGAGGCTGGCGGATCGCCGCTGCCGGTGCCGCCGTGATGCTGACGCTGAGCGGTTGCGGTGGTTCGAATTCCGGCAGCGGCACGCCCAACGCCGCGCCCACCGACAAGGTTCTGCACCTGTCGTTCCTGCAGGACCCGGGCCAGCCGCCGGACCCCGACATCTACTACGCGGGCCAAGGTCTGTTGCTGACCACCAACACCTACGAAGGTCTGCTGCAGTACAAGGCCGGTGTCGACAAGGCCGTCCTGGAACCGCTGCTGGCCACGAGCTGGACGGCGTCGCCGGACAACAAGGTGTTCACGTTCAAGCTCCGCGAGGGCGTCAAGTTCCACGACGGCACGCCGTTCACGTCGGCTGCGGTCAAGGCGTCGTTCGATCGCCGGGTGGCCGTCAACCAGGGCCCGGCCTACATGGTCAAGGACGTGGAATCGGTCACCACACAAGGGGATTACGACGTCACCGTCACGCTGAAGGCGCCCAACTCGGCGTTCCTCGATTACCTGGCGTGTCCGTACGGCCCCCGCATGCTCAGTCCTGAAGGACTGAAGAAGAACGCCGGCACGGACAACGCGCAGGGTTACCTGACCACCCACGATCTCGGCACGGGGCCGTTCGTGCTGACCGACGCCCAGGTGGGGTCGCACTACGCGATGGCCGCCTTCCCCGAATACTGGGGCACCAAGCCGTATTTCGAGAAGGTCGAGCTCCCGGTCATCACCGACGTGTCGGCGCAGCAGCTGCAGTTCAACAACGGCCAGGTGGCCGCCATCCTGCACGATCTGCCGTCCTCGGCGGTCCAGTCGTACCTGAACAACAAGGCGTTCACCAACTACTCGCTGCCGACCATGATGTCGAACTACGTGTACATCAACCCGAGCAAGGGCATGATGACCGACGCCAAGAACCGCAACGCGGTGATGCAGGCGATCGACGTCGACGAGCTGGTCAAGCAGACGTATTTCGGGCGAGGTAAGAAGGCCGAGCAGATCTACCCGCCGAACATGATGGCCGCCGAATACGGCAAGCAGTCGGTGCCGCACGACCCCTCGGCGCTGTCCGCCATCGCCGCGACGCTGCCGGCCGATCAAAAGGCCGTCACCATCGGCTACGACTCGAGCAACCCGGACAACCAGTTGATCAGCAACCTGATTCAGACCGAACTGGCCGCAGCCGGTCTGACCGTCAAGGTGCAGGCGTATCCCACGTCGGAGATTTACGGGTGGGTCGGTACTGACGGAAAGTCCGCACCCGAGATCATGACGTACGTCGGCTGGCCCGACGCGCCGTCGCCGTACACCTGGGGCCACATCTCGTGGGATGCCGGCGGCGGCCTGAACTTCTTCGGCTGCTCGTCGCCCGCGGTGACCGACGCATTGGCCAAGGGCCTGCCCGCCGATTCGGCCCCGGACTTCTCGACGGCCGGTGTGGAAGCGGTCAAGACCGGGTGCTGGCTGAATGTCGCCGACGTGAACGACTTCATGGTGGCCCAGCCCTGGCTCAAGGGCGTCGAACAGGCACATGTGGTCACCAACCCGAATTCACTGCGTCTGAACGCCCTTTCGGTCGGCTGATGGCCACTCTGGTCGGCAAGCCCGGGGTCCGGCGGATCATTCTGCTGACCCTGGGCTGGGAGGAGCTGCCGAAGTCGGTGTCGGTGTACGGGGCACCGCCGGAGGAGCGCATGCGCGAGCCGGTGCCCGGGGTGTTGCTGCAGACCGACGGTGGTTGGGTCCTGCTCGACACGGGATTCAACACCGCGCTCGTGCGGGATCCGGCGCTGTACCGGCGGTTCTTCCCGACCGTCGAGTACCGCCCGGTGCTGCCCGGCCCGGGTGAGCCGATCGAGCAGCGGCTGGCGGAGGTCGGGGTGGATTTCGACGAGATCCACACCGTCGCCGTCAGCCATCTGCACCACGACCACGCCGGCGGGCTCAAGCTGTTCGCCGGCAAGGTCCCGGTGCACGCGCAGCGTCGTGAACTCGAGTACGGGCTGTCGAATCACCCCGAACCCGAACGCAATGCGATCAATCGGATCGATTTCGACGACCCGAACATCGAGTGGCTCCTGGCCGACGGGGAAGCCGAGATCGCCCCGGGCATCACCGCGGTGCCCACCTATGGGCACACACCGGGGCATCAGAGCTTCGTCGTCGAACTCGACCAGTCCGTCGGCGGTGACGGCTTCGTCTTCGCCTTCGACGCCGCCGATCTGACGGAGAACATCGAGCACGAGCTCGCCATCGGCGGGTTCATCGACGTCGACCCGCAGGACACGATCGAGCCGATCCGCCGTCTCAAGAAATTGGCTGCCGACAGGGGTTTTCAGCTGATTCCCGGTCATGATCCACACGTGTGGCCCGAGCTCACCGAGCATTTCCACCACAGATTCGGCGGGCTGTGATGGAGTGCGTGCTGCGCGCCGAGCGGGTGCTCATCGACGGCCACCAGGTTCCGGCCGCGGTGGGAATCGATCGGGGGCGCATCGCGTTCCTCGGCGAGGTCGACGCCGATTGCCCGGCGGGAGAAGACATCCGGTTGCCCGAATCGGTGGTGCTGCTGCCCGGTTTCGTCGACACGCACGTGCACATCAACGATCCGGGTACCGACTGGGAGGGATTCGAGACCGCCACCGCGGCGGCTGCCGCGGCCGGGATCACCACCGTGGTGGACATGCCCCTGGACTGCGACCCGGTGACCACCAGCGTCGCGGCGCTGAACATCAAAAAGGCCACGGCAGCGGGTAATTGCCACGTCGACGTCGGGTACTGGGGTGGCGTGGTGCCCGGCAACCTGGACGACCTGGCGGACCTGGCGCGCGCCGGGGTGCGCGGCTTCAAGTGCTTCCTCGCCGACTCGGGCAACCCGCATTTCCCGCACCTGAGCCCGGCCCAGTTCCGGGATGCCATGGGGCGTATCGCCGAACTGGGGTCGGTGCTGCTGGTGCACGCCGAGAGCAACCGGGTGATCGACGCCGGCCCAGCCCCTTCGGGCCGGGAATACCGGTCGTTCCTGGCGTCGCGACCCGACGCCGCCGAAGACGATGCCGTGGCCCTGGTGATCGACGCGGCGGCGGCGATCGGGGCCCGCGCGCACATCGTGCACGTCTCGAGCGCCACCGTGCTGGCGCGCCTGGTCGAGGCCAAGCGGGCCGGGATACCGGTGACGGCCGAAACCTGTCCGCATTACCTGACATTCGCCGCCGAGGTGGTCCAGGACGGTGGCACCGAATTCGCCTGCTGCCCACCGATCCGGGATGGCGCCAACCGTGAACTGCTGTGGTCGGCGCTGCACGACGGCACGCTGGACCTGGTGGTGTCCGACCACTCGCCCTGCGCGCCGCGGCTCAAGGGCGACGGGGATTTCGGGCGGGCGTTCGGCGGGATCAGCTCACTGCAGCTCAGCCCGCGCGCGGTGTGGACACAGGCCGCCGCACGCGGTTTCGGGCTCGCCGACCTGAGCCGGTGGATGTCGGAACGGCCCGCCGCGCTGGCCGGTTACGCCGACCGGGGACGAATCGCGGTGGGCCTGCGGGCCGACCTGTGCGCCTTCGACCCTGGTGCCCTCGACACCGTGCGGGCGGCGACGCTGCGGCACCGCCACCCGGTGAGCCCGTATGACGGTGTCACGCTGCGGGGTTCGGTACTGCAGACCTGGGTTGCCGGCACCCCGGCGTTGGTAGGGGAGCCGGTATGAGAATCCTGGTGCTCAATCCGAACACCTCGGCGGCCATGACCGCCGAGATCGCGGCCGCCGCGCGATCGGCGGCGCATTCTGACACCGAGATCGTCTGCATGTCACCGTATTTCGGCTCGGCGGCGATCGACTCGTCCACCGAGAGCTACCTTTCCGCGGTCGGGGTGATGGACCTGGTGGCCCGTCTCACCCGGTCGGGTGACTTCGACTTCGACGCCGTCGTCCTCGCCGGATTCGGCGAGCACGGCCGTGACGCGCTCGCCGAGATGCTGACGGTGCCGGTGTTCGACATCGCCGAATGCGCCGCACACGTCGCGCATCTGATCGGCCGGCGGTTCTCGGTGATCACGACGCTCGCCCGGTCGATCCCGCCCATCGAGGACCGGCTGCTGCTGGCCGGCCTGAACGCACACTGCGCCTCGGTAAGGGCCTGCGGCCTCAGCACGGCCGACGTGGACGCCGACCCCGCCGGCGCCGTGCGGGCGATTGTCGACGAGGCGGCGCGCGCCATCAACGAGGACGGCGCCGACGTGATCTGCCTGGGGTGCGCCGGCATGGCGGGAGTGACGGCGGCGATCTCCGCCAAGCTCGGGGTGCCCGCGGTCGACGGGGTCGCCGCCGCGGTGGCCCTCGCGCAGGCCGTCGTCGGGCTGGGTCTGTCCACCAGCAAGGCCGGAGTGTTCGCGCCAGGACCGGACAACCCGCGCAGCCACTGGCCGCTGTCGGAGGCACTGGGACTATGACCGACGTCGATCTCGCCTCGCGCCTCGTCGGCGGCAGCGTGGTGGCCGCCAGTGACGAATCTTTCGGATTCAAGGAGCGACTCGTCGACCCGGCCGAACCCGCCTTTGTGCCCGGAACTTTCGACCTGCGCGGCGAAGTGGTGGACGGCTGGGAGACCCGCCGCCACGCCGGCCGGGCCGGAGACTGGGCGATCATCCGGCTGGGGACACCCGGCCGGCTGCGCACCATCGACGTGGACACCCGGTTCTTCTCGGGCAATCACCCGAGCGGCTGCGCGGTGGACGCCTGCGTGCTGGCGCGCACTGACGATCCGACAGACCCCGCCGTGGCCTGGACGCCGATAGTGGAACCCACTGTGCTCAAGGCTGATTCGCACAATCTGCTGGCCGTCGCGGACCGCAGGCGGTGGACGCATCTACGGCTGCGGTTGCAGTCCGACGGCGGCGTCGCCCGGCTGCGGGCCTACGGCGACGTGGTGCCGGACCCCGCGTCCTGGAGCGATGTCACCGTCGAGGTGTCCGGCCTCGAAAACGGTGGCCGGGTCGAATGGTGCAGTGACAGCTTCTATTCCAGTGCCACGTCGCTGATCCTGCCGAACCGGCCGCACAACATGGGTGACGGGTGGGAGGCACGCCGACGCCGTGACGTCGGACCGGACACCCATGACGCGGTGATCGTGTCGTTCGCCGCCCCCGCCGACCTGCGCCGCATCGAGGTCGACACCTCGTACTTCGTGTTCAACGCCAGCCTGGAGGTGTCGGTGCTGGGCAGTCGTAGCCGTCCCGATCGGGAACATGGTTGGGGGATGGTCGCTTTCGACGTTCCGGTGCTGCCGCGGACGCGACTGCTCGCCGATGCGCGCCAGGTGTTCGCGGTCGACGTGCCCGACGTGGCGGCACTGCGCGTACAGGCCTACCCGGACGGCGGGATCGCGCGGGTGCGGGCAATAGGAGTGTCCACCGTTGACGGACTGCGGATGCTGCAGCACAACTGGGAGGAATCGTCGTGACACCACTGCTGACCGACTGCGCCGGCCTCTGGCGCCGCACGCTGTTGATCGAGGTCGACGGCACGCGCGACGCCGAACCGGGGGTGCTGTGGCTGCAGAGCCTGACGGCCTACGTGGACTCCCGCGGCTTCGCGGGCACCCTGCACCAGGACGGCGACGTCTTCGAGTGGCATCGAGACTTCGACATCACGACGCCGGGTCCGCATCCCGACGCCGGCGTAATGCACTGGGAGGGTGACGTTCTCGTCGAGACCGGCGTGCATGAGCACTACATCGAGCATTGGGTCCGCGACTCCGGCGACGCGGGGCCGACGGGCGCGCTGTACTTGTCCGGGCCCGCCGGAGCGTCGGCGCTACTGGTCCGGGTCGGCACGATGTTCGGCTGGGCCGACGGCACTCAGGTGGTGCTCGGCACCGTGGGCGGCGACGAGCAGCGAGCCCTCGGTATCGACTTTGCCGACATGGCTTCTGTCGGCGACGAAATCCAGGCCAATGGCGTGCACTGGACGGTGGACAACTCGGAAGGGAATGTGAATTCATGAGTGGCGTAACGTCATTCACGTCGGTGCCGATCATCGACATCAGCGGATTGTCGTCACCCGAGCGTGCCGAGCAGCACCGCGTGGCCGCCGAGCTGGGCCGGGCGGCGGCCGACGTCGGCTTCTTCTACATCAGCGGCACCGGCATCGATGAGTCGTTGTTCAGCGCGATGCTGGCGGCGGTGAAGGAGTACTTCGCGCTGCCGGTGGAAGAAAAGATGCGCAACTACATCGGGCTGTCCCGCTGTCACCGCGGGTATGTGCCGGTCGGCGAGGAGGGCCTGGAGGGCACCGTCCCGGATCTGAAGGAAGCGTTCGACACCGCGCTGGACCTGCCCGCCGACGACCCGGATTACCTGGCCGGCAATCCCATGCTGGGCCCCAACGCGTGGCCGGACCTACCCGGCTTCGCCGACGCGGTGACCGCCTACTACCAGGCGGTGCTGGCCGTGGGGCAGCGGCTGCTGTGGGCGTTCGCCGTCGCCCTCGGTGAGGATCCCGAGGTCTTCTCCCGGCATGCCACCAAGACCCCGAGCCAGCTGCGGCTCATCCACTATCCGTACAACCCGGACGCCCACGACAGCATCGGGATCGGCGCGCACACCGACTACGAATGCTTCACCCTGCTCAAGCCGACGGCCCCCGGCCTCGAGGTGCTCAACGGCGCGGGCGAGTGGATCGACGTACCGCCGGTCGACGGGACGTTCGTCGTCAATGTCGGGGACCTGCTGGAGCTGTGGACCAACGGCGCGTTCGTGGCCACCAGCCACCGCGTCCGCAAAGTCGCCGAGGAGCGGTACTCGTTCCCGCTGTTCTTCAACGTCGACTACCACACCGAGGTGAAACCGCTGCCGCAGTTCGCTTCGCCGGATGCCAAGCCGCGCCCGGCGCTGCGTGCCGGTGAGCACCTGTTCGCCCAGACCGCGCAGACGTTCGCCTACCTGCGACAGCGCATCGAGTCGGGCGAACTGGTACTGCCCGACGGCTCACTGGAACTGGGACAGTTCGGCCAGCAGGCGTTGCAGGGCGCGGGCTGACTAGTTGATGGGCGCGTTGAGCCAGTGCAGGTCGTCGAGCATGCCGCGGGCCGCCACGATGCCCTGACCGGTCTGCCACACCTCGTTGTTCACCACGAACACCCGGTTGTCGCGCGTGGCGGCGAGCTTCTTCCAGGCCGGGCTGTCGAGCAACACGGCGGCCTTGTCCTTGGCCGCCGGTGACTCGAACGTCATGTAGACGATGTCACCGTCGGCCGCCGAGAAATCGGTGCCGGGCCCCAGCTTCGAGATGTCGATCTCGCGGTAGGGCTTGTCGGTGAATCGTTGTGGCGCAGGACGATCCGCGCCGATGCGGGCCAGCACGCTGCCCGGGAAGTTGTTGGCGCCGAAGATGCGCAGGGTGCCCTCGGTCAGCTGCACCACCGACACCTGGAAGTGCGAGGCGTCGTTCTGCCCGCCGACCCTGGTGGCGTCGGCGTTGAAACCGTCGACCAGTGCGCCCGCGGCGGCACCGCGGCCGGTCGCCGCCCCGACCATCCGCAGATCGTCCTGCCAGGCCGCACCGGACGGTCCGGTGAGCACCGTCGGCGCGATCGCCGACAACGCGCCGTAGGTGTCCGACGTCGCCGACACCTGCGAGCCGATGATCAGATCAGGGTTGGCGGCCTTGACCGCCGCCATGTCGGGTGCGCCACGCGTCCCGGCCGCCGGCACGTTGTGGATGACGGTGCCCAGGTATGACGTCTGGCCCGACGAATCCGTCGGGGTCGCCGCGGCGACGACACGGGACTGCAGTCCCAGCGCGCACAGCGCGTCGAGCGCGGTGCCCGAGAGCACGACGATGCGCTGCGGGTCCGCGTTGACGTCGGTGGAGCCGGCGGCGTGGTGCACCTGACGGGTGGGGGGACCCTCATCGAGCGCTGCCGGGGTGGGCGCGCACGAGTCGTCGGGCCGGCGCTGGTTGCCCAGCACGCCCGCGGTGGCGATACGGGTGGTGCTGGTGATGGGCGCCGAGTTCGCTGCCTGAGGTTCGCTGGTGTGTCCCGAACAGCCCGTCAGGACGGTCGCGGCCGTCGCGCACAGGGCGGTGAGAACCGCCGCGCTTGCGCTGGACAGCCGGGTACGGGGAGTCGGAAACTGCACGTGGCCGACGGTAACACTCGCGCCGTCAGGCCCAGATGAGGCGCGGTCGCGGGCGCCGGCGCCACGCCGGGGTCAGCGGCCGGTCCAGCCAATTACGACAGTTTGTAGGACCCTCGCCGCAAGGCTGTGCGATGGGGGATAAGATCACCGGCAGACAACATGGGATGCCCCGTGTGCTCGAACTATTCGCCCGGAACATTTGGAGGATCTGTTGGTAGCCGAAGCGCCCCCAATCGGAGAACTCGAGGCTCGTCGCCCGTTCCCGGAGCGTATGGGCCCCAAGGGCAACCTGATCTACAAGCTGGTGACCACGACCGATCACAAGCTGATCGGCATCATGTACTGCGTCGTCTGCTTCGTGTTCTTCTTCATCGGTGGCCTGATGGCGCTGTTCATGCGCACCGAGCTGGCCATGCCGGGACTGCAGTTCCTGAGCAACGAGCAGTTCAACCAGCTGTTCACCATGCACGGCACGGTGATGCTGCTGTTCTACGCCACCCCGATCGTGTTCGGCTTCGCCAACCTGGTGCTGCCGCTGCAGATCGGCGCCCCGGACGTCGCGTTCCCGCGTCTGAACGCCTTCTCGTTCTGGCTGTTCCTGTTCGGCGCCATGATCGCCATCGCCGGCTTCATCACCCCCGGTGGTGCCGCTGACTTCGGCTGGACCGCCTACTCGCCGCTGACCGACGCGATCCACTCGCCCGGTGCCGGTGGCGACCTGTGGATCGTCGGCCTGGCCGTCGGTGGTCTGGGCACCATCCTGGGTGCGGTCAACATGGTCACCACCGTGGTCTGCATGCGCTGCCCGGGTATGACGATGTTCCGCATGCCGATCTTCACCTGGAACATCCTGGTGACCTCGATCCTGGTGCTGCTGGCCTTCCCGCTGCTGACCGCCGCGCTGTTCGGCCTGGCTGCTGACCGCCACCTGGGCGCGCACATCTACGACCCCGCCAACGGCGGCGTCCTGCTGTGGCAGCACCTGTTCTGGTTCTTCGGCCACCCCGAGGTGTACATCATCGCGCTGCCGTTCTTCGGCATCGTCTCGGAGATCTTCCCGGTGTTCAGCCGCAAGCCGATCTTCGGTTACACCACCCTGATCTACGCAACGCTCGGTATCGCCGCCCTGTCGGTCGCCGTGTGGGCCCACCACATGTACGCCACCGGCGCCGTGCTGCTGCCGTTCTTCTCGTTCATGACGTTCCTGATCGCCGTTCCGACCGGTATCAAGTTCTTCAACTGGATCGGCACCATGTGGAAGGGGCAGCTGACCTTCGAGACGCCGATGCTGTTCTCGGTCGGCTTCCTGATCACCTTCCTGCTCGGTGGTCTGTCGGGCGTGCTGCTGGCCAGCCCGCCGCTGGACTTCCACGTGACGGACAGCTACTTCGTCATCGCGCACTTCCACTACGTGCTGTTCGGCACCATCGTGTTCGCCACCTACGCGGGCATCTACTTCTGGTTCCCGAAGATGACAGGCCGCCTGCTCGACGAGCGTCTGGGCAAGCTGCACTTCTGGCTGACCTTCATCGGTTTCCACACCACCTTCCTGGTCCAGCACTGGGTCGGTGACGAGGGCATGCCGCGCCGGTACGCCGACTACCTGCCCTCCGACGGCTTCACCACGCTGAACGTGATCTCGACCATCGGTGCCTTCATCCTGGGCCTGTCCACGCTGCCCTTCGTGTGGAACGTGTTCAAGAGCTGGCGTTACGGCGAGCCCGTCGTCGTCGACGACCCGTGGGGCTACGGCAACTCCCTGGAGTGGGCCACCAGCTGCCCGCCGCCGCGGCACAACTTCACCGAGCTGCCCCGCATCCGTTCGGAGCGCCCGGCGTTCGAGCTGCACTACCCGCACATGGTCGAGCGGATGCGTGCCGAAGCGCACATCGGTCGATCGCACCACTAGAAATCAGCCGACCCGCCCGCGCCTAAGGCGCGGGCGGTTCTGCGTTAGGGGACCTAACGGATGACGCAGGAAAGCAACTCAAACGGGTCGGTGCTGATCACCGTCACCGGACTGGACCAGCCAGGTGTGACGTCGACGCTGTTCGGCGTGCTGTCGCGGCACAACATCGAGCTGTTGAACGTCGAGCAGGTGGTGATCCGTGGCCGCCTGACGCTCGGCGTCCTGGTCGCGGTGCCGGCCGAGGTGGCGAGCGACGTATTGCGCGCCGACGTGCAGCAGGCCATCGGCGAGCTGGGGCTCGACGTGTCGATCGACAGTAGTGACGACCAGCCCGTCCTGACCGAACCGTCGACCCACACCATCGTGGTGCTGGGCCGGCCCATCACCGCCGAGGCCTTCACCGTCGTCGCCCGCGAGGTGGCGGCGCTCGGGGTCAACATCGACTTCATCCGCGGCGTCTCCGACTACCCGGTGACGGGTCTGGAGCTGCGGGTGTCGGTGCCGCAGGTGGGCGGCGCCTACGCGCAGCTGCAGACCGCGCTGGCCCGTGTCGCGGTCGACGAGGGTGTCGACATCGCGCTCGAGGACTACAGCCTGGCCCGGCGGGCCAAGCGGCTCATCGTGTTCGACGTCGACTCGACGCTGATCCAGGGCGAGGTCATCGAGATGCTGGCGGCGCGCGCCGGCGCCGAGGCGAAGGTCGCGGCCATCACCGAAGCCGCCATGCGCGGCGAACTGGACTTCGAGGAGTCGCTGCGGGAGCGGGTGGCCACGCTCGCCGGCCTGCCTGCCGAGGTGGTCGACGAGGTCGCCGACCAGATCGAGCTGACGCCGGGCGCCCGCACCACGCTGCGCACGCTGCGCCGGCTGGGATACCACTGCGGTGTGGTGTCCGGTGGGTTCCGTCAGGTGATCGAGCCGCTGGCCGAGGAACTGATGCTCGACTTCGTGGCGGCCAACCACCTCGAGATCGTCGACGGCAAGCTGACCGGCCGGGTGACCGGCCCCATCGTCGACCGCCCGGGCAAGGCCAAGGCGCTGCGCGACTTCGCCAACCAGGCCGGTGTGCCCATGGAGCAGACCGTCGCGGTCGGCGACGGCGCCAACGACATCGACATGTTGTCGGCGGCCGGCCTCGGCGTCGCGTTCAACGCCAAGCCCGCGCTGCGGGCCGTTGCCGACGCCTCGCTGAACCACCCGTATCTGGACACTGTGCTGTTCATCCTGGGCATCACGCGTGGCGAGATCGAGGCCGCCGACGCCGTCGACGGTGTGGTGCGTCGGGTGGACATTCCCTAGGGATTCCCTGGCGAGGGCACGCCGGGACCGCTGTCGCGTTACAGTGGTGACTATTGATATTGATTTGCTGCGTAAGCGTGTGGGAGACGGTGACATGAAGCGTGCGGTTCTGGTTGGTGTGAGTGCTGTCGCGTTGGTCGCCGGCCCCTTGTCGGTCGTATCGGTGACGGCGGCCGCGCCCGCCTACGCGTGCCCCTGGGGGACCGTGCCGAGCCACTTCGAAGGCGTGTGCGTCAAGGGCACGGCGAATGGCAGCGGCCCGCAGGCGGTGCCGCCGCAGACGTCCAACAGCGGGACGGGCGCGCAGATCACCCAGTCGGTCGGCGGCCTGCAGACGGTCAACGGCATTCCCTGCACGCCCGAGCACATCGGCACCTGCATCGGCCTGATCCAGAGCCAGCAGTAAGTCTCGCTTCAGCCCACCTCAGACGACGAGGGCGTGCGCGTCCGGCGTACCCACGCCGGTGACGCCGCGCCACGCCTGAGCCAGCACCGCGACCGACTGGTGCAGGCGCTCCTCGGGCTGGGTGAAGGGCACGCGGATGAAGCGCTCCAGCGTGCCGTCGACCCCGAAGCGTGGCCCGGCGGGGATGACGAGGCCCATCCGGGACGCCGCGGCGGACAGTGCTGAACTCATGGGTGCGGGCAGCCGCATCCACATCGACATGCCGCCGTGGCACGGACTGGCCGTCCAGTCCGGGAGTTGTTCCTGCAGAAGCGAACTCACCAGCTCACGCCGGGCGCGCAACATGTCGCGACGGGCGGGCAGGACGGTGTCGGCCTGCCGGAGCAGGTCGGCCGACGCCAGTTGTTCGACGATCGCGGTGCCGAGGTCGATGGTCGGCCGCACCGCGGCGATGGCGGCCAGGGTGGACCGTTCGGCGCGAATCCAGCCGACCCGCAGGCCGCCCCAGAACGACTTCGACATCGAGCCGACGGTGATCACCAGGTCGCGGCGGCTCTCCAGGTAGGAGGCCAGCGGCGGCGGCAGCGGATCGTCCAGCCAGATGTCGCAGATGGTTTCGTCGATGATGGTGCGGGTCCGGGTCTCGGAGATGATGCGGGCGAGGCGCTCGCGCCCCGCGGCCGGCAGGCTCAGCCCGGTCGGGTTGTGGTTGTCGACGATCAGATAGGCCAGGGTGGGAGCCAGTTGCCGCATGGCGGCCTGCACGGCGTCCAGTTCCCAGCCGTCTTCGGCCATGCTGACGGGCACCGGCCGGGCGCCGGAGGCCGCGATGAGCGAGATGGCGCCGTGGTACGTCGGCTGTTCGATCAGGACGCGGTCGCCCGGGCGGGCGTAGGTGGCCAGCACGAGATTGATCGCGTGGAGCGCCCCGGTGGTCACCATGATCTCGTCCGGATCGGTGGGAAGACCTCTGGCGCAATATCTTTCGGCGATGGCCCGGCGAAGCTCGGCGACGCCGGTGAGTTCGATGCCGAGGTCGTGCAGATGTGGCGCCACGCGCTGGGCGGCGCGCGCGAACGCCTCGAGGGTGGCGGCCGCCGGCGCGGAGGGCGCGGCGTCGGCCAGGCTCAGCGTGCCGGTTCTGGCGATGGGTGCCGGACTGGCCGTGAGCGCCGTGGGCGGCAGGGCCGTGGTGCTGCGGGCGCCGCGGCGGGCGTTGAGGTAGCCGTCCTCGCGCAGCTGGGCATAGGCCGCGGTGACGGTGGTACGGGAGACCCGCAGGGCGTCGGCCAGCGCGCGTTCGCTGGGATACCGGGCGCCGACGGGGAGCCGGCCGTCGACGATGAGCAGGCGGATGGCGTCGGCCAGGCCCAGATAGGCGGGGCCACTGAGGCTGGACGTGCGCCAGTTGCCCAATTCGCGTGCCAGAAGGACTTCGTCAAGTGATCTGGCTGACATCTCGATCGACATTGAAGCCAGTATCGGTCAACTGGCTATTGAATGGCAAGCCAGTTGGCCGGAAAACTGGTGTCATGCGAACGAACTGGCTATCAAAACTGGCTGAGAAGCGCACCCGGTCGAGGCGCGACAACCGCGCCGATGTCCGCGATCTGGATGCCGCCCGGGTGCGTCACGAACTGGACGCCATCCGCGCTCGCTTCCAGGACCACCGGTGATGGCAGCGGGCAAACGCGTCAGTGGGGCCGGCCTGACAATCCGCTCGGTGCTGCTGCTGGCGGGGCTGAGCGGCTACGGCCTGTCGATGGCGCTGTTCGTGCGGGCCGGCCTGGGCCTGGATCCGTGGGACGTCTTCCATCAGGGACTGGCCAAGCACACCGGGCTGACCATCGGCGGCGCCACGGCGCTCGTCGGCGTCGTGGTGCTGCTCGGCTGGATCCCGCTGCGGAACCGGCCGGGCGTCGGCACCGTCGCGAACGTCATCGTCATCTCCGTCGTGGTCGACGCCGCCCTGATGGTGCTGCCGCAGCCGACGACGCTGCCGGTGCGCACCGCGATGATGGTCGGCGCCGTGGTGCTCAACGCCGTGAGCACGGTGATGTACATCGGTGCCGGGATGGGGCCGGGTCCGCGCGACGGACTGATGACCGGGCTGGTGGCCCGGACCGGATGGTCGGTGCGGCTGGTCCGTACCGGCATCGAGGTGACGGTGCTGGCCACCGGCTGGCTGCTGGGCGGCACCGTCGGCGTGGGAACCGTCGTGTACGCCTTGGGGATTGGGCCGCTGGTGCAACTGGTGCTGCGGTGCACCCCGACCCGGTGGCTCGCGGCCAGCGGATGGGCGCACGTGGTGGGGGACCGGGCAGCTGAACCGGCCGTGGCTACGATGAGCGAGTGCCCGGCGCCCTCAACGACAACCTCGTAAGGCCAGAAGTCCCGCCCGACTCGGACCAATTTATCGACTCCGTCGATGGCGACCTCCTGATCGAATTCTCGGCCGTCACACTGCGCCGCGGCGGTGCCACCCTGGTCGGCCCGATCGATTGGTCGGTGGAACTCGACGAGCGCTGGGTTGTCCTCGGCCCCAACGGCGCGGGCAAGACGTCGCTGCTGCGCATGGCGGCCGCCGTCGAGCATCCGTCGTCGGGCACGGCGTTCGTCCTGGGCGAGCGGCTGGGCCGCACCGACATGTCCGAGCTGCGGTCGCGCATCGGGCTCAGCAGTTCGGCGCTGGCACAGCGGATACCCGACGACGAAGTGGTGCGCGACCTGGTGGTCTCCGCCGGTTATGCCGTGCTGGGCCGGTGGCGCGAACAGTACGACGACGTCGACTACAACCGCGCGCTGGACACCTTGGAGAGCATCGGCGCCGAACACCTCGCCGACCGCCGTTACGGCACGCTGTCCGAGGGCGAGCGCAAGCGGGTGCTGATCGCCCGGTCGCTCATGACCGACCCGGAGCTGCTGCTGCTCGACGAGCCGGCGGCCGGACTGGACCTCGGCGGGCGGGAGGAACTGGTGGCCCGGTTGGCTGATCTGGCCGCCGACGCCGACGCGCCGGCCTCCGTCCTGGTCACGCACCACGTCGAGGAAATCCCGGAGGGCTTCACGCACTGCCTGCTGCTCTCCGAGGGGCAGGCGATCGCCTCGGGGCTGCTGCCCGAGGTGCTCACGTCCGAGAATCTCTCCCAGGCCTTCGGTCAGTCGATCGCCCTGGAGTACATCGACGGGCGGTACTTCGCCCGTCGTACCCGCAGTCGCGCGGCGCACAGGAGGCGTTTATGACCGAACTCGACCCGCTGCATCCCAGGCCGGCCGCGACCGTGATGCTGGTGCGCGACGGTGCGCCCGGCATCGAGGTCTTCCTCATGCGCCGCACCATGTCGATGGCCTTCGCCGGCGGCATGACGGTCTTCCCCGGCGGTGGGGTCGACGAGCGCGACCGCGACGCCGACATCGCGTGGACCGGACCTGACCGCACCTGGTGGGCTGACAAGTTCGGCGTCGACCCCGTGTTGGCCGGCGCGCTGGTGTGCGCCGCCGCACGCGAGACCTTCGAGGAGTCCGGCGTGCTGTTCGCCGGGCCGGCCGACGATCCGGACGGCATCGTCTCCGACGCGACCGTCTACCACGAATCCCGGGCCGCGCTGGAAAGCCGTGAGCTGTCGTTCGGGGAGTTTCTGGCCCGCGAGAAGCTGGTGCTGCGTGCGGACCTGTTGTGGCCGTGGGCCAACTGGATCACCCCCAAAGAGGAACGCACCCGCCGCTACGACACGTTCTTCTTCGTCGGTGCTCTGCCGGCCGGCCAGCGCGCCGACGGCAACAACACCGAGAGCGACCACGTCGCGTGGCGTACGCCCGCGGCCGCGCTGGAGGAGTTCGCGCAGGGGCATTCGTTCCTGTTGCCGCCCACGTGGACGCAACTGAGCTCGCTGGACGGCCGCACGGTCGGTCAGTTGCTCAAGGACGAGCGGAAGATCGAGCCGATCGAACCGGTGCTCACCATGGGTGAGGGTACGTGGGACATCGAGTTCTTCGATGCCGAGCGGTACAAGGCGGCCCGCGCCGGCAGGGCGCAGTGATGGACATCGGCGAGTTCGTCCAACTCCACGTCACCGACGGCATCGGGACCCTGCTTCTGGCCAGGCCACCGCGCAATGCGCTGACCCGCCAGATGTGCCGGGAAGTCGCCGCGGCCGCCGAGGAGCTGGGCCAGAGGTCCGACGTCACCGCCGTCATCGTGTACGGCGGCCACGAGGTCTTCTGTACCGGTGACGACAACCACGAGACCAGCACCCTCGACGCTGCCGAAGCCCGCGTCGCGGGCGCGGTGTGCCGCGCCGCGGTCGACGCCGTCGCCGCCATTCCGCGGCCCACTGTCGCGGCCGTCACCGGCTACGCGCTGGGCAGCGGCCTGACGCTGGCCCTGGCGGCGGACTGGCGGATCAGCGGTGACAACGTGAAGGTGGGGTCGACGGAGATCCTGTCGGGCCGGGCACCGGCCGAGGGCGCCGCCGCGCGGTTGGCGGCGGCCGTCGGCGACAGCCGGGCCAAGGACCTGGTGTTCAGCGGCCGGTTCGCCGGTGCCGAGGAAGCGGTGGCCCTGGGTCTGGTCGACCAACTGGTTGCGCCGGACCACGTCTACGACGAGGCGCAGAAGTGGGCGCGCAGGTTCCTGGGCGCGTCGCCCGAGGCGCTGGCCACAGCAAAGGCGGCGTTCGCGGTTCGCTGAACCCGTGCTCAGCGGGTGAACAGAACCGTGGATGTGAACTCCCGGTGACGGGGCAGTTAGGCTGACCTGCATGACGAGTACCGACCAGACTTCCGAGGTCGCCGCAGCCGACGCTGCCGCCCAGGTATCCGAGGTAGTTGACCAGGCCCCCAACCCGCACGCGACGGCCGAGCAGGTCGAGGCGGCCCGCCACGACACCAAGCTGGCGCAGATTCTGTACCACGACTGGGAAGCCGAGAGCTACGACGACAAGTGGTCGATCTCGTACGACCAGCGGTGCATCGACTACGCGCGCGGTCGCTTCGACGCCATCGTCCCCGACGAGGTCCAGCGTCAGCTGCCGTATGACCGTGCCCTCGAGCTCGGCTGTGGCACCGGCTTCTTCCTGCTGAACCTGATCCAGGCCGGCGTCGCGCGCCGCGGCTCTGTCACCGACCTGTCCCCGGGCATGGTCAAGGTGGCCACCCGCAACGGCAAGGCCCTCGGTCTGGACATCGACGGCCGCGTCGCCGACGCGGAGGGAATCCCCTACGAGGACGACACCTTCGACCTCGTCGTCGGACACGCGGTGCTGCACCACATCCCCGACGTGGAGCTGTCGCTGCGTGAGGTCGTCCGCGTGCTCAAGCCGGGCGGCCGCTTCATCTTCGCCGGCGAGCCCACCACGGTCGGTAACTTCTACGCCCGCCGCCTGGCCGACCTGACGTGGAAGACCACCGTCGCGGCCATGAAGCTGCCGGGCCTGGAATCCTGGCGCCGGCCGCAGGAGGAGCTCGACGAGAACTCGCGCGCCGCCGCGCTCGAGTGGATCGTCGACCTGCACACGTTCGAGCCCGCCGACCTGGAGCGCATGGCCACCAACGCCGGTGCGGTCGAAGTCGCCACCGCCAGTGAGGAATTCACCGCCGCCATGCTGGGCTGGCCGGTGCGGACCTTCGAGTCGACGGTGCCCCCGGGCAAGCTCGGCTTCAAGTGGGCCAAGTTCGCCTTCGGCGGCTGGACCACGCTGAGCTGGTTCGACGCCAACGTGTGGCGCCGCGTCGTGCCGAAGGGCTGGTTCTACAACGTGATGATCACCGGGGTCAAGCCGTCCTGACGGTATCCTCGGCGGACCCGACGCTCCTGACGCTCTGACGTGAGCGGCTATGCCTTCACGCTCGACGATGTCGCCTACCTGACCGGAGCCGGTCAGGAGGCGCTCGCCGAGGTGGCTGCCCGGCCCCTGACCGATGCCCACCGGGTATCCGACATCGCTTGGGCGCGTTCGCGTTTCGGTGACCGCGCGGCCGTGCTGGTCGAGACCGTGCTGCTGCGTCGCCGGGCCGTCGCCAAACTGGCCGAGCTCGGCGACGTCGCCGGCTGGCTGTTCACCGACGAGGCACTGCAGCAGGCCACGGCCGGGGCCGTCGCCGTTCATCGGGCGCGGCGGTTGTCCGGTCGCGTCGTGCACGATGCGACGTGTTCCGTCGGGACAGAACTTGCCGCCCTGAGCAATTCGGGTGATTCCTCGCCTCACCTCATCGGCAGCGATCTCGACGCGGTCCGGCTGGCGATGGCGCGGCACAACGTGGGCGACCGGGCGCTGCTGTGCCGTGCGGACGCGCTCCGCCCGATCACGCGGGACGCGGTGGTGGTCGTCGACCCGGCGCGGCGCAGTTCGGGCCGCCGCAAGTTCGATCCCCGCGACTACGCCCCGCCGCTGGACGAGTTGCTCGAGGTCTACCGGGGCCGCGATCTGGTGGTGAAATGCGCACCCGGCGTCGATTTCGGCCAGCTGGCCGAGCTGGGATTTCGCGGCGAGGTGCAGATCACGTCGCTGGCCGGCAGCGTCCGGGAGGCCTGTCTGTGGTCACCGGGGCTGGCCCCTTCCGGCGTCACGCGCCGGGCCACGGTGCTCGACAAGACCGGCCAGGTGGCCGAGGAATTCACCGATGCCGACCCCGGTGACTGTCCATCGGGGCCGGCGGGGCGGTGGATCGTCGACCCCGACGGCGCGGTGGTGCGGGCCGGTCTGGTGCGCCACTATGCGGCGCGGCACGGCCTGTGGCAGCTCGACCCGGCGATCGCGTATCTGTCCGGCGACGAGTTGCCCAGCGGTACAAGGGGTTTCGAGGTAATCGAGCAGATCGCCTACAACGAGAAGCGACTCCGGCAGGCGCTGTCCGCGCACGGGGCGTCGGCCGTCGAAATCCTGGTGCGCGGCGTCGACGTCGACCCGGATGCGTTGCGCGCCAAGCTGAAGCTGCAGCGGTCGGGTGGGCAGCTCTCCGTGGTGATCACGCGCATCGGTGCCGGGGCCGCCGCCCGGCCGACGGCGTTCATTTGCCGGCCGTCGCGCTGAATCACCTGGTCGCAGTTCATGCCCGGGACGGGTAGGGCCGACAGGTACGCTGGAACCGGCGGCGACGTGCCGCCATTTCTTGATCCCCGGAGGATTCACCAGATGCGCCTTCCCGCACTCGCCGCAGTGATCGCTGCTTCAGGGGCGGTCGGTTTGCTCGGCACGCCTCTTGCGGCCGCGACCCCGGCGAAATGCCCGGAGCTGGGCGGTGTCGTCGACGGCTCGCGGATGTGTCAGATTCGGGACACCACCCGCGGCTACGCGCTCAACATCAGCTATCCCATCGACTACCCGGATCAGCAGGCCGTGGTCGACTACATCACGCAGACGCGCGACGGATACGTCAACGTCGCGAAGATGCCCGGACCGCACGAGACCTCATACGAGCTGGATACCACCGCGACGCAGTACACCGCGGCGATCCCGCCCCGTAACACCCAGTCGGTCGTGTTCAAGACGTTCCAGGATGTCGGCGGTGCGCATCCGCAGACCTTCTACAAGACGTTCACGTGGGACCTGGTCCAGCGCAGGCCGATCACCATCGAGAACCTGTTCGCGCCTGGCGCACAACCCTTTCCGGTGATCCTGCCGCTGATTCAGGGCGAGCTGATCCGCCAGTCCGCACAGCCGGTGCTGATGCCGCCGGCAGCCGGGCTGGACCCCGAGACCTACCAGAACTTCGCGATCACCAACGACTCGCTGATCTTCTTCTTCAGCCAGGGACAGGTGCTACCGGAATCCGCCGGCGCGGTGCAGGTGACGGTGCCGCGCGCCCCGATCGAGGCCATGCTCGCCTAGTGATTTGTGCACGATTTTCCGCGGTTGCCGCGGAAAATCGTGCACAAATCCCTGATCAGGCTGGGGCGAACGCGTAGACCTGGCCGTCGCTCGTCGCGGTGATGACGCGCTTGTCGTGCCCGACGGACACCCCGACGGGCCAGCCCGTGGCGCCCGGCAGCGGATAGCTGTTCACGGTGTGGCCGTCGGCGGGGGAGAAGACCACCAACGCCTGGCCGGCCTGACCGTCGCGGACCACGACGTACCCGACGTCGGAGCCGGCGCGCGTGGCCGTGGTCAGCGGCTCGACGTCGGCACGCGTCCACGCCACCTCGCCCTTGTCGCCCTTGTCTTTGACCGCGGTGAGCTTGGTCTGTGGCCCGCCGCCGGCGACCACCAGACCGTCCGGCGTCACCGATGGCGGCGTCTGCGGCTGGAACCCGAGGTTCACCGACCACTTGGCCTTGCCGTCGGCGGAGTTGACCGCCCAGAGGTGCTGATCGCGGCCGTTGACGTAGACGGTCTTGCCGTCGGCGGACAGCACCGGGCTGGCGATGGGGCCGCCTCCGACCGCCGTGCTGCTCCATTCGCGGGTCAGCAGCGGCGTCTGGCCCTCGTGGTAGCGGAGCCCGACCAGGGCCGGGGCATCGGTGCCCGGTTGCCACAGGCCCAGCACCACCATGTCGGTGTCAGGTGAGTAGGCGGGCGCCGCCGAGATGGGGCACGCCGCCTTGGCGGGCTGGCAGTCGGCCAGGCCGCGCGCCGAGTCGGCGGGGTCGACGCCGCTGACGAGGTCCAGCGGGGCGCCGATGGTCTGGCCGCGGTGGGCGTCGAACACCAGTACCTGGCCCAGATGCGTCACCACGAGGAGCTGGCCGGGCGACAGGATGCGCGGTGTCGTCGGCATCCCGATCACGGGCTGACGCCAGCGGATCCACTGCGTCGGCGGGAACGACATGATCGCGCCGGGCTGGCCAACGTACATGTTGTCGAAGCCGTCGAAAAGAGGCGAGGACAGTGGCCCGCCTGGTCCCGGGCCCGGCCACAGCCGGGTGCACCAGCGCTGGCGGCCGTGCTGGTCGCTTTCCCACACCATCAGGGAGCAACCATTGGCCGACTGCGCGTTGATGGCCAGATAGCTGCCTGAGCCGAGGATCACCTGCGCGCCGAGATTGCCCTTGGCCGAGCGGGCCCAGTCCTGCTTGAGGCTGCCTGCCCCGGCCAACGCGGTGTAGCTGCTGTTGGCGGCGTCGCCGTACTGCGCCGGCCAGCCGTCCGACGGGTGCGCCTTGACCCAGGAGTCGGTGTTGCCGCACCCGGCAACGGTCAGGGTGACCGCCGCAACAGCAACGGCGGCGAGGCGGCGGATTCGGTGTGCAGGCATCGAGTCCCGAGACTAGCCCGAGACACGCGAATGTCCGATTTCGCCTCGCGTAGGCTTTCCGGCCATGACGACGATGTGGGGCGCACCGATTCACAAGCGATGGCGGGGTTCGCGGCTGCGCGATCCGCGGCAGGCGCGGTTCCTCACCCGCGAGTCGCTGAAGTGGGTGCTCGACAACAAGGCCTACACCCCGTGGTACCTGGTGCGGTACTTCCGGCTGCTGAAGTTCAAGCTGGCCAACCCGCACATCATCACGCGCGGCATGGTGTTCCTCGGCAAGGGCGTGGAGATCCAGTGCACGCCCGAGCTGGCGCAGATGGAGATCGGTCGCTGGGTCCACATCGGCGACAAGAACACCATCCGCTGCCACGAGGGCTCGCTGCGGTTCGGCGACAAGGTGGTGCTGGGGCGCGACAACGTCATCAACACCTACCTGGACATCGAGATCGGCGAGTCGGCGCTCATGGCCGACTGGTGCTACGTCTGCGACTTCGACCACAAGATGGACAGCATGGAGCTGCCGATCAAGGATCAGGGCATCATCAAGGGCCCGGTGCGGATCGGGCCGGACACCTGGATCGCCGCCAAGGTGACCATCCTGCGCAACACCAGCATCGGCCGCGGCTGCGTGCTCGGTGCCCACGCGGTGGTCAAGGGCGAGATTCCGGACTTCTCCATCGCGGTCGGTGCCCCCGCCAAGGTGGTCAAGAACCGCAAGCTGGACTGGGAGACCTCGGCCGCCGAGCGCGAGGAACTCGCCCGGGCCCTGGCCGACATCGAGCGCAAGAAGAGCTCCCGGTAATTCAGCTCGTGTAGTCGAGAGTCGTCATCATGCCCGCCTCCTGGTGATAGGCGTTGTGGCAGTGCAGCATCCACTCACCGGGGTTGTCGGCGACGAGGGCGACGGTCAGCTTCTGCTTGGGCAGCACGATCAGCGTGTCCTTGCGCGGCCCGCGCCGGCCGTCGGGCTGCAGTACCTGGAACGTGTGCCCGTGCAGGTGCATGGGGTGCCACATGGTCGTCGAGTTGGTGAAGCTCATGGTGGCGCGCTGTCCCTGCCGGATGGTCAGGGCCTTGCGGTTGTCGAAGCCCCGCCCGTTGATGCCCCAGTCGTACTTCATCATCGAGCCGGTGAGTTCCGCGACCAGCGTGACGTCCGGCGTGATGGGTCCGAGGTCGACGGCCGAGGTGGCCGTGAAGTCGGCGACGGTGCCCACCTTCCGATTCAGCTCCGCCGGGCGGAAAGCGGGGTCCGGCGCGGCGCCGGCGCCGGTGGAGAGGATGGCGCGCGCGGTGCTGTCCTTGCCTTCGGCGACTGCCACCAACGGGAAGACGCCGGAGCCTGCCGTGACGATGACGTCGTAGCGCTCGCCCATGCCCAGCAGCAGCGCGTCGACGTCCACCGGGTCGACGGGGAAGCCGTCGGTGTGGGTGACGGTCATGCGGTGGCCGGCCAGCGCCACCCGGAACGCGGTGTCGGCGCCGGCGTTGATGATGCGCAGCCGGATGCGCTGACCCGGTTTGGCATTGAAAACCGTTGGTGCGGCGGGAATCCGGCCGTTGGCGAGGAAGTAGGGGTACTTGACGTCACCGGCGTCGCCGCCGAGCAGCGGGCTCGTCGCCATGGGCATGTCACCCATGCCGCTCATATCGTGACTGCCCATGTGTCCCATGTTGGCCATGGCGCGCAGACCGTCGTAGATCTGCTGGGGTGACTTACCGGCACCCGAGGTCCAATCATCAAGGACCACAATCCATTCCGCGTCGTAACGGCCGCGATCCGCGGGATCGTCGATGACCACCGGCAGGTACAGCCCGTAGTCCGCGTCCAGACCGGTGTGCGGATGCGCCCAGTAGGTACCGGCGTGCGGGGCCGAGAACGTGTATGTGAAGTCGTTGCCGGGCTTGATGTTCGGTGTCGCGGGTGCCGCGCCGTCCATGTCGTTGCGCAGCGCGATGCCGTGCCAGTGCACCGACGTGTCATGGTCGAGGCCGTTGGACACGCGGACCGACAACTCGTCGCCCACCGACGCGCGGATCAGCGGGCCGGGCACCTGGTCGCCGTAGGCGAGGGTCTGCACCGTGACGCCGCCCAGGTCGACGGTGGCCGGCTGCGGGCGCAGCGCCACCGCGACGGTGCGCCCGGTGTGCGGGCGGGCGGCCTCGGCGGCGGCGATGGCCTTCTGGTCGACGCCGCCTGCCGCGGTCGGCGTCTTGCTACACGCGGCGACGCCGGCAAGCGCGGATGCGCCTGTGACGGCAGAGGCGATCAGGAAACTACGGCGAGTGAACACTCTGCCGTTTGTACCCCCGGGGGGTATATCCGTCAAGCGTGGTCAGCGCGCGGGGGAACACAAAACTGTCCCTCTTCCAGGGAAAAGGGACAGTTCTATGGATTTTCGGTGGACCGCACTCAGCCGCGGTCGGGCAGCGGGCGCTCCACGATGGGACGACGCGCGTGCGGCAGGCGCTCGCCGCGCTTGGCGGCCAGGTAGACGTCCGAGGTCTCGGCCGCGACCGTCTGCCACGAGAAATCGTGGTTCAACCGGTCGCGCGCGGCCAGGGCGCGCTGCTGCGCGCCCGCGGGGTCGTCGAGCACCTTGCGGACGGCGGACGCCAGCGCGCCGACGTTGCGCGGCGGACAGGAGACGCCCGTCTTGCCGTTGATCACCGCTTCGCCGAGCCCGCCCACGTTCGACGTCACCAGCGGGGTACCGGCCGCGGCAGCTTCCAGCGCGACGATGCCGAACGGCTCGTAGTGGCTCGGCAGGACCGCGGCGTCGGCCCGGTGCAGCAGCTCGAGCAGTCCGGAATGGTCAACGCGGCCAACGAAATTCACGGCTTTGGTGACCTTGGCCTTGCGGGCTTCTTCGACCAGCCAGTCGTACTGCGTTCCGTCACCGGCGATGGTCAGCGTGGTGCCCGGGTGGGTCCGCCGGATGCGCGGCATCGCGGCGATGACGTCGTGCACGCCCTTCTCGTACTCGAGCCGGCCGACGAACAGCAGCTCGGCCGGGCCGTCGTGCTTGCGCCGCATGGCGAACGGCCAGCCGGCGGTGTCGATGCCGTTGCAGATGACGCTCACGTCGGGCAGCTCGGGTCCGAACAGCTCGGTGATCTCCTCGCCCATGGACACCGAGCAGGTGATCAATGAGTCGGACTCGTGCACGAGCCACGATTCCAGCGAGTGCACCTGGCGGCTCACGGGGCCGGAGAGCCAGCCGGAATGCCGGCCGGCCTCGGTGGCGTGGATGGTGGAAACCAGTGGCACGTCGAAGAACTCGGCCAGGGTCACTGCGGGGTGGGCGACCAGCCAGTCGTGCGCGTGCACGACGTCGGGCGTCCAGTCGCGCAGGCTCAATCCGGCGCGAATCATGGCGTGCCCCATGGCCAGTGTCCAGGCCATCATATCGGTGCCGAATTTGAACTCGTTCGGGTCGAGGGCCGCGGAGATCACCCACACGCCCTCGTGCACCTCGTTGGTGGTGGGGTGCGTGCTGGGGTCGGTGTCCGCGGGGCGACGGCACAGCACCACGACCTCGTGGCCGAGGGCGGCGAGCTCGACGGCCAGATGGTGGACGTGGCGTCCGAGGCCACCGATCACCACGGGTGGGTACTCCCACGAGACCATGAGGATTTTCATCGTTGCCTTCTGCTCTTCGCGCAAGCGCTCATCGGTGCCCTCGGCTCTTCGCGCAAGCGGCTCATCGGTGCCCTCGGCTCTTCGCGCAAGCGGCTCATCGCGGCAACCTCCGCGCGTCCAGGGCGCCGAACAGTCCGTCGGCGCGGTTCCAACCCTCCGCGAGCTTCTGGGCCTGGTCGCGTCGTCCAGACGCGAGGGCACCGGCGATCTCCCGGGTGGCGTGCGCGTGCAGGTGCGCGCGATAGCGAGCATATTCCGCCGCGGTGTCTTTGCTCACCATGAAGGGCCAGTCGCTCGAGACGGTCAGCAGGGCTTCGCGCAGGATCTGGTCGGCCACGCGGTCACGGGCCGGGTACGCCGAATCCTGCGCCAGGACCTTGTCCACCGTGGTCAGCGCGGTATCGACGACCTCGGCGTTGAGCGTCACGAAGTCGGCGACCTGCTCGCCGGACCAGACCTGCCAGTCCTTGCCCGAGCCCCAGGAACTGGGCGGCAGTTCGACGGGGGAGCCGACGAACCCGTTGTTGATCGCGTCCGACAGGGTGCCCACCTGGACACCGGCGGCCGGCAGCGCGCGCAATACGCGTCCCAGCCACTCCGGTCCCTCATGCCACCAGTGCCCGAACAGTTCGGTGTCGAAAGCGGCGACGACGTGGGCCGGGCGCCCGGTGCGCTCGGACTCCGAGAGCAGCCGGCGCCGAACCGTGTTCACGAAATCCGCGACGTGCGCGTCGATCGCGGCGGTGGCCCGCTCCGGCTCGTACGGGGCCTTGGACTCCGACGGGACGGTGCGGCCGGTGACCCGGGCCGGCTTGAGGCCGGTGAGGTGGTCGTACGTGTGGAAGTCGCGGTACGCCGGGTGCCCCGGGTAGCCGGACTTGGGCGACCACACGCGGTAGCTGACCTGCAGGTCGCGGCCGAAGGCGACGACGTCCGACTCGCCCACGGGACGGCCGAGCGCGGTGTCGCCGTGCAGTGACGGGCCGTCGACCATGAAGTGGGTGACGCCGGCGGCGGCGTAGCCGGTCTCCATGCCGGGGGCGTAGGCGCATTCGGGCGCCCAGATGCCGCCGGGGGTGTGCGCGAAGCGGGCGCCGGCGTCGGCCAGGCCCTCGCGCAGCGCGAACTCCCGCAGCCGGGGGTTGAGCAGCGGCTGGAACGGATGTGACAGCGGGCCGCCGAGCAGTTCGATGGTGCCCGCGCCGATGAGCTGCCGCAGCACGGGGCTGCCGCCGTGCTGCCAGTGATCGGCGAACTCGGCGAGCGCCGCACCGGCCTGCTGGTGCTCGTGAACACCGAAGGCGCGCAACGCTTCCGGTGAGTTGAACGTCTCAGGGGCGCCGCTGGAGTCTGTCCCGTCGCTCCGCTCGCCCCGGCCGCCCCGCACGGTGGTCGCCTCCAGCGCGCGCAGCTGCCAGTTGGACAGCCACTGCTGCATACCGGCCAGGCAGTATGGATCGTCGAGCTGGGCGGTGACGACGGGTGTCATGCCGAGGGTCAACAGGTGGCCGCGGCCTTCCTCGGCCAGCTCGCGCAGCACGCGCGTCAGGGGCAGATAGGCCGTCGCCCACGACTGGTACAGCCACTCCTCGCCGACCGGCCAGCGGCCATGGTGGGCCAGCCACGGCAGGTGCGTATGCAGCACCAGGGTGAACATCCCCGGTACTGGTGCGCTCGACGAATCACTCACGGCCGCACCGCGATTGCCACCAGGTCGAGGCTGTCATCGATGTTTGCGGCGTCGGCGTCCAGCAGATCGAAGTCGTCGATCGTCACCGCGGCCACGTCGGCCAGCAGGTCCGCGGGCCAGGGTGCGTCGGCCACGGCGCGGTCGATCTGGGCCTGGATGATGGAGCCGCCGTGCCGGGCGTCGAGCTCACGCAGTCCGGCGCCGTGATACACGCCCAGCATGGCCTCCATGACGAAGCCCTGTTCGGTCAGCAGTTCGGTCATCTCGGCGGCGTTCAGTTCCCGGGTGTGGAACGGGTTCAGCGGGGTGTCGCTGCCGGGGGTGAAGGTGATCCGGTTGGGCGTGGACATCAGTAGCACGCCACCCGGGCGCAGCACCCGCAGGCATTCGGCGACGAATTGCCCTTGGTCCCAGAGGTGTTCGATCACCTGGAAGTTGACGACGACGTCGACGGAGGCGTCGGGGAGCGGCAATGCGGCCAGGTTGCCGTGCAGCATCTCGACCCGCGGGTAGCGGGCGCGGATGTGCGCCACGGAGGACTCGTCGTAGTCCAGCCCGATCACCCGCCGCGCGACGTCTGAGATGAGGTCGGCGCCGTAGCCCTCGCCGGCACCGGCCTCGAGGACGTCGCGGTCGCGGCAGCGCTCGACCAGGCGCCGGTAGACCACCTCGTGGCGCCGGAACCAGTAGTTCTCCTCGGCCAGGTCCGGGACGGTGCGCTCACCGGTCAGTGGCATCACTGGCACTGAGGTTGCCGCGTGGCTGTCCGGCTGGGTTTCGGGAAAAGTGCTCATTAGATAGGCAGGCTAGCCCAGAGTGGTACCGCTGATCCCATGCCCGATCGGTTGGGCCGTCCCACCTGCTGGTTCTGTCATGTTGCCCAACACCCTCAAGTGTGGTCAAGAAAACAAAAGGCGGCATCCTCGGGCCGCGTTCGACCAGCTATGGTGTTCCTGCGCCATGCCACATAAGTTACCGAGTAGTAACATGTTGGTCGTTGCGTTAATCGTGAATGCCAGGCCGACCGCCGGCCTCATCGAGGAGGACGAACCACACCCATGACGAACATCGTGGTCCTGATCAAACAGGTCCCTGACTATGAGTCGGAGCGCAAGCTCAACGACGGCGACTTCACCCTCGACCGCGAGTCCGCGGACGCGGTGCTCGACGAGATCAACGAGCGCGCCGTCGAGGCTGCGCTGCAGATCAAGGAGAAGGAAGAGGCCGCCGGCGGCGCCGGCACCGTCACCGTGCTGACCGTCGGACCGGAGCGGGCCACCGAGGCCATCCGCAAGGCTCTGTCCATGGGCGCCGACAACGCGGTGCACGTGAAGGACGACCAGCTCAAGGGCTCGGACATCGTCCAGACCGGTTGGACCCTGGCCCGCGCGCTGGGCACCATCGAGGGCGCCGAGCTGGTCATCGGTGGCAACGAGTCCACCGACGGCGTGGGTGGCGCGGTTCCGGCCGTCATCGCCGAGCTGCTGGGCCTGCCGCAGCTGACCTCGCTGCGCAGCATCTCCGTCGAGGGTGGCAAGGTCACCGGCGAGCGTGAGACCGACGAGGGCGTCTTCGGCCTGGAGGCCACCCTGCCCGCCGTCGTGAGCGTCAACGAGCGCATCGGCGAAGCCCGCTTCCCGTCGTTCAAGGGCATCATGGCCGCCAAGAAGAAGCCGGTCACCGTGCTGACGCTGGCTGAGATCGGTGTCGAGGCCGACGAGGTCGGTGTCGCCAACGCCAGCAGCAAGGTGCTGTCGTCGACGCCGAAGCCGGCCAAGGCCGCGGGCGAGAAGATCGCCGACGAGGGCGAGGGCGGCAACAAGATCGCCGAGTACCTCGTTGGTCAGAAGCTGATCTAGCCCCCACCACACCGAAACTTCCAGAAAGACACAGAGGCAAATACGCATGGCTGAAGTACTTGTGCTCGTCGAGCACGCCGATGGTGCCCTCAAGAAGGTGAGCACCGAACTGATCACCGCTGCCCGTGTGCTCGGTGAGCCGTCGGCAGTTGTGGTGGGTGCCCCCGGCACCGCCGCGCCGCTGACCGACGCCCTCAAGGCCGCCGGTGCGGCCAAGATCTACGTCGCGGAGTCGGCCGACGCGGCCAACTTCCTGGTCACCCCGACCGTCGACGTGCTGGAGGCTCTCGTCGAGTCCGCGGCCCCGGCCGCCGTTCTGACGGTCGCCAGCACCGAGGGCAAAGAGGTCGCCGGTCGTCTGGCGGCCCGCCTGGGTGCCGGCCTGCTGGTCGACGTCGTCGACGTCAAGGCCGGTGGCATCGGTGTGCACAGCATCTTCGGTGGCGCTTACACCGTCGAGGCGCAGGCCAACGACGTGCTCCCGGTGATCGCTGTCCGTCCGGGTGCCGTCGAGGCTGCCCCGGCCGACGGCGCCGGTGAGGTCGTCAACGTCGAGGTTCCGGCCCAGGCCGAGAACGCCACCAAGATCACCTCGCGCGAGCCGGCCGTCGCCGGTGACCGTCCGGAGCTCACCGAGGCCAGCGTCGTGGTCGCCGGTGGCCGTGGTGTCGGCAGCGCCGACAACTTCGCGGTCGTCGAGGCCCTGGCCGACTCGCTCGGCGGTGCTGTCGGTGCTTCGCGTGCCGCGGTCGACTCGGGCTACTACGGCGGTCAGTTCCAGGTCGGCCAGACCGGTAAGACCGTTGCCCCGCAGCTGTACATCGCCCTCGGCATCTCGGGCGCCATTCAGCACCGCGCCGGCATGCAGACGTCCAAGACCATCGTTGCGGTCAACAAGGACGAAGAGGCCCCGATCTTCGAGATCGCCGACCTCGGCATCGTGGGTGACCTGTTCCAGGTCGCACCGCAGCTGACCGACGCCATCAAGGCTCGTAAGGGCTGATTTTTTTCTGCGTGAGCAGAAGCGAAGGTGCCCCAAAACTTCGGTTTTGGGGCACCTTTGTGTCTGGGCATGACTGCTGACAGCAACCAGAACGGTGGTGCCGATGGCGAGCCAGGATCGCGGGCCGGTCTTGCGTGGCCGCGACAGCGAGATCACGACGCTGCGCGGCCTGTTGTCGGCCGCGCGGTCGGGTAGCAGTCAGGTGCTGGTCCTGCGGGGCGAGGCGGGGGTCGGGAAGACCGCGCTGCTGAGGTATGCGGTCAATGCCGCGGACGGATTCCGCTGTGTCCAGGTGACGGGCGTCGAGTCCGACATGGAGCTGGCCTACGCGGGCCTGCAGCAGCTGTGCGCGCCGCTGATGCATCACCTCGACGAGTTGCCGACGCCGCAGCGGGGTGCATTGGACGTGGCCTTCGGCCGCGGCGTCGGAGCGGCGCCGGACCGTTTCCTGGTGGGGCTCGCGGTGCTGAGCCTGTTGGCCGCCGCAACGGCGGATCAGCCGCTGTTGTGTGTGGTCGACGACGCGCAGTGGCTCGATCAGGTGTCGGTGCAGACCCTCGCTTTCGTGGCTCGGCGCTTCCTCGCCGAGCCTGTCGTGCTGCTGTTCGCGGCCCGTGACGCCGGAGCCGAGGCGCTGGGGACGCTGCCGGAGCTGGCGGTGACGGGGCTGTCCGATGCCGACGCCCGCGACCTGCTCGATTCGGTGCTGTTGGGGCGGGTCGACGAACGGGTGCGCGACCGCGTCGTCGCCGAGACGCGGGGGATCCCGCTGGCGCTCCTCGAGGTCCCCCGCAGTGTTTCTGCCGCCGAGCTCGCCGGTGGCTTCTGGAACATGGGCACCGGGCGCAGCGTGACGAGGCAGGTGGAGGACGGCTACCGGCGTCGCGTCGAGGCGCTGCCACCGGCTGCTCAGCAACTGTTGTTCCTCGCCGCCGCCGACTCGGTTGGGGACGCGGCGCTGTTCCAGAGGGCCGCAACGACTTTGGGGCTGTCCGTCGGTGCGCTGGCGCCGGCCGAGGCGGCCGGACTCATCGAGTTCGGCGCGCGGGTGCGTTTTGGCCATCCGTTGATGCGTTCGGCTGTCTATCGTGCGGCCGACGTGAACGCGCGCCGAGCGGTCCATCGGGCTCTGGCCGAGGCCACCGATCCCCGGCAGGATCCCGACCGCCGCGCATGGCATTTCGCCCACGCGGCGGCGGGGCCCGACGACGCTGTCGCCGCGGATCTCGAGCGCTCCGCCGGCCGGGCCAAGAGCAAGGGCGGTGTCGCCGCGGCAGCGGCCTTCCTGGAACGCGCGACGGTTCTCACCGCGGACCCGGCCCTGCGCGCGGCACGGGCGCTCGCGGCGGCACAGGCCAAGCGCGACGCGGCGGCACCGGCTGCGGCGCATGAACTCCTGGCGATCGCCGAACTCGGGCCACTGACGAATCTGCAACGGGCGCAAGTGGATCGGTTGCGGGCCGAGATGCAATTCGCCCGCAGCCGCGGCGGCGGGCCCGGCGTGCCGCCGCTGAGCGACGCCGTGCAGAAGTTGCTCGCCGCGGCACGAGATCTCGAGACGCTCGATGCCGACCTTGCCCACGAGACATATCTCGAGGCGCTCGCCGCGGCGATGTATGCGGGCCGGCTGGGTGGGCCGGACATGCTGGTACAGGTGGCCGAGGCCGCGGGCGCTGCCCTCGGCAGTGCGGCCGAGCTGCAACGGCCGGTGGACTTGCTGCTGAGCGGGGTGGCGAGCCGGATCGTCACCGGCGGCGGTACCGAACAGATGCGCGCCGCGCTGGAGCTCATGTGCCGGCACGCGCGGGACGCCGACGGCCAGCTCCTGCGGTGGATGCCGTTGGGACTCGCCATCGTTCAGGAATCGGCCGTCGGCGAGATTTGGGATGACGGCATCCACCGGCTGCTGGCCACCGCCGTGATTCGTCAGGCGCGTGACGCCGGTGCCTTGGCCGCGCTTCCGCCCGCACTCGCCTTCGGGGCCGGTGTGCATCTCCTGGCAGGCGAATTCGACACGGCGGCAGCACTTATCGCTGAGGCTGCCGTCATCTCGGCGGCGACCGACTATGCCCCGTTGCGGTACCACTCGCTGTCGTTGGCGGCGTTTCGTGGGGTTGCCGCCGATGCGGTCGGCCTCATCGAGTCCGCGGCGGCCGATGCGGCGGCCCGCGGCGAAGGCCGGGTACTCGGGGTCACTGGGTTTCTTTCGGCGGTCGTCTACAACGGACTCGGGCGTTATGCCGAAGCGTTCGCGGCGGCCAGGAACTGTTGCGACTATGACGATCTCGGCTTCTACAGCTGGGGTCTGATCGAGCTCGCCGAAGCCGCAACGCGCATCGGCGACAAGCAAACCGCGGAGTGGGCAGTGCAGCGGCTGGCCGCGCGCGCGGGCGCCAGCGGCACCGATTGGGGACTGGGAGCGCTCGCCCACGCGCGCGCCCTGGTGGCCGACGACGAGGACGCCGACGCCCTGTACACCGAGGCCATCGAACGGCTCGGGCGCACCGGCGTTGTCTTCCTGCAGGCCCGGGCCCGGTTGTGTTACGGGGAATGGCTGCGCCGCATGAACCGCCGCGTGGCGGCGCGGGAGCATCTCGCGGCGGCGTTCGAGATGCTCAATCGGATGGGGGCAGAGGCGTTCGCAGAGCGCACGCGCCGCGAGCTGATCGCCGCCGGCAAGAAGGTCCGCAAGGAGCCGGTCAGTTCCGGTGACGAGCTGACGACGCAAGAGGCCCAGATCGCCGAACTGGCCGCCGGCGGTCTGACCAACCAGGAGATCGGTGCCCAGCTGTTCATCAGCACCCACACCGTTGAATGGCATCTACGAAAAGTCTTCGTCAAGCTCGGGATCACCTCGCGGCGGCAGCTGCGCACGCTGTTCCCCGCGCGCTGAACTGGGCCACTGAACCACGTACTTCCAAGGGTCCGCCGCGGTCGGGGAGCGGCCATGCTGATCACATTCCGCGTAAATCCTTGAAGTGAAAGAGTTCCGTGTCCCGCATCCTGTTACAGACGACGATCACCGAGTGCGCCGACGATTGGGACGTCGGCCGGTTTTCGATGGTGGCAGACGAGTTGAGAGCGCGCGGTCATGACGTGACCGAACGCAATCGGGCATGCCTGACCGACGACCCGGTGCTGAGCCGTCTGGACGAGTTCGATTTCGACCAGTTGTGGCTGCTCGCGGTCGACGTCGGCGACGGTCTGACGGCGGCCGACGCCGACGGTATCCGGCGGTTCCGCGAGCGCGGCGGCGGTGTGCTCACCGCGCGCGATCACCAAGACCTGGGCTGCTGCCTGAACCGTCTCGGAATTCTCGGCGTGGTCAACGAATTCCACGACGACACCCGCGATGCCCCCGATCTGCGTGACGATCAGGACAACCCGAACATCTCGTGGCCCAACTACCACTCGGGCGCCAATGGCGACTATCAGCCGGTGCTGGTCGACGGCGAGCCGCACGAGCTGCTACGTACCAACCGCACCGCGAGCGGGCACATCGAATGGTTCCCCGCGCATCCGCATGAGGGCATGGTGACCGCGAAAGGTCCGCTCGCCCAGGCAATCGCGAGGGGCCGTAGTACCGCGACCGGCCGGTACTTCAATCTCGCCGTGGTGGTCGATGGTGAGCGATGTCCCGACGGCCGGCCGATGGGCCGCGTGGTCGCCGAGTCCACGTTTCACCATTTTGCCGACTACAACTGGGATCTCGGCGCCGGAGCACCGTCGTTCGTGTCCGATGTTCCCGGCACACAGATCAAGAACGACCCGTCGCGGCTGGCGGTCTTCAAGGACTACGTCGCCAATATCGCCGGGTGGCTCCACCCGGTCTCGACTACGGGGTTCCAAGGGTCCGATCAGGCTGCATCGCGACGACGCTGAATACCGCAGCTGAGGGCATCCGCTCCAGTGCTGGACCGCCGATAGGGATACGAAATGACGCTTGAGACAGTGGAATCCACCGCAGCAGCCGATGGCCGGGGACCCGACCAACCGGTGCCGTCGTACTACGCGCTTCCGGTCGGGGACATCGACGTCGTGGTGATCAGCGACGGCGTGCTGCCGATGTCGGCTCCGAGCTTGGCGACCAACGCCGACCCAGATATCCGGGCGGCCTGGCTGGATGACATGTTCCTGCCATCCGACAGTCTCGCGTTGCCGCTGAATCAGGTTGTCGTCCGTCGCGGAGAACAGACCATCCTCATCGACGCCGGAGTCGGCGTCGACTACCAGGACTTCACGCCACGGGCCGGACATTGGGGCGAACGCCTCGAGGCCGCCGGCATCGACCTCGCGACCGTGACCGACGTGGTTCTCACGCACATGCACTTCGATCACGTCGGCGGCCTGCTCGTCGAAGGGGTGAAGGACCGGCTGCGCCCGGACGTGCGAATCCACGCTGCTGCCGCCGAGGCAGAGTTCTGGGAGTCACCGGACTTTTCCCGCACCACGGTGAACGACGCCATGCAGGATGCAATGCGGTCTTCCGCCACAAGGTTTCTGACCGAGTACCGCAACGTGTTGCGGCCATTCGAGAGCGAGTACGAAGTCGCGCCGGGGGTGCTGGTCCGTCGCACCGGCGGACACACCCCGGGGCACAGTGTGGTCCGGCTGGCCTCCGGCGGCGACCGACTGACGTTCGCGGGTGACGCCGTGCTGCAGGCGGGATTCGACCACCCGGACTGGTTCAACGGTTTCGAACACGACCCCGAGGAAGCGGCGCGCGTGCGTGTCGGGCTGCTGCAGGAGCTGTCGTCGACCCGCGAGGCGCTCGTCGCGACGCACCTGCCGTTCCCATCGGTCTGCCATGTCGCAACCGCGGGCAACGCATTCCGGTGCGTGCCGGCCGTGTGGGAATCCTGAACCAGCAAATCGAAAGGGTGTGTCTGATGAAGATCACTGTGATGGGCGCCAGCGGCCAGATCGGTTCGAAGGTCGTCGCGCTGCTGAACGAAGCCGGTCACCAGACCGTGGCGGCGTCGCGGGACACGGGCGCCGATGTCCTCACCGGCGCGGGCCTGACCGAGGCCCTCGCGGGCTCCGACGTGTTGGTTGACGTCGTCAACTCGCCGGACTTCGCCGACGGGCCGGTACTGGACTTCTTCACCCGGTCGGCGACCAACCTGGTGGCCGCGGCGAAGGAGACCGGCGTCGGCCACTACGTGGCACTGTCGATCGTGGGCTGCGACGGTCTGCCCGACAGCGGCTACATGCGCGCCAAGGTCGCTCAGGAGCGCATCATCACCGAGTCGGGACTGCCCTACACCATCGTGCGGGCCACCCAGTTCCATGAGTTCGCCGACGCGATCACCGCATCGTTGACCGTCGACGGCGAAGTGCGGGTGCCCGAGGGCCTCATCCAGCCGATCGCCGGCGCCGACGTCGCCGCCGAAGTGGCTCGTGTCGCTCAGGCCGCGCCGGTCGACGGCATCGTGAACATCGGGGGCCCGGACAAGCTGACCTTCGCGGGCCTGGCCAAACTGGCGCTGGCCCACCGCGGTGAAAGCCTGCCGATCGTGGTCGACCCGGCCGCCGTGTACTTCGGCACCAAGGTCGGTGACACCGGCTTGGTCACCAGCGGCGACGCGATCATCTCGGACCTGCACCTGGCCGACTGGCTGGCCACCCAGTGACGGAGCTGACCGGGCTGACCGCGCTGGTGACGGGCGGGACCGCCGGAATCGGATACGAGACCGCGCGTCTGCTGGCTGCCGAAGGCGCCGCGGTGATCATCACCGGACGCTCCGCAGATCGCGGCGCCGCGGCGGCCGCCGAACTCGGGGTGCGATTCATCGCCGCAGACCTGGCGGACCTGGAATCGGTGAAAAGCCTTGCCCGCCAATGTGGTGATGTCGACATCGTGGTCAACAACGCCGCCAGCTTCCCGGGTGCGCTCACCGTGGAGCAGGACGTCGCGTCGTTCGAGTCGACGTTCGACACCAACGTGCGCGGCGCCTACTTCCTGGTGGCAGCGCTGGTACCGGGCATGCTCCGCCGCGGACGCGGGAGCATCGTCAACGTCACGTCCATGGTTGCGTTCAAAGGCGTACCGGGGGCGTCCAGCTACAGCGCCTCCAAGGCGGCATTGGAATCGTTGACCCGCACGTGGGCAACGGAATTCGGGCCGCAAGGAGTGCGCGTCAACAGCGTCGCGCCGGGACCGACGGCGACGCCGGGCGTCGTTGCCGAGTGGGGTGACACCAACGACGAGCTGGGTCGCGCACTGCCACTGGGCCGGACTGCGCAGCCGGCCGAGATCGCGCAGGCCGTGCTGTTCCTGGCGTCGCCACGGTCGAGTTTCATCACCGGATCGACCCTGCACGCCGACGGCGGCGGCGCGGCGGCGTGATCGCCGAAAACGGCCCCCGGACAACATGTCCGGGGGCCGTTTTCGTGGTCAGCGGTCAGTAATCCCAGGTTGCGGGAACGCACCGGAAGGTGTCGCCCGCAGCCGCCACGTGGCACACCGAGGGGAACGGCAGGTGCGTCGCCACCAGAGCCGATCCAGTCGCCGCTACCTCCCGCAGCAGGCCGACGCGGACGCGGGCCGCCTCCGCGGGATCGTGCTCGAAACCGTTCTGCCACTCGGGGTTGTCGAAACCGGGAGCGAACACCGCATCGCCCGCGAACATCAGCTTCTCGCCGCGGGACTCCAGCCGCACCACGCTGTGGCCGGGAGTGTGCCCGCCGGTGCGGGAGATGAGCACGCCCGGCGCCACCTCGTAGTCCGTCTCGAAAGTCCGCAATTGGCCGCGGTATTCGTTCAGGAACTGGGTGGCGACCCGCTTCAGCACGTCCGGAATGGGCTGCGGCATGACCGTGCGGGAGAAATCGGGCGCCTCCCAGAACTCGGCCTCGGCGGTCGACGCGTGGACGCGCAGATCGGCACGCAGCCGGTCCTTGAGCCCTTCGGTGATCAGCCCGCCGACGTGGTCCATGTGCATGTGGGTCAGCACGACGTCGGTCACCGAATCGAGATCGACGCCCGCGGCCTCCAGACGCTGGATCGTCTGGCCGGCGCGCGGGAAGTCCGGGAACTCGAGCCCCAGCCCGGCGTCGACCAGGATCGTCTGATCACCGCTGCGCACCACGACGACGTTCAGCGGCCAGTCGACGATCTCCGGCGGCAGGAAGTTGTCGTTCAGCCACTCCGCCAGGTCGGCCGGCGGGGTGGTGGTGGCCAATGTCGATGCGGTGATCGGCAGTACACCGTCGCTGATGACCAGTACTTCGATGTCGCCCACCTGCACGGCGTAGCGCGACGGAACCAACTCGTCGAGCCCCGTCTGCCCGAGGTGGGAAATGTTGTCCAAGCTCACGTTGTCTCCTTTGGCTGCATCGTTCGGCAGGGAATTCACCCTGCGCGGGGTTGAACGCGAGCCACCCCGCGAAGTCATCCGTGCCGGCACGCACCACGGATTGGGGCAACGGACTACGTACTTTCAAAGGTTCGCCGCGGCCGCCGCTCGACGAGTCTGAGTTCGGCGGATTTCACCGTCACTGGTTGAAAACAGGGAGGCCTCGAACGTGACGGCAGCGCCGGCACCGGATTCCGAACTCGCCGCCCGGTTCGTCGTCGAGGCCGTCCCGTTGTTCGATGCGCTCGGACGCGGCGCCCGACGGCTGACGGACTCCGACGCCGACGCCGAAGATCTCTTGCAGGACACGCTGTTACACGCCTTCGAGGGCTTCGGGTCGTTTCGGCCGGGCACGAACCTCAACGCGTGGCTCTTCCGGATTCTGCACAACCGCTGGGTCAGCAGACACCGGTACCGGCAGTGCCGTCCCGCCGAGGTGGCACTCGAGATGTTCACCGCGAGTGGCCATGAGCGGTCGGCTGTCCATCGTTCGGCCGAGGTCGAGGTGCTGGACGTGATGCCCGACGACGACGTCGTGGCCGCGCTGTCGGAGCTGACCGACGGCGCCCGGACGGCGGTCTTCTACGTCGGGATTCAGGGTTATACCTACGCCGAGACGGCCGCGCTCATGGGTGTCCCGATGGGCACGGTGATGTCGCGGGTTTCGCGAGGGCGGCGGCAACTGCGTACCGCGCTGTCGCACCTGGACCGTCAACAGGATTCGGCGTGCCGGCCGGGGACCACGAATTTCCAAGGGTCCGCAGGCGGGCCACAGCCTGCAGGCTGAAGTGGACAGTTGAAGCGGACCGGAAAGCAGGTTCACCGTGGACGTCTACGAGGCAGTGACCACCAGGCGCTCGGTGCGTGGTTTCATCGACAAAGAAGTACCCAGAGACGTGATCGAGCGCGTGCTGACCGCGGCTGCGTGGGCACCGTCTGGCTCGAACATCCAGCCATGGAACATCTACGTCGTGACGGGCTCGCCACTGGCCGAGCTGAAGAAGCGCGCGGTGGGGCGGGTGGCCGACGGAGTCCTTTGGGACGACCGGGAATACGTGATGTACCCGCCGGCGATGAAGTCGCCGTACCGCGACCGCCGCGAGGCGTTCGGCAACGAGCGTTACAGCGCACTCGGCATCGCACGGGAGGACTGGGAGGCGCGTCAGCGGGCCGCGATCGCCAACTGGGACTGTTTCGGCGCACCGGCCGCCCTGTTCTGCTACATCGACCGGGATCTGGGAGTGGCCCAGTGGGCCGACCTCGGGATGTATCTGCAGAGCGTCATGCTGCTGTTGCGCGCCGAGGGGCTGCACAGCTGCCCGCAGATGGCCTGGTCGCAGGTACACAACACCGTCGCCGAGGTCCTGTCGCCGCCGAGCGAGCTGATGCTGTTCTGCGGCATGTCGATCGGTTACGAAGACGCCGCCGTCGAATACGTCCGGACCGGCCGGGCCCCACTGGGCGAAACCGTCACATTCATCGGGGACCAGGGCGCCCGGCCCTGACCCACCGACTACGGGCTTCCAAGGGTCCCATCGCCCTGCACAGCTGAGAGTCTGAATCCACCGATCCCGCCGAATTCAGTTGAGGAGCAAGCATGTTCGCCACATCGGACGACATAGCCAACGCCATCACGACCATCCAGACCGTCACGCCGCCGTTCATTCCGGCCGGTGCGCACGTGATGACGGTGATCATCGAGTGGCCGCCCGGAGGGGCCGGAGCGCCACCGCACCGTCACCCGGGCGGACCGGCGTTCGGCTATGTGCTGGACGGGGAGATGCTCTTCGAGCTCGAAGGCGAGGCCCCGCGCGTGGTCAGGGCGGGGGAGGCGTTCTGGGAGCCCGGGGGCGACGTCATCCACTATTCCGACGGCAACAACCGCTCGGACATCCCGGTGCGGTACCTCGTCACGATGGTCTGCAACCCGGACGTGCCGATGCTCGTGGTCGTCGACGACGACGAACTCGAAGCCCGCAAGGATCGCCGGGTCCGCTGACGGCCGACGAACCGCCGCTCAGCGGCCAGAGCTGCTGTAGCACAACAGAAATCAACGATGAAAGGCATGACTCATGAAGATCACTGTGATAGGGGCCAGCGGCCAGATCGGTTCCAAGGTCGTCGCGCTCTTGGGTGCCGCGGGCCACGACACCGTTGCCGCCTCCCGTGAGTCCGGCGCTGATGTCCTCACCGGCGCGGGCCTTGCCGACGCACTGGCCGGCGCCGATGTACTCGTCGACGTCGTCAACTCGCCCGACTTCTCCGACGGGCCGGTGCTCGACTTCTTCACCAAATCGGCGACGAACCTGACGACCGCAGCCAAGGACGCGGGCGTCGGCCACTACGTTGCGTTGTCCATCGTGGGCTGCGACGGTCTGCCGGACAGTGGGTACATGCGGGCCAAGGTCGCTCAGGAGCGCATCATCACCGGATCGGGGTTGCACTACACCATCGTTCGGGCCACGCAGTTCCACGAATTCGCCGAGGCGATCACGGCCTCACTGACCGTCGACGGCGTCGTGCGCGCGCCGGAAGGCCTCATCCAGCCGATGGCCGGCAAGGATGTCGCAGCCGAAGTTGCCCGCGCGGCGCAGGCCGCGCCGATCGACGGGATCACCAATATCGGCGGGCCGGAGAAGATGACCTTCGCGCGGCTGGCCGAGCTGGCCCAGGCCCACAGCGGCAGCACGCTGCCGATCGTGACCGACCCGGCGGCCGTCTACTTCGGCACGAAGGTCGGCGACACGGGTCTGGTCACCGGTGCCGACGCCACCATCGCCACCACCCGTCTGCAGGACTGGCTGGCCGCGCACTGACCGCAGGCCGCTGTCGCAGCGCGAAAGGCCCTTGCCAGAAACTGAAACGTGTTCCAATATGCATCGATGACGCATGGCGGGAGCTCGGGCAGCGACGGCACGACGTTCGACCCTGACGCGCTGCGGCAGCGGTACGCCGAGGAGCGCGCCCGTCGGCTGCGTTCCGACGGCATCGGCCAGTACGTGGAGATCGCCGGCCGGTTCGCGACCTTCGGTGAAGACCCTTGGGCCGAGCCGGGTTTCACCCGTGCGCCGCTGACCGACGAGGTCGACGTCGCGATCATCGGCGCCGGTTTCGGCGGGTTGCTCACCGGTGCCCGGCTGCGGGAACTGGGCGTGGCGGACATCCGGCTGATCGACAAGGCCGCCGACGTGGGCGGCACCTGGTACTGGAACCGCTATCCCGGCATCGCCTGTGACGTCGAGTCGTACGTGTACATGCCGCTGCTGGAAGAACTGGGTTATGTGCCGACCGAGAAGTACGCCAAGGGCGCCGAGATTTTCGCGCACTGCCAGGCCATCGCCGAGCACTACGACCTGTACCGCAACGCGTGCCTGCAGACCGAGGTGCGGGAAATCCGTTGGGACGCAGCCGATTCGCGGTGGGTGATCGCCACCAACCACGGCGACGCCATTCGTGCCCGGTTCGTCTCGATGGCCAACGGCTACCTGCAGAAGCCCAAACTGCCCGGGATCGAGGGCATCACCGAGTTCGCAGGCCACGCCTTCCACACCAGCCGCTGGGACTACGCCTATACCGGCGCGGGCCTGGAAAACCTGGCCGACAAGCGCGTCGGCATCATCGGCACGGGCGCGACGTCGATCCAGTGCGTGCCGCGCCTGGCGCCGGCCGTCGGGGAGCTGTTCGTATTCCAGCGGACGCCGTCGACGGTCGACGTGCGGGCCAACGCGCCCACCGACCCGGACTGGGCCGCGGCGCTGGAACCCGGTTGGCAGCAGCGCCGCATCGAGAATTTCCAGATCCTCACCGCCGGCGGCCAGGCCGACGAGGATTTGGTGGCCGACGCCTGGACCAGCCTGGCCAAGGCCATGCCGATTGCCAAAGAGGGCACCGATCCGCAGGCGTCGACGGCGGAGTTGGCGGACTTCGCCAAGATGGAGCAGATCCGGGCGCGCATCGACGCGCTGGTGACCGACCCGGCCACCGCCGAAGGGCTCAAGCCCTGGTACGGCTACTACTGCAAGCGGCCCTGTTTCCATGACGAGTATCTGCAGACGTTCAACCGCGATAACGTCACCCTGGTCGACACCCGGGGCCGGGGTGTCGAGAAAATCAGCGCACGCGGGGTTGTCGTGGACGGCACCGAATACCCGCTCGACTGCCTGATTTTCGCCACCGGATTTGAGGTCGGCACCGACTACACGCGGCGCACCGGGTTCGAGGTGATCGGCCGTGACGGAAAGACGTTGACCGAGAAGTGGTCCGATGGGGTGCGCACGCTACATGGTTTGCATGTCAACGGTTTTCCGAACTGCTTCATCGCGAGCATCGCGCAGTCCGGATTCACGGTGAACTTCCCGTACCTGATCGACACGCAGTCGCGACACACCGCGTGGGTGATCGCGTGGGCGCTCAAGAATGACATCACCAAATTGGAGGCGAGCGCGGCCGCCGAGGACGGCTGGGTCCGCGATGTGGTGGCGCGTTCCGTGGTGATCTCCGGCCGGCGCGAAGCCTGCACACCCGGCTACTACAACCGCGAAGGGCAGCCCAGCGACCGGCTGAACCAGGACAGCTTCTTCTTCGGCAGCCCCACCGAATACGCCGACATCCTCGCAGCCTGGCGGGATGCGGAAACCCTTGAGGGGCTGGTCATCACGTGAGCACCGCCCTGCTGATCGACGGGCAGCTGGTGCCCGGGCGCGGCGGCGAGTTCGCGACAATCAACCCGGCCACCGAGGAGACGTTAGGGTACGCCGCCGACGCTGACGCCGACGACATGGATCGGGCCATCGCGGCGGCCCGCACCGCCTTCGACGACACCGACTGGTCGCGCGACACCGCGCTACGGGTGCACTGCCTGCGGCAGTTGCGCGACGCGCTGGGCGACGAGATCGAGCACCTGCGCGCCATCACCGTGGCCGAGGTGGGCGCGCCGGTCTCACTGACCTACGGCGGGCACCTGCAGGCACCGGTCGATGGCCTGGGCTACGTCGCCGATCTCGCTGAAAACTACACGTGGACAACCGATCTCGGAGAGGCTGCGCCGTTCGGTAAACCGACTCGGCGCACCGTCGTCCGCGAGCCTTGCGGCGTCGTCGGCGCCGTCACTCCGTGGAACTTCCCGCACCAGATCAACTTCGCCAAGCTGGGCCCGGCGCTGGCGGCCGGCAACACCGTCGTGCTCAAGGCCGCGCCGGACACCCCGTGGTGTGCTGCCGAGGTTGGCCGGATCATCAACGAGCGCACCGACTTTCCCGCGGGCGTGGTCAACGTCGTCACTTCGGCCGATCATGCGCTCGGCGCGCAGTTGACCGAGGACCCCCGGGTGGACCTGGTGTCGTTCACCGGCTCGACGGCCACCGGCCGCGCCGTCATGGTGGCCGCCTCGCACACCATCAAGAAGGTGTTCCTGGAACTGGGCGGCAAATCCGCGTACATCGTGCTCGACGACGCCGACCTACCCGCGGCCTGCGCCGCCGCGGCCGCCGGTGTCGCGATGCACGCTGGGCAGGGCTGTGCCTTCACCACGCGGCTGCTGGTGCCCCGCGCGCGGTACGACGAGGCCGTCACCGCGGCCGCAACGGCCATGTCCAGCATCGGTTTTGGCGACCCCACCGACCCGCAGACCCTGTGCGGCCCATTGATCTCCGCGCGCCAGCGCGACCGCGTCGAGCGCTACCTTCGGCTGGCGCTGGAGGAGGGTGGCCGGTTTGCCTGCGGCGGCGGCCGGCCGGCAGACCGAGCCAGTGGCTTCTTCATCGAGCCGACCGTCATCGCCGGGCTCACCAACGATGCCCGGGTGGCGCGCGAGGAGATCTTCGGGCCGGTGCTCACCGTCATCGCCCACGACGGTGACGCCGACGCCGTCCGCATCGCCAACGACTCGCCGTACGGATTGTCCGGCGCGGTCGTCGGCACCGATCAGGCTCGCGTCGACTGGGTGGCGTCGCGGCTGCGGACCGGGACCATCAACGTCAACGGCGGCGTCTGGTACTCACCCGACGCGCCCTTCGGCGGCTACAAGCAGTCGGGGATCGGCCGGGAGATGGGCGTGGCCGGTTTCGAGGAGTATCTGGAGACGAAGCTGGTCGCCCGCGGTATCTCCGGCACGCGTTGACCCTGTACCTACGCAGCATTTGTGCGAGTAACCACCGCCCTGGTTACAGGGTCAACGTGAGGTGGGAGCGCGAGCGCGTTGAGGCTGTACCTATGGCGCATTCGTGCGAGTGCGCCTACACGCCGTAATCGATCACCGCGCGAACAACCCGGCCGCCCAACAGATCATCGAAGGCCTCGTTGATGTCGTCGAGACGGTAGCGCCGCGTGATCATCTCGTCGAGCTTGAGCCGGCCCTCCTGGTAGAGCCGCGCCAGGGCCGGCACTTCGGTGGTCGGATTGCAGGAGCCGAACAGCGTGCCGCACAGGTTCTTGTTCATCAGGATCAGGTCCTGCAGGTCGAGTTGCACGGCCCCGGCCGACGGCGCCGCCATCCCCGTCAGCACGCAGGTGCCGCCCTTGCGGGTCAGGGACAAGGCATCGGCAACGTCGCCGTCACCGATCAGCGACGGTGACACGATCACGGCATCGGCCATCACGCCGCGCGTCAGATCCCGTACCAGCGCAGCAGCTTCAGCGATGGTCACCGCGGTGTGGGTCGCGCCGAACCCGACCGCCGAATCCCGCTTGAACGCCACCGGATCGACGGCCACAACATGAGCCGCCCGACCCAACGCAGCACCCTGGATGGCGGCGGTACCGATACCGCCGACCCCGATCACCACCACGGTGTCGCCGGCACGTACTCCGGCGCGGCGCACCGCCGATCCGTAGCCGGTGGGCACTGCGCACGACAGCAGTGCGCTGGGCACGAGCGGCAACGACGGGTCGATCTTCACGAGCGAATCCGCTGCCACCACAGTATGTTCGGCGAACGCGCCGATCTTCGAGGTGTGCCGCAGTTCCTCACCCGCGAGGCTGTGATGACGGAAGGTGCCGTCAGTGGGCATGCCCGGGATGAGCGTGCCGGCGCCGACATCGCACAGGTACTCCATACCGGCTGTGCACCAACGACATTTCCCGCACACCGCCAGGAACGACGTCACCACGTGGTCGCCGGGGGGAGAAGCGCGTCACTCCCGGCCCGACCTCCAGGACTACCGCCGATCCCTCGTGACCCCCGATGGTGGGCGGCATGCCCGGCACCACAGCACCTTTCGGCGCGGCCAGCTGGCCCGACCGGATGTGATCGTCGGAGTGGCACAGCCCGGCGGCTGCCATCTGCAACAGCACCTCACCGGCGCGCGGCGGGTCGAGCTCGAATTCCTCGACCGACCAGTCCCCGCCGACCTCACGGATGATCGCGGCACGGCTTCTCATCGCGGCATCATGCGCCGAATGTAACGGACCGTGATGTTTCGCAACCGGTCATCAACGCGTTACGTGATTGATGCCGCCGCGCCGAACGGCTCCGTCACCGTGCTGAACATGAGCACTAGTTCTGTACTCATCGCCCCTGAAGACACCAGTTCATCGACCGGCACCCCGCGCTACACGCTGCTGCTGTCGGCCGATCGGGAACATATCGAAGCCGCGCAACGGCTTCGTCACCACGTGTTCACCTCGGAGCCGGGTTACACCCTCACCGATGACAGCCCCGGTTTCGAAAGTGGCCGGGACGCTGACCGATTCGACGAGTTCTGCGACCACCTGCTGGTCCGCGACGACAACACCGGCGAATACGTCGGCTGCTACCGCATGCTGCCGCCGCCCGGCGCCATCGCCGCGGGTGGGCTGTACACCGCAACGGAATTCGACGTCAGCGCGCTCGATACCCTGCGCCCGTCACTGGTCGAGATGGGCCGCGCCGTTGTGCGCGCCGACCACCGCAACGGCGCCGTCGTGCTGCTCATGTGGGGCGGCATCCTGGCCTACCTGGACCACAGCGGCTACGACTACGTCACCGGCTGCGTGTCGGTACCCATCCAGGGCGGCCCGGACGAGGCCCCGGCCAGCCAGATTCGCGGTGTCCGCGACTTCGTCAACAAGCGGCACGCCTCGGAATACAAGGTGCGCCCGTACCGCCCGGTCATCATCGACGGCAAGCTGCTCGACGACATCGAGCCGCCGGCCCGCGTGACGGTGCCGCCACTGATGCGCGGCTACCTGCGCCTCGGCGCGAAGGTGTGCGGCGACCCGGCCTACGACCCCGACTTCGGTGTCGGTGACTTCCCGGCCCTGCTGGACAAGCGCGAAGCCGACGTCCGGTACCTGACCCGGCTGCGCTCGGCGGCTGCCGCGACCGACAAGGCCGCGCAGTGACCACGCCGGTCACGGCGGCGGAGCACGCCTGGCTGCCCAAGGCGTCGTGCGACGCCAGCTGCATCCGGGTGGACTCCGCGCACATCAGCCGCCCCTTCGTGGTTGTGCTGCGCACGACCGTCCGGCTCATCATGACGATGCTGCTGCTGCCGGCACTGCCGCTGCTGGCGGTGCCGCTGCCCGGCAAGTCCCGCATCCAGCGGCTGTACTGCCGCCTGATGCTGCGCTGCCTCGGCGTGCGGATCACCGTCTCCGGCGGCCCCATCCGCAACCTGAGCGGCGTGCTGGTGGTCGCCGGGCACGTGTCCTGGGTCGACATCTTCGCGATCGGTGCCGTCATGCCCGGCTCGTTCGTGGCTCGTGCCGACCTCATCGAGTGGCCCGCGCTCGGGTTCGTGGCCCGGCTGCTCAAGGTCATCCCGATCGACCGCCACAGCCTGCGCGGCCTGCCCGACGTCGTCCGCACCGTCGGGGACCGGCTCTCCGCAGGTCAGACGGTCGTCGCGTTCCCGGAGGGCACCACGTGGTGCGGCCTGGGGCACGGCACCTTCGCGCCGGCGATGTTCCAGGCCGCGATCGACACCGGACGCCCCGTCCAGCCGCTGCAGCTGACCTACCGGCACCGCAACGGCGCGCAGTCGACCATCCCGGCGTTCATCGGCGACGATTCGCTGCTGACGTCGATCAAACGCGTCATCACCGCCAAGCTGACGGTGTGCCACATGCAGGTGCAGTCGCTGCAACTGCCCGGCACCGATCGGCGCGATCTGGCCGGCCGCTGCCAGGCCGCGGTGCACGAGGTCGGTCCGCTGCCCGTCGCTCCTGTTCACGGGCGCGCGCTGGCAGCCTGACCGGTTTGGCCTGGCCGGTATCCTGGACAGGCCATGAGCCCCGCATATCTGGACCACGCCGCCACTACCCCGATGCAGCCCGCTGCCATCGAGGCGATGACGGCGGTCCTGGCGGCCGGCGGTAACGCGTCCTCGCTGCACACGTCGGGCCGGGCTGCGCGGCGCCGGATGGAGGAGGCCCGTGAGTCCCTGGCCCAGCAGCTGGGCGCCCGGCCCTCCGAGGTGATCTTCACCGCCGGCGGTACCGAGAGTGACAACCTGGCGGTCAAGGGCATCTTCTGGGCCCGCCGGGACACCTGTCCGGGACGCCGCCGGATCGTGACGTCGCCGATCGAGCACCATGCGGTGCTCGACGCCGTCGAGTGGCTCGTCGAACACGAGGGCGCGGAAGTGACCTGGCTGCCCGTGGACGCCACCGGCGCCACGTCCGCCGAAGCCCTGCGCCAGATTCTCGAGACCCACGACGATGTCGCGCTCGTCAGCGTGATGTGGGCCAACAACGAGGTCGGCACCATTCAGCCGATCGCCGAATTGGCCACTGTCGCCGCCGAATTCGGCGTGCCGATCCACAGCGACGCCATCCAGGCGATCGGTGCGGTGCCGGTCGATTTCGCCGCGAGCGGGCTGTCCGCCATGAGCGTGGCAGCACACAAGTTCGGTGGTCCCACCGGCGTCGGTGCGCTGCTGCTGCGCCGCGACGTCGCGTGCGTGCCGCTGCTGCACGGCGGCGGTCAGGAGCGTGACGTGCGTTCGGGCACACCGGATGTCGCGGGCGTGGTCGCCATGGCTGCCGCCGCACGCGTTGCGGTGGAGGGCCTGGACGCCTACCGCACCCGGATCGGCGCCCTGCGGGACCGACTGGTCGACGGCGTGCTGTCGGGCATCGACGACGTCGTGCTGAACGGCGGCACCGGCGAGGACCGGCTTCCGGGCAACGCGCACTTCACTTTTCGTGGCTGCGAGGGTGATGCCCTGCTGATGCTGCTGGACGCCAAAGGTGTCGAGTGCTCGACGGGTTCGGCCTGCACGGCGGGCGTCGCGCAGCCGTCACATGTTTTGATCGCGATGGGCGCCGATCCGGCGAGTGCCCGCGGATCACTCCGATTTTCGTTGGGGCACACCAGTTCTGACGCCGACATCGATGCCGCGCTGGCCGTGTTGCCGGCGGCGGTCGAGCGGGCGCGTCAGGCCGCACTGGCCAGTGCCGGGTTGGGAAGGTAGTCATGCGGGTTCTGGTAGCGATGAGCGGGGGAGTGGACTCCTCGGTGGCCGCGGCGCGCATGGTCGACGCCGGCCATGACGTGGTGGGCGTGCACCTGGCGCTGTCCACCGCGCCCGGGACCCTGCGCACCGGGTCGCGCGGCTGCTGCTCGAAGGAGGACGCGGGAGATGCCCGCCGCGTCGCCGACATCCTGGAAATCCCGTTCTACGTCTGGGATTTCGCGGAACGCTTCAAGGAAGACGTCATCGACGACTTCGTCGAGTCGTACGCCCGTGGTGAGACGCCGAACCCCTGCGTGCGCTGCAACGAGAAGATCAAGTTCTCGGCGCTGTCGGCCCGTGCCCTGGCCCTGGGATTCGACGCCGTGGCGACCGGGCACTACGCGCGGCTGGAGGACGGCCGGTTGCGCCGTGCCGTCGACGCGGACAAGGACCAGTCCTACGTGCTCGGCGTGCTGACGGCCGAACAACTCAGCCATGCCCTGTTCCCGATCGGTGACACCCCCAAGCCTCAGATCCGGCAGGAGGCCGCCGAGCGCGGGCTGGCGGTCGCCGACAAGCCGGACAGTCACGACATCTGCTTCATCCCGTCCGGTGACACCCGGGCCTTCCTCGGCGCCCGCATCGGCATCCGGCCGGGCGCGGTCGTCGACGCCGGGGGCACGAAGCTCGCCGAGCATGACGGAGTGCACGGGTTCACCATCGGTCAGCGCAAGGGCCTGGGCATCGCGGGTCCGGGGCCGGACGGCCTGCCGCGCTACGTCACGGGCATCGATGCCGAGACCGGGACCGTCCACGTCGGTGGTGTGGCAGACCTCGAGATCCACGAACTGACGGGCGAGCGTCCGGTGTTCACCTCGGGTGTGCCGTTTGATGGTCCGGTGGAATGCCTGATCCAGGTACGGGCGCACGGCGGACTGGCCGATGCGGTCGCAGAGTTCGCGGACGGCGTGCTCGACGTGCAGCTGCGCACTCCGCTGCGCGGCGTCGCCCCAGGTCAGACCATGGTGCTGTACCGCCGCGACCCGGACGGCGACGAGGTCATCGCCAGCGCCACGATCGCGCGCTGATCCCATCCAAAAGCAACCATATGGTTGCGTTTCCGGGGATGCAGTCGTAACGTGATAGGCAACCAGGAGGTTGCTTATGAATACCGATCGCATCGAAAAAGAAGTCACCTTGCGTGCGCCGCTCGACCGCGTGTGGCGCGCCATTTCCAACGCCGACGAGTTCGGGCGCTGGTTCGGCGTCCGATTCGACGGCCCGTTCGTCGCGGGTGAATCGGTGACCGGGGTGATCACACCGACCGAGGTCGACGACGAGGTCGCCGCCGCACAGGAACCGCACGCCGGGACAGCCTCGGTGTGGCAGATCGTGGCCGTGGAACCGCCGCGGCGTCTGGCGTTCCGCTGGCATCCGTACGCCGTCGAACCCGGTGCCGACTATGACAACGAGCCGACCACGCTGGTCGAGTTCACGCTCACCGAGACCAGCGACGGCGTGCTGCTGCAGATCGTCGAATCCGGGTTCGACAACATCCCGGCCCATCGCCGGGCCGCGGCGTTCGAAGCCAACAGCGGCGGCTGGGAAGCCCAGACGAAACTGGTACGCAAGTACCTGGGCGAGTCGATGTGAGTACGGCGGTCGAAGACCGGGCGCCACTGTTCGACGCGCTCGGCGACCCGAATCGGCTGCGTATTGTCGTACGGCTCTGCGAGGCCGGGCCGTGCTCGACTTTGCAAGTGACACAGGTGATTCCGGTGACCCGGCAGGCGGCCACCAAACATCTGCTGCGGTTGGAGGCGGTGGGGCTGGTGACCAGCAGCCGGCACGGGCGCGAGCGCATCTGGCGGATTCAGCCGGACCCGCTCGCCGAGGCCAGTGAGTACCTGACCGCGCTGTCGAAGCGCTGGGACCGGGCCCTGGACCGGTTGCGGAGCTACGTGGAAGATCCGGCCGCGGACCCCATCGAATAGTGTTGGCCGGGTGACTGTTTTCGCCCAGGCAACCGGTATCGGCTCGTGGCCGGGCACGGTCGCCCGGGAAGCGGCGGCAGTCGTCGTCGGTGAGCTGCCTGCCCTGCCGCATCTCGTGGAGCTGCCGGCGCGTGGCATCGGCGCCGACATCATCGGACGGGCGGGCGCGCTGCTCGTCGACATCGGCCTCGACACCGTGCCCCGCGGCTACCGCATCGCATCCGGCCGCAGCGCCGTCGTGCGCCGTGCCACCGGCCTGCTCGACGAGGACGTCGACGCGCTCGAAGAGGCATGGGAGAAAGCCGGGCTGCGCGGGACCGGACGGACCATCAAGGTGCAGGCGCCCGGTCCACTGACGCTGGCCGCCGAACTCGAACTGCCCGGCGGTCACCGGGCCATCACCGATCCGGGCGCACTGCGGGACCTGGCCGGCTCCCTCGCCGAGGGCGTCGCGCACCATCGCGCCGAGGTCGCGCGGCGCTGCGACGCCGACGTCGTCGTGCAGTTCGATGAACCGTCACTGCCCGCCGCGCTGGCCGGGCGGCTTGCCGGGGTAACCCGGATGTCGCCGGTGGCGCCGGTCGACGCACTGCTCGCCGCCAGCCTGCTCGACGAGTGCATCGCGACCGTCGGGGGACAGGCGAGCATTCACGTGTGCGCCGCGGACGTGCCGTGGAAAACCCTGGCGCGCACCGCTTTCAGCGCCATCTCCGTCGACGTGACCAAGCTGACCGCGGCCGACCTCGACGGCATCGGCGAGTGGATCGAGGCGGGCCGGACCATCATGCTCGGCGTGCTGCCGGGCGTCGCTCCGGAGCGTTCCGTGCCGGTCGAGACGGTGGCCGCGGCCGCCGCGAGTATCACCGACCGGCTCGGGTTCCCGCGGACGGTGCTGCGCGAGCGCGTCGGCCTCACGCCCTCGTGCGGGCTTGCCGGCGCGACGCAGACGTGGGCGCGCACCGCGTTGACGTTGCTGCGCAAGGCCGCGGACGGCATCGCACAGGACCCGGACGCGGCCTGAGCCCTGACCCGCGACGACTGCGGAAATCGTCAACCCGGGCGCGGTGGCATGCCATGATGGGGGACCGGAGTGCGCAGGGGGTTGCCACTCAGCGGAACCGATCGGGGGCAGACATGCGCCGTGACGATGCGCTGCTGACGGTTGCCGGTCTCTCGGTATCGGTATTTCTGACGATGGCCGGGCCCTCGATGGCGATCGCCGCCGCTGATCCCGGCGGGTCCAATGGCAACGGTGGCAACAGCAGCTCCGGCAAGGCGGGTTCCGGCAAGAGCAGCTCCCCACGTGGCAACGCCGGCAACGGCAACTCCGGCAACGGTGGCTCGCGCGGCAACTCGGGTGCCAATTCGTCGGTCTCGGGCCAGACCAACACCGGGAAATCATCGAAGGCGAACGGCAAGAGCAACAACACCGCGCCCGGCGCGCGGCCGGGCAGTGGTTCCGACAACCCCGCTGCGATGCCGGTGTTCACGCCCCCGAACCCGCTGGTGCCCGTCGTCGTCGCCGAACAGCACACCGGTACGTCGCCAGGCGGGACCTGGTGGCGGGCGCCAGGTGCGCCGCAGCCGACCATCGAAGTACACGAACCGTCGGCGCCGAGCGAGGAAGGCGACGCCGATCTGCTGTCCGCCGATCACAGCGGCATTCCGGTGTGGGCCGCCGCCGAGCCGCTCGGGGTGCGCGGCGACCTGTTCGGACTGGCCGGCCTGGTGTTGATGCCGCTCGTCGGGCTCGTGGTCGGGTACCGCCAGGCCAAGGCCGCGCGCGATATCGGCGAGACGATCCCGCGCTAGACCTCGCGGATGTCGCGCAGTTCGCGGCGCAGAATCTTGCCGGCGGCAGACTTCGGGATCGCGTCGATGAACGCGACCTGCCGGACCTTTTTGTACGGCGCGACCTGGCCTGCGACGAAATCCATGATCTCGTCGCCAGTCAAACCCGACTCCGGTTGCAGCACGACGAACGCCTTGGGTACTTCCTCGCCCGATTCCGGATCGCGGACCCCGACCACTGCCGTATCGGCGATACCGGGGTGCGTCAGCAGCACGGCCTCGAGTTCGGCCGGGGGCACCTGGTAGCCCTTGTATTTGATGAGTTCCTTGAGCCGGTCGACGATGTAGATGCAGCCGCTGGCATCGACCCGGGCCAGGTCGCCGGTGTGCAGGAAGCCGTCGTCGTCGATGGTCTCGCGGGTGGCGGCGTCGTTGTTGAGGTAGCCGGCCATGACGTTGGGACCGCGGAAACACAGTTCGCCGACCTCGCTGAGGCCGTGCTCGGGCCGGCCGATCTCGGCTCCCGTATCGGGGTCGACGATCTTGCTGACGGCGTTCGGCACCGTCCAGCCGCACGAGCTCAACGGTGCGACGGCGCCGACGAGTTCGCGGCCGCCGTCGAACGGCATGCAGTGGCTCACCGGGCTCAGCTCACTCATGCCGTAGCCCTGCACGATGGGGCAGCCGAGCCGGTCGGCGACCGCCATGCCGAGGTCGTCGTCGAGCGGCGCGGCGCCCGACATCAGGCCTTTCAGGGAGTCGAGCCGGTACGAGTCGACCATCGGGTGCTTCGCCAGCGCCACCGCGACCGGCGGCGCGATGAACGCGAACGTGCACTTGTGGTCCTGGATGGTCTTGAGGAAGAGCGCGAGATCGAAGCTGGGCATGATCACCAGTCGGGCCCGGGCGTGCAGGACGGAGTTCAGCAGCACCGTCATGCCGTAGATGTGGAAGAACGGCAGCACCGCGAGCACGCGGTCCTCGGGGACCAGGCCCTGGATGGGTCGAATCTGAGCCACATTCGCCGCGAGGTTCGTATGGGTGAGCATGACGCCCTTGGGGTTTCCCGTGGTGCCCGAGCTGTAGGGCAGGGCTGCCAGATGAGTGGCGGGGTCGAAGCTGACCTCGGGTGCGGGTAGCGCGCCGTCGAGCAGTTCGGCCGCGTTGGGATGGCCGTCGGCCGCGGTTCCGGGGCCGTCGAGCACGACCACGCGATCGGCTGTCAGCCCGACCTCGGCGGCGGCGTGCAACGCCTGCGGCGCCAGCGGCGTGACGGTGATCAGCATGGCGGCACCGGAGTCGGTCAGTTGCTTCGCGATGTCCTTGGCCGTGAACAGCGCGTTGATGGTCGTGGCGGTGGCGCCGGACCGCAGAATGCCGTGGAAGGCGACGGCGAACGCGGCACTGTTGGGCGCCAGTAGGCCGACCACGTCGCCGACGCCCAGACCGCGGGCGGCCAGCGCTCCGGCGAACGCCTCGATCCGGGTCGTCAGTTCGCGGTAGGTGTACTCGGCACCGGTCGCGACCTCGGTGATGGCGATGCGATCGGCGTCCGACTCGGCCAGATCACCGAAGATGTACTCGGAGACGGCCGTCGTCGGGATCTGGACCTCGGGGAAGGGGCTCGCGATAGTCATGGCGTCTTAGATCGAACCATGCCCGGGTGACGTGCGTCATGCCGGTTGGTTGCCGTCGGCGGGCCGGTTGTGGCGCCGCGTTACAGGTCGTCGGCCATGCGCAACGCACCCGTCGGACAGGCCGCCACGGCCCGGCGCAACACCAGCGGGTCGACGTCGGTGGTGTCACCGATGTCGACCGTGCCGTTGTCCCCGACCCGGAATGCCGCGCTGATTCCCTCGCACATACCCATGCCGATGCAGATCTCGGGGTCGACCTCCACCCGGCTCATGGCTGCGCCGTGAACGGCAGGTGCGTGGGGCGGCGCACATAGCTGCCTTCGGCGTACTCGACCGCGTCGGCGTCGACGTCGAAATCCGGACACCGGGTCAGGAGTTCCTCGAGCGCGACGCGGGCCTGCATGCGGGCCGCCGCGGCGCCGAGACAGTGGTGGTTGCCGTGGCTGAACGTGAGGATCTGCGCGGGGCGCCGCAACACGTTCAACTCCTCGGCGTCCGAGCCGAACTGCCGGTGGTCGCGGTTGCCCGAGCCGTACAGCAGGAAGGTCTTGCGGCCGGCCGGAATCGTGGTGCCCTCGATCTCGACGTCGCGGGTCGTCATACGCGCCAGGCCCTGCACCGGCGAGGTGAGCCGCAGCAGTTCCTCCACGGCATCCGGGATCAGCGCCGGGTCGTCGATCAGGAGCTGTCGCTGGTCGCGGCGGGCGGTGAGCAATTGCACTGCGCCACCGAGCATTCCGGTCGTGGTGTCATTGCCGCCGGTGATCATCGTGAAGGCGAAGCCCAGGATGGACAGGATTCCGGACATGTCGCCGTCGGCGCCGAAGCCGGCTTCCACCAGGTGCGAGACGGTGTCGTCCTCGGGACGTTTCTGGCGGTAGGCGATCAATTCGTTGAAGTAGGTGAACAATTCGGCGATGGCGGGGGCGGCCGCGGGCTGGTGCCCGGTGGAGTTGGCGGCGACGATGGCATCGGTCCACGCATCGAAGCGATCCCAATCCTTTTCCGGGACACCGAGATAATGCGCGACCACCATGGTGGGCATGGGTTTGAGGAACTCGGTGATGATGTCGCCGGTGCCCTTGGCGCGCAACTTCTCGATGCGGTCCACCACGAATTCGCGCACCTTGGGTTCGATCGCGCTGACCTGCCGCGGGGTGAATCCCTTGGCCACCAGCCGCCGGAAGGTGGTGTGGACCGGCGGGTCCTGCATCACCATCGGCGGATTATCTTTGATGCCAACGGCTTCCATGTCGTCGTAGTTGAAGGTGAGGCCCTCGGCAGACGAGAAGGTCTCGTGGTCCTTGGCCGCTGCGGAGATGTTGGCGTAGCGCGACAGCACCCAATAGTCCTTGTCCGGCGCGTGCCCGGGAACCACGCGGTGAACCGGATCGTGTTCGCGCAGTGCGGCATACATGGCCCACGGGCTGCGCCAGGTGGCGGCGGACCCGGGAGTGAAGGTGACGGCGGTGGCGGTCATACGGACTGTGCTCCTGTGGTGATCTGCGGGAAGGGGCCGAAGCGGTCGTTGTAGCCGTCCTGGCGGGCGGCGAGCTGGGCCTGTCGTTCGGCGTCGGTCACGTACTTGGTGCCGGCCGGCAGCACTGCGCCGAGTTGATCGAGGGTGACGACCTGCTGCGAGACGATCATCGGCACCGCCGACGAGGTGGCATCAAGCGCCTGGAACCGGATGTACAGGGTGCCCTGGTTGAGGCCGCCGGTGGAGACCCAGTTGGCCACGCCGGGGTCGTCGGGGGAGATGACGAGCGTGTAGGTGCCATCCGCATTGGCGATGGACTGTGCGTTGTTGAGGCTCGTCTGCGCGGTGCCGTCACCGGGCGACAGTTCCCAGTCGTTGGTCACCGGCACCACGAAGTATCCGGCGTTGCCGGGGTTGATCGTGATGACCAGAGCCTGGTTGTCGGCCAGCTGGAAGTAGCCGAGGCTCTGCTTCTGCGACACCAGGGTGCCGGGGAAGTTGAACGGCTGCGTCAGCGTGTTGGGCGGCTTGAGCTGCCCGGTCTGCAGGTTGAGGGTGACGATGTCGAGCGCCGTATTGTGTGCGCTGGTGCCGAAATTCGCGAGGATGTCGGCGGTGTGGGCGACCATCTCGTCGAAGCTCTCCGCACGCGAGCCCGCCGGACCGCTCGTGCGCGTCACGGTGAGGCCGGGCGCCGATTCGGTGTTCCAATCCGCCATCGTGTACCGGACGAAGATCTGCTGGGCCTCCGGCGGCAGATAGATGTGGTTGGTCTGCCCCGGCTGGGTGGGATTGCCGTCCACCGTGATGGTGAACGTACCGTCGGCGTTGACCACGAGGTCCTTCGCCAACAGATTGCCGATCGGTTTGGCATCGCTGATGTCGGCGTAGACGCCGAAGTTCCCGTCGGCGGGGACGCCGCCCAGGTACTTGCCGCTGATGACGTACGTCGAGTCGCTGCGCACCGGGATGGTGCGGTAGATGGTGTCGGGGTTGTCGTAGATGAACCTCCCGCCGGGGGTGTCGATGCCGTACCAGCTGTGCGCGCGCATATCGACGGCCATCACCAGCGGGTTGTCCGGATCGTTGTTGACCACTGTCATCGCGGCATTGAGTGCCTGCTCCCGGGCGGCTGCGTCGAGCAGGGCCAGGTTCTTGGCGTCGACGCCGCCGACGAGGCCGAACCGCTGCTGCGCATGCGCCAGCCAGGCCTGCTTGAGCGCCTCGATGGCAGCCTGCACCTGCGGCGTGTTGACGATCTCCTGGGCCTTCTGTTCCAGCGCGATCTGGTCGGCCGTGCCGAGCGGACTGGTCGGCTTCACCGTGACAGTGACCGTCTCGGTGGTGGTGGCACCGGCGTTCGGCTGGAACAGTTTCAGCAGGTTGATGTGGAACGGATTGCCCGGCCGGTCGTCGACGGTGACCGTGAACGAGTCGGTGCCACCGGTGAATGCCAGTGCGTCGCTTGGGGTGTACGTGAACGTGCCGTCCGGGCGGACCGCCACGGCGCCCTTCGTCGGGCCCTTGTCGACGGTGTAGGTGAGCTTGTCGCCGTTGGCGTCGGTGGCCTTCAAGTCACCCTTGATGACGCCGCCGAAGGTCTGGCTGGTCTCGGTCTGCTTGTAGTTGACGATCGGCGCGGAGTTGAAGAACGTGTGGCCGATCTCGCGGCGAATCCAGCTGAAGAGGGTCCACAGCACCGGCGCCTGCGGCGGAGCGGTGGGACTGGTTCCGGCGTGCGGGACGAGCCCGATGGCGCCGAGCAGGCTCGACACCACATGCGTGACGAAGTTGCCGCCGGTGGCGGCCGTGGAGACGGGATGCGTTGTCGCCGTGAGGGTGTTGATCTTGGTCGCGGCGGCGGACAGGGCCGACGAGACCGTGGTGGCAGCGGACTCCACTGAAGGTGCCTGGGCTGCAGCCGGTTTCGGTGCGGTGGCGGCCGCGGTCGGGGTGGCGGCCTTCGGGGCGGTCTGAGTCGTCGCGGCGGCAGGTTGGGCGACTGACGCGATGGGTTTGGTCGTCCGGTTGCGTTGCTGCTTCTGCCGGGACTTCTTGGGCGTCGAATTCGTGGTCTCGGCCGGGTTGCCCGATCCGGGATTCGTCGTCGCCGGCGTCTGGTCGGGGGTGTCGGACTTCGGGCTGTCGGTGTCCCCGGGCTTGTCGGGTGTCGTGGCCGACGAGTCGTTCTGTCGCTTGGGCTTTTTCGCCTTCTTCGCGGGCTTCTCGGGCTTCGGTTTGGTGGCCGGCGACGGGGTGTCGGCGGACGACGCGGACGTGGACGCGCCGGAGGTGGCGCCGGTGCCGGTGTCGGCCAGGCAGATGGCGGGACCGTTCGCGACGGCGATGCCGATGCCAAGGGCAACGGCCAGTGCGCCTACGCGGCCGATGAACCGGGCGTGGCCCGATCCCGCCGAGCTACCAATGCGATGCAGCGTCGTCGCTGTGTCCATCCACGCTCCCGAAATAGTGACGAATAATTGTCGTTCAATTGCCAAATAATTGGCGACGGGCAGATGGTAAGCATCCCCGCGACGGACGCGCAAGCATTGTTTTCCGCTGAGTGGGTCGCGAAAGTGCCCGCCGGACGGTCGGCGGGTTGGGTTGTGACGGTGGCTAGTGCTGGCCGAGCTTTGCTGCGGCCGAGCGCAATTCGTGGATGTACCGCGCGCGGTCGGCGGCGCTGACCGACGGATCCAGCGGCCCGAGCTGAAGCTCGTAGGCGGGGTGGCCGGCGGCGTTGTCCACGGCGGTGCTCAGATAGCTCACGGCGAGCGGCTCGGGGGATTCGAGCTGTGCCGTGCTGTAAGGCTTTCCGCCGAGGCTGACCAGCGTCTCGAAAACCCGCTGCCGTAGCGCACTGCGCCGGGGGTGCTCGGAGAGCAGTTCGGCGACGTCGCCCAGTACGCCCAGCACTTCGGGGTTGGCGTCGCCGAAATCGAATATGGCGACGCCGTCCTTGCGCAGCTGGTCGAGCAGGTTGCTGAAGTCGGGGCGCAGCTCCTGCGGCGCCCCGGCCAGCCACTGTTGTTGGCTTGCCGCGTCGCGGCGGGCGATCACCGTCGCGCCGGCCGGCGGCGTCAACGGCAGGCGCACGCCGACACCGACGCCGCCCGGGATGTGGCCGACGCCGCGCACCACGCTGACGAACGTCATCTCGGTGGTGCCGACCATGGCCAGCGAAACACCGCATTTGGTGGCATGTGCCAGGTCGTGCAGGACCTCGGTGTGGTTTTCCGGCAGGGGCAGGGCATTGCGCACGGCCTCGGCGACGCCGAGCATGCCCGGACCGAGGGTGTAACTCCGATCAGCAAGGCGCACAACCCAACCCGCGCGCTCCAGGGCCAGCAGGATCGAGGTGACGGTCGCGCGGTTGAGGTCCAGTCGGGATGCGATGGAGGCCACCGAACTCGGTTCGGACTGCTGCGCCAGGAGTTCGATGATGCTGACGACGCGGTCGGTGGGCGGTGAGCCTGCCCGTGCGCTGTCTTCCAGCGGAGTGCCGCGTGCCATCGATGCTCCTGCCGGTCTGGGGACGCTGAGCATCTTATGACGAATAGTTGTCGGTGGTGTGTAGTGGTGAACGTCTTGGCGTCGAGAAGGACCAAGTGGTTGTTCTCGAGGTCGTCACAGCGACCATTTGGTCCTTTTCGACGACATTGCCGGACTGACTAGGCCTCGCCGCGGTCCAACAGCTCGCTGGAGCCGAGGACGCGTTCGATGCGGACCTCGATCACCACGCGCCGTGGGTTCACCCGCGGGGTGCGGTAGCGCTGGGCGTAGCGCAGTTCGGCGTCGCGGACGTCGTCGGCGTCGTTGCTGACGGTCGACTTGCCTTCGAGCGACAGCCACCGGGCACCGTCGACCTGACTCAGCACGGCAACGCCGCGTTGGGCTGCGTTGAGGGCCTTCTGGGAGCCGCCCGTAGTGATGACGCGCGCGATGTGGGTCTTGGGGTCGAAGGTGAAACCGACAGCCACGACGTGCGGGGAATTGTCCGACCGCAGGGTGGTCAGCATCGCCAGATGACGCTCGGTGAGGAATGCCAGCGCGTCACTGGTGAGCCGTGTCGTTGCCTTCGCCATCGTGATCAAAAGTAGCGCAGGTGATAATCGCAGCCGTGAACGACACGGCGGATACCGGCGGCGAGGTGGTCGTCATCTTCGGCGGCCGCAGTGAGATCGGCCTGGAACTGGCCATCCGGCTGGCGCCGGGCAACACGGTGGTGCTCGCTGCCCGCCGGGCCGACCAGCTGATCGACGAGGTGCAGGCGGTCCGAGCGGCCGGCGCCGCCGAGGTACAGACCTGCGAGTTCGACGCCGACGATCTGGCCTCGCATGCCGCGTTGCTCAGCACGATCGAAGCCGAGCACGGGCCCATCGGCACCGCGGTGCTGGCCTTCGGCGTCCTCGGCGAACAGGCCCGGGCCGAAGACGACGCCGCGCACGCGGTGGCCGTCGTCCACACCGACTACGTGGCGCAGGTGAACCTGCTGACCCTGTTGACGCAGCGCATGCGCGCCGCGGGTCGGGGACGGTTGGTGGTGTTCTCGTCGATCGCCGGGGCGCGGGTCCGCCGGGCCAACTACGTCTACGGATCGGCCAAGGCGGGCCTGGACGGCTTCGCGTGCGGGTTGGCCGACGCGCTGCACGGCACGGGCATCCAATTGCTCATCGTGCGGCCCGGCTTTGTGATCGGCCGGATGACCGAGGGCATGGACCCGGCACCGATGTCGAGCACGCCCGCGCAGGTCGCCGAGGCTGCCGCGACGGCGCTGCGGAAGGGCAAGTCGGCGGTCTGGGTGCCGTGGGGCATTCGCCCGCTGATCTTTGCGACTCGTTTTGTGCCGAAGGCCATCTGGCGGAAGATGCCGAGGTGACCGGTAACGAAGGCAAGATCACCGTCGTCGGCATCGGCGCCGACGGCATGGCCGGGCTCGGTGGCGCGGCGCGCACTGAACTGCAAAGCGCCACCGTGATTTTCGGCGGTCCGCGGCAGCTGGATCTGCTGGACGCGGACGTCACCGCCGAGCGGAAGGCCTGGCCGTCGCCGATGCTGGCGGCCCTGCCCACGTTGTTCGACGGGCTGGGGGACGTGCACGTGGTGGCCTCCGGCGACCCGATGCTGCACGGCATCGGCGCCACCCTGATCCGGTTGTTCGGCCGGGATCGCGTGACGGTGCTGCCACACGTGTCCTCGGTGACCCTGGCGTGCGCGCGACTGGGCTGGAGCGTGCAGGACACCGAGGTGATCAGCCTCGTCAACGCCGCACCGCACACCGCGATGCGACTGGGCGGGCAGGCAGTCGTGTTGTCCAAGGGCGCCGACACCCCGCGGGCGCTGGCCCGGCTGCTCACTGAAGCCGGGCGCGGCCAGTCCGACTTCACCGTCCTGGAACAACTCGGCGGGCCGGCCGAACGCATCACGACGATGACGGCCCAGGAGTGGCAGACCCAGGATCCGCACGTCGACGCGCTCAATGTCATTGCCGTGCAATATGTCCCTGACCTGCGCATCGGGGCGGCACTGGCGGACACGGCCTTTGACCACGACGGGCAGATCACCAAACAGCACATCCGCGCGGTGACCCTTGCCACGCTGCAGCCGCGCCCGAATCAAATCCTGTGGGACGTCGGCTCGGGTTCGGGCAGTGTGGCGATCGAATGGTGCCGGGCGTCAGCTGGCCGGGCCGTCGCGTTCGAAAGCGATGACGGGCGCCGCGAGCGGATCACCCGCAACATCAACACATTCGGCGTCCGTGTCGATGTCCGCGGCGCAGCGCCGGAGGGATTCCAGGATCTGGCCGGCCCGGACACCATCTTCATCGGCGGTGGCCTGACCCAACCGGGGCTGTTCGACGCCTGCTTCGACGCGCTCGAATCCGGTGGCCGGCTGGTCGCCAATGCGGTGACGGCAGAGTCGGAAGCCTTTGTGGTGCAGCTCTTTTCGAAGCTGGGTGGCGAACTGCGCCGGTTCCAGCATTATCACGGCGAACCGATCGGTGGCTTCACCGGTTGGCGCCCGGCATTGCCGATAACCCAGTGGACGGTGGTCAAAGAATGACGGTGTACTTCATCGGCGCGGGACCCGGTGCCGCCGATCTCATCACCGTGCGGGGGCAGCGGCTGTTGCGGTCATGCCAGGTCTGTCTGTACGCCGGCTCGATCATGCCCGACGACCTGCTGGCGGAATGCCCGCCCGGCGCGCGGATCGTCGACACCGGTCCGCTCAACCTCGAGCAGATCATCGGCGAGTCGGTCGCCGCGCACGAAGCAGGGCTCGACGTGGCGCGCCTGCATTCGGGGGACCCGTCGATCTACAGCGCGGTGGCCGAGCAGTGCCGCCGGCTCGACGAGCTCGGTATCGACTACGAAATCGTGCCCGGCGTACCGGCTTTCGCTGCTGCCGCCGCGGCGCTCGGGCGGGAGCTGACGGTGCCCGGCGTGGCCCAGACCGTCACCCTGTCCCGGGTGGCGACACTGTCGACCGCGATGCCCCACGGCGAGGATTTGGTATCGCTGTCCAAGCCCGGCGCCACCCTGGTGCTGCACCTGGCGGCCGCGCAGATCGACAACATCGTCCCGCAGCTGCTCGAGGGCGGATACCGCCCGGAAACCCCCTGCGCGGTGGTGGCTTTCGTCAGCTGGCCGACCGAGCAGGTCATCACCTGTACCCTGTCCGAACTGGCCGAGCAGACCAAAGCGGCGGGCATCACCAAGACCGCGGTCATCTTCGTGGGAGATGCGCTGGGCGCCCGGGGATTTGACGAGAGTTACCTGTATTCCAGCGGCCGGCGCCGCGGGGCCACCCACTGATGTATTGCCGCGAGCAGTCGCAAAACTGTCATTTCGGGGCCGAAATCGACAGGTTTACGTCTGCTCGCGAGAGAGACGAGAGGTAACCGGTGAAAGTCTTGCTCCTGGGTGGGACGTCCGAGGCGCGGGCACTGGCCAAACGGCTGCACCTCGATGTCGAGCTGATCAGTTCCCTGGCCGGCCGCGTCCCCGACCCGGCGCTACCCGTGGGCCCGGTGCGGATCGGCGGCTTCGGTGGCGTCGACGGCCTGCGGACCTACTTGCAGGACAACGAGATCACCGCCGTCGTCGACGCCACGCACCCGTTCGCCGCCACCATCACCGCCAACGCCGCCCAGGCCTGCGCAAGCCTGCGGCTGCCGCACCTGGTCCTGGCGCGGCCGGCGTGGCCGTACGGTGACGCCATCGTCGTCGCCGATGACCGGCAGGCCGCGCAGACCGTCAAAGACCTTGGCTACCAACGGGTCTTCCTCACCACGGGACGTTCGGGCACGACGGCCTTCCGCGCGTCGGACGCCTGGTTCCTCATCCGTGCCGTCACGCCGCCGGACGCCGGGACGTTGCCGCCGCAGCACCACATCCTGCTGTCGCGCGGTCCGTACGACTACGACAACGAGCTGGCGCTGCTGCGAGACCACCGGATCGACGCCCTGGTCACGAAGAACAGCGGTGGCGGCATGACGCGCGCGAAGTTGGATGCCGCTGCCGCGCTGAATGTTCCGGTGATCATGGTGGACCGGCCGGTGCTGCCCGACGGCGTGGCGACAGCCGCCACCGTCGACGAAGCCGAAGCCTGGGTCAGGGCGCGTCGATGAGCCGCTGGAGTTCGTCCCACGCGGCCCGCCGGTGCGCTTCCGCATCGTCGCGGAGCTGACGGACCTTCTCGCCCTGCTCGGTGCTGCGGTCCCGCAGCGCCTCCAGGTCCACGATGAGCCGGCGCCGTAGCTCGCCTTCGGGTCCGTCGGTGCCGAGGACGTTGAGCTGCTCCGAGATTCGGCTCTGCGCCTCGTAGTCACCCGAGCGCGCAGCCTCGACCTGCTCGGCGTCCGATTCCAGCCGCTCGGCGGCCGCCCACTTGTCCAGGACATCGCCGAGCGTGGTGATGGTGGCCGCGTCGAGGGACCGGTCGGCCAGCCACTCCTCGAGCTGACCCGGCGCGAGGTGCTCGTAGTCGATCTCACTGGACAGCGGCCAGCTTTCCAGCACCGTGGCCTCGACGGCCCCGTGACCGGCCGCGGTGACCGTGATCCGGTGGTTGGTCCCGTCGTCGGCGATCGCGGTCACGTTGTCCCGCGGTTCGACGCGGCGCCCCTGAAAACGGGTGATCTCGAAGATCACGTCGACCGGCTCGGCATGGTCGTTCTCGACCCGCAGGGTGTGCACCATCTCGCGGCGCTGCTCGTGTACCAGCGCGGCGCGGGCCAGACGGACGCGGGCGGTGACGTCGCTGACGGTCGAGGTGTGCCGGCAGCGCACTGCAAGATCTTTCGCGAACGGCAGCCGCACTTTCGCGTCACGGGCGGTGAAGGGCACCATCGCTTCACCGGCATAGGCGTCCTGCTCGTAGATGACGGCTGGGCCTTCCTCGAGCACGATGCCCGCGGTGTTGGTGAAGACGAGGACGATCTCGGGGGAGCGGTCGCGGCCGTTCCACACCAGCTCGCGCCGGACCCCGTCCACCGCCTGTACCGCCAGCGGAATCATCGACGCGCCGCCGCGCTTGAGCGACACCGGGGTACTGAGCCGGTACTCGAAATACTCACCGCGGTCGGCGGTTTCGACATCGTCGACGGCATCGGCATACGCATCGAAAAACCCGGCGCCGGCAGGAGCGGGCATCGCCATCGCCACCGGGACCTCGGCCGGCGACCGGGTCTTCTTCGCCGCGGCGGACACGGGCACCGCGCCACGGCGGCTTTCCTCGACGACCTCCCGATACGCGTGCTTGCTCTCGTACAGGTCGATGTCGAAGGAGACCGGTTCGCCGGTGGTCAGGGTCAGCGCGACGTCCGTGAGGTCTTCGTCGACCGGGTTGTGCACGATGCCCATCGCGGTCAAGACCAGTGCGTCACCGTCGCGGACCAGGCGGTACGACAGCCGCCACAGCGGGGCCGGCACCACATAGGACACCTGGACGGTCCCGCTGCCCCGAACCTGTACGCCCAGTTGGCAATTCTGGCCCGCGGTCAGCGCGCGGGACCGGTCCAGCAGGTACTCGAGGTTGTCGCGTGACGGTCCCTCCGCCAGCGTCACGGCAGCGACGTCGGCCAGTTCGATCAGGCTGACCGACCCGGCGTCGGTGCGCAGGACCAGCACCTGTCGATACTTTGCGGATTCGTCGACGCCGATCACCTCGCCCCGATGGCGCGCGGCGCCGCAGTCGACTTCGACGGTGCGGCCCCGCAGGCCGTCGAACAGCCCGCGCAGCGCGTTGCCGGACTCGATCTGCACCCCGCGGCCGCCCAGTTGGGTGTGCGGGTCGGTCGGGGTGTCGAACGAGACCGCCCCGACGGCCAGGTCGGTGCCCGTCCCAGTCACCGACAGCGACTTCAGCACGTCCTTCATCTGGGCGTGGCGGAACGTCAGGGCGAAATCACCGTCGACCGGGCCACTGCGTTCGACCAGCGCCATGCCGTGCTTGTACATGACCAGGCGCGTGACTCGAGGGCTTTCGCTCATGTCCGGAAACCCTAGTGGCCCAATCGAATCAGTGGGGGTAATACCGTGGGGTGAACACCCGGTCGCCCTCGGGGGTGCTGTGCCACACCGTCTGCGACGACCCGATGATCAGCAGGCAGCGCATGTCGATCTCGGCCGGCTTGAGGTCGGCCAGCCGCACCACGCGCACCGTTTCGTTCGGCCCGGCCACGTCACGACCGATGATGACGGGGGTGTTCGGGTCCCGGTACTCCAGCAGCAGGTCCTGCATCGCGGCCACCTGCCAGGTACGGGTCTTCGACGCCGGGTTGTAGATCGCGAGCACGAAGTCGGCGCGGGCGGCCGCGGTGATGCGCTGGGCGATGATGTCCCACGGCTTGAGCCGGTCGGACAGTGAGATCACCACATAGTCATGGCCGAGCGGCGCACCGACCCGGCTGGCCACGGCCTGCGCGGCGGTCATCGCCGGGACCACCCGGACCTCGACGCCCGGCCACTGCTGGGCCTCCTCGAGCACCGCGGTCGCCATCGCGAAAACGCCGGGGTCACCGGACGACACCACGGCTACCGTCCGGCCCTGCTGGGCCAGCCTGCAGGCCAACTCGGCGCGGGCGCGTTCATCGGTGTTGTCGCTCGGGTGCCGCTGCTGGCCGGGGCGATCCGGCACGCGGTCCAGGTACGGCCCGTAGCCGATCAGGTCGGTGGCAGCCGCCAGCTCGCGGCGGGTCTGCGTCGTCGTCCACTCCGGGTCGCCGGGGCCCAGCCCGACCACGACAACACTGCCGCCGGTGCGGGCCTCACGCCGTCCGCCCGGCAGGATCGCGATGGAGAAGTACGGCACCGTCGTCTCGTCGACGTCGGCGGCCGGCAGCACCCGCTGCGCCTCGGTGCTCGCGCGCTCCACGTAGAACGCCTCGTCCAGCCGTCCGGCCGACGAAAGCGCCTGCCGCACAGCCGGGTACGAGCGGCCCAACTTCATCACGACGGCGGCGTCGGTGTCGGCGAGGCGGCGCTGCAGCTCGCCGGCAGGCAGTGTGCCGGGCAGGATGGTGAGCACCTGTTCGCCCTGCACGAGCGGTGTCGAGATCGCGGCCGAGGCGGCGCTGACGGATGTCACGCCCGGCACGATGACGGCGTGGAACCGCTCGGTGAGCCGCGTGTGCATGTGCATGTAGGAGCTGTAGAACAGCGGGTCGCCCTCGGCCAGCAGCGCGACGTTGCGGCCCGCGGCGAGGTGGGTGGCGATGCGCTCGGCGGCCTCGGTGTAGAAGTCCTCGATGGCGCCGTCGTAACCGCCCGGATGCGATGTGGTCTCGGTCGTCACCGGGTAGACGAGGTGCTCCTCGATCTGGCCGGCGCGCAGATACGGTTCGGCGATGCGGCGCGCGATGCTGTGGCCGTGGCGCGCACTGTGGTACGCCACCACGTCGGCCTCGCCGATCACGCGCGCGGCCTTGACCGTCACCAATTCCGGGTCACCGGGACCCAGGCCGACGCCGTACAAGGTGCCCAGGGCGCTCATTCTCGTTCACTCGCAATCGCGTTCACCGCGGCGGCGGCCATGGCACTGCCGCCACGCCGCCCCGTCACCACCAGATAGTCCATGCCGCGCGGCCGCGCGATCAATTCGTCCTTCGACTGCGCCGAGCCGACGAAGCCCACCGGGCCGCCCAGCACCGCGGCGGGCACCGGGGCGCCCTCGTCCAGCAGCTCCAGCAGCCGGAACAGCGCGGTCGGTGCGTTGCCGATGGCCAGCACGGCACCGCCGAGCCGGTCGGCCCACAGATCGACGGCCGCCGCGGACCGGGTGCTGCCGAGCTTCTCGGCCATGGCGGGCGCACCCGGGTCGGCGACCAGCGACACCACGTCGTTGTTCGCGGGCAGGCGCGAGCGCGTGATGCCCGCCGCCACCATCGACGAGTCGCACAGGATCGGAGCCCCGGCAGCCAGCGCGGCATGCGTGCGGGTCACCACGTCGTCGGTGTAGGCGACGTGCTCGGTGACGTCGACCTGGCCGCAGGTGTGGATCAGACGGACGACGACGCGTGAGACGTCGTCGGGAAATCGCGCCAGATCCGCTTCGTCACGGATCGTCGCGAACGACTGCCGGTAGATCTCCGCAGCGTCGCGGACGTAGTCGAGCACGCGATAACCCTACGGGTGGCGCGGTTCGTACCCCGAGTTGGTCGCCACCAGCACCTCACCGACCGACGGACTGCCGCACGCGCGCTCGCAGCCGACGAAATGCCTGCGGCCGCCGGGCTCGCCCGACTCCGCCGCCGCGGCCGCGTCACTGCGCACGTCGGTCAGTGACTTGGCGCACCCCGGCCTGCCGGTGCAGGAGCTGATCGACAGCCAGGGGGAGTGCTCGTCGAATATCAGCCCCATGGGCGCCAGCACCCGCAGCGAGGTGTCGGCGATGCCCTCTTCGAGGTCACAGATGAGTAACGAGCGCCATGGTGTGACCACCACGGGAGCGGTGATGGCTGCCACAAACTCGGCGGTACGGGCCTGCAGCACACCCAGCGGGACAGCGGCGCCCAACGTGATCCGGCCGTCGTCCTGGGTGATCCAGCCGACCGGCGGGACGTCGACGGGCGCCCAGGTCGCACCGGACGGTTCGGTCGGCTTCAGCCCGGCCGCATCCAGGAGGGCGTCGGTGTCATCCAGTTCGCTTGTCCGCCAACGGTTTCTGCGAATATGCTGGAAGCCGTGGGCCAGGTTCAGCAGGGTCTCCGAGGCCTGTGCAGCGGCGATCCGCACGCCGGTGTCGCGGCCCGCGACCAGCACGGCGGCGCTGTCGGAAGAGATCAGGTGGGTGCTCACATCGGGCGCCAGGCCCGAGATGTCACCGCGGCCGTCGTCGACCCCGAACCAGAACCTGCCGGGAAGTTCGGCCAGGTCAGGACGGTTTTGCAGGCCGGAATCGAGGTCGTGCACGACGGCCCGGACGTCGCCCAGCCCGCCGCTGCGGCCCGACAGCGGGGATGCCACGATGTTGCGGACGCGCTCGTGGGTGGCCGAGGGCAGCAGGCCCGCCGTCTGGACCGCCGCGGCCAGCCCTGCGGCGTCGCGGATTCCACGCACCTGAATGTTGCCGCGCGAGGTCAGTTCCATTGCCGGCGAACCGAATTCGGGGGCCGCGAGGGCCAGTGCCTCCAGTTGCGCAGCGGTGATCATCCCGCCGGCCAGGCGGATGCGGGCCAGGCCACCGTCGGCCGCCTGGTGCACCTGCAGGGCGCCCGGGCAGGCGTCGTCGTCACGGCTGCGAATCACCTTGTCCACGTTACGTTGTGCCGCAAATAGTGAAACAGGTCACTGCCGTTTCCGGGCTGTTCCGTGCCTTACAAGTCCCTTGTATTCAAGGCATCGACCCGTACCGTGGAACGCGAACTTCCGCTTGCTACATCGCATTCGGATGACCTAAGGAGGGACGCAATGTCCGATTTCGCTCTGTACGTTGGTGGCGTCTTCGCTCTCATCGTGGCCGCGGGCCTGCCCTACCAGGGCAAGACGTGGTACCAGCGGTGGGAGACCAACCAGCGCTGACCACAGCGACGTAGATGAGACCGCCGGCGGGCGGGTTGCACAGCAACCCGCCCGCCGTTGCTTTTTCCGCTCCCCGGTTCGGTCTGATCGCGCAGGCCGCGACGTTAGGCTGCTGGCCAAGTGGCCCGTCGCGACAGGGGAGGCGCAGTCCGTGTGGTCGGCGATGGTCAACGGGATTCGGTTCAGCGAGCCCCTCGAGTCCGAGTTCCAGCTGAGCTTCGGTCAGTCGGGCCGCAAGGCCCGCCATGAGATGTGGGCCGTCCTGCTGATCGTGATCACGGCCGGTATCGCCTTTCACCACACCCTGCTGCGGGTGCCGCCCGAGGTGATGCCGCTGGGCCGCTCCCTGCTGCTGGCCGTCATCGTGCCCATGGTGCTGCGCTGGCTCAGCGGTGACCACAGCCCACTGCAGCGGTGGTCGTCGCTCCTCTACATCGCCTCGGTGTACATCGACGTCGCCTGCTTCATGGTGCTGCGCATCGCGTGCATCCGGCATGGTCTGGACGTCGTACCGCTGGCCATGCCCGTGGCGATCCTGATGAGCCTCATCGTCGTGCAGATCCGCTTCGTGCTCCTGGCCCCGGCGATTCTGGCCGGGCTTGCCGGCATCGTCGCGACCGAGCTCTCGGCGTTCGAGCCCACGAGCAACGAACTCTTCGACATCGTCGCCTTGATCGGGATGGTGACCGTGGCGCTCAGCGCTGCCTACGAACTCGAACGGTCGACCCGAACCGGGTGGTTGCGGGCCCGCACGTTGGCCCGCCTCACCCGCACCGACGCGCTGACCGGAGTGCCGAACCGGCGCTACTTCGACGAACAGCTCACGGAGGTGGCGCGGGCCGCACGGCGCACCGGACAGGGCCTGGCCGTGCTGGTGCTCGACGTCGACGACTTCAAGGGCTTCAACGACCGCAACGGTCACCTGGCCGGCGATGACTGCCTGCGCCGCGTCGGCGCCCATCTGGGCGACTCGTTGACCGGTGTGGACGAGTTCTGCGCCCGCCTAGGTGGTGAGGAGTTCGTCGCGGTGTGGTGTGCGGCCGACCCGGCCACGATGGCCACCCGCGCCGAGGAGATCCGGTCCGGAATCGCCGCACTCGCGATCGCTCACGACGCCGACGGGCGCGTCGTCACCGCGTCGGCCGGCCTGGCGCACGACCCGGAACCCGACGCGGCCACCATCAACGCCGTCGAACTGCTCCGCCGCGCGGACTCGGCCCTCTACCGGGCCAAGCGCGACGGCCGCGACCGGCTCGCCATCGCCGACCCGCAGCTGCCCGCCATGGCGAGCCGCGACAGGACCCGCGGCCCCCGGCGCTCGACGGTCCCTGCCGGCGAGCCGCAGCCCGCGCCGACGCGCGATCAGGAAGCAGAGTTCCGGAAGGTGTACGACCGGCAGGGGCGCATCTCGCGGGCCGCGATCATGCTCGGCCTGGACGCCGTCTGCCTCGCGATGCTGTCGTCGTACAAGACCGTGCTGAAGATGCCGCCCGAATCGCAGGCACTCGGCGTGTACACGCTGGTCTACGGGATCATGCCGATGGCGACGCTGGCCGCGCTGACCGCATTGGTGCCGCGGCTCTACCGGTTCTCCGCTCCCACGTATATCGCGGCCGTCGGCGTCATCACCAGTGCCCAGATGTACGAGCGGGTGGTGCAGCTGCCGCAGGGCTACGACGTCGTCCCGTACCTCATGCCCACCGCGGTGCTGCTGAGCCTGTGCGTGGTGAAGATCCGGTTCCGCCTGCTGGCCCCTTCGGTACTGGCGATCCTGCTGTGGGTGTCGGCGCTGGAGCTGTGGGTGTTCCCGTGGACCAGCAACAGATTGCTCACCGTGGGCACCGCCATCTTCATGGTTGCCGTGACCATGCGGTTCTCCTACAAGCTCGAGCGATCGGTGCGGCTGGCGTGGCTCGACGAGCGCAAGCTCGACGAGCTCACCAGAACCGACCCGCTGACCGGATTGGCCAACCGGCGGTCCTTCGACGAGGCGCTCGACGAACTCGACGCGGCGATGGAGACCCGGTATGCGGCGCTGATGGTGCTCGACGTCGACGACTTCAAGGGCTTCAACGACCGGTACGGCCATCCGGCGGGCGACGATGCGCTGCGCGCGATCGGCACGTACCTGCGGCTGGCGACCGTGGACGCGGACGTCGTCGTGGCCCGCGTCGGGGGCGAGGAATTCGCGGCGCTGTGGCGCGGTCCCGACAACAGCGACGGCACCGGCAGGCGGCGGGCCGAAGAACTGCGCAGCGGCATCGCCGGGCTGGGCCCGGTCGCGGGTACGCCCACGACGCTGACCGCCTCGGCCGGATTCGCCGAGATGTCCCGATCGGACTGGGCCGCGGCGGGCAGTTTTGCCCGTGAACTTCTGGCCCGCGCGGACCGCGCGGTCTACGAGGCCAAAGCCGGGGGCCGAAACCAGCTGGTCGAGGCGCCGTCCGACACCGCGGAGCAGCCGGCATCGCCGGTGCGGTACGAATAGTCGGTGCCGACCGTACTGCTGCTCTCGACGTCCGACACCGATCTGATCACCGCCCGCGCCAGCGGCGCCGAGTACCGGTGGGCCAATCCGTCCCGGTTGATCGACGGGGAACTGGCGGACCTCCTGGCGGGTTCGGACCTGGCGATCGTGCGGGTGCTGGGCGGCTATCGCACCTGGCAGGACGACATCGATGCCGTCGTCGCCACCGGTATCCCGACCGTGGTGCTGTCAGGGGAGCAGACGCCCGACGCCGACCTGATGAGTCACTCGACCGTCCCGGCCGGTGTCGCGCTCCAGGCGCACATCTATCTGGCGCAGGGTGGCGTCAGCAACCTGGTGAATCTGCATTCTTTCCTGTCGGACACGGTGCTGATGACCGGGTTCGGCTTCGGCGAGCCCGAATCCGCTCCGAGTTGGGGGCTGCTGGACCGCTCGTCCGACGCCGAAGGACCGACCGTCGCGGTGCTCTACTACCGCGCCCAGCAGCTGGCCGGCAACACCGCCTACATCGACGCGCTGTGCGGCGCCATCGAGCAGGCCGGGGGCCGGCCGCTGCCGATCTTCTGCGCCTCGCTGCGCACCGCCGAGCCCGAGCTCATCGAGCTGCTGGGGACGGCCGACGCCCTGATCACGACGGTGCTGGCGGCCGGCGGCGCGACGCCCGCCCTCGCGAGCGCCGGCGGCGACGACGACAACTGGAACGTCGCGCATCTGGCGGCCCTCGACATCCCGATCCTGCAGGGCCTGTGCCTGACCAGCTCGCGCGCCCAGTGGGACGAGAACGACGACGGCCTGACGCCGCTGGACGTCGCGTCGCAGGTCGCGGTGCCGGAGTTCGACGGCCGCATCATCACCGTGCCGTTCTCGTTCAAGGAGATCGACAGCGAAGGCCTGATCTCGTACGTCGCCGACCCGGAGCGCTGCGAGCGCGTCGCGCGGTTGGCCGTCCGGCATGCCCGCCTCAAGCACATCGAGCCCGCCGACAAGCGTGTCGCGCTGGTGTTCTCGGCGTACCCGACCAAGCACGCCCGCATCGGCAACGCCGTCGGCCTCGACACCCCGGCCAGCGCCGTCGCACTGCTGCGCGCCATGCGCGACGCCGGCTACCGCATCGGCGACGGCGAAGCGCCCGAAGACCTCCCCACGATCGTCGCCTCCGGCGACGGTGACGCCCTGATCCACGCGATGATCGAGAAGGGCGGCCAGGACCCCGACTGGCTCAGCACCGAAGCGCTGGAAGCCAACCCGGTGCGCGTCTCCGCCAAGGACTACCGCGCCTGGTTCGCGACGCTGCCCGCCGAACTCACCGATGCCGTCACCGAACACTGGGGCGAGGCGCCAGGGGACTTGTTCGTCGATCGCTCGCAGGATCCCGATGGCGAGATCGTCATCGCGGCAATGGTTTCCGGCAACATCGTGCTCATCGTCCAGCCGCCCCGCGGCTTCGGTGAGAACCCCGTCGCGATCTACCACGACCCCGACCTGCCGCCGAGCCACCACTACCTGGCCGCCTACCACTGGATCAACAAGCACTTCGGCGCCGACGTGATGATCCACCTGGGCAAGCACGGCAACCTGGAATGGCTGCCCGGCAAGACCCTCGGCATGTCCGCCGCGTGCGGCACCGACGCCGCGCTCGGCGACCTGCCGCTGGTGTACCCGTTCCTGGTCAACGATCCCGGCGAGGGCACGCAGGCCAAGCGCCGCGCGCATGCCGTGTTGGTCGACCATCTGATCCCGCCGATGGCCCGCGCCGAGACCTACGGCGACATCGCCCGTCTGGAACAACTACTTGACGAGCACTCGACCATCTCGGCGCTGGACCCCGGCAAGCTGCCGGCCATCCGCCAGCAGATCTGGACGCTGATGCGCGCCGCCAAGATGGACCACGACCTCGGGCTGGAGGACCGGCCCGACGAGGACGTGTTCGACGACATGCTGCTGCACGTCGACGGCTGGCTGTGCGAGATCAAGGACGTCCAGATCCGCGACGGCCTGCACATCCTGGGCCAGGCGCCCGACGGCGAGGCCGAACTGGACCTGGTGCTGGCCATCCTGCGGGCACGGCAGCTGTTCGGCGGCGAGCAGTCGGTGCCGGGGCTGCGTGAGGCGCTGGGGCTGGCCGAGGACGGCTCTGCCGAGCGCGAGGCCGTCGACGCGGCCGAAGGCCAGGCCCGGGAACTGGTTGCAGCACTGCAGAAGTCGGGCTGGGACGCCGCCGCCGTCGACGGCATCACCGACAACGCGGAGGTCGCCAAGGTGCTGCGGTTCGCGGCGACCGAGGTGGTGCCGCGGCTGCGCGCGACGAACCGCGAGATCGACCAGATCCTGCACGCCCTCGGCGGCGGCTTCATCGCGGCCGGGCCGTCGGGATCGCCGTTGCGCGGGCTGGTCAACGTGCTGCCCACGGGACGCAACTTCTATTCCGTCGACCCCAAGGCGGTCCCGTCGAAGCTGGCGTGGGAAACCGGTGTGGCGATGGCGGATTCGCTGCTGGAGCGCTACCGCACGGACTACGGCCGCTGGCCCGAATCCGTCGGGCTCTCGGTGTGGGGCACCTCGGCCATGCGCACCGCGGGCGACGATATCGCCGAAGTGCTTGCGCTGCTGGGTGTTCGGCCCCTCTGGGACGACGCGTCCCGCCGCGTGGTCGGGCTGGAGCCGATCGCACTGGCCGAGCTGGGCCGCCCGCGCATCGACGTCACAGTCCGCATCTCCGGCTTCTTCCGCGATGCCTTCCCGCACGTGGTGACCATGCTCGACGACGCCGTCCAACTGGTCGCCGGGCTCGACGAGCCGGTCGAGGACAACTACGTCCGCGCCCACTCACAGGTCGACGTCGCCGACCACGGCGACCAGAGACGCGCCACCACAAGGATTTTCGGTTCGAAGCCGGGTACCTACGGTGCCGGCCTGCTGCAGCTCATCGACAGCCGCAACTGGCGCGACGACGCCGACCTGGCCCAGGTGTACACCGCATGGGGCGGCTTCGCGTACGGCCGTGGCCTCGACGGCGCCCCGGCGACCGACGACATGAACCGGGCCTACCGGCGAATCTCGGTGGCGGCCAAGAACACCGACACCCGTGAGCACGACATCGCCGACTCCGACGACTACTTCCAGTACCACGGCGGCATGGTCGCGACCGTGCGCGCGCTGACCGGCAAGGACCCCGCCGCCTACATCGGCGACAACACCCGGCCCGACGCCGTCCGTACCCGCACGCTCTCGGAAGAGACCACGCGCGTGTTCCGGGCCCGCGTGGTCAACCCGCGCTGGATGACCGCCATGCGCCGGCACGGCTACAAGGGCGCCTTCGAGATGGCGGCCACCGTCGACTACCTCTTCGGGTACGACGCCACCGCGGGCGTCATGGCCGACTGGATGTACGAGCAGCTGACGCAGAGCTACGTCCTGGACCCCGAGAACCGTAAGTTCATGAGTGAGTCCAACCCGTGGGCGTTGCACGGCATGGCCGAGCGGCTGTTGGAGGCGGCGGGCCGCGGCATGTGGGCCGAACCGGATTCCCAGACCCTCGACGGGCTCAAGCAGGTGCTGCTGGAGACCGAGGGGGAGTTGGAGGGGTAGCGGCACGCTCCTTGGCCGGGAGAAATCCGAAGGCCGCAGTTATCCTGGCTCGGTGTTCGAGATCGGTGCGGTGGTCGCCGGTTACGTCATCGAAAGCCGCCTCGGCCGCGGCAGCAGCGCTGACGTGTACAGGGCTCGCCGGCCCGCGGAATCGATTCCGGTCGCGCTGAAGGTATTTCACAACCGGGATGCCGATGATCGGGTGGCCTGGCGGCTGGAGCGGGAGTTCAGCATCGCCTCCCGACTGAGGCACCCGCACATTGTGGCGATGTACGAGCACGGAGAGCTGCGGGCCGACGGCGGCGGGGCAGGCGAAGCTGGTGCGCAACCCACCAGGCTGTGGCTGTCCATGCAGTACGTCGACGGCCCCGAGTCGACGGTGTTGATACCCGGACCGGACCAGGAGCCCGATGTCGATGCGGTCGTTCGGGTGTCGACGCAGATCGGCTCGGCCCTGGACTATGCGCATCAGATGGACGTGATACATCGGGATGTCAAGCCCGCCAACATCTTACTGAGCTCCGATCAGCGCTCGGCGTTCCTGACCGATTTCGGCATCGCGCAGTTGTTGGACGATGCGAAACCCCTGGCCCGCAATGGCCGGGTCCGCGGGTCGATTGCCTACGCGGCGCCGGAACTCCTTACCGCGCAACAGCTGTTGCCGCAAACGGATGGCTACGCGTTGGCCTGCACCATGTTCGAGTGGCTGACCGGCCTGCCGCCGTATCCGCGCCCCACCACGTTCGCCATCACTTATGCCCATCTACACGACGAGGTGCCGACGCTCACCTCACGCCGCTCCTGGCTGCCCACTGCGCTGAATTCGGTGTTCGCGAAGGCGCTCGCGAAAGATCCGTCTGCGCGCTATGACTCATGCACCGAGTTCGTCACCATCGTCGCGAAGATCATGCGGGATGTCCCGGCGCCGCAGAGCCGCCGCCGACGATGGCCGGCATGGTCGCGCCGCTGAAATTTATGGTTCACGCAGTGTTTACCGTCTGAGCCGACGCGTGCGCGACATCCGACTTAGTGTTTTGGTGTGGGGCCGAACACAGGAGTCTGAGGCGGTATCGGACCGATCTCCCGTGTGGACGACATCGATGTGACCCCATGACAACTGGGCCCATCCGACGCCGACGGGAACCGAATGACCACTGAATCAACGACTTACGACAATTCGGCGCTTGCGCACGAAGACGAGGGATACCACAAGGCCCTCAAGCCGCGTCAGATCCAGATGATCGCCATCGGCGGCGCCATCGGCACCGGCTTGTTCATGGGCGCGGGCAGCCGCCTGCACTCGGCCGGCCCGGGCCTGTTCCTGGTGTATGCCTTTTGCGGTGTTTTCGTCTTCTTCATCCTGCGGGCCCTCGGCGAGCTGGTGCTGCACCGGCCCTCCTCTGGTTCATTCGTGTCATACGCGCGCGAATTCTTCGGTGAGAAAACAGCTTTCGTCACCGGTTGGCTCTACTTCTTCAACTGGGCAGCCACCGCGATTGTCGATGTCACCGCGGTCGCGCTCTATATGCACTACTGGGGCATGTTCAAGGCGATACCGCAGTGGTTGATCGCACTCATCGCGCTGGGGATCGTGGTGACCCTGAACATGATCTCGGTGAAGCTGTTCGGTGAAATGGAATTCTGGGCCTCGATCATCAAGGTCGCCGCGCTGGTCACGTTCCTGGTGGTCGGTATCGTTTTCCTCGGCGGTCGCTTCGAAATATCCGGCCAGACAACCGGATTCGGCGTGATTGCCGATAGTGGCGGACTCTTCCCGACCGGCCTGTTCTCGTTGGTGATCGTCACGTCCGGCGTCATCTTCGCTTACGCCGCAGTCGAACTCGTCGGCATCGCCGCCGGGGAGACCGCAGAGCCCGCCAAGGTGATGCCGCGGGCGATCAACTCGGTGGTCGCCCGTATCGGAATCTTCTATGTCGGCTCGTTGGTGGTGTTGGCGCTGCTGTTGCCCTACACGGCGTACCACAAGGGCGAAAGTCCTTTCGTGACATTCTTTTCCAAGATCGGCGTTCCCGCGGCCGGTGGCATCATGAACATGGTGGTGCTCACCGCCGCGATGTCCAGCCTCAACGCAGGCCTGTACTCGACCGGCCGCGTGCTGCGCTCGATGGCGATGAATGGCAGCGGCCCCGGGTTCACCGCGAAGATGAACCGCAACGGCGTGCCGTTCGGCGGGATCGCGCTGACTGCCGCGCTCACCCTGCTGGGCGTCATCCTCAACCTGTTCGTACCCGAGGATGCGTTCAACATCGCCCTCGACCTGTCGGCGCTGGGCATCATCTTCACCTGGGGCATGATCGTCGCCTGCCAGATTCAGCTGTACCGCTGGGAGGCCAAGGGCATTCTGCAGCGGCCCAGCTTCCGGTTGCCCGGTACGCCGTACACCAGCTACGCGACGCTGCTGTTCCTCGTCGCGGTCACCGCGCTGATGTGTTACGAGAACTACTGGAACCTGATCGCCATCATCCTGCTGGTCCCGTTACTGATCGGCGGCTGGTACGCGGTGCGGGGCAACGTCCTGGCGATCGCGGCCAAGCGTGTCGGATACACCGGCGAGTACCCGGTGATCCCACAGCCGCCGATCCCCACCGCGCCGCACCTGCCGCACGACAAGACGTAGCGCTCGTGGGCGTTGTGCGCGCACCTGCTCCGGTGGGCGTGCACAGCGTTCACGCTCGTCGCCCACGCACTAACCTGATGGCCATGGCCCTCACCTTCGCCGATGTCGCCACCGCGAACTACATCCTGCTGACCACCTTCACCAAGGACGGCCGGCCCAAGCCCACTGCGGTCTGGGCCGTCCCCGACGGTGACCGGCTGCTGGTCATCTCCGAGGCCAAGGCCTGGAAGGTCAAGCGCATCCGGAACACCCCGCGCGTGACGGTCGCCAAGTGCGACATGCGCGGCAACCCGAAGAGCGAGGCCGTCGAGGCCACGGCAGCCATCCTGGACAAGTCGCAGCTGGGCAACGTCTACGACGGCATCGGCAAGCGCTACGGCTTGATCGGCAAGGCCTTCAATTTGTTCTCCAAGCTGCGCGGCGGCATGGAGAACAACGTCGCGCTGGAGCTGCGGGCCGCGTGAGTCAATTCCCTGCCGGCGCGCCAAAGCTGCCGCGCCACAAGGACATCGGACGGCTGCTGCTGAACTGCCCGGACCGTCGCGGCGTCATCGCCGCGGTGTCGACGTTCCTCACCAAATCGGGCGCCAACATCATCTCGCTGGACCAGCACTCGACGGCTCCGGAGGACGGCGTCTTCCTGCAGCGCACCGTCTTCCACCTGCCCGGGCTGGCCGCCGCCCAGCCCGATCTGGAGCGCGAATTCCAGGCAGTGGCAGACGAATTCGACATGGACTACCGGTTCACCGACGCGTCCAAACCCAAGCGCGTGGCGATCATGGCGTCGACCGCCGACCACTGCCTGCTCGATCTGCTGTGGCGCAACCGCCGTGGCGAACTCGACATGACCGTCGTGATGGTGATCTCCAATCACGCCGACCTAGCCGAGCAGGTCCGGGCGTTCGGGGTGCCGTTCGTGCACATCCCGGCCAGCCGCGACATCCGGGAGCAGGCTGAACAGCGTCAGCTGGAGCTGCTCAAGGGCAACGTCGACCTGGTGGTGCTGGCCCGGTACATGCAGATCATCACTCCCGGGTTCCTCGAGGCCATCGGGTGTCCGCTGATCAACATCCACCACTCGTTCCTGCCGGCCTTCGTCGGCGCCACGCCGTACCGGCGAGCCAAGGAGCGTGGCGTGAAGCTCGTCGGCGCCACCGCGCACTACGTGACCGAGGACCTCGACGAGGGCCCGATCATCGAGCAGGACGTCGTGCGTGTCGACCACACCCACAGCGTCGAGGAATTGGTGCGGCTCGGCGCCGATGTGGAGCGGGCGGTGCTGTCTCGCGCCGTCCTGTGGCACTGCCAGGACCGCATCCTGCGCCACGGCAACGAAACCGTGGTCTTCTAGAGACATGGCTCCGAAGTTCGAAGACGTGTACCGCGAGAAGTATTTGCTGCTGACCACCTTCACGAAGGACGGCCGGCCCAAGCCGACACCGGTCTGGGGCGTGCCGCACGAGGGCAAGCTGCTGATCAGCACCGACGACGGCTCGTGGAAGACCAAGCGGATCAAGAACACGCCGCGCGTGACCATCCAGAAGTGCGGCGCGCTGGGGAAGGTCAAAGGCGAACCGGTCGAGGCCATCGCCCGCAACCTGCCGAAGTCCGAGACCAAACGCGTCTTCGACATGGTGACCAGGCGCTACTGGTGGCACGCCTGGTGGTGGATCCCGCAGGCGATCATCCGCGGCGGTGTCGAGAAGGTGCACGCGGCCATCGAGGTCGAGCCGCTTCCCGGCGGCTAGGAACCAATTCCGGCGTTCCGGCGTTGTCCAGGGCATGGCGATGCGACTGTTTCTGGTTTATGCCTTGGTCGAGGTCGCGGTGCTGGCAGCCCTGGCCTCGACCATCGGTGTGGCTTGGACATTACTGGCGCTGTTGGCCACCTTTGCCGCCGGTCTGGCCATCGCCGGCACGCAGATCACCCGGCATTTCAGCAGGTTGTCCGAGGCGCTGAGCGCCCGATCGGCCGACCCGACACTGGCCACCGACAGTCTGTTGGTGGCTCTCGGCACGGTGCTGGTCGTCGTTCCCGGGCTGGCCAGCTCGGTGCTCGGGGCGCTCATGCTGGTGCCGTTCACCCGGCGCGCGGTGCGGCCGGCGGCGAACGCCCTGTTCGGCCGTCGGCTCACCCCGATGGACTTCCCGACCCAGGTGATCTACATCAACCACGATGAGCGCTACCGCGGTCGCGGCGAGTACATCGACGGCGAAGTGATCGAGGTCATCGACAGCTCACCGGTCGCTGTGCACCGGCACGCCGGCTGAACGGACTAACCTGTCACCTTCGTGACCACCTTTGCGACGACGCTGCTGCTGGGCGGTCGTATTCACAGCCCCGCGGCGCCCGACGCCACTGCCATCGCGATCCGTGACGGAGTGGTGGCGTGGCTCGGATCCGACGACATCGGCCGGGCACTGCATCCAGACGCCACCATCGTCGATCTCGAGGGCGCATTCGTGGCGCCTGCGTTCGTCGACAGCCACGTGCACCTGACCGCCACGGGGCTCACCGTGGTCGGGCTCGACCTGCGCACCGCGACGTCGTTGCCGCACCTGCTGACCCTGCTGGCCGAACACGCCGCGCAGCACCCGGACGGCGTCGTCTGGGGCCACGGCTGGGATGAATCCGGCTGGCCCGACCGCCTCGTCCCGACCACCGCGGACCTCGACGGCGTGCTCGGCGGTCGGCCTGCCTACCTGGCCCGGGTCGATGTGCACTCGGCCGTCGCGACGACGGGACTGCGGCAGCTGGTGCCCGGCCTTGCCGACGCCGCGGGCTTCTCCGCGCAGGGACCGCTGACCGCCGACGCCCACCACCGCGTGCGCGCCGCGGCCCGCAACCTGCTCAGCGCAGCGCAACGCCGCGACGCCCAGCGCGCCGCGCTCGACCTGGCCGCCCGCAACGGCATCGTCGCGGTCCACGAGTGCGCGGGCCCCGAGATCGGCGGCCTCGACGACTGGACCGACCTGCGCGCCACCGAACACGGCGTCGACATCGTCGGCTACTGGGGCGAGGCCGTCGCCGACGCGGCCGCGGCCCGCGACCTGATGGCCCGGACCGGGGCCCAGGGTCTGGCGGGTGACCTCTTCATCGATGGCGCGCTCGGCTCGCGCACCGCCTGGCTGCAGCAGCCCTACACCGATGCGCCCGAGTGCTGTGGCAACACCTACCTGGACACCGACGCCGTCACCGCACATCTGCTGGCCTGCACCGAGGCCGGTATCACCGCGGGCTTCCACGTCATCGGCGACGCCGCGGTCGCCACCGTCGTCGAAGCCCTCGACCGGACCGTGGCCGCGTTCGGGGCACCCGCGGTGGCGCGCTGTGGTCACCGGCTGGAGCACCTCGAGATGGTGGACGCGGAGCAGGCGCGCAAGCTCGGCTCCTGGGGCGTCGTCGCCAGCATGCAGCCCAATTTCGACGCGCTGTGGGGCGGCGCCGACGGCATGTACGCCCAGCGTCTCGGTGTCGATCGAGCGCAGGGTTTGAACCCGTTTGCGCTGTTAGCATCGCAAGGCGTGCCCCTCGCCTTCGGTTCGGACAGTCCTGTCACCAGCATCAATCCGTGGGAATCAGTGCGCGCGGCCATCAGTCACCGGACAGCGGGCAGTGCCATCTCGGCGCGCTCGGCGTTCCTGGCGGCCAGCCGCGGCGCCTGGCGGGCCGGCGGCGTCCGTGACGGGATGACCGGGACGCTGGTGCCCGGTGCCGTCGCGTCGTACGCCGTGTGGCAGGTGCCCGGCGGCGCCGACGCCCTCGACGTCACCGCACCGGCCGACGCCGTGCAGCGCTGGTCGACCGATCCGCGGTCGCGCGTACCGGCGCTGCCACCACTCGGTCCCGACGACGAGCTGCCGACCTGCCTGCAGACCGTGCACCGCGGTGAGCTGATCCATGGCTGAGCGCACCGAAGGCACCGAAGACACGGCAGACACCGAAGACACCCAAGACACCCAAGACACTGAACACACCGAGGCGCCCCCGGAAGCCGAGGTGAAGCCGGAAACCGAGGCAGAGCCGGAGACACCCGCAGAACCGGAGCAGCCGCAAGGCCCGGGCCGCGGCGCGCGGATCATCACCGGCCTGAGGCAGTTCTTCGAGCCGCGACTGGTCCGGCTGGCCGCGGCCGTCGTGGCCGGTCTGCTGCTGTGCGCGAGCTTCCCGCCGTTCGACCTCTGGTACCTGTCGTTCGTCGCACTGGCGCTGCTGGCCTGGGTGCTGATCGACGAACGCACCACGCCCGCAGGTGGTTTCGGCTACGGCATGCTGGGCGGCCTGGCGTTCTACACGCTGCTGCTGCCGTGGATCAGCAATTTCGTCGGCCCGGCGCCATGGCTGATGCTGTCGGCGCTGGAGGCGTTCTTCACGGGTGTGTTCGGCCTGACCGCCGTCCTCGTGCGGCGGCTACCGGCGTGGCCACTGTGGTTCGCCGCGCTGTGGGTGGCGGCCGAATGGCTCAAGTCGACGGTGCCGTTCGGCGGCTTCCCGTGGGGTGTCGTGGCCTTCAGCCAGACCGACAGCCCGCTGCTGCCGCTCGCGCAGCTCGGCGGTGCGCCGCTGGTGTCGTTCGCGGTGGCGCTCATCGGTTTCAGCGCGACGGCCATCGTGCTCGAGGCGGTCCGGCACTGGCGTCACGACCACCGCACCGGCGCCGCGGCACCGCCGGAAGTCTTCATCCCGGGCATCTGCATCGCGGTGGTCCTGCTGCTCACCGTGCTGGCCTGGCCGCACGTCCGCAAGGCCGGAGCCGGTGCGGGTGACGACCCCGCGATCAACGTCGCCGCCATCCAGGGCAATGTGCCGCGTCTCGGCCTGGACTTCAACGCCCAGCGCCGCGCGGTACTCGACAACCACGTGCGCGAGACCAAGCAGCTGGCCGAGGACGTCCGCGCCGGCCGTGCACCGCAGCCGACGGTGGTGATCTGGCCGGAGAACTCGTCGGACATCGACCCGCTTGTCAACGCCGACGCCGCGGAACTGATCTCGGCCGCGTCGGCGGCGATCCACGCGCCGATCCTGGTGGGCACCGTGCTGGCGGCGCCGGAGTACACACCGGAGCACCCGGTGACCACCAACTCGGTGATCGTGTGGAACGGGACCGACGGGCCGGGGGATCGCCACGACAAGGCCATCGTCCAGCCGTTCGGCGAGTACCTGCCCTGGCGCAGCTTCTTCCGGCTGCTGTCGTCGTACGCCGATCGGGCCGGCTACTTCGTGCCGGGCAACGGCAACGGCGTCGTCACCGCCGCGGGCGTGCCGATCGGGGTGACGACCTGCTGGGAGGTCATCTTCGACCGTGCCGCCCGGCAGTCCGTCCTCAATGGCGCGCAGTTGCTGGCAGTGCCCGCGAACAACGCGACGTTCGACGAACCGATGAGCGTGCAGCAGCTGGCGTTCGCCCGGCTGCGCGCCGTCGAACACGACCGGTACGTCGTCGTCGCGGGTACCACCGGCATCAGTGCGGTGGTCGCTCCGAACGGCCAGGTCCTCGAGCGCACCGAGTTCTTCCAGCCCGGTTACCTCGACCGTCAGGTGCGGTTGAAGACCGATCTGACGCTCGCCACGAGATGGGGCCCGGTCATCAATGGCGTGCTCATCGCAGTCGGCGTTTCGGCTCTTCTTGCAGCCATGCTGCACAATAGGAACCTCGTGCGCCGCCGCGAGGCGGCCGCGGCAGATCAGGACGGCAGCCCGGCTGCGCCTGACACCGATACCGACACCGAGAGCGAACAGGGGTAATGACCATGGGCGACGACCGTCCGAGTCAGCGCACGCTGGTCATCATTCCGACCTACAACGAGCGCGAGAACCTGCCGTTGATCGTCGGCCGGGTGCATGCCGCCCGCCCGGACGTCCACGTGCTCGTCGTCGACGACGACAGCCCCGACGGCACCGGTCAGCTGGCCGATGAGCTGGCGCTGGCCGATCCCGACCGCGTGCACGTCATGCACCGCGCGGGCAAGGGCGGTCTGGGCGCCGCGTACCTCGCCGGATTCGCGTGGGGCCTGGGCCGCGGTTACAGCGTGCTGGTCGAGATGGACGCCGACGGCAGCCACGCGCCCGAGGAGCTCTACCGCCTGCTGGACGCCGTCGACGCCGGCGCCGACCTGGCCATCGGCTCGCGCTACGTCCCGGGCGGTGCCATCCGTAACTGGCCGCATCGCCGGCTCGTCCTGTCGCGCACCGCGAACACCTATGCCCGGGTGCTGCTGGGCGTCAAGATTCACGACATCACGGCCGGATACCGCGCCTACCGGCACGACGTGCTGGAGAAGATCGGCCTCGACGACGTCGATTCGAAGGGCTACTGCTTCCAGATCGACCTGACGTGGCGCGCCATCAACGCGGGCTTCACCGTCGTCGAGGTGCCCATCACGTTCACCGAGCGCGAACTGGGTGTGTCGAAGATGAGCGGGTCGAACATCCGCGAGGCCATGTCGCAGGTGGCGAAGTGGGGCATCCGCGGCCGGCTGGACCGTGCCCGCGGCGTCGTCCGCTAGTCACGCAGACCAAAAAGCCCCGCCTCGCGGCGGGGCTTTTTTGTTGGCGCGATCAGCCGCGGCGGCGGGTCTTGATCAGCTCCAGGCGCTCCTTGAGCAGCTCTTCGAGCTCCTCGATGGAACGACGCTCGAGCAGCATGTCCCAGTGGGTACGCGGCGGCTTGACCTTCTTGGGCTCGGGAACGTCACCCTCGAGCAGGGTGCCTTCCATGCCGTTCTTGCACGCCCAGGTGCCGGGGATCTCCGCATCGTCGGCGAACGGAACTTCGAATTCCTCGCCGTTGTCGGTGCGGTAGCGGGCCACCTGCCGCGGCGCCAGGTCATGGTTACGGTCGGTCTCGTAGCTCACAGCTCCGAGGCGACTGCCTCGCAGGACACGATCAGCCATCGAAAATCACTCCCTTGGTATAGCGACAGGGAATCAACGCAGGCCAGCGCCGTGAAGTTCCCGACTCGATTGTCCATGATACCGGGGTTCGGCCGCCCGCCGGATACAGTCACGATCGTGAGGCGGACATGAAGCGCTCGAAGGCGCAGCCGTGCCGGTGGTGTGGCCGGGAGGTGGCCGACGCGGGCATGGGCCGTCGTCGCCAGTACTGCCGTCAGTCGTGCCGGCAGCGGGCCTACGAGCAGCGGGCGATGGTCAAGGGAACCAACCTGGCCGAGGACTCGGTGGTGCTCAGCGCGGAGGAAGCGGCGGCGCTCTCCGACCGCGTTTATCAGGTACGGTGTGCGGCCGAGGACGTCGCGACCGCAGTTGCCGAAGGCGCCGGACCCACTGAATTGAAAGAACTGTGCGAAGTGCTGCTGCAGGCCGCCAAAGACGCCGACGGTTGGCGCTGACGGCTCGCGCGGCGGCGGGAAAGAAATAGTGCATGACTGACGACCGTCGGCGGATTCACAAGCCGACCAAGTTCCTGGGCCGCGGCTTCGAGGCGTTCCACGACGTCGAGGATCCCGTCCAGGACAGTCGCGTCGCCCACGAGACCGCGGCGGCGCTGCTGGAACGTGTCCGCAGCTATCCGGACCCCGACGTGGTCTCCCGGCTGGTGGCGTACACCGACGAGCACGGCATCGAGACCATCGCCGAGTTGTGGGCGGGTGCCGGGGCGCGCAGTCTGCCCGGTGCGCTGTGGCGCGTCTATCTGCTGCGGCTGTCGATCCGCACGGACCCCTATTCGGCCAGCCTGATGTTCGGCCGCGGCACCGAGGTACTGCATTCGATCGACCCCGTGGTCGCCGGTGCGGAGACGCCCGTCGGGCCGACCGAGATCCGTGAGCTCGCCGACCGGATTCTGCGCGGCGTCTTCGAGGGCGATTTCGCCGTCGCGCTGGAGCGCGCGGCGGCGTACTGCCGCGTGAGTGCGGCCGGTTGCACGAGCCTGGCCGAGGACGCGACGACGACGGCGCCGGAGCGCGCCGCGGAACTCACCGACCGTGCGGTGACGTTCACCCGGATCGCCAACGAGCTGCATGCCGCAGCCGGGCTGTGGCGCACCGATTCGCTCGATTGACGCTGGCGCCGAGAATGTCGGCGAAAGGCGGCGGAGAAGTTAAAGCCAGACCGCAGAACGCCTCTCGGCGGTAGGCCGCTCGTGGCGGCGAAATTTGGGGCCCGGGGTTACTGCGGCCTGGCGCTGTTCACTCTAGCGGATGTTCGGGCGGGGTGAGCAATTCCGTGACCGGCGACACGGGGCGTCGACGCCAGCTGCCGGGCAGGGCTGCGGGACCGGATCGAGTGCGTGAATGACGCATCCGAGTCGTCTCGATTCCGGTGCGCGTCGTGTTGTGACCCGGACGCGGATTGATCCGAATGACCGCGGCTCATCGGCCGGGCGGGCTTAGTGTGTCGGCGTGACAGACGTCGGTGGTGACCGCCAGCAGTGCTTACCCGAGGAACTGAGGGAACTGTTCCTGTTCGAGTCGTTGACGGACGAGCAGCTGGCGCAGCTCTGTCACGCCGGTCACATCGAGGTGTTCGGCCCGGGGCCGGTCATCGCCGAAGGCGACCCCGTCACGCCGCTGCGGGTACTCATCGACGGCGAATTGGTGCTCTCCAAGCGTGCCGGCGGCCGGGAACTGGAGATCGATCGAACGTCGCAGCCCGGCGTCTACTTCGGTGCCCGGTCGGCGTTCAGCCCCGTCGGTCATGACCGGAACCGGTTCTCGGTGCGGGCCACCCGGCGGACGCGGTTCTTCGTCATGCCTGCCGACGAATTCGGTGCTTTCGTCAAGAGCCAGTTCCCGATGGCTGTGCACCTCATCGATGGACTGGCGGAGACCGCGGAGAAGCAGCACCGCGTCGCCGACGAACGGGACCGGATGCTGGCGCTCGGACAGCTCTCGGCCGGTTTGACGCACGAACTCAACAACCCGGTGGCGGCCGTCGTCCGCGCCGCGACCGACCTGCGCAGCCGGCTGGATGCTCTCCTCGCGCCACTGGTGGACAGCGAATTCGACAGCGCGGCCCTGACTTTCCTGGGTCGGGCGCAAACTGACGTGGTCGCGAAGGTGGCCGCTACGTCGGGGCGGCCGCTGTCGGCGATGCAGGCGAGCGACCTGGAGGATGAGGTCGGGGACTGGTTGTCCAACCGGGGGATAGCGGATGCTTGGGACATTGCGCCGACGTTCGTCGAGGCCGGCCTGGACTGTGAATGGCTCGAACAGCTGGTGCCGGGTGACCGGCAGCCGGACTGGTTGCCGCGGGCCGTGACATGGTTGCGGCACCGGGTCGAGGCCGAACTGCTGACCCATCAGGTTCATGATGCCGCACAACGGATTTCGGGCCTGGTCACCGACGTCAAGCAGTACACCCAGCTGAACAGCGCGCCGTTCCAGTTCGCGGACGTCGACGCACTTCTGACCAGTACCCTGCGGATGTTCGCCGGCCGGATCGGCGCGGGTACGCCGGTCGAAGTGATCACGGACTTCGGCCCGTCGATACCTGAATTGCTTTGCCATCCCGCCGAACTCAATCAGGTATGGACGCACATCATCGAGAACGCCATCGGCGCCATGCGGCCGGCCGGCTCAGGGAGACTGACGGTGCGCAGCCGGTTCGAGGACGATGCGGTCCGTGTAGAGATCAGCGACACCGGCGGCGGAATTCCGGCCGACATCCGCGGGCGCATTTTCGACCCGTTCTTCACCACGAAACCGCTCGGTGAAGGTACCGGCCTGGGCCTGCACCTGGCCCGGCAGATCGTTGTCGACCGGCACGGCGGGGAGCTGTTCGTGGCCTCACAACCGGGCGACACCACGTTCGTCGTGCGGCTTCCGCTACAACCCGCGGCGGAGGACGGAGAAAGACCATGACCACGGCGTTCGTGCTGTCCGGCGGCGGCAGCCTGGGGTCCATCCAGGTGGGCATGCTGCTGGGTCTGGCCGAGGCCGGCATCAAGCCGGATCTGATCGTCGGCACCTCTGTCGGTGCCCTCAACGGCGGCTGGATCGCGGGGCGGTCCGACCACGACGGGGCCCTGGCGCTGGCCGATCTGTGGCGGACCCTGTCGCGCCGCAAAGTGTTCCCGACCAGCCCGAGTATGGGACTGCTCGGGTTTCTGGGGCGCCGGCCGCATCTGGTTTCCGATATCGGCATCCGCACGCTGCTGCGCCAGAATCTGCGGTTCCGGCGGCTGCAGGACGCGCCCACGCCACTGCACGTGGTGGCCACCGACGTGCTCTCCGGGCAGGACGTCCTCCTGTCGTCGGGCGACGCCGTCGATGCGATCGTCGCCAGCGCCGCCATCCCCGCGGTCCTGCCGCCGGTGCGGATCGGCGGACGCGATCTGGTCGACGGCGGCGTGGTGAACAACACACCGCTGTCCTATGCGGTGGAACTGGGCGCGACCGAGGTGTGGGTGCTGCCGACGGGCTATTCGTGCGCCATGCCGGAACCGCCGCGCGCTGCACTGGCCATGGCGATGCACGCGTTCACGCTGGCGATCAACCGGCGGCTGGCGACGGACGTCGAGCGGTTCGAGGGAGCGGTCGAACTGCATGTGGTGCCGCCGTTGTGTCCGGTGCGGGTGTCGCCGATCGACTTCTCCCGTTCGGGCGAGCTCATCGAACGGTCGCTCGAGTCGACGCGGCGGTGGCTGCCGACCACCCGACCCGAGGTGGGGCAGGCCGAACTGCTGGAACCCCATCGCGACTGCGGCTGAGTCCGCCGTGCTCCGCGCGTCTGCGGGGGCCTACTTGAGCACGTTGACGGCGCGCGCCACCACCAGCGCGGTGGTCGACACTGCGACCATCGACTGCACGGTCATCATCGTCTTGGCCCAGCGCGACAGGGGCATGGTGTCGGTGGGCGAGAACGCGACCACATTGGTGTAGCTGGTGTACAGGTAGTCGACGAAAGTCGGGCGCCAATTGGGTTTGGCGTTCTGCGGGTCGCTCATCTGCGGGAACTGGAAATCCGGGTACGGGTTGTCGCCGGCCCGCCGCGCAAATGGGCCGCCACGGTCCAGCTCCCAGTACCAGATGCCGAACACGATGATGTTGGTGATGAAAATCGCTGCGCCGCTGCCCAATAGGACGCCCGCGTCGTTGCTCACCTTGCCGGACAGGATGTTCAGGTCGAGGATGATCGCTGATGCCGTGTTGTCGAGCGTGATCGCCGCGGTCAGCACGATCATGGTCCAGCGGCCGACGGTGGTCTGGCGGGACAGCCGCACCGGATTGATGATCATCAGGACGGCCACCAGCAGCAGCTCCAGAGTGATCAACGGCCACCGGGGTATTTCCGGGACGGTGTACTGCACAGGGATCGCGCGCTGCAACGTCACCGCCGCCAGGATCGCGAAGATCACCGGCAGCCGGTTCTCCGGATCACCCGGGCGGAGCCACGACGGCACATGGTGTTCGGCGTTGCTGGTCAGACGGTGTGTCCGCTCGACGAATGTCCTGACCGCCGGCGGCAAGGGTTCTGGAGTGGGGTCCATGCGCTCAGTTTTGCACCGAGATGACACCATTAGATGGTGTCTGCCGAGCTGAGCCAGGGAACCCACAGGACGTCGCCGCTTGCCGCGGCCGACATCGATGCGGCTGCCCGGCGAATTTCCTCGGTGGTCACCCGCACCCCGCTGCAGTACAGCGACCGGCTGTCGGCGCTGACCGGCGCCCAGGTGTACCTCAAGCGTGAGGACCTGCAGGCGGTGCGCTCGTACAAGCTGCGCGGTGCCTACAACCTGCTGATGCAGCTCTCCGACGAGGAGAAGGCCGCCGGTGTGGTGTGCTCGTCGGCGGGCAACCACGCCCAGGGTTTCGCGCTGGCCTGTCGCTCGATGGGTGTGCACGGCCGCGTCTATGTCCCGGCCAAGACCCCCAAGCAGAAGCGGGACCGCATCCGCTACCACGGTGGCGACTTCATCGAGCTGATCGTCGGCGGCGCCACCTACGACCTGGCCGCCGAGGCCGCGCTCGAGGATGTCGCCCGGACGGGCGCCACGCTGGTCCCGCCGTATGACGACCTGCGCACCATGGCCGGGCAGGGCACCATCGCCGTCGAGATCCTCGAGCAGCTGGACGGCGAACCCGACCTGGTGATCGTGCCGGTGGGTGGCGGCGGCTGCATCAGCGGCATCACCACCTACCTGACCGCGCACACCAAGGCGACCGCCGTGCTCGGCGCCGAGCCCGCAGGTGCGGCGTCGATGATCTCGGCGCTCGCCAAGGGCGAGCCGGTCACGCTGGAGCACGTCGACCAGTTCGTCGACGGCGCTGCGGTGGCCCGGGCCGGGGAGCTGACCTACGCGGCGCTCGCCGCGGCAGGCGACATGGTCTCGGTGACGACCGTCGACGAGGGCGCGGTGTGCACCGCAATGCTCGACCTGTACCAGAACGAGGGCATCATCGCCGAGCCCGCGGGCGCGCTGTCCGTGGCGGCGTTGATGGAGAACGGTGTCGAGCCCGGCTCGACGGTCGTGTGCCTGATCTCCGGTGGCAATAACGATGTCTCGCGCTACGGCGAGGTGCTCGAGCGGTCACTGGTGCATCTGGGTCTCAAGCACTACTTCCTGGTGGACTTCCCGCAGGAGCCCGGCGCGCTGCGGCGATTCCTCGACGAGGTGCTCGGACCCAACGACGACATCACCCTGTTCGAATACGTCAAGCGCAACAACCGGGAGACCGGCGCCGCGCTCGTCGGCATCGAACTCGGCTCGGCCGCCAACTTCGACGGGTTGCTGGAGCGGATGCACAATTCGGGCATCCACGTGGAGCCGTTGGAGCCGGGGTCACCGGCTTACCGTTACCTGACCTAGGGGCGTCGACGGAGGATCGCGAAGCTGTGGCCGGGCAGTGTCGTGGCGTTTGTCCCGATCTGCGGCTCGGCTGAGCTCAGGACCGACTCGCCGGTGACGGGCACGACGGCGGGCTGCTCACCGAGGTTGCACGCGACGGCGAACGCCCCGCGATGCATGACGATCCAGCGGTCGGTCTCGTCGAACTCGACGCGCAGGTGGTCCAGCCAGGGGTCGGCGAAGTCGGGTTCGGTGCGCCGCAACGTGATCAGGTCGCGGTAGATCCGCAGCAGCCGGGCGTGCTCGCCCGTGCCGACCTTGTCCCAGTCGAGTTTGGAACGCTGAAACGTGGCGGGGTCCTGCGGATCGGGGATGTCGTCGGCGGCCCAGCCGTGGTCGGCGAACTCGGCCTTGCGGCCCTCGGCCGTCGCGCGTGCCAGCTCGGGCTCGGGATGTGAGCTGAAGAACTGGAACGGCGTCGACGCGCCCCACTCCTCGCCCATGAAAAGCATTGCCGTATAGGGCGATCCGAGGACCAGCGCGGCCTTGACCGCCAGCTGTCCGAAGTCGAGGTTCTGCGACGGGCGGTCGCCGATCGCCCGGTTGCCGACCTGATCGTGCGTGCAGGTATAGGCCAGCAGCCGGGTGGCCGGAATGCTCGTGGTGTCCAGCGGCCGGCCGTGGCGCCGGCGCCGGAAAGACGAGTAGGTGCCGGCGTGGAAGAAGCCACGTGCGAGGGTGGTGGCGAGTGCCTGCATCGACCCGAAATCGGCGTAGTAGCCCTGCCGTTCGCCGGACACCGCGGTGTGGATGGCGTGGTGGATGTCGTCGTCCCACTGGGCGGCGAGGCCGTAGCCACCGCGGGCACGCGGAGTGATCAGCCGCGGGTCGTTGAGGTCGCTCTCGGCGATCAGGGACAACGGGCGGCCGAGTTCGGTTGCCAACGCATCGGTTTCGGTGGCCAGCTCTTCCAGCAGATGAACCGCCGTGGTGTCGACCAGTGCGTGCACCGCGTCCAGTCGCAGGCCGTCGATGCCGAAGTCCCGCATCCAGCGCAGGGCGCAGTCGATGATGTACCGGCGGACCGGATCGGAGTCGGCGGCGGCGATGTTGATCGCCTCACCCCACGGGGTCCGGCCCACCGTCAGGTACGGCCCGAACTTGGGCAGGTAATTCCCTGATGGGCCAAGGTGATTGAACACCGCGTCGAGTAGCACGCCCAGGCCCCGTTGGTGGCAGGCGTCGACGAAGTGCACGAGACCCGAAGGGCCGCCGTAGGGTTCGTGCACGGCGTACCACAGCACGCCGTCGTAGCCCCAGCCGTGGCTGCCGCTGAAGGCGTTGACCGGCATGAGTTCGACGAAGTCCACGCCGAGGTCGACGAGGTGGTCCAGCCGCTCGATTGCGGCGTCGAACGTGCCGGCCGCGGTGAACGTGCCGACGTGCAGTTCGTAGATCACCGCGCCGTCGATGGCCCGGCCTGGCCAGGGGGCCGGCGGTGCGGATGTCCACAGCTGCGAAAACCCGTGCACGCCATCGGGTTGCCGCGGCGAACGGGGGTCGGGCAGTGGTTCGGAGTCGTCAAGGACGAAGCCGTACCGGACGTCGGCCGGCACGTCGACGGTGACGCGCCACCACCCGTCGTCGGAGCGGGTCATCGGATACCGGATCCCGTCGGCGTCGAGTGCGACGTCGTTCGGTGTGGGCGCCCAGACCGAGAATTCGTGGTCAGCCATCGGCTTTCTCCAGAAGTACGCCGGGCAGTTCGGCGAACAGCGTGTTGGCGGCGACGGTGCCCGACCAGGTGCGGCCGGTCAGCCGGTCGGTCCAGTCGCCGGCTGGCAAAGCCAGAGTGGTTTCGGCGCAATCGGATTCGTTGAGCTTCAGCGTCCAGCGGGGGACGACCACCAGAACGTCGGTACCCCGCTGGAATGCGATCACGTGGTCAGCGGCGGGACCGTCGGCGGCGACGGGCGTGTAGTCGCCCGACAGGTACGTCGCCGGCCGCTCCCGGCGTGACCGCAACGCTGCCGCCACGACCCGAATCTTGGGGTGGTTCAAGGTATCGAGCTCACGCTGTCGGAGAGCGAAATCCACCGGACGGCGATTGTCGGGGTCCACCAGGCTGTCGTCGAACAGTTCGGTGCCCTGGTAGATGTCGGGGATACCCGGCACCGTCAGGGCGAGCAGTTTCTGCGCGACGGCATCGCAACGCGCGGCCTCGTCGAGCTGCCCGACAAACGTGGTGATCTCGGCCGCGATCGGGCCGTCGATCAGCGCATCGATCCAGTCGTGGACCGCATCTTCGAACTCCCGGTCCGGCTGCTCCCAGTCGGTGTGCAGCTCGGCTTCGCGAATCGCCTTCTCGGCATAGGAGTGCAGCCGCGCGCGGACGGCGTCGTCGACGTCGCCCGCGGTGGGCCAGACACCGATGATGTTCTGCCACAGGAACAATCCGGTGCCCTCGTCGGGTGGTACGCACACCGTGTTCCAGCGGCCGACGCGCTGCGCCCAGTGCTCGGCGCGCTGGGACAGCACCGTGATGCGGGCCCGCACATCCTCGCCGCGCTTGGTGTCGTGGGTGGACAGGGTCACCAAGGTGGCGGGCCAGTCGCGTGCGCGCGCCACGGCGCGCTGGTGAAACTCGGCCGTGCTCATGCCGAACCGTTCCGGTGTGCCACCGACCTCGTTCAACGACACCAGCCGCGCGTCTCGGTAGAAGAGGGTGTCCTCGATAGCCTTGGCCGTCGTCGCTCCGCACAACTGCTGCAACCGCGCCGCCGGTTCGGGCTGCTCGATGGCGGTGACGACCAGCTGCAGCGCCGATGCCAGTTCCGGTGCGGTGCTGAGGGTTTGGTTGATGGCTTCGGGCAGCGTCGCGGCCAGCACGGGGTAGTCGGTGCGATACACGCCGGCGTGGCTGAGCAGTTGGGCGACGGCGGCCGGGAGGGCGGGATCGTCGTCGCCGGCGGCCCGCGTGATCGCACGGCACAGCCGGGCCAACTCGCTGGCCAGGGTTTCGGTGGCGGCCTTGATCTTCAGTTCCCGGGCATCGCTATGGGTTTCGCGGGCCAGTTCCGTGAGCGCGGCGGCGCCGTCCGGGTCGACGAAGAGCCCGCCGATCTCCCGCAGCACGTCGTAGCCGGTGGTGCCCGCGATGGGGAGGCTGGGGTCCAGCGGCTCGTCGGCGGCCAGAATCTTCTCGGCGACGATCCAGGCGTCGTCTCCGGCCAGTTCCCGCAGCCGCACGAGATAGCCTGCGGGATCGGTCAACCCGTCGATGTGGTCGACCCGCAAACCGTCCACCAGCCCGTTACGGAACCAGCGCGCGATCTCGGCGTGGCTGGCGTCGAACACGTCGAGGTCCTCTTGGCGCACCGCCGCCAGTGAGGTGATGGAGAAGAACCGCCGGTAGCCACAGGAACCGGACTGCCAGCCCGTCAGCCGGTACGCCTGCCGGGCATAGACCTCTGCGGCCGTGCCGGCGCCGGTGCCGGGCCGGATCGGCCAGGTCCGGTCACCCAGCCGCAGCACGTCACCGTCGACGGCGAGATCATCGACGTCGGAGTCGGAACCCAGCACCGGCAACACGATTCGGCCGTCGGGGTCCAGATCCCAGTCGATGTCGAAGAAGTGGGCGAAGCGTGATGCCCGACCGTGCGTCAGGACGTCCCACCACCACGGATTCTGTTCGGGTTGTTCGACGCCGACGTGGTTCGGCACGATGTCGACGACGAGCCCCATGCCGCGCGCCCGCGCGGCGGCGGACAGCCGGGAAAAGCCCTCCGGCCCACCGAGCTCCGCCGAGACGGCCGTCGGGTCGGTGACGTCGTAGCCGTGCGTCGACCCGGTCACGGCCGTCAGCACCGGCGACAGGTACAGGTGCGAGACGCCGAGATCGTCGAGGTAGGGCAGCAGCGCCAACGCGTCGTCGAAAGTCATTCCGTCGCTGCGCATCTGCAGCCGGTACGTGGCGACTACGGGCGAGACCGGCACCGTCATCACGCCGTCTTACGTAGCACCAGCAGCGAGCGGGCCTGCAGTGAAATCGTCTCGCCGGCGGCGGCCACCAGTTCGGTGTGGCCGTGCGGGTCCGCGGTGTCCAGCGCCGCCGCCCAGCTCGCCCCGTAGTCCTCGCCGGGAATCACGAAATCGAGTGCCTCGTCGTGGGCGTTGAAGCACAGCAGGAACGAGTTGTCGGTGACGCGCTCACCGCGGGCGTTGGGTTCGGGTATCGCGTCGCCGTTGAGGAATACCGAGATGCTCTTGCCGAAGCCGGAATCCCAGTCCTCGAGCGTCATCTCTTCACCCGCGGGAGTCAGCCATGCGATGTCGCGGACCTGCCCGGTGCTGCGTACCGGTTGCCCGGCCAGGAACCGCCGGCGCCGGAAGACGGGATGCTTGCGCCGGAATGCCACCACGGTGCGGGTGAATTCCAGCAGTGCCGCGTTGGTCTCGCACATGGTCCAGTCCATCCACGACAGTGTGTTGTCCTGGCAGTAGACGTTGTTGTTGCCCTGCTGGGTGCGCCCGATCTCGTCACCGTGACTGATCATCGGTGTGCCCTGCGACAGCATCAGCGTCGCGAAGATGTTGCGGCGCTGCCGTTCGCGGAGCTCGAGGATCTCCGGGTCGTCGGTCGGGCCTTCGACGCCGCAGTTCCACGACCGGTTGTGGCTCTCGCCGTCGCGGTTGTCCTCGCCGTTGGCCTCGTTGTGCTTCTCGTTATAGGACACCAGGTCGGTCAGTGTGAAGCCGTCGTGGCAGGTGACGAAGTTGATGCTCGCGCTCGGTCGCCGGCCGGTCGCCTCGTACAGGTCCGAGGAACCGGTCAGTCGCGAGGCGAACTCGCCCAGGGTCGCGGGCTCGCCCCGCCAGTAGTCGCGCACAGTGTCGCGGTATTTCCCGTTCCACTCGGTCCACAAACCTGGGAAGTTGCCGACCTGGTAGCCGCCCTCGCCGACATCCCACGGTTCGGCGATCAGTTTCACCTGGCTGATCACCGGATCCTGTTGCACCAGATCGAAAAACGCCGAGAGCCGGTCCACGTCGTAGAACTCCCGGGCCAGCGTGGAGGCGAGGTCGAATCGGAAGCCGTCGACGTGCATCTCCAGTACCCAGTACCGCAGCGAATCCATGATCAGCTGCAGCGTGTGGGGATGACGGGCGTTGAGGCTGTTGCCGGTGCCGGTGAAGTCCTTGTAGAGCGACAGGTCGTCGTCATCGAGCCGGTAGTAGGCGGCGTTGTCGATGCCGCGGAAGTTCAGCGTCGGGCCGAGGTGGTTGCCTTCGGCGGTGTGGTTGTAGACCACGTCCAGGATGACTTCGATGCCGGCGTCGTGGAACGACTTCACCATGGTCTTGAACTCGGCGACCGCGCTGCCGGCGTGTTGATTCCCCGAGTACTGGTAGTGCGGCGCGAAGAAGCCGAACGTGTTGTAGCCCCAGTAGTTTCGCAGCCCGAGGTCCAGCAGCCGGTGGTCGTGCAGGAACTGGTGCACGGGCATCAGTTCGATGGCCGTTACGCCGAGCGACCGTAGGTGCTCGATGATCGCCGGGTGGGCGAGTCCGGCGTAGGTGCCGCGCAGTTCCTCGGGGATCGCCGGGTGCGTCTGCGTCATACCCTTGACGTGGGCCTCGTAGATCACCGTCTCGTGATACGGCGTCCGCAGCACACGGTCGTTGTCCCAGTTGAAGAATGGGTTGATGACCACACTGGTCATGGTGTGCCCCAACGAATCGACGCCGGGCGGCTCACCGGTGGCCGATGGCGCCGTCAAGTCATAGGAGTACAGCGCCTGGCTGAAGTCGAAGTCGCCGTGGAACGACTTGCCGTAGGGATCGAGCAGCAGCTTGCTCGGATCGCAGCGGTGTCCATTGGCCGGGTCCCACGGTCCGTACACGCGAAATCCGTACCGCTGCCCGGGCGTGACCGTCGGCAGATAGCAGTGCCACACGTAGCTGTCGACCTCGTCGAGGTTGACGCGTTCTTCGCTGCCGTCCTTGGCGATCAGGCACAGCTCGACGCGCTCGGCGACTTCGGAGAACACTGAAAAATTGGTGCCGGAACCGTCGTAGGTCGCACCGAGGGGATAGGCGCTACCCGGCCAGACGCCAACAACCATGAAGGCAGCTCACCACCAGCCGGTGGCAGCCCCGACCTGGCGGCCGAGTTCGCCGGTCATGGTGCGCATGTAGGTGGCGGACAGGTGATGAGAGTCGTGGTATAGCAACACATTTCCCTCCACAGCGCGGCAGATGTCGGGGCGGCACACCGCGTCACTCATGTCGAGCGGTTTCAACAGTGGGAACTGCGCGACGAAATCGAGGGTCGGGTTGTGGTCGGACAGTACCTCGGAGCGGGCGATGCCGCAGGACGTCGAATTGCCGCCGCTGGCAAGGCAGTCGGCCGGGAAGAACGGCTTACCGTCCCGGACCAGCCACGGAGTGTCGCGCATCGCCAGAATCGGGATGTTCGCATCCGACAGGCGCTGCCAGATACCGATGTACGTGCCGGGCATCACGTCACCGGACTTGATGTTCCAGGGCCGCGTGGAGGTGGTGAAGACGAAGCTCGGGTGGTCGGCCACCAGCTTCGGCATGACCAGCTCGTTCCACTCGTAACACTTCGGGTACGGCCGGTTGTCGCCCATCACCAGCGGGTTCTGCTCGGTCGACAGTGGACAGCCCATCTTCAGATAGGTCACGACCTTGAAGTGATAGCGCTTGCCGAGCAGGTCCAGTGCGGTGATCCAGTGCTCGGCGTGCGAGCCGCCGGCCAGCGCGATGGTGCGGGGCGCCTGCGCGTCACCGTAGGTGCAGTTTCGGATCGACAGGTCGTCGAAGTCGGCGATACAGCTGTCAGCCGTCGTCGCGGGCACGTCGTCGTGCGCCTCGAGCACCGTCGGGCGGAACGGCAGCTTCGGCACCCGGGCGTGGTGCAGCAGGGCACGGGCGCCCGGATAGTCGACCGCAGACAGGGTGGCGAGTTCCTTGCCGTTGGCGCGGGCGGTGTTCATGTGCTCGCGCCACGTGAATGCGGTGGCGGTGAGCGTCACGCCCATCACGGCGACGAGTGTCCCCAGTACCGCCGTGGGCCGCCGCAGCCCGGCGAATCCGGCCGAACCCGTCGTCGCCGGCCGGCGCAGCGGGTTCTCCACATAGCGGGTGGTGAGCCAGGCCAGTACTCCGGAGACGAGCAGCACGACGGTGCCGTCGACGAAATGGGCCCGGCTGTGGCCGCTGTAGGCCAGCCAGAAGATCAGGAGCGGCCAGTGCCAGAGATACAACGAGTACGCCATGGTGCCGAGCGACAGGAACGGGCCGGTGGCCAGGAGCCGGTTCGGCGCCGGCAGCCGCTCGGTGTGATTTGCGGCACTGAGGATGAAAAGCATGGTCGCGCCGACCGGAACCAGCGCCCACGGCCCCGGAAATTCCCGCACGCCGTCGATCAGGGCGCCGCACGACAGGATGGCCGCCAGCGCGACCACCGACACCACGTTGCGCAGCCACATCGGCCACCGGACGGACGGCACCAGCGCGCCGACGAGAGCGCCGAGCAGCAGCTCCCAGGCGCGGGCGAAGCTGTCGTAGTACGCGCTCACCTGGTCGGCCTGGTGCGCGAAGATCGCGTAGACGAACGACGCGACGGTCAGGACGCTGAGCAGCGCGATGAACGCCGGCCGGAGCCGGTCGCCGAGCCGGCGCCGGAACAGGTACGCGAAGCCGAAGATCAGCGCCAGGAACGCGACATAGAACTGGCCCTGCACCGACATCGACCAGAGGTGCTGCAGGGGGCTGACGGATTCGCCGGCCCGCAGGTAGTTCGACGCGGTCTCGGCGAGTTCCCAGTTCTGGTAGTAGCCGAGGCTGGCCAGGCTCTGGTCGGCGAACGTCTCCCAGCGGGTCTGAGGCTGGATCACGATGGTCAGCACGGCGCCCGCGGCGAGCACGACGATCAGCGCCGGCAGCAGGCGACGGACCAGGCGGCGCAGCTGCGGACCGGGGGACAGCGGCGCGTTCGGCGTCAGCGCGATCCGCAGGAGTTTGCCGCCGAAGAAGAAGCCGGACAGCGCGAGGAAGACGTCGACGCCGCCGGAGACGCGGCCGAACCACACGTGAAAGGCCGCGACCATCGCGATGGCGATGCCGCGCAGGCCGTCCAGGTCGTGGCGGTAGAACGCGCTCGGCGCATTGCCCGCCGCGGCGTCCGCACCGCTGTCGGAGACGCGCTCGGCGTTGCCCGACCCGGGCTGCGACGCCGGCCGCGGTGCTGCAAGAGTCGTCATGGTCGAATGTCAATCTACCCAAGATCCAGGCCACGTTCATGTAACGGCGAGTCGCCCGCGTGCTGAGCACGCCCGTTTCGACGTGCTCGGCGGGCGATTAGGCTCGGTCCTCGTGCCAGCGCTGAACCCTGCCGAAATCTCGGCGATCGACACCGCCCACATCTGGCATCCGTACAGCACCATCGGCGCCGAGGCTTTGCCGGCGGTGGTTGCCACCGAGGCGCATGGCATCATGCTGACCCTCATCCACGAGGGCCGGCCGGTGCAGGTCATCGACGCGATGAGCTCGTGGTGGACGGCGGTGCACGGGCACGGACATCCGGTGCTCGATGCCGCGATCACCCGGCAACTGAGCAGGATGAACCACGTCATGTTCGGCGGCCTCACGCATGAGCCCGCGGCACGGCTGGCGCAGCTGCTCGTCGAGATCACCCCGGCCGGACTGGACACGGTGTTCTTCTCGGACTCCGGTTCGGTCTCCGTCGAGGTCGCCGCGAAGATGGCGCTGCAGTACCAGCGCAGCCTCGGCCGTCCCGGCCGGCACAAGCTGATGACGTGGCGCGGCGGCTACCACGGCGACACCTTCACCCCGATGAGCGTCTGCGACCCGGACGGTGGCATGCACTCGATCTGGACCGATGTGCTGATGCCCCAGATCTTCGCGCCGCGCGTGCCCGCGGAATTCGACCCGGCCTATGTCGAGGCCTTCGAGGCCCAGCTGGCCGCGCATGTGGACGAGCTCGCTGCCGTCATCGTCGAGCCCGTGGTCCAGGGCGCCGGCGGCATGCGGTTCCACGACCAGCGGTACCTGACGGCACTGCGCGACATCTGCGACCGGCACGACGTGCTGCTGATCTTCGACGAGATCGCGACCGGTTTCGGGCGGACGGGCGAGCTGTTCGCCGCCGACCATGCCGGCGTCAGCCCCGACATCATGTGCGTCGGCAAGGCGCTGACGGGTGGCTATGTGACGCTGGCGGCAACGCTGTGCACCGCCGAGATAGCGCGGGTGATCAGCTCGGGCGAGCCGGGCGCGCTCATGCACGGGCCGACGTTCATGGCCAACGCGCTGGCGTGCGCGGTGTCGGTGGCGGCCGTCGAGCTGCTGTTGAGCGAGGACTGGAAGACACGAGTGGCGACCATCGCGGACGGGCTGCGGCGCGGTCTGGCACCGGCCGCCGACCTGCCGTCGGTCGCCGACGTGCGCGTGCTGGGCGCCATCGGCGTCGTCGAGATGTGCGAGCCCGTGAACATGGCGCTGGCCACGGTCACCGCGATCGAGCACGGTGTGTGGCTGCGGCCCTTCGGCAAGCTGCTGTACGTGATGCCGCCCTTCATCTGCACGCCCGACGAGATCGACCAGATCACCTCTGCTGTGGTCGCCGTTGCCCGTGCGTTAACCTGAACACCGTTCAATTGCACTGGAGTCAGGAGAGCGCGCCGATGACTGATCACTCGCCGCTGGCCTGGCTCGCCGATGTCGAACGCCAGCGCCGGGCCGCGGGTCTGCGTCGGTCGCTGCGGGTCCGGCCCGCGGTGGCCACCGAACTGGACCTGGCGTCCAACGACTATCTCGGCCTGACCCAGCATCCCGACGTCATCGCGGGCGGCGTGACGGCGCTGCACACCTGGGGCGCGGGTTCCGGCGGATCGCGCCTGGTCACCGGCAATACCGAACTGCACGAGGAGTTCGAGGCCGAGCTGGCCGACTTCATGGGCGCCGAGTCGGCGCTGGTGTTCTCGTCCGGCTACACCGCCAACATCGCTGCGGTGGCGGCGCTGTCGGGGCCGGGCTCACTGGTCGTCTCCGACGCCTACAGCCACGCCTCACTCGTCGACGCCTGTCGGCTGTCCCGAGCGCGCGTGGTGGTGTCCCCGCACAACGACGTCGGCGCCGTGGAGACCGCGCTGGTCAGCCGGTCCGAGGAGCGGGCCGTCGTGATCACCGATTCGGTGTTCTCCACCGACGGTGCCCTCGCGCCCTTGCGCGCCCTGCACGAGGTCTGTCGCCGGCACGGCGCGCTCCTGATCGTCGACGAGGCTCACGGCCTCGGCGTGCGCGGCACCGGTGGCCGCGGCCTGGTGCACGAAGTCGGCCTGGCCGGCGAGCCCGACATCGTGGTGACGACGACGCTGTCCAAGTCGCTCGGCAGCCAGGGCGGCGCGGTGCTCGGGCCGGCCGCCGTGCGGGCGCACCTCATCGACGCCGCGCGCACGTTCATCTTCGACACCGGTCTGGCTCCGGCCGCCGTCGGCGCCGCGCAGGCCGCGCTGCATGTCCTCATCGCCGAGCCCTGGCGGGCGCAGGCCGTGCTGACGCACGCCGCGACGCTGGCCCGGTTCGGCGGCGCCGTCCACACGCCTGATTCGGCCGTCGTCTCGGTGATCCTGGGTGACCCCGAGGTCGCGCTGGCCGCGGCGTCGGCGTGCCTGGACCGCGGAGTTCGGGTCGGCTGCTTCCGGCCCCCGTCGGTGCCGGCCGGCACCTCGCGTCTGCGCCTGACGGCGCGCGCGTCGCTCGACGACAGCGAACTGGATTTGGCCGGGCGGGTGCTCGGCGAGGTGCTCGCGCTGGTGCAGTCGTGACGCTGCTGCTGGTCGCCGGGACCGATACTGGCGTCGGCAAGACCATCGCCACCGCGGCGCTGGCCAGTGCCGCCCGCCAGGCCGGTCTGGACGTCGCGGTGTGCAAGGCGGTGCAGACCGGAATCTCGCCGGCCGCCGGCCACGGTGACGACGATCTGGCCGAGGTGGGTCGCCTGGCGGACGTCACGTCGCTCGTGCCGGGCTGGCGCTATCCCGAACCACTCGCACCCGTCGCGGCCGCCGAGTTGGCCGGTATGGAGTTGCCGACGCGCGACGAGTTGGTCGCTCTGGTCCGCAACGTCGACCGGCCCCGTCAGCTGACCCTCGTCGAGGGCGCCGGGGGACTACTCGTCCAACTCGGCGCCGACGGCACGACATTGCGCGACCTGGCCGTCGAACTCGGGGCCGCGGTCCTGGTCGTCGTCGCACCGGGTCTGGGCACTCTCAACCACACCGGCCTGACCGTCGAATCGCTTGCCGCGCATGACATCGCGTGCGCCGGACTGGTGATCGGCAGTTGGCCGCAGGAGCCGGGTCTCGCGGAAGCATCCAACCGGGGTGCGCTCGCGGACATCGCTCCGGTGCGTGCCGTGCTGCCAGACGGCGCGGGCCTGTTGTCGCCCGGGGAGTTCGCTGCCGTGAGCGCGAAAGCGTTTGATCCGCAATGGGTTTCGAGCCTGGTCGGCTGACATGGTGCACTCGGTCGAGCTGCTGTTCGACCTCGACACCGAGGCCGTGATCCGGCGCGCCTGGGACGACCTGCGCGCGGCGGGGATCGTCGCTCAACCGCCCGCCGCTCGTCCACATGCCACCTTGTGTGTTGCCCAGCAGATCGACGAGGCGGTGGTGCCGGCGTTGGCCGGTGTCGACGGGCGGTTCCCGTTCTGGGCCCGTTTAGGCGCCACGCTGGTGTTCGGCCGCTCCGCCGGAGTCCTGGCCCGTCTCGTGGTGCCCACCGCCGACCTGCTCGACCTGCACGCCGAGGTCTGCGCGCTCGCCGCGCCGTATCTACGGCCGGGCCCCGTGCCGCACACCGAGCCGGGTGACTGGACGCCACACGTCACCCTGGCGCGTCGTATCCCGCTGGATCGGCTCGCCAGGGCACTCGGCATTGCCGGCCGGCCGGCCGAGATCAGCGCCACCGCGACCCGACTGCGGCTGTGGAACGGCGACACCCGCACGGAGATTCTGCTCGGCTGACGCACCCGGTGCGGTGGCCGGCCCTCGACGCGTGTCCCGGCCTCAGCTGCGGCGGCTGATGGCGTGCGCCGCGAGCCCGTCGACGAGCAGACCGAGGCCGAAAGTGAAACGGCCACCGGCATTTTCGGACCACACCGCCTCGCTGTCGGCCACCGTGGCGCCGGCCGCGTCCCACTGGATGCGGGACTGTTCGTCGGCGGTGAAGCCCAGCACGTAGTAGACGATGGTGCGGGCCGCGAGGTCGGCGTCGTGCGCCGTCAGCCCAGATTCGACGCACGCGTCGGTGAGGGCCGCCACGATGCGGCTCAGCTCGGCTGATCGCCCGGCGGAGAAACTGGCCGACACCAGCTCGGCGCCGTCGGTGGCGGACAGCAGCGCGTCGCGCAGCGCCGAACACAGGGCGACGATGCGGTCCGGCCATTCGCCGCCGGCCGGAACGGTCGCCGCGCTGGCCAGCAGGCGGTCGGCGACGGCGCCCAGCAGCTCCTGCTTGTCGGCGAAATGCCAGTACAGAGCGCCTGGGCTGACGCTCAGTTCACGCGCCAGCCTGCGCATGGTCAGGTCGGCGATCCCGTAGTTGTCCAGGATTTCGGCGGCCTTGGCCACCACGTCGCTTCGGTGCAGTTGCACGTCTGTATCCTAAACACCGTTCAAGTTGTAGGCCGCAGTCGGCCTGAAGTAAGGAGTGCCGATGACTCAGGCCGCGACCGATGTTTTGGGTGTAGCCCGCGAGCAGGTGCTCGAGCGTGGCGAAGGCCTGAGCCAGGAGCAGGTGCTCGAGGTTCTGCAGCTGCCCGACGACCGACTGGAGGACCTGCTGGCCCTCGCGCACGAGGTGCGCATGAAGTGGTGTGGTCCCGAGGTCGAGGTCGAGGGCATCATCAGCCTCAAGACCGGCGGTTGCCCTGAGGACTGCCACTTCTGCTCGCAGTCGGGTCTGTTCGCCTCCCCGGTGCGTAGCGCGTGGCTGGACGTCCCGAGCCTCGTCGAGGCTGCGAAGCAGACCGCCAAGACCGGTGCCACCGAGTTCTGCATCGTCGCCGCGGTGCGTGGACCCGACGAGCGTCTGCTGGCCCAGGTGGCCGCCGGCATCGAGGCCATCCGCAACGAGGTCGACATCCAGATCGCCTGCTCGCTGGGCATGCTCGATCAGGAGCAGGTCGACCGCCTCAAGGCCATGGGTGTGCACCGCTACAACCACAACCTGGAGACCTCGAAGTCGTACTTCCCCAACGTCGTCACGACCCACACCTGGGAAGAGCGCTGGAAGACGCTGGAGATGGTCCGCGAAGCCGGCATGGAGGTCTGCTGCGGCGGCATCCTCGGCATGGGCGAGACGCTGGAGCAGCGTGCCGAGTTCGCCGCGAACCTCGCGGAGCTGAACCCACACGAGGTCCCGCTGAACTTCCTGAACCCGCGCCCGGGCACCCCGTTCGGTGACCTCGAGGTGCTGCCGGCCGCCGACGCGCTGCGCGCCGTCGCCGCGTTCCGTCTGGCCATGCCGCGCACCATGCTGCGCTTCGCCGGTGGCCGCGAGATCACCCTCGGCGACCTGGGCGCCAAGCAGGGCATCCTGGGCGGCATCAACGCCGTCATCGTCGGCAACTACCTGACGACGCTGGGTCGCCCGGCCGAGTCGGACCTGGAACTGCTGGACGATCTGCAGATGCCGATCAAGGCTCTGAACGCCACCCTGTAGAACTAGACGTGATGACCAGAGAATTGCCCGCACCCGTCAGTGCCGGCAAGTTCAACGTGTACACCGGTGTCGCGGCGGACGCCGTCGACGGCGCCGTCATGCCGACCACGGCCCAGCTCGGTCTGGAGGCGCCCCGCTGGTGCGCTGAATGCGGCCGACGCATGGTGGTGCAGGTGCGCCCCGACGGCTGGCGGGCCAAGTGCTCCCGGCACGGGGTGGTGGACTCGAAGGACCTGGAAACTCAACGGTGACTCAGCCCGCTGAAACAGCCTCGGCGCCAACGCTTTCGCATCGCGCCGCGGCGCTGCGGGTCGTCGTCGGCCTGGCGCTGACCGGCGCTCTCGGCGGCGTGGTGTGGGCGTTCCTCGCCCCGCCGGTCGACGCCGTCGTCGCGCTGACCAAGAAGGGTCAGCGCATCCACGGGTACTTCGGTGACGAATCGGACCGGGTGTTCCTGGGCGGTGCGTTGGCGGTCGGTCTGTTGACGGTGATCGCCGTCGTGGCCGCGACATTGGTGTGGCAATGGCGCGCGCATCGCGGGCCGCTGCTGGCCGGCGCGCTGGCGCTCGGCAATGTGGCAGCCGCGGGCGCGCTCACGGGCGTGGGCGCCGTCGTCGCGCATTGGCGTTATGGGACACCGGATCTCGCGGGCGCGCCGTTGTCGCCCGAGCATCGGGTGGGTTACCTCGTCGAGGCGCCGCCGGTGTTCTTCGGCCACTCGCCATGGGTCATCGCCACGACGCTGATTTTCCCGGCCGGCGTTGCGGCGCTGGTCTATCTGTTCTGCACGCTGGCGACCAAGCGCGACGATCTGGGCGCCTGGCCGCCGGTGGAGCCGGCGCCGGTCCGGCTACCGGCAGCCGTCGCCCCGGTGGCTACCGACGCCCAATCGGAAGTCCCAGCAGAACCTTCGTGCTGACGACGCCCAGCTTGAGCAGGCCGAGGTAGGTCGCCGGGTTCAGCAGGGCCGGCCACGACGTACGTACGGTCGGGCCCAGCGGCTTGCCGTCGAACCGTTCGGCGAGCCAGTTCAGCGTCATCGGCGCGGCCAGCGGGTGCAGCGCGATGTGCTCGCTGAGGATGTCGCGGTGGTAGGTCACGTGCGAGCCGCCCATGACGTAGGTGTCGGTCAGCTCGTCGATGTTCCCGACGGCGATGATCTGGTCGTACACGGCCTGCATGATCAGCAGCGGCGGGGTCGGCGCCGTCTTGCCGAGCTTGATGCTCTCGAAGACGTGCTGCACCTCTGGGGTCTCGAGCACTTCCTGCAGCGGCGACTTCAGCAGGGTGTCGAAGTCGAGTCCGGCGTGCCGGATCACCGCCTCGGCGGTGGTCATGCCCTCGATGTTGCGCAGCATCGCCTTACCGGCCTCGGTGGCGTGCTCATGGATGACGCGGTTCAGGCCTGGGTAGATGTGCATGAGCGCCGCGATGACGGTGGCCGGCAGGCCCGCCTTGGAGGTGCCGTTCAGCTGGTTGAAGACGTTGCCCAGGTTGGCCACCGGAGAGCCGAGGGCGGCGCCGACGACATTGAGCTCGGGCGCGTAGTTGGCGTATTCCTCCGCGGCCCAGGCACTGGCGAGGCCGCCGCCCGAGTAGCCCCACAGGCCGATCGGCGCGTCGGCGTACAGGCCGAGTGATTCGGTGTTGATGGCGGCGCGCAGGCCGTCGAGGATGTGGTACCCGGGTTCGTGCGGCGCGCCCCAGATGCCGTCGGTGCCTTCGTGATCCGGGATGGACACGGCCCAGCCCTGCGCGAGGACCGCGGCGACGAGCATGTATTCGAGCTGTGCCACCGAGCCCAGGGCCCGGGCGCGACGGCGCAGGGCGTAGGACGGGAAGCAGGCGTCGGAGACCGCGTCGATGGCGCACTGATACGACACGATGGGGCAGCGCGTGTCGGCGTTGTGGCCGACGGGCAGCAGGACGGTGGTCACCGCGGCCTGCGCGCTGCCGTTGAGATCGGTACTGCGGTACAGCAGCTGGGTGGCGGTGACGCCCTGGGGGATGACGCCCATGAAGCCGAGCTCGACGTCACGGGACCGCAGGACGGTGCCGGGCGCGGTGAGTTCGAAGCCGACGGGCGGCACGTAGAACGAGTCCTCGCTGGGCCGCAGTGGGCGGGTGCCGGGCTGGAGTTCCTCGTGGTACGGCTGGCCGATCCACTCGGCGTCGAACGCCCTGGCTGCATTGCCCATGGTCATCGGGAAATCATGTCTTAAGGAACCCTTAAAAACCAATTCCGGCTCGCGAAATGTGGCCTGAAAGTGACCTACGTCACGATGCGTAGAGCAACTAACTAGGTGGACGCAACGCGGCGAACTCGTCTGTGACGCGGTATGTGGAGTCGGTGAAGCGGTACAGCGCGGCGGGGCGGCCGCCGCTGCGTCCGGAGCGGGCCGTCGTGCCGGTCGGGGTGATGACGCCGCGCCGGGCCAGCACGCGCTGCAGATTGGTCGGATCCACCGGGTGGCCCAAAGTGGCGGCGTAGATGTCCCGCAACGTGGTGAGGGTGAATTCCTTTGGTGCCAAGGCGAATCCGATGTTGGTGTAGGACATCTTGGCGACCAGTCGGGCGTGCGCGTGCGTGATCATCGGGCCGTGGTCGAAGGCCATGGGTGGCAGTGCCGACACCGGATGCCAGCGTGTGTCGCCCGGCAGTTCGGGTGTTGCGGGGGAGGGCACCAGGCCCAGGAAGGTCGAGGCGATGGTGCGCGGGCCGGGCACGCGCTTGGGCTCGGAGAAGACCGCGAGCTGCTCGAGGTGGGTCAGTTCGCGCAGGTCGACCTTCTCGGCGAGCTGACGCCGGACGGAACTGACCATGTCTTCGTCGTGCCGCAGCTGACCGCCGGGCAGGGACCACGCGCCGCGTTGCGGCTCCATGGCGCGCTCCCAGAGCAGCACGCTGAGCTGCGGTGTCTTGCTGTCGAGGTGGCGCACCTGGAAGACGACGGCGAGCACTTCATGCGCAGTCCCCACGTCCGTCACGTTTTCGATTTTAAGTCGAAAACATCGGAGATCAAAAGCGGCCGGCGGAGGTGGTGTGGCCGGCCGAATTCGACAATCGGCCGGCAAATCCGTCACTCCGTCAGCAAGTGCTCTTCGAAAAGAAGAATCTCGCCTCAGCCATTAGACTCACGTGCGATTGCAGCAAAGCTTCGTGTTCGCCACGCGGGGGAAGGCCGGTGGGGCCATGCGCAATATCGGCATTCACCCAACGGATCCGCTCGGGTGGGTATGCACCTTCGCGGAGCTGGGCACACTGGGCGCGCGTCTGCTCGTGCGAAACCACAGGTCCGCTGAGTCTGTCGTCGGCACCGGTACCGCCAACGTGTCGCTGACGAGCTACGGCAAGCGGATTTCTACGGTGTGGCAAACGATCGAGACAATCGGTGCCGGCGCCGTCAAGCCTCGCCGATTGATCCTGTGGCTCGATGACCGTGACGCGTACCTCGATCCGCCGGCAACATTGAAACGACTGCAGGCCCGCGGATTGGAAATTCGTCATTGCCGCGACTACGGACCGCACAAGAAGTACTTCCCGTACACCAACGAGATATTGCCGGATGAACCCGACCGCACCCTCGTCACGGCGGACGACGACGTCTACTACCCGCCCACCTGGCTCGCGGAGCTGCTCGCCGCACATCGACCCGGGGAGGTCACCGCTTTCCGTGCGCGCATCCGCAGCGACGGTCCGTACCGAACCTGGCCGATGTGCACCACGACCGAAGCCTCCGAGACGGTGTTCGCGACCGGCGTATCCGGTGTCGCCTACCCTCCGGAACTGCTTGGGGCACTGCGGGATCAGGGCGAAGCGTTCGCCCACGTGTGCCCCCGGGCGGACGACTACTGGTTGCACTACGCCGCCGTGTCCACGCGGATCCCGATCCGGCAGGTGCGCGATGTCGCGGCGTACTTCTGGCCCATCGTGACGGTTGCCGGTCGGGGGCTATGGGACGGCACCGGGACTGCGAACGACGCCATCGCCGTCCAGACGCAACAGACGTGGCTGAACTGCCAGGGGCGCTCTGAGGCCCCATCGGCAGCTGATCCGTCTTCGCCAGATCGCGCCGACGCGGGCCGATGGCAGGCCGAAGTCGAGCCGCCCGACCCCGCCGTGTAGTCGGCGCCACGGCAGGTCACGACGCCGTACGAGTCCATTTGGGCCGTCAACTTCGCCCTCGGGCAGGCATGTGCTTGGTAACGTCCTGAGTGCGTTCAAAGGTTGCTGGTTCGGGGGATTTGGCACCTGGGATGTGGAAGGGGGAGAAGTGGCTCAGCGCGAGTTCTTCTTGCACCTCGGGCGGGTAGGACATCTTCGGTGACGCGATCCTGCGGCTCGGCCGACAAGCGCACCGTGCGGATGATATTTGCGGTCACTTTTTTGTGGATTGCCCTGCTGCAGTACGTCTTTCTCGGTATTGCGCGCGGGGAACCCTACCCGGCTCTCATCCTTCCCGGATTCCCGGCGAACTGTCCCGGCTGCTTATTGGAAACTGGTGTGCCCAAGGCGAAAGAGCCCGGGCTTGTCGTTCGTTTCGCGGACGGGCATGCGGAGTCTGCGCCGATAGAGACCATCCTGCCCCCGGGCCCGTCGGTGCCATTGATCGCATTTTCGACCGCATATGACAACGACACTTTCGGGTCTGATCCCGAAGCAATCGCCTGGCTGCGATCAAAGATCACGGCGCGGTTTCCTGGCCGAGAAGTTGTCGGCTTGGACATCGTGTGGCGGACGGCGATATATGAGGCGGCCGAGCCGTCCAGAGTCGAATACGCGCCGCTGCGTACCGTCAGCATCGATTTCGGAAATGCGAAGTGAGGGTCATCGATAAATTCGACCGCTGGGTCGAAGATGGACCGTTCACCCCTGAGGATTTGGGCATATCCCGCATCGTTTATGCGGTCAGCGTCCTACTGGTCGCGCCCGACATCACGTGGCTGGCCGAGTATCCCGATTTCATGTTTCATCCGCCGCCCGGGCCACTTCAACTCCTATCGGGATTCCCTTCAATGCCGGTACTCAGCGGGATGGAAGTTCTTCGGTCAGTCATTCTCGTCATGCTCGGTCTGGGCATATGGACGAAGTATGTGTCGCTGGCTGCTTGGCTCATACTCTCCGCCACCTATGGTGTGACGTTCTGTCTGGGCAAGATCGACCACACGATCTTGTTGACATTGCCGCCGCTGGTATTGGCCTTCGCCAACTGGGGGAACCGCTATTCCCTCGACGCCCTTCGGCGCAGAAATGAAACCTCTGTTCAGCCACAGTGGCCCTTGCGATTGTTGGCTCTGCTGATCGGCTGGGGATTTTTCGCCGCGGCGCTGACCAAGGTCCTCACCGGCTGGCTGTCATTCTCAAGCCAAGCCTCGCGCGGATACTTCGTACTCGGCTTCGTGACACAAGGGCGGACGCACTGGCTGGCCCGGTGGATAGCTGAACATGATGTGCCGGTCGCGTGGGAGGCCGTCGACTGGCTCACCGTCGTTTTCGAGTTGTCCTTCCTCATTGCGTTACTTTGGTGGCGCGCGTTCCGGATCACGCTGGCTGTCGCGACCATATTTCATCTGGTCGTGTTGCTGATCATGAACATCGATTTCAGCAATGCCGTTGTGGCATACGGCGCCTTTGTTTCGTGGGGTGTGCTTGCCGGACGGGTCGGCAGTTCACGAATTGGCAGATTTGGCTCGCGGACCCTGGAATCGGCGCGCCCGCTATTGGCGGGCGCCGGCGGCCGCATTCTCGTGATAGCGACGGCGGTTGCCGTCGGCGTCGCGTCGTGGTTCCTCATGGTCAGTCCGGCGGGCTCGATTTCCACCGGCCCGATTGGCGCTCATCTCGTCATTGTCGTCGGCGCGGCGATAGGGCTGACGTATCTCCTGCTCCGAGCCGGCACCACCTTGGCGGGCGGTACGAGACGTTGAGCCCGGACGCTCTCGGTCGTCTTTGCTGGTCGGGCGCGCAGTCATAGCGGTCGACCACCCGCTGCGTAGCCGCTTCGCGAGGGCTGCGGTCAGGCCCGGTGCCCTCGCGCGCGGTACACGAAGGTGAACATTTCGTGTGCAGTGCTAGTATGTGGCATGTTTTCGATCATAAGTCGAAAACCTGGCCAGGTTCAAAGGAGACGGCCATGACGGTTCTGGACCGTGCGGCGGAGTTCGAAGGTTTCGGCGACGTGGTCGCCGACGGGCAGTGGGCAGACGAAGTGCGTCGCCTTGCCAAGGAACGCAACGCCACAATCCTCGCGCACAACTACCAGCTGCCCGAGATTCAGGACATCGCCGACCATGTGGGCGACTCGCTGGCGCTGTCGCGGATCGCTGCGGACGCCGCTGAGGACACCATCGTGTTCTGCGGTGTGCACTTCATGGCCGAGACCGCCAAAATCCTGTCGCCGGCCAAGACGGTGCTGATCCCGGACCAGCGGGCGGGCTGCTCGCTGGCCGATTCGATCACCGCCGACGACCTGCGGGCCTGGAAGGCCGACTACCCGGACGCGGTCGTGGTGTCCTACGTGAACACCACCGCGGCCGTCAAAGCCCTCACCGACATTTGCTGCACGTCGTCCAACGCGGTCGAGGTCGTCGCCTCGATTCCCGCGGACAAGACCGTGCTGTTCTGCCCGGACCAGTTCCTCGGTGCCCACGTGCGCCGCATGACGGGTCGGGACAACCTGCACATCTGGGCCGGCGAATGCCACGTGCACGCCGGCATCAACGGTGACGAGCTCGCCGACCAGGCCCGCTCGCACCCCGACGCCGAACTCTTCGTGCACCCCGAATGCGGTTGCGCCACCTCGGCTCTGTACCTGGCCGGCGAGGGCGCGGTGCCCGACGACCGGGTCAAAATCCTGTCGACCGGCGGCATGCTCGACGCCGCCCGCGAGACCCACGCCAAGCAGGTCCTGGTCGCCACCGAAATCGGCATGCTGCACCAGTTGCGCCGTGCCGCACCGGAAACCGAGTTTCTCGCCGTCAACGATCGGGCCTCCTGCCCATACATGAAGATGATCACGCCGGCCGCGCTGCTGCGCTGCCTGCGGGACGGTGCCGACGAAGTTCACGTCGACGAAGATGTCGCAGCCGCAGCTCGGTTGAGCGTGCAGCGCATGATCGGGATCGGGCAGCCCGGCGGCGGGGAATAGCGTGAGCGCCCACGCGGGCCGTCGGACGGCTGCTTGCGGCGGCCGCGGCTACTGGCGCCAGCGGGCCGACGTCATCGTCGTCGGCACAGGGGTCGCCGGCCTCGCGGCGGCGCGTGCCGCCCAGCTGGCCGGCAGCCGCGTCGTGGTCGTCGGCAAGTCCGGCGAGACGGCGACCGCTTATGCCCAGGGCGGCATCGCGGTCGTCATCCCCGACACCGATGATTCGGTGCAGGCGCACGTCGCCGACACCGTCGCGGCCGGGGCCGGCTTGTGCGATGTCGACGCGGTCACCTCGATCGTCGCCGACGGCTATGCCGCCGTGCGTGAATTGGTCGGCGCCGGTGCGGCTTTCGACGAAGCCGGGCCGGGGGATTGGTCCCTGACCCGCGAGGGTGGGCACAGCCGCCGCCGCATCATCCATGCCGGTGGCGATGCCACCGGTGCCGAGGTGCAGCGCGCACTGGCCGCCGCGACCCAGACGCTCGACATCCGACCCAATCATGTTGCGCTGCAGGTCCTGCACCACGACGGTGCGGTCAGCGGTCTGCTGGTGCTGAGTCCTGAAGGACCGGGTGTGCTGACGGCGCCGTCGGTGATCCTGGCGACCGGTGGCCTGGGGCAGCTGTACACCGCGACGACGAATCCGGACGGTTCGACCGGCGACGGCATCGCCCTGGCGCTGCGCGCCGGATTACCGGTCCGTGACATCGAATTCATCCAGTTTCACCCGACGATGCTGTACACCGGCGCGGCCGGCGGCCGGTGCCCGCTGATCACCGAAGCCTTGCGCGGCGAAGGGGCCGTCCTGCGTGACCTCCGCGGCGACTCGGTGACCGACGGTGTGCACCCGATGGGGGACCTGGCTCCGCGCGACGTCGTGGCCGCCGCGATCGATGCCCGCCTCGCGGCCACCGGCGACGACTACGTCTACCTCGACGCGCGCGGCGTCCCCGACGTCGCCGCCCGGTTCCCGACGGTCACGGCCGCGTGCCTGGCGGCCGGCATCGACCCTGCGCGCCAACCGATTCCGGTGGTGCCGGGCGCCCATTACAGCTGCGGGGGTGTGGTCACCGACGTGTTCGGCCGCACCGAGATGGCGGGTCTGTACGCCGCCGGCGAGGTCGGACGCACCGGTATGCACGGCGCCAACCGCCTGGCCTCCAACAGCCTGCTGGAGGGATTGGTGGTCGGTGGCCGGGCCGGTCGTGCGGCGGCGGAGCAGGCCCGCGACGCCGGCGGAAACCGGGTACCGGAGCCGGATCTGGGCAAGCGGCCCGCGCTGAATCGCGATGTGCTGCAACGTGACATGACGAGCTACGCCTCGGTGGTGCGCGACGCCGCCGGGCTGGGCCGGCTGGGCGAGTTGCTCGCCGGCGCCCGCGGCACGGCCATGTCGGACCGTGCCGCCGTCGAGGATGCGGCCTTGACCGTGACGGCCTCGGCGGTTGCTGCCGCTGCGGCCGTGCGCGCGGAATCCCGTGGCTGCCACCACCGCAGTGACCGACCGGATCGCGATCCGGCCTTCGGGGTATCGATCGATGTGCGGCTGGATGCCGCCGGGCGTGCGGTGGCCGCCCTGCCGATAGGAGTGTGCAACTGATGGCATTGAACGCAGCGGAATTGGCCGACGCGCACGCGATCATCGATCGCGCGCTCGACGAGGATCTGCGCTATGGGCCGGACGTCACCTCGGTGGCGACGGTGTCCGCCGACGCCACCACGGTCGCGTCGATGGTGTCGCGGCAGCCGGGCGTCATCGCGGGCCTGGACATCGCGGTTCTGGTGCTGGACAAGGTGATCGGCGAGGGCGCCTACCGGATCCTCGACCGCGCCGAGGACGGCGTCGAGGTCAAGCCCGGCGATGCGGTGCTGACCGTCGAGGCCCCGACACGGGCCCTCCTGACCGCCGAACGCACGATGCTGAACCTCGTCTGCCATCTGTCGGGCATCGCCACCGAGACGGCCCGCTGGGTGCAGGAGGTGGCCGGGACCGACACCGCTATCCGTGACACCCGAAAGACGTTGCCCGGACTGCGGTTGTTGCAGAAGTACGCGGTGCGCGTCGGCGGCGGTGTCAACCACCGGCTGGGGTTGGGCGATGCCGCACTCATCAAGGACAACCACGTCGCAGCCGCCGGATCGGTGCTGGCGGCCCTGCAGGCGGTCCGTGCGGTGGCGCCGGATCTGCCGTGCGAGGTCGAGGTGGATTCGCTCGAGCAGCTCGACGAAATCCTCGGTGAGAACGTCGAATTGGTGTTGCTGGACAACTTCCCGGTCTGGCAGACGCAGATCGCGGTGCAGCGCCGCGACGCCCGCGCGCCCGGCACCAAGCTGGAATCGTCGGGTGGTCTCAGCCTCGATTCGGCCGCGGCCTACGCCTCGACCGGGGTCGACTTCCTCGCCATCGGCGCGCTGACGCATTCGGTACGGGTGCTCGACGTCGGCCTCGATACGTAACTCGGCCGCTACTATCACGAGCATGGCGGAAGACGAGAAGACCGAAGACAAGACCACCACGCTGAGCAAAGCCGCAAAAGACACCGACCAGGCGTCGGGTTCGATGTCCGTCACGCAGATCATCGCGATTGCGGCCGTGGTCATCGGCCTGATCGCCGCCGGCATCGGTGGCTACGCGCTGTACGCGGTGAAGAACCAAGACAAGAAGTACACCGAGGCCGAGCAGGACACGGCCAAGATCGCGCTCTGTGACGCCATGAAGACCGTCAGCAAGGGCATCGCGATCAACACCAACCTGGCGGTCCCCGGCGGGCCGGACGACACGACCGGTGCCCTGGCCGTGGCGGCCAATGCGCGTCTGGCGCTGATCACCGGTGGCCAGTATCTGTTGAACCGGATCGACCCGGCCGCCCCGGCCGATCTCGCGACAGCGGCGCGCAAGTACGCGAACACCCTGCTGGACATCGGGGCCGCGGCGACGGCCGGTTCTCAGACCGACGATCCGCAGCAGAAGGTGCGCCTGGACGACGCCGGCGCCGACAGCAAGCAGATCAACGACATCTGCAAGTAGCCGTTGACGGACCGGGGGCCACGCTGACACTCAGCGTGGCCCCCGGTTTGTCAGTGGGCGATGTCGGCGACGAACACGCCGCTGCGCTTGGCCACGATCTGTGCGATCCGCGGCAGCGAAGGGTCACTGGTACCCGCGGGCAGGATGCGCGGATTCACCAGGTGCAGATCCCGGCGCGCGACGTGGATGTCGGCCTCGCCCGCGGCGAGCACGTTCTTGACCCAATTGGTCTTGCCGTGAGCCAGCCCGATCGCCAGCACATCGCCCTTGCGGTACGAGGTGACGATGGTCTCGAACTCCTTGCCGGACTTGCGGCCGCGGTGCTTGATGACCGAGAACCCCGGCAGCTTCTTGGACAACGGGCGCAACGCCGGGTTGATGTACTTGATCTGGAAGTTCTCCAACCACACCGGGAAGATCATCGGCACGCCGGCGGCGTTGTTGGGGTGGTCCTGACGGCTTGACATTGACGCCTCCGTATTCGATTCGGCTTGCTCTCGGACAATAGTCCGGCGTGCACGTGCGTGACGGTCCTGCCGATGGGAAGAGCCGCTAGCCCGTGGCGGCGCGGCGCAGTTCGCGCCGGACGACGGTCGGGGTGTACCCCGTCTGCTCACGCAGCGTCCGGCAGAAGTGGGCCTGGTCGGCGAACCCCAGCGTGGCCGCGACATCGGCGAGCGTGGTGTCACCGCGGTGCAGATGGTCGAGGGCCCGTCCCACGCGGACCCGATTGCGATACCGCGTGACCGATACCCCCAGCTCGTTGCTGAACGATCGGCTCAGACGGTAGGGCGACACCCCGAGGGCAGCGGCGAGGGGGAACAGTCCTGCGGCGGTGTCATCGCCCTGGCGGATCGCTTCGCGGGCTCGCGCCACCAATCGCCGCTCCGAAGTCCGAGACGGCGAATCGGACGCGGGGATCGGCCGTGTTGCCGCCGACCGCAGCGCCGAACCCACCAGCAAGACCAGTTGTTCGGCGATCTGATAGTCGGGGTCGGTGCCTTCGTCGCCCAGCAATCGCCGGTGTGCCAGTTCCAGTCGGGCGTCGACATAGACCGGCGTGGACCCGGTCCGCTGGGGTTCGCCGGCGAGCTGCCACCAACTCGCGGCGCCGAGCTGCAGTGACGTGCACTGGTCGCCCCCGTGCGGATGGGCAAATTGCTCGCCCTCCCCGGGCAGACCGAGATAGCCGAGCGTCGGATCGTGTTCGACGGGACCGCCGGCGCTGCGGCGGTGAAAACTGCCCGAACGGACCAGCACGACGCGGCCGTCGATCGCGCACTCGGGCTCGGACCAGGCCTCGTCGGCACCCGTGCAGCACCAGGTCGCGATGCTGAAGTCGGGTCGCGCGACCAGCGTCTGCGCGGTCAACATGCCGGTGACGTTATCGGTGGGGACCGACACGGTCGGATGACGGCGACGGCCCGCAAGAATGTTCAAGACGTCCGGTCGGCCACCGCCCAGACTGGCGGCATGGCATTCATTCACGTTGAGTTCGATGTTGAGGCAGACCGCGACCAGGTGTGGCAGGTGATCGGGGACTGGGAGGCCGGTCCCGTGCGCATGGCTCCCGGCTTCGTGGTGTCTTGCGAGTCAGCAGGCAACGTTCGGGTCGTGACGTTCGCCGACGGTTTCGTCGGCCGAGAACGCCTGGTCAGTCGCGATGACGCCGATTGTCGAGTCGCCTACTCGTTGATCGGTGATACCGCGCGCCCGGTGCACGACAACGCGGTGATGCGGGTTACGGCCGTCGGTCCGGCGCGCTGCCGATTCCTCTGGTCGCGTGACGTCCTGCCCGACGAAGCCGCGGGCCCGTTGCGGGCCTCGATGGAACAGGCGGCGCCGATCATCAAGAGCGCGCTGGAGAGCTCGACAGTCGCCTAGGCCGCCACGTGGTGGCGGATTTTTATGAACTGGACTGATCAGGGACAATTGAATCGATGGCCGAGATACAGATGTCCCGTATCGACCTGCGTAACCGTGTGCTGACCGCCGCAGAGTTGCGTTCCGTGCTGCCTCGAGGCGGTGTCGACGTAGATGCGGTGCTGCCCAAGGTACGCCCGATCGTCGACGCCGTGGTCGAACGCGGCGCGGTGGCGGCACTGGAGTACGGAGAGTCGTTCGATGGGGTGCGGCCGGCGGCCGTGCGCGTCCCCAAGGCGGAGCTGGACGCCGCGCTGACCCGCCTGCCCGCCGACGTGCGGGTGGCCCTCGAGGTCGCGATCGAGCGGACCCGCGCCGTGCACGCCGACCAGCGCCGCACCGACACCACCACGACGCTGGCCCCGGGCGCGACCGTCACCGAGCGGTGGGTCCCCGTCGAGCGTGTGGGGCTTTACGTACCGGGCGGCAACGCCGTCTACCCGTCGAGTGTCGTGATGAACGTCGTCCCGGCCCAGACCGCCGGCGTCGACTCCCTGGTGATCGCCAGCCCACCGCAGAAGGACCACGGCGGACTGCCGCACCCGACCATCCTCGCCGCGGCGGCCCTGCTCGGGGTCGACGAGGTGTGGGCCGTCGGCGGTGCCCAGGGCATCGCGCTGCTGGCGTACGGCGGCGTGGACACGACCGGCGAAGAACTCGCGCCGGTCGACATGATCACCGGGCCGGGCAACATCTTCGTCACGGCCGCCAAGCGCATCTGCCGCTCCCAGGTGGGCATCGACGCCGAGGCCGGCCCGACGGAGATCGCCATCCTGGCCGACAACTCGGCCGACCCGGTGCACATCGCCGCCGATCTGATCAGCCAGGCCGAGCACGACGAGATGGCCGCCAGCGTGCTGGTCACCACCAGTGAGAAGCTGGCCGACGCCACCGATGTCGAGGTGGCCGCGCAGGTCGCCACGACGCTGCACCGCGAGCGCGTGACGGTCGCCCTGAACGGCAAGCAGTCGGCCATCGTGCTTGTCGACGACCTCGACGCCGGCGTGCGGGTGGTGAACGCCTACGCCGCCGAGCACCTGGAGATCCAGACCGTCGACGCCGCGGAGGTTGCGGGCCGAATCCGTTCGGCGGGTGCCATTTTCGTCGGCGCCTGGTCGCCGGTGAGCCTCGGCGACTACTGCGCCGGGTCCAACCACGTGCTGCCCACCGCCGGCTGCGCGCGGCACTCCAGTGGCCTGTCGGTGCAGACGTTCCTGCGTGGCATCCACGTCGTCGACTACACCGAGGCGGCCCTGAAAGATGTTGCGGGTCACGTGATCACGTTGGCCAATGCCGAGAACCTGCCGGCGCACGGTGAGGCCGTACGCCGGAGGTTCGAACGCTGATGAGCGCTTGCGCGAAGAACAGAAGGCTCTGATGGGCAAGAAGATTTCCTTGGCCGACCTGCCGCTGCGGGAGAACCTGCGCGGCAAATCGCCCTACGGCGCACCGCAACTCGTCGTTCCGGTGCGGCTCAACACCAACGAGAACCCGCACCCGCCGACGCAGGCACTGGTCGACGACGTCGCCGCATCGGTCGCCGTGGCTGCCACCGAGTTGCACCGGTACCCGGACCGCGACGCCACGGCGCTGCGTACCGATCTGGCCGCGTACATGCAGGCGCAGACGGGTGTCGCGCTGACGGCGGAAAACCTCTGGGCGGCAAACGGTTCCAACGAAATCCTGCAGCAGCTGCTGCAGGCGTTCGGCGGGCCGGGCCGCAGCGCGCTCGGGTTCGTGCCGTCGTACTCGATGCACCCGATCATCTCGGACGGCACTCAGACCGAGTGGCTGTCGGCGACCCGGGCGACCGATTTCGGTCTCGACGTCGACGTGGCCGTGGCCGCGATCGAGGCGCAGCAGCCCGACGTCGTCTTCGTGACCAGCCCCAACAACCCGACCGGGCAGAGCGTTCCGCTCGACGACCTGCGCCGCCTGCTCGACGTCACCCCGGGCGTCTTGATCCTGGACGAGGCGTACGGCGAGTTCTCGTCGCAGCCAAGCGGTGTGGCGCTGCTCGCCGAGTACCCGGCCAAGCTGATCATCAGCCGCACCATGAGCAAGGCGTTCGCCTTCGCCGGCGGGCGGCTGGGTTACCTGGTGGCGGACCCCGCCGTGATCGACGCGATGCTGCTGGTGCGGTTGCCGTATCACCTGTCGGTGCTGACGCAGGCGGCCGCGCGTGCGGCGCTCCGCCATGCCGATGAGACGCTGAGCAGCGTCGCCACCCTGGCGGCGGAGCGGGACCGGGTGGCAGCGGCGTTGTCCGACATGGGTTTCCGGGTGATCCCCAGTGACGCCAACTTCATCCTGTTCGGTGAGTTCGCCGACGCCGCGGCGACCTGGCAGCGCTACCTCGACGCCGGTGTGCTGATCCGCGACGTCGGGATTCCTGGATTCCTGCGCACCACCGTCGGTTTGGCCTCGGAGAACGACGCCCTGCTGGAAGTCAGCGCCAAGCTCGCCGCATCGGAACTAGCCCCACAAGGAGTTTCATGACCCGCCGTGCCCGCGTGGAACGCACCACCAAGGAATCCAGCATCGTCGTCGAGATCGACCTCGACGGCACCGGCCAGGTCGACATCAGCACCGGGGTGCCGTTCTTCGACCACATGCTGACCTCCTTGGGCACGCACGCCAGCTTCGATCTGACGGTGCACGCCAAGGGCGACGTCGAGATCGAGGGCCACCACACCGTCGAGGACACCGCGATCGTCCTCGGTCAGGCGCTCGGCCAGGCTCTGGGCGACAAGAAGGGCATCCGCCGCTTCGGCGATGCGTTCATCCCGATGGACGAGACCTTGGCCCATGCGGCCGTTGATGTTTCGGGCCGTCCGTACTTCGTGCACACCGGCGAACCCGAGTCGATGGTGTCCTTCACCATCGCCGGGTCGTCGGTGCCGTACCACACCGTGATCAACCGGCACGTGTTCGAGTCGCTGGCATTCAACGCCAAGATCGCGCTGCACGTGCGCACGCTGTACGGCCGCGACCCGCACCACATCACCGAGGCGCAGTACAAGGCCGTGGCGCGCGCGCTGCGTCAGGCCGTCGAACCCGACCCACGCGTGGCCGGGGTGCCGTCGACCAAGGGCACTCTGTGACCAAGAAACTCGTCGTTCTGGACTACGGTTCGGGCAATCTCCGGTCCGCGCAGCGCGCCCTCGAGCGGGTGGGCGCTGACGTCGAGGTCACCTCGGACGCCGCTGCCGCGGCTGCCGCCGACGGTCTGGTGGTGCCCGGCGTCGGCGCCTACGAGGCCTGCATGACGGGTCTGCGGTCGATCGGCGGGGAGAAGATCATCGCCGACCGGCTGGCTGCGGGTCACCCGGTGCTGGGTGTGTGCGTCGGCATGCAGATTCTGTTCTCGAAGGGCGTGGAATTCGGCGTGCAGACCGAGGGCTGCGGCCAGTGGCCCGGCGAGGTCACCCGGCTCGACGCGCCGGTGATTCCGCACATGGGCTGGAACACCGTCGATGCCGCGGCCGGCAGCACCCTGTTCAAGGGGCTCGACGCGGACACCCGGTTCTACTTCGTGCATTCCTACGCCGCCCAGCAGTGGGGTGGCCATCCCGACGCGAAGGTCACCTGGGCCACGCATCACGTGCCGTTCATCGCCGCCGTCGAAGACGGCGCGCTGTCGGCGACACAGTTTCATCCGGAGAAGAGCGGCGACGCAGGTGCGACGCTGTTGGCGAATTGGGTTGAGGGGCTATGAGTTTGATTTTGTTGCCGGCCGTTGATGTGGTCGACGGCAAGGCAGTGCGGCTGGTGCAGGGCAAGGCCGGCAGCGAGACCGATTACGGTTCGGCGCTGGAGGCTGCGCAGACCTGGCAGCGCGACGGTGCCGACTGGGTGCACCTGGTGGACCTGGACGCCGCTTTCGGCCGCGGTAGCAACCGGGAACTGCTGGCCGAGGTGGTCGGCAAACTCGATGTCGCAGTGGAGCTTTCGGGCGGCATCCGCGATGACGCCTCACTCAAGGCGGCCATGGACACCGGCTGTGCCCGCGTGAACATCGGTACCGCCGCGCTGGAGAGCCCGGAGTGGTGCAAGCGCGCCATCGGCGAGTACGGCGACCGCGTGGCGGTCGGTCTGGACGTGCAGTTCGAGAACGGCAGCTGGCGGCTGCGGGGCCGCGGCTGGGAGACCGACGGCGGCGACCTGTGGGAGGTGCTGGAACGCCTTGATAGTGAAGGGTGTTCGCGCTACGTCGTCACCGACGTCACCAAGGACGGCACGCTGACGGGCCCGAACCTCGATCTGCTGAGCACGGTCGCCGGCCGCACCACCGCACCGATCATCGCGTCGGGCGGCGTGTCGAGCCTGGACGACCTGCGGGCCATCGCCACGCTCACCGGGCAGGGCGTCGAGGGCGCCATCGTCGGAAAGGCTTTGTACGCAGAGCGGTTCACGCTGCCTGAGGCGCTGGCTGCGGTTAAGTGATCGAATCGGCGAGGTTGGCAGAGCTGGTCGCGACCGCGACCGGCATCCTCGACGACGCCGTCGCCCCGTTCATCGCCGGCCACCAGGCCGACGCGGCAGTTCGCAAGAAGGGCAACGACTTCGCCACCGAGATCGACCTCGCCATCGAGCGCCAGGTCGTCGCGGCGCTGACGTCGGCGACCGGAATCGGTGTGCACGGTGAGGAATACGGTGGCGAGCCCATCGATTCCGAACTGGTGTGGGTGCTCGACCCGATCGACGGCACGTTCAACTACGCGGCCGGTTCGCCCATGGCGGCGATCCTGCTCGGCCTGCTGTGGCGGGGCACTCCGGTCGCCGGGCTGACCTGGCTGCCGTTCATGGGCCAGCGCTACGTCGCGACCGTGGACGGTCCCGTCCGCGACGGTGACACGGTATTGCCGCCGCTGGCCCCGACCACACTGGCCGAATCGATCATCGGCATCCAGACCTTCAACATCGATTCGAAGGGCCGGTTCCCGGGCCGGTGGCGCAATGCGGTCCTGTCGGGCCTGACGCGGGAATGCTCGCGGGTGCGCATGCACGGGGCCACGGGCCTCGACCTGGCCTACGTCGGCGCCGGCATCCTCGGCGGTGCGATCAGCTTCGGTCACCACATTTGGGACCACGCCGCGGGTGTGGCCCTGGTCCGGGCCGCCGGCGGTATCGTCACCGACCTGGCCGGCGAGCCGTGGACGGCCGATTCGAAATCTGCGTTGGCCGCCGCGCCCGGTGTGCACGAGAGGATGCTGGAGATCGTGAAATCCGTTGGCATTCCGGAGGATTACCTGTGAGTCTCGCAACACGCGTCATCCCGTGCCTGGACGTCGACGGCGGCCGGGTGGTCAAGGGCGTCAACTTCGAGAACCTGCGGGACGCCGGTGATCCCGTCGAGCTGGCGGCCGCGTATGACGCAGAGGGTGCCGACGAGCTGACGTTCCTGGACGTAACCGCGTCGTCGTCGGGCCGCTCGACCATGCTCGAGGTGGTGCGCCGCACCGCCGAGCAGGTGTTCATCCCGCTGACCGTGGGTGGCGGCGTGCGTTCGGTCGAGGACGTCGACACGCTGCTGCGCGCCGGTGCCGACAAGGTCTCGGTCAACACCGCCGCCATCGCCCGGCCCGAGCTGCTGTCGGAGCTGTCGCGCCAGTTCGGTTCGCAGTGCATCGTGCTGTCGGTGGATGCCCGCACCGTGCCGGAAGGCTCCGAGCCCACCCCGTCCGGCTGGGAGGTGACGACGCACGGCGGCCGCCGCGGTACCGGCATCGACGCCGTCGAATGGGCCGCGCGCGGAGCCGAACTCGGCGTCGGGGAGATCCTGCTGAACTCCATGGACGCCGACGGCACCAAGGCCGGGTTCGACCTGGCGATGCTGCGGGCGGTGCGCGCCGCGGTGAGCGTGCCGGTGATCGCCAGCGGGGGAGCCGGCGCCGTCGGCGACTTCGCGCCCGCGGTGCAGGCCGGTGCCGATGCGGTCCTGGCGGCCAGCGTGTTCCACTTCCGCGAGCTGACCATCGGTCAGGTGAAGGAAGCGATGGCGGCCGAAGGGATCACGGTGCGATGAGCGCTTGCGCGAAGAGCAGAGGGCACTGATGAGTCTCGATTCGAATATCGCCGCCCGCATCAAGCGCAACGAGGCCGGGCTGTTCACCGCCGTGGTGCAGCAGCGCGGCACCGGCGACGTGCTGATGGTCGCCTGGATGGACGACGACGCGCTGGCCCGCACCCTGGAAACCCGTGAGGCGACGTACTTTTCCCGCTCACGTGGTGAGCAGTGGGTCAAGGGTCTGACATCGGGCCACACGCAGTACGTGCACTCGGTGCGGCTGGACTGTGACGGCGATGCCGTGCTGCTCGAGGTCGACCAGGTCGGTGGGGCCTGCCACACCGGCGACCACAGCTGCTTCGACGCCGACCAGCTGCTCGCGCCCGAGGCCTAATCCGGCTCGGCCAGGTGCTGCTTCACCAGCGCGCGTCCCTCGGCCCGCAGGGCGTCGTCGACGTCGACCTCGAGCACCCGTAGGGCGGCATCGGCGATGGCTTCGGCCACCTCGTCACCGGTGATGTCCGGATCGTCGACGCGCTGCGCGATGACCGTCTCGGTCAGGCGCACCGGCAGGCCGCAGCGGAACTCGTCGCGGCCGCCCACGGCGTCGACCGCCAGTTCGCGGTAGACGGCGTGCAACTCGCGGCGCCGGCGGTGGAAGCCCTCGATGCCGTCGACCTCCGGCAGCAGATAGAGCCGGCCCAGGTTCCACGGCACGGACAGCAGGTTGGCCGCGTCACCGGCCGTCACCGCCCACAGGGCCGCCTTCGGATTGTCCACCGAGCGCGTCACGCGCCGCGCGAACTCCAGCGACGGCACCACCGTCGCGTCGAGCAGCGCCTCGAGGATGGCCTCTTTGTTGGGGAAGTGGTGATACAGCGAGGCCTGGCGGATGCCGACGGCCTCGGCGATCGACCGCGTCGAGGTCACCGTGAAGCCTTGTGTCACAAACAGTTCTCCGGCGGCATCGAGGATCTGTTCGACGGCGGTACTGCCGGGGCGTAGGGCATCGCGATGACGGGGACGGCCGGGGCGGCTCATGCCACTACTGTGCCACTTGCGGTCAGCCGCGCAGCGTCGGCTCGCGTGAAACGCAACTGTTACATCGCGACCCACGTCGGAAACGTCGGTGACCCCTCTGCGTCACGCTTCCCATTAATTCTGTCAGTTGACAGGTATTAGGCCTCGCAGAATCGGAATCGGATGACATTGACCAACACGTCGCCGGCAGATCACGACGATCTCGCCGAGTTCGGCTACGACCAACAGCTGCACCGCTCGCTGGGCAAGTTCGCCTCGTTCGCGGCCGGTTTCTCGTTCGTGTCGATCCTCACCACGATCTTCCAATTGTTCGGCCTCGGATACAGTTTCGGCGGTCCGGCGTTCTTCTGGACCTGGCCGGTGGTGTTCATCGGACAGTTCGCGGTGGCCCTGTGTTTCGCCGAACTCGCGGCCCGCTACCCGATCTCGGGGGCCATCTACCAGTGGGCCCGCCGCCTCGGCGGTGAGGTCGTCGGCTGGTTCGGTGGCTGGTTCATGATCGTCGCCCAGATCATCACGGCGTCCGCCGCCGCGATCGCGCTGCAGGTGGTGCTGCCGGCGGTGTGGTCGGGCTTCCAGATCATCGGCACCGATACCGCACTGACGTCCGCCGACGGCGCCGCCAACGCCGTGCTGCTGGGTACCGCGCTGCTGATCATCACCACCACGATCAACTGCATCGGGGTGCGCTGGATGTCGCGGGTCGCGACGATCGGCGTGTGCTGCGAGATCATCGGCGTGATCGCCGTCGTCGGTGTCTTCTTCACGCACGCACAGCGCGGTCCGCAGGTCGTCTTCGATACCGGCGGCGCGGGTTCGGGCTACGGCTGGGCCTGGATCGCCTCGGGCCTGATGGCCGCCTACGTCATGGTCGGCTTCGGCTCGGCCGGTGAACTCGCCGAGGAGACCCGCGACGCGCGTCGGGTCGCCCCCCGCACCATCCGGTCGGCGCTCACCGTCTCGGCACTCGGTGGCGGTCTGATGATCGTCGGCGCACTCATGGCGGCGCCGAGCCTGACCGACGGCCGTCTGGCGACCGAAGGCCTGCCCTACGTGCTGGGTGCGGTGCTGTCCTCGCCGTGGGGCACGCTGCTCCTCGTCGACGTGGCGATCGCGATCTTCATCTGCACCCTGGCAATTCAGACCGCGGCCACCCGCCTGATGTTCTCCATGGCACGCGACCAGCGGCTGCCGTTCTCGTCGCTGCTGTCGCGCGTCAATCCGGCTACCGGGACGCCCATTCCGCCCGCGATCGTCGTCGGTGTCGCGTGCGTCGGTGTGCTCCTGGTGAACGTCGGCAACTCCGCGATCTTCGCGACCCTGGCCAGCGTCTGCATCATCGCGATCTACATCGCCTACCTGCTGGTGACGGCGCCGCTCCTGGCGCACCGGCTGCGTGGAATGCGCTGGGACGCTTCGGTTACCGACGCCGGCGGCCGGCCGCTGTTCTCGCTGGGCCGCTGGGGTCTGCCGGTCAACATCTTCGCCGTCGTGTACGGCGTGGCCATGGTGATCAACCTGGCCTGGCCGCGGCCGGAAATCTACGACCCGACGGGCACCATGCCGCTGCTGGTGTGGGCCGGGCCGTTCACCATCGTCGCCATCGTCGCGCTCGGCGCCCTGTGCTTCCCGTACCGACGGACCCACCCGCGCCCCGTCGGGTCGCTCTGACCCCGTCCAATCCACAACTGCCGAAAGGATTCTCGTGAGTTCTTCGTCCACCACCTCGACGACCGCCGCCGCCCGCGCACACGCCCGTGCGCAAGCCGGCACCCACACCGCAGCCATGCCCGTCGTCCCGGCATCGCAGTGGCCGACACCGCCGGCCGGTGTCGATGCCGACCGCCTGACCTGGGCCGAGACGGTGCCCGGCGGCCGCTACACCAGCAAGGTGCTGGACCGCGGAACGCGGTTGCGGCTCACCGACATCGACGGCCGCGCGTGCGCGCACCTGCTGCTGTGGCGCGCCGACGCCCCCTGGGAGCGCCTGAACACCGCCGACACCGTCAAGGTGCCATGGCAGGCGTATCTCGGTACCGGGCACCCGCTGCTCGATGACCAGGGACGGGTGCTGGCGACCATCGTCGCCGACACCTCGGGCCACCACGATGCCCTGTGCGGCACCACAACCCGATCCCAGAACGAAGCCCGCTACGGGGCCGGCAGCGCGCACTCGGACAGCCCGGCCGGCCGGGAGCTGCTGGTGCTCGCCGCACTCAAACACGGCCTGGGTCCGCGCGACGTCGGCCCTGGCGTGTCGTTCTTCCACGGCGTCCGCGCCGACGACGCGGGCCAGCTGGTGTCGACGGGCTCGGCCGGAGCCGGCACGGCGATCGAACTGCTCGTGCACCTGCCGGTGATCGTGGCGATCGCCAACACCGCGCACCCGCTCGACGAATCGCCGACCTTCGACACGTCCGATCTGGAGGTGCTGGCCTGGTCGGCACCCGCCGACCTCGCCGACCTGGCCGCCCGAGCCGAAACGATCGGACCCGAATACGAACGCGCGCACCGCAACACCGAAGACGTCTGGACCGCACTGCACCTCACCGAAGGAGTTCCCGCATGAGCACCGTCATCGACTCGGTCCCCGCGCTGGTGTCCGGCACGACCATCCTCGACGAGATCGTCGAGGCCCGCGGTCCCTGGTCGGCCATCGTCGCGGCCGGCGATGTGCTGACCATCGTCGACCTGCACGGCAACCAGGCCGTGGACACGCTGATCTACGGGGCGCACGACACGTCCCGCCGGTACAGCGCCCAGACCACCATCACGGCGCAGAAGTCGCTGTTCGTCAGCACCGGAACGGTGTTGCGCGACAGCGACGGTGGGGCACTGATGACTGTTGTTGCCGACGAAGTGGGCAATCACGACACCGTCGGCGGCGCCTGCTCGCAGGAGTCCAACACCCTGCGCTACGGCCACCACACCCGTCATCAGCACGCGTGCGTCGAGAACTTCCTGATCGAAGGCGCCCGCTACGGCCTCGGAAAGCGTGACCTGGCACCGAATCTCAACTTCTTCATGAACGTGCCGGTCGAGGCCGACGGCACGCTCGGCATCGTCGACGGGCTGTCGGCGCCGGGACTGCGGGTGGCGCTGCGCGCCGACACCGACGTCCTCGTGCTGGTGTCCAACTGCCCGCAGATCAACAACCCGTGCAACGGCTTCGATCCGACACCGGTGCGGATGATCGTCACCCGCCCGTCCTGATCCACGTTCTCTCGCACCGCGTTCTGCATTCGAAGGAGTACCGGAATGGCGCCATCCGCCCTTACCGTGCTGCGGCCCGGGCCGAGCACCACCGTCCAGGACTGGCCGGGCCGCATCGGCTACTGGCAGGTGGGCGTTCCGCCGTCAGGCCCGATGGACGACCTGTCACTGCGGCTGGCCAACCTCGCGGTCGGTAACGCCGAGGGCGCACCCGGCCTGGAGGCCACGATGGCCGGTCCGACACTGGGATTCGACGAGGCGACGGTCGTCTGCGTCACCGGCGCCCCGGTATCGGTCACGCTCGACGGGGTCCCGGCACGGCAGTGGGCACCCATCGCCGTCCCGGAGGGCGGTGTGCTCGAGATCGGCGCGGTGCAGGGCGTCGGCATGCGCATCTACATCGCGGTGGCCGGTGGTATCGAGGCCGAGGCGTACCTCGGCTCGCGTTCGACGTTCACGCTCGGGAAGTTCGGCGCCGGTGGGCGGGCCCTCGCGGCCGGCGACCGTCTCGATCTGGGTACCCCGGGGGGACGACCGCGCCGGCTGACCGATGAGGAGATCCCGTCGATCGGCCACGAATGGCGCCTGGCGGTCACCGAAGGACCGCATGGCGCGCCGGAGTTCTTCACCCGCGCCGACATCGAAAGCCTCTACGAGGCCACGTATCTGGTCGACCACAACCTCGACCGCACGGGTGTGCGCCTGGTCGGGCCGAAGCCGCAGTGGGCCCGGCCCGACGGCGGTGAGGCCGGCCTGCACCCGTCGAACATCCACGACACCCCGTATTCGGTTGGCGCCCTGGACTTCACCGGCGATACCCCGATCCTGCTCGGTCCGGACGGACCCAGCCTCGGCGGTTTCGTCTGCCCGGTGACGGTGACGTCGGCGGACCGCTGGAAGCTCGGGCAGCTCACGCCCGGCGATCGGGTGCGCTTCGTACCGGTGCGGGCCAGTGCCGCGGCACCGCTGGCGGCCCTGGGCACCTCGCGGCGCGCGGCATCCCCGGTGGTGCGCAGCCCGCGCGGTGACGGCGACGACGGTGTCCTGCACCGCGGCGTCACCGGCGACGGTACGACGTCGATGACCCTGCGCCGCAGCGGTGATGACAACCTGCTGGTCGAATACGGCACGATGACACTGGATCTCGTGCTGCGGGCGCGGGTGCACGCGCTGCACACCGCGATCGACGCGCACCGGCCCCGGGGAATCATCGACCTGACGCCCGGGATCCGTTCGCTGCAGGTCAAGTTCGACGCCGCGCTCACCGACCACCAGGCGATGACGGCTTTCGTGCTCGACCTCGAGTCCGCGCTCGGACCCGTCGACCAACTGGTGCTGCCGAGCCGCTCGGTGCGGCTGCCGTTGAGTTGGGACGACCCGACCATCCGGCTCGCCATCGACCGGTACCGCAACGGTGTGCGCGACGACGCGCCGTGGTGCCCGAGCAACATCGAGTTCATCCGGCGGATGAACGGCCTCGAGTCGCAGCAGGAGGTGTTCGACATCGTCCATGCGGCAAGCTATCTCGTGCTCGGTCTGGGGGATGTCTACCTCGGCGCCCCCGTCGCCACCCCGGTCGATCCCCGCCACCGGGTGGTCACCACCAAGTACAACCCGGCGCGCACCTGGACGCCGGAGAACGCGGTCGGGATCGGCGGTGCCTACCTGTGCATCTACGGTATGGAAGGCCCGGGCGGCTACCAGTTGATGGGCCGCACCACGCAGGTGTGGAACCACCGATACCCGTTGTCCGCACCGGGTTTCGAGCCCGAACAGCCGTGGCTGCTGCGGTTCTTCGACCAGGTGTCGTGGTACCCGGTGTCCTCGGAGGAACTGACCGACCTGCGGGCCGACGTCGCCGCCGGACGCGGCACGGTCGACATCACCGACGGTGAGTTCCGCATCGCGGACTATCTCAACTTCCTGTCGAGGGAAGCCGACGACATCGCCGCGGTACGACAGCGGATGACCGCCGCCCGCAACGAGGAGCGGGCCCGCTGGGAGGCCAGTGGCGAGATCGGCGCGCGCAAGAAGCCGTGCGCCACAACAGGACAGGAAGTCGCATGACGGACCGGATCAGCGCCGCCTACGCGGCCATCACGCAGCGACCGGAGGCCTTCATCACCGTCCGGGACGAGGACACCGTGCGCCGCGAGGTCGCACAGGCGCAGGGACCGCTGGCCGGTCAGCTGCTGGCGGTCAAGGACAACGTCGACGTCGCGGGCCTGCCGACCACGGCGGCGTGCCCGGGCTACGCCTACACCCCGGATGCCGACGCGCCGGTGGTGGCGGCGCTGCGGGCGGCCGGCGCGGTCGTGATCGGCAAGACCAATCTGGACCAGTTCGCCACCGGGCTCGTCGGCACTCGAAGCCCCTACGGCGCGGTGCGGGACGCGCGGCGGCCGGACCGGATCTCGGGCGGCTCGTCGTCGGGTTCGGCCGTCGCCGTGGCCATCGGTGCGGCTGACATCGGAATCGCCACGGACACCGCGGGATCCGGCCGGGTGCCGGCGGCGTTCCAGGGCCTGGTCGGAATCAAGGGCACGATCGGGCTGGTGTCGACGACGGGCGTCGTCCCGGCCTGCCCGAGCTACGACTGCGTGACGATCCTGGCGCGTGACCTGGCCACGGCAGAGAGCGCCATGGCCGTGATGGCAACCACGACGCAGCGGCCGTGGCCCGCGTCGACGCGCTTCGCCGCCCCGGCCGAGCCGGTGCTGGCGGTACCCGCCGAGCTACCGGCGCTGGCTCCCGGCTGGGACGTCGCGTTCCAGCGCGCGGTCGACGCCGCGCGGGACGCCGGGATGCGGATCGTCCCCATCGACCTGACGGACTTCCTGGCCGCCGCGCGGCTGCTGTACGACGGGGCACTGGTCGCCGAACGCACGGAAGCGGTGGGGGACTTCATCAGTGGTGCCGGTGCCGACGCCGGTCTGGACCCGACGGTCGCGGCCATCATCACCGCCGGCGGCTCCCACACCGCGACCGGGCTGCTGCGTGACCGTCGTGAGTTGGACCGCCTGCGAGAGCGGGCCTTCCGGGCACTGGGGGAGTGCGACGCGCTGCTCGTCCCCACCGCTCCGCTGCACCCGACGCTCGCCGAGGTGGCGGCCGACCCGGTCGCGGTCAACGCCCGGATCGGTACGTATACCAACTTCTGCAATCTCTTCGACATGTGCGGCGTCGCGGTTCCGGCGGGCGAGGTCGTCGAATCCGACGGCACCACAGCACAATTCGGCGTCACGGTGCTGGGCCGGGCCTTCGATGACGCCGTGGTCGCGGACATCGCGGCCCGCCTGGGCGGTGGCGAGCGCGGTGCGGCGGCGTCCTGGCCCGAGCGCGCGGGCGCCGGGGTGCTGACGCTGGTCGTGGCCGGAGCGCATCTGCGTGATCAGCCGCTGGCCGGTCAGCTCCACGATCTCGGGGCGCGGTGGGACGGGCCGGCGCGCACGGCCGAGCGCTATCGGATGACAGCGCTGCCGTCGGGCAAGCCCGCGCTGGTGCGGCTGCCCCATGGTGGACGGGCTTTCGAGGTGGAGCGTTGGTCGCTCTCGCCGGCGGCGCTCGGGACCTTCCTGGCGGCCCTCCCGACTCCGATGGGGCTGGCGGCGGTCGAGCTCGACGACGGGTCCTGGGAGACCGGGTTCGTGTGCGCCGACGAGGGGGCCATCGCGGCGCCCGACATCTCGGAATTCGGAGGTTGGCGGGCGTATCTGCAGGCCCGCGAGTTCGCCACCCAGTGATTTGTGCACGATTTTCCGCGGCAAGCGCGGAAAATCGTGCACAAATCCCGGTCAGAGTTACGCGATGACCCGGCCGGCCTTGGCGCGCGCCGACCACCGGCCGTGGTCGCAGCCGACCTCGATGGGGTGCGAAAAGGCCTCTGTCACATGATCGGTCGTCACGGTCTCGACCGCCGGGCCCACCGCGACAGTGCGGCCGTCGGAAATCAACAGCGCGTGCGACGTCGACGTCGGCAGCTCCTCGAGGTGATGCGTCACCAGGATCGACGCCATCTCGGGATGTGAATGCTCCAGCGCATCAAGGGTTTCCAGCAGCTGCTCGCGCGCGGCGACATCGAGGCCGGTGGTCGGCTCGTCGAGCAGCAGCAGCCGGGGTTCGGCGATCAGCGCGCGGGCGATCAGGGTCCGGCCACGCTCGCCCTGCGAGAGCGTCGGCCACACCGCGTCGGCGCGGTGGGTCAATCCGACGGTGCCGATCAAATCGTCGGCCCGTGCGATGTCGTCGGCGGTGGGTGTCCAGCGTGCCGCGATGTCGATGGTGCCGGTGACGCCGGTCAGGACCACCTCGCGCACCGTCAGCGGGTACTGCAACCGGTGCCGGGGATTGACGTGACCGATCGACCGTCGCAGCGGCGCCAGGTCGGTGCGGCCCATCTGTGCGCCCAGCACCCGCACGGTGCCCGTCGTCGGGAACGTGACTGCGCCGCAGAAGCCGAGCAGCGTGCTCTTGCCTGCGCCGTTCGGGCCGAGCAGCGCCCAGTGCTCGCCCTCGTGCACCGTCAGCGAGACGCCGTCGATGATCTGCTTGCCCTCGCGCCGGAAGGTGACGTTGTCGAGTTCGAGGACCGGGGTCATGTGAACGACTCCTTCAAAGCGCTCAGGTGGGTGCGGCTCGCGGCCGCCGCGGCGTCGGGGTCGCGCGCCACGATGGCGTCGGCGAGTTGCTGATGCAGGGCGTGGTCGCACGGCTCCGATGTGATCGGGCGGATCTTCAGCATGTCGATCATGGCCAGCCGCAGTCGGGGGAGGAACGCGTCGAACAGCTGGGTCAGCACGTCATTGTGGGCCGCGGCGATCACGGCCCGGTGAAACGCCATGTCCGCATCCACGTGTTCGGGCACCGACTGGCCGACGGCGCCGCGCGCGGCGAGCGTGCGCCGGATGGTGCGCAGGTCGGCCGGCGTGCGGCGGGTGGCGGCCAGGGCCGCGCCCTCGGCCTCGATGGCGATCCGGGCCTCGATCACCGAGGCGATGTTCGCGCTGCGCAGTACGGTGTCCCAGTCGTCGGAGACATCGAGGGCGGTGACGAAGACACCGGCACCCTGACGGCTGTCGAGGACGCCCTTCCCGGCCAGTTCCCGGATGGCTTCGCGCAGTGTCGAGCGGCCGACGCCGAGCTGTGCGGCCAGCGTCGTCTCGCCCGGAAGTCGTTGTCCGAGCGCCCATTCACCGTCTTTGATGCGCGTCAGCAGGAGCTGCGCGGCTTGCGCCGCCAGGGGTTGACGCTGTACCTGCGCGACCATGATGCCTCTCTACTTGTCTGAGGAGTTGTGTATAGTCTACCCATCATGACGCGCGTGCTTCTCCTTGGCTGCCGCGGCGGGGTCTGAAACGACCGGCCCCCTGCCGTGGGGCTCTGTCGCGACCGGTCACTTTCATCCCTGACCGAAAGCAGACCACTCATGAGCACTTCCTGGAACCGTCAACAGCCGTCACCCATGCCGTGGCATCGCTACACCGATGTCTTCAATCGGGTGGATGTTCCCGTGGCCGAAAGGGATTGGCCCAGTAACCGAATAACCACCGCGCCGCTGTGGGTGCCCGTCGACCTGCGCGACGGCAATCAGGCCCTCGCCGAGCCGATGGACCCGGAGCGCAAACGCCGATTCTTCGAGCAACTCGTCGCCATCGGTTACAAGGAGATCGAGGTCGGCTACCCGTCGGCATCCCAAACCGACTTCGACTTCGTCCGGCTGTTGGCCGAAACCGACATCGCACCAGAGGATGTCACCATCGCGGTGTTCACCCCGGCCCGCCGCGACCTGATCGAGCGGACGGTCGAATCGGTGCGAGGTATGCGCAACGACGTCGTCATCCACATGTACACCGCGACCGCGCCCACATGGCGAAACACCGTGCTGGGCAAGGACCGCGACGAGCTGCGCGGCCTGATCCTGCACGGCGCGCTCGACGTGCTCACCCTGACCGAGGACATGCCGAACGTCCGGTTCCAGTTCTCGCCGGAGGTGTTCAACCTCACCGAGCCCGATTATGTGCTGGAGATCTGCGACGCCGTGACGCAGCTGTGGGACGCCACCGCGAGCCGGCCGGTGATCCTGAATCTGCCTGCCACCGTTGAGGTTGCGACGCCCAACGTGTACGCCGACCAGATCGAGTACATGCACCGGAACCTGGCCCGGCGCGACGCGGTGATCCTGTCGGTGCACCCGCACAATGACCGGGGGACCGGCGTGGCCTGCGCCGAACTGGCCGTGCTGGCCGGCGCGCAACGCGTCGAAGGCTGCGTGTTCGGCAATGGCGAGCGCACCGGCAACGTCGACATCGCCACCCTGGCGCTCAATCTGTATGCGCAGGGCGTCGACCCGATGATCGACTTCTCCGACATCGACGCGATCGCCCGCAACGTATCGCACTGCACCCGGATGCCGATCCACGAACGGCATCCGTATGTCGGCGACCTGGTGCACACCGCGTTCTCGGGAACGCATCAGGACGCGATCAAGAAGGGCATGGCCGAGCACCGCGCGCGAGCCGCAGCCGCCGGGCAGCCCGAACGCGAAATCGACTGGCGGGTGCCGTATCTGCCGATCGATCCGGCCGACATCGGCCGCAGTTATGACGCCGTCATCCGGGTGAACTCACAATCCGGCAAGGGCGGCATCGCCTACCTGCTGAACACCGGGTACGGACTGGACCTGCCGCGGCGGCTGCAGATCGACTTCGCGCGGCATGTGCAGACCCACACCGACGGCAGTGGCGCCGAGGTGACCGCCGCCGAGCTGTACGAGCTGTTCGAGGCGACATACCTGGGCTGCAGTGGCCCGGTGGAGCTGAAGGACTGGCACGCCAGCAGCGACGACACCACCGAGATCACCCTGACCGTCAACGGGATCGCCCGCACGAGTACGCACCGCGGCGTCGGACCGGTCGAGGCGTTGACCCAGGCGCTGGCCGATGTGGACCGGCCCGTCGAGATCCTGAGCCTCACCCAGCAGTCGATCGGCGACACGGCGGTCACCTACCTCGAACACCGCGGCGGCTGGTCGTGCGGCCGCAGTGACTCGGTGCTCACCGCGTCACTGGCGGCGGTGATCCGGGCGGCTAACGCGCCCTGAGCACCTCGAGCGCCTTGTCGGCGTGGGAGTCCATCGAGATCTCGCTGGCGATCACCTCGAGAACCTTGCGGTCGGTGTCGATGACGAACGTGGTCCGCTTGACGGGCATCAGCTTGCCGAGCAGGCCACGTTTCACACCGAACGCCTCGGCCACCGCGCCGGAGGTGTCCGACAGCAGCGGGTAGTCGAAGCTGTGCTTCTCGGCGAACTTGTCCTGCTTCTCGACCGCGTCCATGCTGATCCCGACCCGGGACGCACCGACCGCGGCGAACTCGGCCGCCAGGTCCCGGAAGTGGCAGGCCTCCATGGTGCAGCCCGGCGTCATCGCCGCGGGGTAGAAGAACAGCACGATCGGCCCGTCGGCCAGCAGTTCGGAAAGGCTGCGGTTCGTCCCGGTCTGGTCGGGGAGATTGAACTCTGCGACGACGTCACCACGTTTCATGGTTGCCACGCTACTTCTGGGAGGATGACCGCGTGAAGACGACCTCACGTGAGGAATTCCAGGCGCTGGCCGCCGAGCACCGTGTCGTGCCGGTGACGCGCAAGGTGCTCGCCGACAGCGAGACGCCGTTGTCGGCCTACCGCAAGCTGGCCGCCAACCGTCCCGGCACGTTTCTGCTGGAATCGGCCGAGAACGGGCGCTCGTGGTCGCGATGGTCGTTCATCGGTGCGGGCGCCCCGTCGGCGCTGACGGTCCGTGACGGCGAAGCCGTCTGGCTCGGCAACACCCCGCAGGACGCACCGAGCGGCGGCGACCCGCTGCAGGCCGTGCGCGACACCCTGGCGCTGCTGCAGACCGCGCCGGTGCCGGGGCTGCCGCCACTGTCGAGCGGGCTGGTGGGTTACTTCGCCTACGACATGGTGCGCCGGCTGGAACGGCTGCCGGAGTTGGCGGTCGACGACCTCAAACTGCCGGACATGGTGCTGCTGCTGGCCACCGACATGGCCGCCGTCGACCACCACGAGGGCACCATCACGCTCATCGCCAACGCGGTCAACTGGAACGGCACCGACGAGCGCGTCGACTGGGCCTACGACGACGCCGTCTCCCGCCTCGACGTCATGACCAAGGCGCTGGGGGAGCCGCTGCCGTCGAGCATCGCGACCTTCAGCCGCCCACAGCCGCAACCGCGCCAGCAGCGCACGGTCGAGGAGTACACGGCCATCGTCGAGAAGCTCGTCGGCGACATCGAGGCCGGCGAGGCGTTCCAGGTGGTGCCCTCGCAGCGCTTCGAGCTGGACACCGCCGCCGACCCCATCGACGTGTACCGGGTCCTGCGGGTGACCAACCCCAGCCCGTACATGTATCTCCTCAACGTGCCCAATGCCGAAGGCGGCCTTGACTTCTCGGTCGTCGGCTCCAGCCCGGAGGCGCTCGTCACCGTGAAGGACGGGGTGGCGACCACACACCCCATCGCCGGCACCCGGTGGCGCGGCGCCACCGAGGAGGACGACATCCTGCTCGAAAAGGAGCTCCTCGCCGACGACAAGGAGCGCTCTGAGCACCTGATGCTGGTCGACCTGGGCCGCAACGACCTGGGCCGCGTCTGCCGGCCGGGGACCGTCCGCGTCGAGGACTACAGCCATATCGAGCGCTACAGCCACGTCATGCACCTGGTCTCCACCGTCACCGGCCACCTCGCCGACGACAAGACCGCGTTGGACGCCGTCACCGCCTGTTTCCCGGCCGGGACGCTGTCGGGGGCGCCGAAGGTCCGGGCCATGGAACTCATCGAAGAGGTCGAACTGACCCGCCGCGGCCTGTACGGCGGTGTGCTCGGGTACCTCGACTTCGCTGGTAACGCCGACTTCGCCATCGCGATCCGCACCGCGCTGATGCGCGGCGGCACCGCTTACGTGCAGGCCGGTGGCGGCGTCGTCGCGGACTCCAACGGGCCGTACGAGTACAACGAGTCGTCCAACAAGGCCAAGGCCGTCCTGGCGGCGATCGCGGCCGCCGAGACCCTGAGCGAGCCGTGAGGACCACCCGCACCGCTCAGGTGCTGCTGCTCGTCGCCGCGCTGATGCTGTGGGGCGCCTCCCGGCTGCCCTGGGTCGACGTGTCGTCGTTCGACGGGCTGGGCCAGCCGAAGACGACGACGCTGTCCGGCGCGGCCTGGTCCACGGCCCTCATCCCGCTGGCGCTGCTGGCCGGCGCTGCCGCGGTGGCGGCGCTCGCCGTGCGGGGCTGGGCGCTGCGACTGCTGGCGCTGCTGGTCGCCGTCGCGAGCGCCGGGATGGGATATCTGGCCATCAGCCTGTGGGTGGTCACCGACGTCTCGGTGCGCGCCGCCGACATGGCACAGATCGCGGTCATGTTCCTCGTGGGCACGCAGCGGCACTACTGGGGTGCCGGGGTGACGCTGGCCGCCGCCGTGTTGACGCTGGTCGGAGCCGTTTTGTTGATGCGTTCGGCCGGTCAGAGTGCTGCGGCGCCGGCCACGTCGAAATATGCCGCGCCGGCCGCGCGCCGCGCGGCGGCACAGGAAGAAGCCGCCGACGGCATGTCCGAACGGATGATCTGGGACGCCTTGGACGAAGGCCATGATCCGACCCGGAACGAGGGACCTGATCCCTCCCAGAACGACGGCGGCGGGAAATGAGCGTGGCCCGGTGGCAGTCTGCGCCGCCCTGGCGACTACCCTTCGAGATGATCATCTGGCTTGCCGAACCGGCACGGAAGGACGACGACGCGTTATGACTTCGGGGACCGTGCTCGACTCCATCATCGAGGGAGTTCGCGCTGATGTTGCCACCCGCGAAGCCGCGCTGAGTCTGACCGAGGTCAAGGAGCGGGCCAAGAAGGCGCCGACGGCCAAGGACGCTCTCGCCGCGCTGCGGGAGCCGGGCATCGGCGTCATCGCCGAAGTGAAGCGGGCGAGCCCCAGCAAGGGGGCGTTGGCGCAGATCGACGATCCCGCCAAGCTGGCCAAGGCCTACGAGTCCGGCGGTGCCCGCGTGATCAGCGTGCTGACCGAGGAGCGTCGCTTCAACGGTTCGCTGGCCGATCTGGACGCCGTGCGTGCCGCGGTGTCGATCCCGGTGCTGCGCAAGGACTTCATCGTCACCCCGTACCAGATTCACGAGGCCCGGGCGCACGGCGCCGACATGCTGCTGCTGATCGTCGCGGCACTGGAGCAGTCGGTGCTGACCTCGATGATCGACCGGACCGAGTCGCTCGGGATGACCCCGCTGGTCGAGGTGCACACCGAGGAAGAAGCGGACCGCGCCATCCAGGCCGGTGCCAAGGTCATCGGCGTCAACGCCCGCGACCTCAAGACCCTTGAGGTCGACCGCGACTGCTTCGGCCGCATCGCACCCGGTCTGCCGAGCAACATCATCCGGATCGCCGAGTCGGGAGTGCGTGGCACCGCCGACCTGCTGGCCTACGCCGGTGCCGGCGCCGACGCCGTCCTGGTCGGTGAAGGCCTGGTGACCAGTGGCGACCCCCGCAGCGCCGTCGCCGACCTGGTGACGGCCGGCACGCACCCGTCCTGCCCGAAACCAGCCCGCTGAATTGCGGGCTCCTGCGCGAAGAAGCAGCCCGAGTTCTCATGTCTGATCACACAGGTACTGAATTGCCGCGGATGAGCGCGGCGGTCGCCGAAGCCACGAGCCACGACCCCGACGCCAAGGGGCACTTCGGTGCCTACGGCGGCCGGCTGGTACCCGAGGCCCTGATGGCGGTCATCGAGGAAGTCACCGCGGCCTACGACAAGGTCCGCACCGACCAGACCTTCCTCGACGAGCTCGACCGGCTGCAGCAGCACTACACCGGCCGGCCGTCGCCGCTCTACGAAGCGACGCGACTGTCCGAACATGCCGGCGGTGCGCGACTCTTCCTCAAACGAGAAGACCTGAACCACACCGGTTCTCACAAGATCAACAACGTGCTCGGGCAGGCTCTGCTGGCCAAGCGCATGGGCAAGACCCGCGTCATCGCCGAGACGGGCGCCGGCCAGCACGGCGTCGCCACCGCGACGGCCTGCGCGCTGCTCGGCCTGGAGTGCGTCGTCTACATGGGTGCGGTCGACACCGCACGGCAGGCGCTGAACGTGGCCCGGATGCGGCTGCTCGGCGGCACCGTGGTGTCGGTCGAGGCCGGTTCGGCGACCCTCAAGGACGCCATCAACGAAGCCTTCCGCGACTGGGTCACCAACGCGGACGACACCTACTACTGCTTCGGCACCGCGGCCGGGCCGCACCCGTTCCCCGTCATGGTGCGCGACTTCCAGCGCGTCATCGGCATGGAGGCGCGGGTCCAGGTGCAGCAGCAGGCCGGCCGGCTGCCCGACGCGGTGACGGCGTGCGTCGGCGGCGGATCGAACGCCATCGGCGTCTTCCACGCCTTCATCGACGATCCGGGGGTGCGCCTGGTCGGTTTCGAAGCGGCCGGCGACGGCGTCGAAACCGGAAGGCACGCAGCTACATTCACCGGCGGGTCGCCGGGTGCGTTCCAGGGCTCGTTCTCCTACCTGCTGCAGGACGAGGATGGCCAGACCATCGAATCGCATTCCATCTCAGCTGGTTTGGACTACCCGGGCGTCGGTCCCGAACATGCCTTCCTCAAGGACATCGGCCGCGCCGAGTACCGGCCGGTCACCGACACCGAGGCCATGGAAGCGTTCGGGCTTCTGTGCCGCACCGAGGGCATCATCCCGGCCATCGAGTCGGCGCACGCGGTGGCGGGCGCGTTGAAGCTGGGTAGCGAGCTGGGCCCGGGTTCGGTGATCGTGGTGAACCTGTCCGGCCGCGGCGACAAGGACGTCGAGACCGCCGCGAAATGGTTCGGTCTACTGGAGGGTGAGACTGGGGAAGCGTCATGAGCCGACTGGCTGGATTGTTCGAATCGTGCCGGGCCGAAGGGCGTTCGGCGCTGATCGGGTACCTGCCGACCGGCTACCCGGACGTGCAGACGTCCATCGACGCGATGGTCGCGATGACCGAATCCGGTTGCGACATCATCGAAGTCGGCGTCGCGTACTCCGATCCGGGCATGGACGGCCCGGTCATCGCCGCCGCCACCAACACCGCTCTGCAGAACGGGGTTCGGGTCCGTGACGCGTTGAAGGCCGTCGAGGCCATCAGCAACGCCGGCGGGCACGCCGTCGTCATGACCTACTGGAATCCGGTGTTGCGCTGGGGCGTCGACGCTTTCGCGCGTGACCTGGCGTCGGCAGGCGGGCTCGGGCTCATCACGCCCGACCTCATCCCCGACGAGGCCGACGAATGGTTCGGCGTCTCCGACGCCCACAACCTGGACCGCATCTTCCTGGTGGCGCCGTCGTCGACCCCGGAGCGGCTGGCCGCCACAGTGCAGGCCTCGCGCGGGTTCGTCTACGCCGCGTCGACCATGGGCGTGACCGGTGCGCGCGACGCCGTGTCGAACATGGCGCCGGAACTGGTGTCGCGGGTGCGTGCCGTGTCGGACATCCCGGTGGGTGTCGGCCTCGGTGTGCGCTCGCGCGAACAGGCAGCCGAGATCGCCGCCTACGCCGACGGCGTCATCGTCGGCTCGGCGCTCGTGTCGGCGCTGGGTGACGGCGGCATCCCCGCGGTACGCGCTTTGTCCGAAGAACTGGCCCACGGAGTACGACAGAAAGTTTCCGCGTGACCACATCGTTGCTGGCATACATCCCGAGTCCGGCCCAGGGCGTCTGGCACTTGGGGCCAGTACCGATCCGGGCCTACGCGCTCTGCATCATCACCGGCATCATCGCCGCGCTGATCATCGGCGATCGCCGATGGGTCGCGCGCGGTGGTGAACCGGGCGTCATCTATGACATCGCGCTGTGGGCGGTGCCGTTCGGCCTCGTCGGTGGTCGCCTGTACCACCTGATGACCGACTGGCGCACCTACTTCGCCGAGGGCGGCGCGGGCTTCGCCGGTGCCGTCCGGATCTGGGACGGCGGCCTCGGTATCTGGGGTGCGGTCGCGCTCGGTGGCGTCGGCGCCTGGATCGGCTGCCGCAGGCACGGAATTCCGCTGCCCGCGTTCGGTGACGCCATCGCACCCGGCATCATCCTGGCCCAGGCCATCGGCCGGCTCGGCAACTACTTCAACCAGGAGCTGTACGGCCGGCCGACCGACCTGCCCTGGGGCCTCCAGATCTTCCAGCGCAGTGACGGTTCCGGCGTCGTGAACCCGCATCTGCTCAACGGCGTCTCGACCGGGCAGGTCTATGAGGTCGTACACCCGACGTTCCTCTACGAATTGCTGTGGAACCTCCTGGTTTTCTTCATCCTCCTGTGGGCCGACCGCCGCTTCAAGCTGGGTCACGGCCGGCTGTTCGCGCTGTACGTCGCCGCCTACTGCGTCGGCCGCTTCGGCGTCGAGCTGATGCGCAGCGACACCGCGACGCTGATCGCCGGTATCCGCGTCAACTCCTTCACCTCGACGTTCGTGTTCATCGGTGCCGTCGTCTACATGATGGTGGCGCCGCGGGGCCGTGAGGATCCGTCGACGCTCGGTGGCCGGCAGGCCGAAGAAGCCGACGAAGAGGCCGACTCCGAGGGCGCCCTGTTGGCCGTGCCCGTTGCTGTCGCAGCCGGCGCCGCTGCCGCTTCGGACGGCGATGCCGACGTCGCTGACGAGGCCGACGCCGTCGAGACCCAATCCGACGAAACCGTGGCGCTCGCCGAGCAGGCCGGCGACGCCGAGGGCGCGGTCGAGGAATCCGTCGACGAATCCGCCGACGAGTCAGTCGATTCCGAGGCAGTCGAGGCAGCAGACGAGTCCGACTCCGAGGCCGAAGAACTGGATGCCGAAGAGCCCGAGACCGCGGAGGCGGAAGCCGAGGCTGCTGACGCCGAAGACGTTGAGGCGGAGATCGCCGAAGGCGACGACAGCGCTGATGTTGGGGATGCCGCGGAGGCTGAAGCTGTCGGGGTGGCCGAGGAGTCCGAGGAAGCAACGGATTCCGAGGGTGCGGAGGTCGAGGCCGATGAGTCCGACGTCGATGCTGATGACGCCGAAGAAGCCGAAGCTGTCGAGGTAGCCGAGGAGTCCGAGGGGACAACGGAATCCGACGAGGTGGCTGACGAGGCCGCCGCGGAGACTGAGGTCGCCGACGGTGACGACAGCGCTGATGTTGAGGATGCCGCGGAAGCTGAAGCCGTCGAGGAGTCCGAGGAAGTAACGGATTCCGAAGCTGAAGACGCTGACGAAGCCGCCGCGGAGACTGATGTCGTCGACGGCGACGACAGTGCTGATGCCGAGGACGCAGCGGAGGAGTCCGAGGAAGCAACGGATTCCGAGGCCGAAGACGCTGACGAAGCCGAAGACGCCGACGACAGCACCGACGAAACTGCCGATGAAGCCGACGCCGACTCTGAGCCGGCTGAAGAAGCTGCGCCGAAGGCCGCAGTCACCGAAAAGGTTGAGCCCGTTGGGGTTCCCGTGTGGGAGCCGCCCGCCCCGCGCCGTCGTTGGTGGCGCCGTCAGGGCTGAGCCAAGCCTGCAGGGCCGCGAATGTGCGGCCAGATCGCGGATCTGGCGCCGAGGACGCACTGTGCGCACGCTCGGCGACCCTCGCTGTTGACCCTGAACTGAGGGCGCAAAAGTGCGAGTGGCGAACGCCGTCAGCGCAGAGTCAACGCGGCCGGGCGGCCCCTCGCCGTTGACCCTGAACTGAGGGCGCAAAACCCACTTCGTAGGCGCAGGGCCACCGCGACCTCACATCCACCCCGGGGCAAAAGTGCGCACAAGCTGCACATTCATGCGAACGGTATGTTCCGCAGTCGCCGGTCGTTATCGGTTGTGCGGTGGTTGGATGTCTCCTGTGGATGACATAGCCGACGGAGCGCAGTTGCAGCAGTCTCGGCAGGACCGCATCCTCAATGCGGCGCTGACGGTGTTTGCGCAGCGGGGCACGTCCGATGCGACGTTGCAGATGGTGGCTGATACCGCGGGCGTGTCAGTGGGGTTGGTGCAGCACCATTTCGGCACCAAGGACGGTTTGATCAAGGCCGTCGACGACGTGGCGATGAAACTCATCAGCTCGACCATGTTCGCCGCGCTAGAAAGCCCCGGCCCGGATTCGGTTGCCGCGATCGGCAGGGCGGTGCATGGCCTGCTCACCGACCACCTGGTGGTCATGGACTATCTGGGCCGGGCGGTGGCTTCTGAAACACCAAGCGGCATAGCGATATTCGACGCGATGGCGCGGATCGGCATCGACCGGTGGCAGCGCATGGTCGACAGCGGGGACGCGGCCGAGGGGCTCGACGTGGTCTGGGCCGGGCTGAATCCGTTGGTCCTGACGCTGGGCTCGATCATCTTGCGCCGACATCTCGACCGGCACCTGCAGGCGTCGTTCACTTCTGATCCCGAGCTGGCCAGGTGGGAAGAGTCCGTCAACGAGCTGATCCGGCACGGCCAGTTGCGCCAATAACCCTCGCCTACGTTTGCCCGAACCGTTACAATACGGCAATATTGTCGCTGGGTTCGCGCGGCGGACGTCGGTGTCGAGGGGTCACCGACGTTCGCACTTGCACATCGCACGTACCAATTCCCTGTTCAGTCCGCGGCGAGCGAGCCCCCACCGGGCATCATGGACTGATGACGTCAGCCGCCAGGGTCGCGCGTGTGGCGGGAGCGGCCGGCACCGGGGCCGCGGCGGCGGCCGCCCTCACGTACATCGGCGTCGCCGACCCGCACCGCCCCGGATTCGGGTTTCCGCCGTGCCCATTCAAGGCTCTGACCGGCTGGAACTGTCCGCTGTGCGGCGGGCTGCGCATGACGCACGACGTGCTGCACGGTGACTTCTCGGCTGCCGTCGTCGACAACGTCTTCGCGCTCGTGGGATTGCCGCTGCTGACCGTCTGGCTCGTGGTGTGCTGGCGACGCCGCCTGTCGGTGGCGCCACCGCTGGTGACGGCTCTGGTGGCGATGCTGGTGTGGACGGTGATCCGTAATCTGCCGGGCTTCCCTCTGGTGCCGACGTTCACCCAGCCGTAGCGCGCTGAGCTGCGGACACCGCCCAGCAACTCGCTGTTCGGCTGATGTTCGAGGCGCCGACGGCGCTCCCGACGGGCCGTTATCTGAATCGATCCACTATGCTCATGCACCGTGAATAGGCGCGGAAAAATCGTCTGTACCCTGGGCCCGGCTACGTCTACCGACGCGACCGTACTGGCGCTGGTGGAAGCTGGGATGGATGTGGCGCGGCTGAATTTCAGCCATGGTGCCCACGCCGATCATGAGACGGCGTACAAGCGCGTGCGGGCGGCGTCCGACACCGCCGGCCGCGCGGTCGGCATTCTCGCCGACCTGCAGGGCCCCAAGATTCGGCTCGGTCGCTTCGCCGACGGTCCCACCGAGTGGCACACCGGCGAAACGGTGCGGATCACCGTCGACGACTGCGAAGGCAGCCACGATCGCGTGTCGACCACCTACAAGCAGCTGGCCGAGGACGCCCGCGCCGGTGACCGCCTGCTCGTCGACGACGGCAAGGTCGGCCTGGTGGTCGACAAGATCGACGGCAACGACGTCGTCTGCACCGTCACCGAGGGCGGGCCGGTCAGCAACAACAAAGGCCTGTCGCTGCCCGGGATGAACGTGTCCGTTCCGGCGTTGTCCGAGAAGGACATCGAAGACCTGAAGTTCGCCTTGAAGCTCGGCGTCGACCTGATCGCGCTGTCGTTCGTCCGGTCGCCGGCCGACATCGAACTCGTGCACGAGGTGATGGACTCGGTGGGGCGCCGGGTGCCGGTGATCGCCAAGCTGGAGAAGCCCGAAGCCGTCGACAATCTCGAGGCCATCGTGCTGGCCTTCGACGCGATCATGGTCGCCCGTGGTGACCTGGGCGTCGAGCTGCCGCTCGAGGAAGTGCCGCTGGTGCAGAAGCGCGCCATCCAGATGGCCAGGGAGAACGCCAAACCCGTCATCGTGGCGACCCAGATGCTGGAGTCGATGATCGAGAACTCCCGGCCCACCCGGGCCGAGGCCTCGGACGTCGCGAACGCGATTCTCGACGGCGCCGACGCCGTCATGCTCTCCGGTGAGACCTCGGTCGGCAAGCATGCGCTGGAGGCCGTGCGGACCATGGCGCGCATCGTGAAAGCTGTCGAGGCGAACTCCACGGACGCGCCGCCGTTGACACACGTGCCGCGCACCAAACGTGGCGTCATCTCCTACGCGGCCCGCGACATCGGCGAGCGGCTGGACGCCAAGGCGCTGGTCGCCTTCACCCAGTCGGGCGACACCGTGCGCCGGCTGTCCCGCCTGCACACGCCGCTGCCGCTGCTGGCCTTCACTGACCTGCCCGAGGTGCGCAGCCAGCTGGCACTGACCTGGGGGACCGAGACGTTCATCGTCCCGAAGATGGAAAGCACCGACGGCATGATCCAGGAGGTCGACAAGGCGCTACTGGAGCTGGACCGCTACAAGCGCGGTGACCTGGTGGTCATCGTCGCGGGTGCGCCTCCGGGCACAGTAGGCTCGACCAACCTGATCCACGTGCACCGGATCGGGGAGGAAGATCACTAACCGGGAGCGACGCGTGACGACTGCTGATTTCGAGGAACTGCTCAAGGTTCTCGACGTCACCCAGGTCGATGACGACACCTTCACCGGTGGTCATCCGAGCCGGAACCCGGTCCGTACCTTCGGTGGCCAGATGATGGCGCAGGCCTTCGTCGCCGCCAGCCGCACCGTGCCGCCGAAGCTGCCGCCGACGACGCTGTCGACCCACTTCATCGCCGGTGGCGATCCGGAGCGCGACCTGGAGTTCAAGGTGGTCCGGCTGCGCGACGAACGTCGCTTCGCGAACCGCCGCGTCGACGTCATGCAGGGCGACACCCTGCTGGCGACGGCACTGGTGTCGCACCTGGCCGGCGGGCGCAGTCTCGAGCACTCGGTCAAGGCCCCGGTGGTGCCGGATCCGTTGTCGCTGCCCACGATTGACGACCTGCTGAAGGGCTACGAGGAGACCGTTCCGCTGTTCGTCGAGGCGCTCAAGCCCATCGAATGGCGCTACACCAACGACCCGGCCTGGGTGATGCGGGACAAGGGCGGCAAGCTCGACCACAACCGCGTGTGGCTCAAGACCATGGGTGCCATGCCCGACGATCCGGTGCTGCACGCCGCGGCACTGGTCTATTCGTCGGACACGACGCTGCTGGACTCGATCATCACCACCCACGGCCTGTCGTGGGGTCACGACCGGATTTTCGCGGTCACCATGAACCACACCGTCTGGTTCCACCGGCCCATCAAGTTCGACGAGTGGGTGCTGTATTCGACGACGTCACCGGTGGCCGCCGATTCCCGGGGCCTGGCGTCCGGCCATTTCTTCGACCGCGCCGGCCAGGTGCTGGCGACGGTGACCCAGGAAGGCATCGTCAAACACTTTCCGGGCTAAGGCTTTTGGTATGTCACGGGGCCCGGCTCAGCCGACCGTGACACCGAACTCCTTCTCGATGCGGCCGCGGAAATCCTGGACGCAGGTGTTCTGTGCGTTCTGGTCCTGCCCGGCGCGTGTCATGCAGTCGGTGTAGTCACCGAACCCGACCTGGCGGTAGAAGCCGATCGCGACGAAGACGAACACGACGGCCAGCACGGTCGCCAGCGCGCCGAGCACGATGCCCGCACCGGCCACCACGCCGTTGTCGGCGAGGCCCTGCTTGACCCGGCCGCGGCCGAGGACGCCGCACGCCACGGCGCCCAATCCGAACAGCAGTCCACCGACCACCGACCACGAGGTCAGCAGTCCCACGATGCCCAGAACCAGTGCGGCGGTTCCCATGCCGTTGCGCGGCGCCGACGTGTATGCCCCGTATCCCTGGTTGGCGTACGGCGGCGGTGGCGGCGGGGGATACCCACCACCGGGATACATGCTCATGACTGCGCAGGGTACCCGTCTTTGCTGAGGTCCAGGTTCAGCACCGTGCAGTGCAGGCTCGGCGGCAGGTGGTGCGTGGCCACCACGACCGCCCGGTCGGCGCCGAACAATGCGCCGGGAGTGAGGAGTTCGGCGAGCAGGCGGTGGCTGTCCGCCGCGTCGAGATGCTCGGTGGGTTCATCGAGGAGCACGACGGGGAAGTCGGTCAGCAGGGCACGGGCGAGCAGCAGGCGGCGCCGCTGTCCGGCGGAGACGGCGGCAGCGCCGCCGATCAGCAGGGTCGACAACCCGTCCGGCAGCGTCGCCAGCCAGGGGCCCAGGCCGACCTTTGCCAGCGCGGCGATGAGCTCGTCGTCGGTGGCGTCGCCCCGGGCCACCAGGAGGTTGTCCCGCAGCGTGGTGTCGAACAGGTGCGCATCCTCGGCGAAAAACCCTGCCGGTGAATCGGTTTCGCGCAGGCGATCGGCGGTGGACAGCAGCAGCGTCGTCTTGCCCCGACCGCTGGCGCCCAATACGGCAATCCGTTCGCCGGGTACGACCTGCAGCGGCGGGACGGCCACGAGGGCGCGGTCGTCGGGGTGCTCGGCCAGCATGCCGGTGAGCCGCGTGATGGCGATACGGGCCCGCGTCAACTGCACGGCCGCGGCGGGCAGCGCGCCGGTCGCTTCGAACGCCGACAGCGGCAGCAGCATGAGGATCGCCAATGTCGTGGGTGCGACCGCCGACGTGAGCGAGATGGCGGCGAGGATCGCGGCGATGGCGCTGGCACCGGTGGCCAGAATCGGAACCGCGGCGGCGATGGCGGCGGGCCGGGCGGCGCGGTCGGCGGCGTCGCCCCAGCGGCGGTGGTCCGCGGTGGCTTGCGCGATGACACCGCTGAGGCGGCCGGCTACGGCCAGTTCGGCGGCATGGTCGAGTGCCAGCATGACGGCGGCGTCACGGTCCGAATGGTGTGCTGCGGCAAGACGTTCGGTGGCTTCCGCGGCGCGGGCCGCCTGCCATGGCGCCCAGACTCCGGCTACCACCAGTCCGGCGGTCAGGGCGAGCGCGGCAGCGGGGGAGATGACGGCGATGACGATCACCGCGGCGGTCGACAGCACCGTCGCCACGGCGGCGGGCAGCACGGCGCGCACCAGGGTGTCGGCCAGGTCGTCGACGGAAGCGCCTGCGCGCGAAACCAATTCGCCGCTGCTCAGGCGCAGCACCGTCGCCGGCGGGGCGGCCGACAGCCGCCGGTACAGCTCGGTGCGGGCCCGGCCGGCGGCGCGCAGCGCCACGTCGTGCGATGCCAGGCGTTCGCAGTAGCCCAGCACGCCACGGGAAATGCCGAACAGCCGGACGGCCACCACCGCGACCGTCAACTCCAGGATCGGCGGCTGCTCCCAGGCCCGGGTGATCAGCCACGCCGACACCCCGGCCAGGGCGAGGGCGCTGCCGAGCGCCGCGGACCCGAGGAAGACGGCCAGCGCCAGGCGGGGAAGCCGGGGCCGGAGCAGGTCGACCGCGAATCTAACTGTGGACACGGGACGCACCTCCCACCCGGACGATCTCGTCACCGATGGCCAGCACGGTGGCCCGGTGTCCGACGACGATGACGGTCGCGCCGGCCTCGGCACGGGCCCGGATCGTTTGGAGGACCTGGAGTTCCAGCTCGGCGTTCAGATGTGAGGTCGGTTCGTCGAGCAGCAGCACCGGAGTGGGCCGGCCGAGTACGCGCGCCAGTGCCAGCCGCTGCCGCTGGCCCAGCGACAGCCCGGAGCCGCCGCGGCCCAGCACGGTGTCCAGTCCGGCGGGCAGGGTGGCCAGAACCTCGTCGAATCCCGCTGCACGGCAGGCGCCGTCGAGATCGGGCAGCGGGCCGAGCAATTCCAGGTTCTCGCGCACGGTGCCCGGGACGAGCACGGGCCGTTGCGGCAGCCAGCCGATCTGTTGCCACCAGTGCTGCCGGTCCAGCGCTCCGACCTCGACGCGGAGCTCGCCGTCGCCGAGAGACACCCGGCCGGCGTCGGGCGTCGTCAGCCCCAGAATCGCTTGCAGCGCTGTGCTTTTTCCGCTGCCATTGGGTCCGGTCAGGACAGTCACCGAGCCGGGCTCGGCCCGCAACGTCAGATTGTGCGGAGCCGGGCCATCCCGGCCCTCGATGCTGACCTGTTTCAGGTCGATGGTCGGCCGTGCGCCGATCCGGGCGGTGCCGGACTCGGGTTGCCCGGCGTTCTCCAGCAGCCGGTAGGCCTGCTCGAAGGCGACCTTGCCGTCTTGGGCGGCATGAAATTCGACGCCGACGCGGCGCAGCGGCCAGAACACCTCGGGTGCCAGGAGCAGCACCGTCAGCGCGACCGGCAGGGTGACGCCGCCGCTGACCAGGCGCAGACCGACGCCGACGGCGACCAGCGCCACCCCGAGTGTCGCCAGTAATTCCAGGACGAGCGCCGACAGGAACGCGATCCGCAGCGTGGCCAGGGCCGAACGCCGGTGTGCGTCGGACAGTTCGGTGATGCGCGGCGCGGCGCCCTCGGCGCGGTTCAGGGCACGCAGCGTGGGGATGCCCGCGATCAGGTCGAGCAGACGCGACTGCAGCGTGGCCATGGCGGCGAGTGCGGCCGCCGACCGCTCGGTGGTCATGACACCGACCAGCACCATGAACAGCGGGATGAGCGGCAGCGCGATCAGCACGACGATCGCGGATTTCACGTCGTACCAGGCGATCACGATGACGGCCGCCGGGGTCAGCAGCACGGACATGACGACCGCGGGCAGGTAGCGGGTGAAGTACGGTCGCAGCCCGTCCAGCCCGCGGGTCAGCAGGATCGCGGCCTCGTCGTGCACGGCCTGTCGACGCTGCGGCGGCAGCGCGGTGACGGCGGTGAGCACCTGCGCGTCGAGATCGGCGATCATGGCGGTGGCGCCGTGCTGACTGAGCCTGGCCTGCCACCACTGGGCGCCGGCACGCAGCGACCAGAGTGCGGCGAGCGCCAGCAGTTGGGGTACCCAGTGCGATAGTGGCGCGCCGGTGGTGATGACCCCCGCCACCACCTGCGCGGTGAGCACTGCCGCGGCGAGCGCCGCGCCGGTGATGACGACCCCGCTGCCGACCGTGGCCGCCAGATGCCGCCGCAGGCCGGCGGTCATGCGGGGGTTGGTCGACGAACGGGTCAGTGCAGCCCGCCGTTTCGGGTCAGACCGATGGAGGCCGGGATCTGCTCGGCCGAAATCCGTTGCCGGAACACCCAGTACGACCATGCCTGGTAGCCGATCACCAACGGCGTGAACACCAGAGCGGCCCAGGTCATCACCTTCAGGGTGTAGGGCGACGACGACGCGTTGTGGATCGTCAGGCTCCATGCCGGATTGAGGGTCGAGGGAATGAGATTCGGGTACAGGCAGCTGAACAGGAGCGCGACCACCGCGACGACGACGACGGCCGTCGCGGCGAACGCCCACCCGTCGGCGCGGCGCGTCCACACCAGGCGGACTGCCGAAAGCTGTGCCACGACAGCGATTCCCAGCGCGATCCAGGTCACGTCGTTGCCGTAGGCCACCTGGGTCCAGATGCCGAATCCGGCGACGATCAGGGTCACCGGGACGGTGAGTCGGGTGGCGAAGCGGCGCGCGTCGTCGTGCACGGCCCCTTGGGTTTTCAGCGTGACGAACACCGCGCCGTGGAACGCGAAGAGGCTCGCCGTGGCGAGGCCGCCGAGTATCGAGTACGGGTTGAGGACGTCACCGAAGGACAGCTGAATCTGATGGTGGGCGTCGACGGGGAGGCCGCGCAGGATGGAGGCGAACGCCACGCCCCACAGCACGGCGGGCAGCCACGATCCCAGGGCGATGCCGATATCGGCCCACCGGCGCCACTGCGGGTCGTCGATCTTGCCGCGCCATTCGATGGCGCAGACCCGGACGATCATGCCGACGAGGATCGCGAGCAGCGGCAGGTAGAGGCCCGAGAACAGCGTGGCGTACATGCCGGGGAATGCCGCGAACATGGATCCGCCGGCGGTGAGCAGCCAGACTTCGTTGCCGTCCCATACGGGACCGATGGTGTTGAGCGCGACGCGGCGGTGCCGTTCGGCGTCGGCCTCGTCACCGCCGGCGGCGCGGCCGAAGAACTCCATGAGCATGCCGACGCCGAAGTCGAAGCCCTCCAGGACGAAGAAGCCCACGAAGAGCACGGCCAGGATGATGAACCACAGATGCTGGAGTGTCATGGCTGCCCCTTCCTAGTACGCGAACGACAGTGGGGCGACGTCGTCGCTGTCGGGTGGGGTCGGTGGTGTCGGTTCGGCGTCGTGTTCCTGGGGCCCTTCGAGCGTGTAGCGGCGGATGAGCCAGAACCAGACGACGGCGAGCGCCGCATACAGCGCGGTGAAGGTGAGCAACGAGATCCACACCGTGCCTGCGCTGTGCGCCGACACGCCCTGCCGGATGGTCAGGTGCAGGTTGGGGTCACCGGTCGGGTTGGCGGCGACCACCCAGGGCTGGCGGCCCATCTCGGTGAAGACCCAGCCGGCGCTGTTGGCCAGGAACGGCATGGGCAGCGTCACGAGCGCGAACAAGCTCAACCAGCGTTGCGTGGGAATGCGGCCCTTGCGTGTCAACCACAGCGTGGTGAGCGCGAAAAGCCCAGGGAACGCGAGCAATCCGATCATCATGCGGAAGGACCAGTAGGTCACGAACAGGTTGGGCCGGTAGTCACCCGGACCGTATTTGGCCTCGTAGGCCTTCTGCAGGTCCTGCACGCCCTCGAGTCGGACGCCCTCGAACTTGCTCTCGGCGAGGAACGGCAGTACGTACGGCACCTCGATGACGTGCACGACGCTGTCGCAGTTGTTGTGGGTACCGATGGTCAGGACCGAGAAATCGGGATCGGTTTGGGTGTGGCACAACGATTCTGCCGAGGCCATCTTCATGGGCTGCTGGACGAACATCAGCTTGCCCTGGGCGTCGCCGGTGAGCGTGAGCGAGGCGGCGGCGACCAGCGCGACCCAGCAGCCCAGCACGGCGGCGGGGCGGAACATGGTGCGCGATTCCTCGGTGTTGCCACTGCGCACCATCCACCAGGCGCTGATCGCCGCGACGAACGTGGAGGCCGTCAGGATGGCGCCGCCGACTGTGTGCGTGAACGCCGCGATGCCGGTGTTGTTGGTCAGCAGCTCCCAGATGCTGGTCAGCTCCGCCCGGCCGGTCTCCGGGTTGTAGTGCGCGCCAACGGGATGCTGCATGAACGAGTTGGCCGAGATGATGAAGAACGCCGACGCGTTCACCCCGAACGCGACGATCCAGATACACGCCAGGTGCACCAGGCGGGGCAGCTTGGTCCAGCCGAAGATCCACAGGCCGATGAAGGTGGATTCGAAGAAGAACGCCGCCAGGCCCTCCAGCGCCAGCGGTGCGCCGAACACGTCGCCGACGAATCGTGAGTACTCACTCCAGTTCATCCCGAACTGGAATTCCTGCACGATGCCCGTGGCCACGCCGAGGGCGAAGTTGATCAGGAACAGCTTGCCGAAGAACTTGGTCAGCCGGTACCAGGCCGGATTGCCCGTCACCACCCAGATGGTCTGCATGACGGCCAGCAGCGGCGCGAGGCCGATGGTCAGCGGGACCAGGATGAAGTGGTAGACGGTGGTGATCCCGAACTGCCACCTCGATACGTCCAGTGCGTCCATGGGGCCTTCCCCGAGCCGGAGGGATTGGTCTACGACTTACTGTAGTAGTTCATCCGGTCGGTGGTCCAGACCCGCCGAACAGCGAATTGTGTGGCCAGGCGCACACGTGCGCCCGGCCACACAACTGCAGACGGTCGGTGGACTCAGGCGTTGGTCGCCGCCTCGTGGATGGCCTTGTCAACGGCCTTGGCGCCCTTGCGGATTCCGAACGCGGTGATCACTTCGGCGACGCCGGTGACCACCAGCCAGATGCCCGTCACCAGCGCCAGCGTGCCGATCGACTCGATCGGCGAACCCAGGACGACGAAACCGGCGATCAGGCTGATGATGCCGAGGAAGATGTTCCACCCGCGGGCGGGCAGCCCCGGATCGCTGATCGCCGACACCGTGGTGGCCACACCGCGGAAGATGAAGCCGATGCCGATCCAGATGGCCAGCAGCAGCACAGCATCGCCGATATGACGGAAGGCCAGCACCGCGAGCACCAGAGATGCCGCGCCACTGATGAAGGCCAGTACGCGTCCGCCCGCGGTGATGTGCAGGCTGAAGGCGAACACCACCTGGCCGATACCGGTGACGAGCAGATAGGCCCCGAAGAAGATCGCTGCCACCGCGACCGAGATGCCCGGCTGGGCCAACACGGCGGCGCCCAGTACCACGGAGATCAAGCCGGCGATGAGCTCGGTTTTCCACAGATGCTGCAACAGACTTGGCGGAGTTTGCGTGGTCATTGACGCAGTCTCACATATTTGACGGAGGCTGCGCAGAGTTCGGACAACACTGTTTTTCGGTGGTTCTAGATGTGGACAACTGGCGATTGGGCTGCTTGGCGACCACCGTGCCATTAAGGTGCTCTCCAACGCAGCACGCCGACCGATGCGCGCTGGCGGGGTGTCATGGCAGCTGTGGCTGGGGCAGAGTTGAGCACGAAGGAAGAGGCAACGTGTCAGGTGTGAGTCAGACCCGTCGGGGCACGGCGTGGCGCATTGCGGTGGTGGTGGCGGCCAGTGGCGCGTTGGCGCTGTCGGGGTGCACGAAGAACACCGAATCCAGCTCGCCCGCATCGAGTTCGTCGGCGGCTCCCGCCGCCAAGGTGGAGTCCATCGCCAACACGGTGCCGGAGGCCATCAAGTCCAGCGGCAAGCTGATCGTCGGCGTCAACATCCCGTATGCGCCCAACGAGTACAAGGACCCGAGCGGCAAGGTCGTCGGATTCGACGTCGACCTGATGAACGCCATCGCGCAGACGCTGGGTCTGACCGCCGACTACCGCGAAGAATCGGACTTCTCGAAGATCATCCCGGCGATCCAGGCCGGCACCTACAACGTCGGTATGTCGTCCTTCACCGACAGCAAGCAGCGTGAGCAGCAGGTCGACTTCGTCACCTACTTCTCGGCCGGCAGCCTGTGGGCGCAGCGCGCAGGTGACCACGTCGACCCCAACAACGCCTGTGGCAAGAAGGTCGCCGTCGAGTCGACCACGGTGCAGGACACCGAGGAACTGCCCGCCAAGTCCAAGACGTGCACCGACGCCGGTAAGCCGCCCATCGACGTGGTGAAGTTCGACAACCAGGACCAGGCCGCCAACGCCGTTGTCGTCGGCCAGGCCGACGCCATGTCCGCGGACTCGCCCGTGACGCTGTGGGCGATCAAGCAGGCGGGCGGCAAGCTCGTGCAGGCCGGCGAGGTGTTCGATTCAGCGCCCTACGGGTGGCCGGTGAAGAAGGGCTCGCCGTTGGCACAGTCGCTGCTGCAGGCATTGCAGCACCTGATCGACAACGGCACGTACAAGCAGATCGCGACCAATTGGGGCGTGCAGGCCGGAATGATCGACAAGCCGGTCATCAATGGGGCCACCAGCTGACGTGACGGCTGCTGAGTCAGCGGCGGACCCGAGCGGTCCCGCCGCCATCCACGCGGTACCACTGCGACATCCCTGGCGGTGGGTCGGGGCCTTCGCGATCATCGCTGTCGCCGGGCTGTTCCTCTACGGAGCCGCGACCAACCCCGCGTACGGCTGGGACACCTATCTCAAGTACCTGCTCGACGTGCGGGTGGCCGAGGCGGCGTGGAACACCGTGCAGCTCACCATCTATGCGATGGCGATCGGCTTGGTGCTCGGCGTCGTCCTGGCCGTGATGCGGTTGTCGCCGAACCCGGTGTTCCGTGCGGTCGCGTGGGGCTACCTGTGGATTTTCCGCGGTACTCCGGTGTACGTGCAGCTGGTGTTCTGGGGCCTGTTTCCGTCGATCTACCAGAACATCCAGATCGGGGTGCCGTTCGGTCCGTCGTTGTTCCACATCCAGCTGCAGGGACTGTCGCTGGCGTTCGAGATGGCCTTCATCGGCCTGGGCCTCAACGAAGCCGCCTACATGGCCGAAATCATCCGTGCCGGAATCATTTCCGTCCCGGAGGGGCAGACCGAGGCGTCGGTCGCTCTCGGCATGTCGTGGTGGATGACCATGCGGCGCACCGTTCTCCCGCAGGCGATGCGGGTCATCGTGCCGCCGACCGGCAACGAGCTGATCAGCATGCTGAAAACCACGTCGCTGGTCACGGCCGTGCCGTACACGCTCGAGCTGTACACCCGCACCCGGGACATCTCCGCGGTGATCTTCCAGCCCATCCCGCTGCTGCTGGTCGCCGCGACCTGGTACCTGGTCATCACCAGCGTGCTGATGGTCGGACAGTTCTACCTGGAGCGGTACTTCTCGCGGGGTGCGTCGCGCAAGCTGACGACCAAACAGCTCGAGGCCCTTGCCCTGGCGCAGATGGGCGACCACGGGGGTGTGCCCGCATGACCCCCATGGTGCGCGCCGAACAGGTGTGCAAGAGCTTCGGTGCCCTCGACGTGCTCAAGGGCGTCTCGCTCGAAGTCGAGCGCGGCCAGGTCCTCGTGCTCGTCGGTCCCTCCGGTTCCGGAAAGTCGACGTTCCTGCGGTGCATCAACCACCTGGAACAGGTCAGCGCCGGGCGGTTGTACGTCGACGAGGAGCTGGTCGGGTACCGCGAACGCGGGGGCAAGCTGCACGAACTCCCGCCCAAGGAGGCCGCCCGCCAGCGCCGCGATGTCGGCATGGTCTTCCAGCATTTCAACCTGTTCCCGCACCGGACCGCGCTGGAGAACATCATCGAGGCGCCGTTGCACGTCAAGGGCGTCAAGCGGGACGCGGCGGTGAGTCGTGCGCGGGACCTGCTCGACAAGGTGGGGTTGTCCAGCAAGGCTGATGCGTACCCGGCGCAGTTGTCCGGCGGCCAGCAGCAGCGCGTCGCGATCGCCCGCGCGTTGGCGATGGAACCCAAGCTCATGCTGTTCGACGAACCGACCTCGGCGCTAGACCCGGAACTGGTCGGCGATGTGCTCGCGGTCATGAAGAAGCTTGCGCAACAGGGCATGACGATGATCGTGGTCACGCACGAGATGGGCTTCGCCCGCGAGGTGGCCGACGAGCTGGTGTTCATGGACGGCGGAGTCGTGGTCGAGCGCGGCGCCCCGCGCGAGGTGATGGCCAACCCGAAACATGAACGCACGAAGGCTTTTCTGTCCAAAGTGATGTAGTGGCTGTTCACCTGGCCTCAGAACCGGACCCGGCCGCCCCGCTGTGGCGGGCGGCGCAGGGCTTCCGGCTTCTCAGCTGCCTGTACGCCCTGGGTTTTCAGCTCGCGGTGAATGACGATCTGCGTCACCCGACCGTCACGTGGGCGCTGTTCGGGGTCCTCATCGCCTGGAGCCTGGCGTGTGCCGTGGCCTATCTGAAGGGTTTCGGCCGACGGAAGGCCTGGGTGCTGGCCGAGGTGGTGGTCGTCATCCTGCTGGTGTTGTCGACCGACCTGGTGGCGTCCCCGGCGTGGATCGCCGGCAACCAGTCGTGGCCGACGACGTTGTGGGCCACCAACGCGACGCTGTCCGCGGCCATTCAGCTGGGGCCGCCGGCCGGAATGGGCGTCGGGCTGCTGGTGACGGCGGCCGGCGCGGTGCTCAAGGGCTACTTCGACCCCAATCTCGGTCGGCAGGCGACGCTCGTCATCGAGTTGGCGGTGGGGCTCGCCGTCGGGATGGCCGCACAGACCGCGCGCCGTGCCCACGCGGAGCTGCAGCGCGCCATCCGATTGGCAGCGGCAACCGCGGAGCGCGAGCGGCTGTCCCGGCAGGTGCACGACGGCGCCATCCAGGTGCTGGCCCTGGTGGCGCGCAAGGGGCGGGAAATCGGTGGCGAGACAACGGAACTCGCGCAGCTGGCCGGCGAGCAGGAACGGGCGCTGCGCCGGTTGGTCAGTTCCGGCCTGGACGAGGCCACGGGCGGGTCGGTCGACGTCGGGGAAATGCTCCGTGGCCGCGCGGGTGATCGCGTCGCGGTGAGCGTGCCGCCGGACCCGGTGCTGCTCGACGCCGCCGTGGCAGGCGAACTCGATGCCGCGGTCGCCAATGTGCTGGGTAACACGGTCGCGCATGCGGGCCCGCAGGCCCGGGCCTTCGTCCTCGTCGAGGACCTCGGCGAACAGGTCGTGGTGAGCATCCGCGACGATGGGGTGGGGATCGCCGACGGACGGTTGGCGCAGGCGGCTGCGGAGGGACATATGGGTGTGACGAAATCCATTGTGGGACGGCTGGAATCACTCGGAGGTACGGCCGAGCTGACGACGTCGCCGGGCGCCGGCACAGAGTGGGAGCTGACCGTGCCCAGGGCGGCCGGCGATGTCTGAGCCGCAGCTGACGGTCATGGTCGTCGACGACCACCCGATCTGGCGGGACGCCGTCGCCCGTGACCTCGAGGACTCGGGCTTCACCGTGGTGGCCACCGCCGACGGCGTCGCGGCCGCGGGACGCCGGGCCGCGGTGGTCAAGCCGCAGGTGGTGCTGATGGACATGCGTCTGTCCGACGGCAGCGGCGTCGAGGCGACCGCTCAGGTGCTGGCGGTCTCACCAGCGAGCCGGGTGCTGGTGCTGTCGGCCTCCGACGAGCGCGACGACGTGCTGGAGGCCGTGAAGGCCGGTGCCACCGGGTATCTGGTGAAGAGCGCCTCCAAGGCCGAGCTGGCCGACGCGGTGCGCGCGACGGGTGAGGGGCGTGCGGTGTTCACTCCGGGCCTGGCCGGTCTGGTGCTGGGGGAGCACCGGCGCATCGCCAAGGCGCCGGGAGCGGACCCGGCCGCGGGGCTCACGGAACGGGAGACCGAGATCCTCCGTTACGTGGCAAAAGGCTTGACCGCCAAGCAGATCGCCGAGCGTCTGACCCTGAGTCACCGCACCGTCGAGAACCACGTGCAGGCGACGTTCCGCAAGCTGCAGGTGGCCAATCGGGTGGAAGCGGCGCGCTACGCCATCGAGCACGGGCTGGACTGAGCACCGTCGGCTCGCGACGAGCCGGCCGCGGAGGTTCGCCCGACCAGGTACCAGGTGCGCATCAGGCCCTTGCCCTTGACGTCGATCTCGCCGCGCTCCTCGAATTCGTAGGCGTGCTGGAGACGCTCATACACGTTGTGCGGCACCTGGATTCGCCCGGCGACATCGGTGCTCTCCATGCGGGACGCGACGTTCACCGCGTCGCCCCAGACGTCGTAGAAGAACTTGCGTGACCCCACCACACCGGCCACGACGGGGCCGGCGGCGATGCCGATGCGGACCGGGACGGGACGCCCCTTCGGGTCGGTCAGTTCGCGGACCGAGTCGGCGAAGTCCAGGGCCAGGCAGGCCAGCGCCTCGAGGTGATCGGCCCGGCCGTGCGGGATACCGCTGACCACCATGTAGGAGTCACCGCTCGTCTTGACCTTCTCCAGGCCGTGTCGGTCGACGAGTGCATCGAGCCCGGTGTACAGCGCGTCCAGGAACTGGACCAGATCGGCCGGAGCGGTGTCGCTGGCGCGCTGGGTGTAGCCGGCGATGTCGGCGAAAAGGATTGAGGCGTCGTCGAATTTGTCGGCGATCACCGAATGCGCGGGATCCTTGAGGCGCTGCGCGATGGACTCGGGCAGGATGTTCGCCAGCAGCGTCTCGGACCTCAGGTATTCGGCTTGGATGGCGCGCTGGGCGATGGCGTTCTCCCGCAGCACCGACCAGACCGTCGCCATCACGATGAGGCAGGCCGACACCGCGATGATGACGAACGACACCCGGCTTTCCATCTCGGTCTGCGCTCCGGTGTGTGCCGGGACCGTGAATTCCAGGATGCTGGCGGTGACGATGCCGACGGCGGCGACGGCGGCCGCGAATCCCACGTGCTCGAGACCCACGATCAATAGCGCGATGGCACCGGAAACGGTCAGATACAGCAGAATTCCCGAGCCGGTGCCCACATTGATGGTCACGACTGTGACCGTGGCGTAGGCGATGAGGATGAATGCCGCCGGGGCCACGAGCTCGCCGAACCGGTAGAGCGCCGGGACGAGGAGGAAGAGCACCGCGCCGGCCAGGTTGACCGCGCCGATCCACATCGTGTGAGGCCCTGTGGTCAACGCCTGCAAGGCGAAGAAAACGCTGAGCACCGCGCCGAGGCGGCTGGTGCGGGTCAGAATCCGGCGGCTGCGGGCGACCGTCGGGCTCAGGATGTCGGCGTCGGGACGCAGGCACTCGCGGACGGTCGCGGTCGGCACACAGACCGAACGGCGGACGGCAGCGACCAAATCGGCGCTGGCCGGGGTCGCGGCGCCACCGGAGAGGCGAGCGTCGTCCATGATCGCCATGGATTCAGGGTAGACGCGCGGGGCCGCATTTGGTGCCCGCCTGCGGATACTGCGCTGAAGGCGAACAGCGGGCCGCCGCGGCGCCGCCGCCGGGGCCGCTTCGGAGTGGTTGCGGGACCCCTATTGGCCAGTCGCTGTGGCCATTTAGGAGGGCTCGCTGAGTGGGATATTCGTTGGTACCGGGTGTCCCTTCGCCGCAACCGAAAAGTATGGTCAGCCGCGATCAATATCAAAATTGCCAAATATTCGACAGCTGCGTCGAATGGCTTACTTGTAAGTCGATAAAGCTGCGTGAACTGGGGAAATACTAAACGAATGCTTGCTCATGGCAATTTTGCAAACCGATATTGATTAGCTGTTTGTGAACATACCAGGGGTATTTAGGGCATCTCTATATTTGCTTGATTCGCACGATCGGATTATTTCAATCAGATTTCGGATTTGAGTTCATTAAATTGTTGTCGGAGCAGTAAATTAACTGCCACGCGTCGTTGTCGAGGGGCGACGACCAGGGCGGAAAGGGGACTGCGGTGAACCGTCTGGTCCGTGCTCTCATGCTGAGAGTTGTTGTCGTATTGATGCCGTTGGCTGTCATCTGCACCTACAGCCATGTGACGCCCGCGCCGACCCGGACGGTCGCGCTCGACGTCGTACCCACCGCCGAGATCGATGACACGCATTCGACCATCGGCATCGCCGACTCGAGCCTTTATGGCTTGTCGCCGGCGGATATCGACAAGACCCTGACCCAGCTGCAGTCCATCGGGGTGCAGAACATCCGGGTCTTCGTCCCATGGGCGTTGATCAAGATGACGGGTCCGAATGATGCGGCGAATGACGCCAACTGGACTCTGATGAACAACGTGATGGACGCCGCGCGTGCCCACAACATGGGTGTGCTGGCGGTCATCAGTCACACCCCCTTGTGGGCGGCGCCCAGCGGCACCACCCCGGGTGCCGGCGCACCCGATCCAGCCGTCTACGCGGACTTCGTGAAGCAGGTGGCCACGCGCTACGGCGACGTCATCTCCGCGTACGAGGTCTGGAACGAGCCCAACAGCTTCACGTTCTTCCAGCCGATGGATGCCGCCAAATACACCGCCATCCTGAAGGCCGTCTACACCACCCTGAAAGGCGGCGACGGGACCACCGGTGTGGACCCGACGGCCTCGGTCATCGCGGGCGCCCTGGCGCCGATTCAGGACTTCTTCGGACTCACGTCGTCTCCACAGACCTTCCTGGCCGCGATGTATGCCGCCGGCGCCAAAGGCTTTTTCGATGCGATCTCGTTCCACCCGTACGAGTTCAACCAGGTGCTGAAGTTCTCGCAGGGTGCCTTGAACCCACTCGCGCCGCTGTACCAGCTGCAGCAGATGCGGGCGATCATGGTGCAGAACGGTGACGGTGACAAGCTGATCTGGGCCACCGAGTACGGCTTCCAGACCGTGCTGGACCAACTCGGCGTCGTCGACCCCACGAGCAACCAGAAGCAGGCCGATTTCATCTCGGACTTCATCACTGCCTGGCGGGCGCTGACCTACACCGGCCCGATATTCATCTACACCACCCGCGACGGCACGCCGGGCACGGACACCGGCTACGGCATCTTCCAGGCGGACTGGACGGCGAAGCTGGCGGTCAAGGTGATCTCGGATGCCATCGGTCTGCCGCCGGTCATCGTCTCGCCGATCGTGGCGCTGGCCCAGTTGATTCAGAAGGCGCTGGCTCAGGCCCAGAAAGCCTTCGCGTCGTTCACCGCATCGCTGCAGACCGCGGTCAACAATGCCGTCAAGGCGTTCCAGAGCCTGCTGGCAGGCATCTTCAAACCGGCTGCGGCGCAACCGAATGTGACTGCGAGCCTGGCGCCCGCCGCTGCGATCAGTGCGGACACTCTGTCGGAGGTCAACCGGGCCGCGACTGAGCTGAAGTCTCAGGTGGGTGGTTCGAAGGACACCGCCGACCACGTCAAGGCCGGCGACAAGTCGGGATCGGGCGACGTCAAGGTCGTCGACGCTGTCGAGCACGAAACCGCCGGAGCTGTCGACCCGAAGGCCGTGGAGACCAAGACCGAGGAGCCCAAGACAGCGGATCCCAAGGCGGAAGAGCCGAAGGCCGAAACCCCGAAGGCTGAATCCCCGAAGGAAGAAACCCCGAAGGAAGAAACCCCGAAGGAAGAGACGCCCAAGGCCGAGACGCCCAAGGTGGAGAGCCCCAGGGAAGAAACCCCGAAGGCGGAAACCCCGAAAGCGGAGTCGCCGCAGTCTGATTCGCCGGCGTCGGAGGCGCCCAAGGGCACGGGCGAGTCCAAGAAGCCGGCCAAAGACGGTGCGGCCCAGGACAAGCCGGCCACCAAGGGCAAGGGCAAGAAGCCGGGCAAGGCGAAGAAGCCGACCCCCGCGGCCAGTGAACCGTCCAAGCCGGCGGGGCGGTCGAACAGCGACACCGGTGGCAAGACTTCGCCGGCGGACGGCAAGTCACACCAGCATCAGGGCGCATAACCCGGGTCTGGGCGAGGCCTCCCTGGCGTGTCATGCGCCGGGGAGGCGCTCAGGTTTTACGGCTCAGACCGAATAGAACGGGGCGCCGATCCCGGACATGGTCGCGCGGAGGCGGTGCGCGATATCCCGGTCCAGCGCAACGAGATTCGCGGCGAAGTGCCGAATGTCGGCAGAGTGGTCGTCGGCCATCGACTCGCGCGACTCGCGCTCCCTGGCCACGAACCGGTACCTGACCTCGGTCACCGACAGGTCTTCGGAGACGGTGAACTCGTTGGTGCGCGCCTCGTCGATTGCGTTGAGCGCCAGTCGTTTCACATCGGACAGCGACGCCGCGCCGGTGTGGGCGATACTCGCGGCGGCCCGCAGCGCATCGGCTGATCCACGGACCTTGACGAGGTCGCGCCACGCGATGTCCTGCGCGTTTTCCGCCGCGCTGCCCTCCCACGTGGTGCCGCCGGGGCGCAGGGTGCCCTGCCAGACGTCGTGGAACGAGTTCTCCCACAGGTCGGCGGTCTTGTTCCATTGCGCGGCAGCGTCGACGAGGTGTTGCACATCCCAATCGGTGATCTGTGCCAGCGTCGGCAACTCGAGTTCGGCCATCACGGCTACTCCGCCAATGCTGCCGAGGCAGAGCTGTCGGAGTCGGTATAGGCGCGGCCGGCGGCGGTCAGTGAGGAGGCGACAGACCAGATCCGTTCGGCATGTGCGGCGGACGCGGCATCAATGTGCGACTGGATCTCGGCGACGACATCCGCGGTGGATTGGCCCTCAGGCAACGGCGCACCGCTGGTGATGTGTGCCGACAGAGCTTGGGCATGCTGCTCGAGTTGTCCGGCAACGGCGAACAGTCCATCCGCAGTGACTCGCAGTGCCCCCATGCGTGCAGTTTAGCGGCGAGTTTTGGTGCCCTCGGTGAGATTCGAACTCACACTGCACGGGTTTTGAATCCGTTTCCTCTGCCAGTTGGGATACGAGGGCGTCACACCGGTTGATCGGGTGCGGTGTACCACCATAGTTGATGTGATTCTCGGGGCCACGCCGCGCCCCGAGGTCGCTTCATTTGACGGCTCACGCGACAATACGGGGATGACCGGGTCAACATCTGAAGTCGCACCGCGCCGTGTTCTCGTGGCCGAGGATGAGGCGCTCATCCGGCTGGACCTGGCGGAGATGCTCCGCGAGGAGGGCTACGAGATCGTCGGCGAGGCCGGCGACGGCCAGGAGGCCGTCGAACTCGCCGAGCAGCTCAAGCCTGACCTGGTGATCATGGACGTGAAGATGCCGCGCCGTGACGGCATCGACGCCGCTTCCGAGATCGCTGCCAAGCGCATCGCGCCCATTGTGATCCTCACCGCGTTTTCCCAGCGTGAGCTGGTCGAACGGGCCCGCGACGCGGGTGCCATGGCCTATCTGGTCAAGCCGTTCTCCATCACGGACCTGGTGCCTGCCATCGAGGTGGCGGTCAGCCGCTTCGGTGAGCTGACGGCGCTGGAGAAGGAAGTCCTCTCGCTGTCCGACCGGTTGGAGACGCGCAAGCTCGTCGAGCGGGCCAAGGGCATCCTGCAGACCAAGCAGGGCATGACCGAACCCGAGGCGTTCAAGTGGATTCAGCGGGCGGCGATGGACCGGCGCACCACCATGAAACGGGTGGCCGAGGTGGTCGTCGAGACGCTGGATCCGCCGGCCGCGGAAGCGACGGAACCGTCAGCCGGCTGAGTCCTGCGTCCGCGTCCCGTTAACTCTGTGTTTCGGGCCGCAGCATTTACACAGGTCCGATGAAGACAACGTCGGGCAGCATCGCTCAACAGCGCGTATAGCCGCGCCGTGTTGGTTACTGTCTACGCGAAGCAGCGGAGTCGGCCCCACCTGCGAAGAGTGCAGGCCGAATCCGGTGCCACGTAACCATGACCCGGAGGTGAAGCGTGCGCAGTCGCGTAGCTCGTAATGCTCTTGCAGTCGGCAGTGCCGGTCTGATCGTGTTCGGTCTGGCGGGATGCAGCCAATCTGAGCCGAAGCAGAGCGGCGCGGCCGGCTCGAATCTCAAGATCGTCGAGCAGGTGCAGATCGACGAGAACGGCGCCGAGGTCAAGGGCGCCGCCGGCGCAACTCCGGCCGATCCCGCCGGTGACGGCAAGGCCACCTGCCCGCCGGTGAACATCGCCATGGCCGGCGCGCTGAACGGCCCCGATGCCGCACTGGGCATCAACATCAAGGACGGCGTGCAGCTGGCCATCGACAAGCACAACGCGGCGAACCCCGGCTGCCAGGTGACGCTGAAGACCTTCGACACCGAGGGCGACCCGCAGAAGGCGACGGGCATCGCGCCGCAGATCGTCGACGACAAGTTCACCATCGGCCTCGTCGGCCCCGCCTTCTCCGGCGAGACCAAGGCCACCGGCACCGTCTTCGACCAGGCCGGCCTCGTCGCCGCCACCGCGTCGGCCACCAACGTGACGCTGAGCGAGAACGGCTGGAAGACCTTCTTCCGCGGCCTGGCCAACGACGGCGTGCAGGGTCCGTCGGTCGCGAACTACCTGAAGAACACGCTCAACTACAAGAAGGTCTGCGTCGTCGACGACAGCACCGACTACGGCCTGGGCCTGGCCACGGCCGTGCGCACCACGCTGGGACCGGTTGCGGACTCGGCGTGCAACATCTCGGTCAAGAAGGGCGACAAGGACTTCTCGGCGGCCGTCACCCAGATCAAGGGCGCCGCGCCGGACGCGATCTTCTACAGCGGCTACTACGCCGAGGCCGCGACGTTCGCTCAGCAGCTCAAGGACGGCGGCGTGACCGCAACGTTCGCCAGCGCCGACGGCACGAAGGACCCCGAGTTCGTCAAGCAGGGCGGCGAGGCGACCAAGGGCGCCATCCTGTCCTGCCCGTGCGGCCCGGCGAGCAAGCAGTTCGCCGAGGAGTACACCAAGAAGTTCGGCCAGGAGCCCGGCACCTACAGCACCGAGGGCTACGACCTGGGCACCATCCTGGTCAAGGGCATCGACTCGGGCGCCGTCACGCGGCCCGCGCTGCTGGACTTCGTGACCAAGTACGAAGGCCAGGGTGTGGCCCGCAAGTACCAGTGGAACAACAAGGGTGAGCTGACCACCAACCTCATCTGGATCTACAAGGTCCAGTAGGAACCTGCAGACGACGACGCGTCCGGACCCCGTGCCGGGCGCGTCGTCGTTCCTGGACTCTCACCACCGCGATAACCGAGGAGCCGCCACCCGATGACATCCGACTGCGTCGGCCACTACGTGTGCACCGCGGCCAATATCAATTTCAACGTCGACAACCTGGTGAACGGGTTCTGGCAGTTGACGGTTGACGGGTTGTCGTGGGGTGCGATCTATGCCCTGGTCGCCGTTGGCTACACCCTGGTGTTCGGTGTGCTGCGACTGATCAACTTCGCGCACTCGGAAATCTTCATGCTCGGCATGTTCGGCGCGTACTTCGCGCTGGAGATCATTCTCGGGTTCAAGCCCAGCGGAAACGCCTACAACCTGGGCGTCGGGTTGACGATCTTCTATCTGGGCATCGCCATGGTGGTCGCGATGCTGGTCTCCGGCGCCGCGGCCGTCGGGCTGGAGGTCGTGGCCTACCGGCCGCTGCGCCGCCGCAACGCGCGGGGGCTGACGTTCCTCATCACCGCCATCGGCATGTCGTTCGTCCTCCAGGAATTCGTGCACTTCGTGCTGCCGAAGATTCTCAAGGGATTCGGCGGCAGCAATGCCCAGCAGCCGATCATCCTGGTGCAGCCCAAGACTCAGTTCACGCTCTTCAGCGCGAACATCTCGAACGTCACCATCGTCATCGTCGTGGCGGCCATCGTGCTGGCGCTGCTCACCGACATCGCGCTCAACCGCACCAAGTTCGGCCGCGGTATCCGCGCCGTCGCCCAGGACCCGACGACCGCCACCCTCATGGGCGTGTCCCGCGAGCGCATCATCATGACGACGTTCCTCATCGGTGGCCTGCTCGCGGGCGCCGCCGCGCTGCTCTACACCTTGAAGGTGCCGCAGGGCATCATCTACTCGGGCGGATTCCTGTTGGGAATCAAGGCATTCTCGGCCGCCGTGCTCGGCGGTATCGGCAACCTGCGGGGCGCGCTCCTCGGTGGGTTGATCCTCGGCATCATGGAGAACTACGGCCAGGCGTTCTTCGGCACCCAATGGCGCGACGTGGTGGCGTTCGTCCTCCTCGTGCTGGTGCTGTTGATCCGTCCCACCGGGATACTCGGTGAAAGTCTCGGGAAGGCACGCGCATGAGCGGGCAGCATCGAAATGAGGGCCGCGCCCGGTACCTGCTGGCGCCCGGTGACCAGATCCGCCAGTGGTGGGACCAGCAGTCGAGGCCGGCCAAGTGGGCCTTCGGTGTCTTCGTGTTCCTTCTGGTGGCGTACCTACCGCTACACACGCCGGCGTTCCTCAACACGCCCGGCATCAGCTTCGGCGGCACCATGGCGCAGTTCGCGATGGTGGCGATCATCGCGATCGGCCTCAATGTGGTTGTGGGCCAAGCGGGATTGCTCGACCTCGGCTATGTCGGGTTCTACGCCGTCGGCGCCTACACCGTCGCGCTGCTGACCAGCCCCGACAGCCCCTGGAACCAGGTCGGGGTCGACGGCTTCCTCGACAAGGACTGGGCCTGGCTGGCCTGTGTCCCTCTGGCGATGGCGGTCACGGCCATGGCCGGCCTGGTGCTGGGTATCCCGACGCTGCGGCTGCGCGGTGACTACCTCGCCATCGTGACGCTGGGATTCGGTGAGATCATCCGGCTCCTCGCCGACAACCTCTCCGACCTGACCAACGGCGCCCGCGGCCTCAACCAGATCGCCTATCCGCGGCTGGGGGAGACCGACAAACTCCCGACGGGGGTGTTCTCCAGCGGCAACTCCGCCGGCAGCGCCAACTACGGCACGTGGTGGTTCTGGCTGGGACTGGCGCTCATGGTCGGCATCCTGCTGCTCGTCGGCAACCTGGAACGCAGCCGCGTCGGGCGGGCGTGGGTCGCCATCCGCGAGGACGAGGACGCCGCGGAAGTCATGGGCGTCAACACTTTCAAGTTCAAGCTGTGGGCGTTCGTCATCGGCGCGGGCATCGGCGGCCTGTCGGGCGCGCTGTATGCCGGCCAGGTGCAGTACGTCGCGCCGCCGACCTTCAACATCATCAACTCGATGCTGTTCCTGTGCGCGGTGGTCCTCGGCGGCCAGGGCAACAAACTCGGCGTGATCGTCGGCGCGTTCATCATCGTGTACCTGCCCAACCGGTTGCTCGGGGTGCACTTCCTCGGCATCAACCTCGGCGACCTCAAGTACCTGTTCTTCGGCCTGGCTCTGGTCGTGCTGATGATCTTCCGGCCGCAGGGTCTGTTCCCGGTACGCCAGCAGCTCCTGACGTACGGCAAGTCCGCGCGGGCGCTGTTGCGCAATGCCGACGAAACGAAGGCGGCGGCATGAGCGACACCTTCGAGCCCGCGCCCGACGAGGAACTCGCCGCCCTGCACCGTGACGTGCAGGTCGCCGAGGGTGAGAAGCTCTTGGCCACAACCGATCTCACGGTCAAGTTCGGCGGGCTCACCGCGCTCGATGCGGTGACGTTTGATATCCGGCGCGGCGAGATTCTCGGTCTCATCGGTCCCAACGGCGCCGGCAAGACCACCTGCTTCAACGCGATCACCGGCGTGTACCGGCCGTCGTCCGGATCGGTGATGTTCGACGGCGCGCCGCTCGGCAAGATCAAGCGCCACGAGATCACGCGGCGCGGCATCGCTCGCACGTTCCAGAACATCCGGCTGTGGGGCGAGATGACGGCGCTGGAGAACGTCGTCGTCGGCACCGACGCCCGGCACAAGACGTCGGTCCCGGGCGCGCTGCTGCGCACCTCGCGGCACCGCCGCGAGGAACGCGATGCCATCGAACGTGCCGCGGCGCTGCTGCAATTCGTGGGCATCGCGCACCGCGGCGAGGAAAAGGCGCGGAACCTCTCGTACGGAGACCAGCGCCGGCTGGAGATCGCCCGGGCCCTGGCCACCGAGCCGAAGCTGCTGTGCCTGGACGAGCCCGCCGCGGGTTTCAATCCGAGCGAGAAGTCCGCGCTCATCGAGCTGATCCAGGCGATCCGGGACGACGGCTACACCGTGCTGCTGATCGAACACGACATGCGGCTGGTCATGGGTGTCACCGACCGGATCGTGGTGCTGGAGTTCGGCCGCAAGATCGCCGAAGGCCTACCGGCCGAGATCCGCGAAGACCCGAAGGTCATCGCCGCTTACCTGGGGGTGCCCGATGACCAGCTCTGAGTCCACCGACCTCGACCCGCGGCCGGTGCTGCTGGAGGTCCGTGACGCCGTCGTCCACTACGGCAGAATTCAAGCGCTGCACGGTGTTTCGCTGGTCGTCCGGAAGGGTGAACTGGTCACCCTGCTCGGCTCCAATGGCGCGGGCAAGACCACCATGATGCGGGCCATCTCCGGACTGTTGCCGTTGTCGTCGGGCTCGGTGTGGTTCGACGGCGAGGACGTCTCGAAGATGAAGGCGCATCGCCGCGTGACCGCGGGCCTGATCCAGGCGCCCGAGGGCCGCGGCATCTTCCCGGGCATGACCATCGTCGAGAATCTCGAAATGGGCTGCTATGGGCGCAAATTCGAGTCCAAGCATGACCATGACGAGCGTCTCGACTGGGTACTGACGACGTTTCCGCGGCTGGCCGAACGGCGGTCGCAGGCCGGCGGCACGCTGTCCGGTGGCGAGCAGCAGATGCTGGCGATCGGCCGCGCGCTGATGGCCCGGCCCAAGGTGCTCCTGCTGGACGAACCGTCGATGGGTCTGGCGCCCATGGTCATCTCGCAGATTTTCCGGATCATCTCCGAGATCAACTCTCAGGGCACCACGGTGCTGCTGGTCGAGCAGAACGCGCAGCAGGCATTGAGTCGGTCCGATCGGGCCTACATCCTGGAGACCGGCGCCGTCACCCGCAGCGGCAATGCCCGGGATCTGCTGACGGACGACAGCATCCGAGCTGCCTACCTCGGCGTCGCCTGAGCTGGGGCCTACGGCAGGTGGCGCTGGATCTTGTCGTGGATATCGTCGCTGAACGCCACGAATCTGACGACGGTGACGGCGGTATCGGCGGCGGAGGCCGTCTCGAGTGCAATTGCGATCGCGTCGTCCAACGGCCAGCCATAGATACCCGCGCTGATCAACGGGAACGCCACGCTCTGCGCGCCGAGTTCGTCCGCGACGTCGAGTGACCGCCGGTAGCAGGACCGCAGCAGCTCTGGATCGCGTTGGCCCGCGCGGTAATTCGGCCCGACGGTGTGGATGACCCAACGGGCCGGGAGATTGCCTGCGGTGGTCCAGCCGGCGTCGCCGGTCGCCAGCCCGTGCGGGAAACGCTCGATGCAATCAGCGAGCACCGCGGGCCCACCCGCCCGGTGGATGACGCCGTCGACGCCGCCGCCACCACGCATCGCGCTGTTGGCGGCGTTGACGATCGCGTCGACGTCCTGCTGCGTGATGTCGCCGAGGACGGCGGTGATCCGTGGCATGACTGCAGTATCCGCGCTATTCGTCGATCCGGAACCGCTTGATCCGGGCCGCGGCGCCGGACACCAGCTCGACCCGCGACTTCGGTACGTCGAAATGTTCGGCCAGCACCCGGATCACCGCGGTGTTGGCCTTGCCGTCGACCGCCTGCTCGCGGACGTACACGACCAGCGTGCCGTCGTCGTCGGTTTCGACGAGTGGCCCTTTGCGGCTGCCCGGCTTGACCCGGACCGAGATCATCACTGGTCGAGTGTCCCGCACGTTCGGCGGCTCGGAAACTAGCGCGCGACGATCACGGACGAACCGTGGCCGAACAGGCCCTGGTTCGCGGTCACGCCCACGCGGGCACCTTCGACCTGGCGGCCGGTGGCCTGCCCCTTCAGCTGCCACGTCAGCTCACACACCTGCGCGATGGCCTGGGCGGGGATCGCCTCACCGAAGCACGCCAGACCGCCCGACGGGTTGACCGGCACGCGGCCACCGATGGTGGTGGCGCCGGAGCGCAGCAGCTGCTCGCCTTCGCCCTTGGCGCACAGGCCCAGGTGCTCGTACCAATCGAGTTCCAGCGCGGTCGACAGGTCGTAGACCTCCGCGAGGTTGACGTCGTCGGGTCCGATGCCGGCCTCGGCGTACGCCGCATCGAGGATCTGGTCCTTGAACACCCGTTCCGGTCCGGCGATGGCCGCGGTGGAATCCGTTGCGATGTCCGGCAATTCGGGCAGGTGCTGCGGGTACTGCGGGGTGACGGTGCTGATCGCGCGCACCGACGGCACACCGTCGAGCGAGCCGAGATGCTTGCGCGCGAAGTCGGCGCTGGCCACGATCAGCGCGGCCGCGCCGTCCGAGGTGGCACAGATGTCCAGCTGCCGCAGCGGGTCGGAGACGACCGGGCTGGCCAGCACGTCCTCGACCGAAGCCTCCTTGTGGTAGCGGGCATTCGGGTTGTTCAGGCCGTGCTTGGAGTTCTTCACCTTGATCTGGGCGAAGTCCTCGGAGGTGGCGCCGTACAGGTCCATGCGGCGGCGGGCCAGCAGGGCGAAGTACACCGGGTTCATGGCGCCCAGCAGGTGGAAGCGCTGCCAGTCGGGGTCGTTCTTGCGCTCGCCGCCGACCGGGGCGAAGGCACCCTTGGGCGTGGTGTCGGCGCCGATGACCAGCGCGACGTCACAGAAGCCGGCCAGAATGTGGGCGCGGGCGCTCTGCAGGGCCTGCGAACCGCTGGCACATGCGGCGTAGGACGACGACACCGGCACGCCGTTCCAGCCCAGCTTCTGGGCGAACGTCGAACCGGCGATGAAGCCGGGGTAGCCGTTGCGGATGGTGTCGGCGCCGGCGACCAGCTGGATCTGACGCCAGTCCAGGCCGGCCTCAGCCAGCGCGGCGCGGGCGGCGACGACGCCGTACTCGGTGAAGTCGCGGCCCCACTTGCCCCACGGGTGCATGCCCGCGCCGAGGATGTACAGCGGTTCGGGCGTGCTCATTCGGCGATCCTCCACGCGTAAGTGGTCCGCTCGACACCGTCGGCGTCCGTGTACAGCGGCATGGTGGTCAGTTCCATCTCCATGCCGACCTTGAGGTCCGCGGCGAGCGTGCCCTCGACGACCTTGCCCAGCACGATGAGGCCTTCGGCCTCCAGCTGGACGGCGGCGATGGCGAACGGCTCAAACGGGTCGGCGGCCGGGTACGGCGCCGGCGGGGGATACCGGTTCTCGGTGTAGCTCCACACCGTGCCGCGGCGCGACAGCGCGACGGGCTCGAGCACGTCGCTGTCACAGGCTGGGCTGGGGCAGTTGTTGGCGCGGGGCGGGAAAACGTAGGTCCCACACTGCGGGCACTTGGCCCCGATCAGGTGTGGCGCACCGTTTTCGTCGGTGTCCCACCAACCTTCAATTGCCGGTTGACTCCCGGCGTCCGTCACTCCTGGCACGAGCTCAGCGTAACTGCCGACAGGCCAGAAACTGAAACGTGTTGCAGTTTTATCCCGGCAGCCGGGAAAACCTGATTGAAGTGTACGAAACTGTTTCGTACACTTTGGCCATGGTGCGAGGAGCTGAGCGGGAACAGGCGGTGCTCGCGGCGACGGCCGAGTTGCTCGTCGAGCGGGGCTACGCGGCATTGACCACCGACGCGGTGGCAGTTCGGGCGGGCGCAAGCAAGGCGACGATCTATCGCCGGTGGCCGAACAAGGCTCAACTCGTCCGGGCCACGCTCGACGCCGCGGACGCCGCCCGCAACGCGTCGATGCCCGATACCGGGGCGCTGCGCAGCGACCTGTTCGCCGTGATGGACGCCGTCGCCGCGAATGTCGCCGACCCGTTGACGCGGGTCACGGCGGAACTCGCGACGCTCATGCGCCACGACGAACAACTCGCCGAGGCCATCCGCCAGCATCTCGACAAAGAGGAGCTTTCGCCGTTCCACGACGCGCTCCAGCGCGCCATCGCGCGGGGCGACATCGCCGCCGACACCGACGTCGAACTGATCCACGACGTCGCCGAGGCGATGATCCTGCGCCAGATGCACCTCGACCGTCCCGTCGACGCCGCCTTCAGTGCGCAGCTCATCGACGACGTGCTGCTGCCGCTGTTGGGCGGTGCCCGATGAGCGTGGTGATCGCCGGCGCCGGACCCACCGGACTGACCCTCGCCATCGAGCTGGCGCGCCGCGGCGTACCGGTGCGCGTGCTGGACCGGGCGCAGGCGTTGTTTCCAGGTTCGCGCGGCAAGGGACTGCAGCCGCGCACCCTCGAGGTGTTCGACGACCTCGGCGTCATCGGTGCGGTACTCGCGGCCGGCGAGACGTTTCCACCCATGCGCCTGTACCGCGGCGCGGAGGTGGTCTGGACCAAGCCGATCTACGAGCTCCTGGGCCTGCCCGAACTCGCGGCCACGCCGGCCGTGCCGTATCCCTTCACTTGGCTGATCCCGCAGTGGCGAACCGACCAGATCCTCGCGGCGCGGTTCGCTGAACTCGGGGGGATCATCGAATTTGGTACCGAGTTAACGGGTTTCGAGCAAGACGACGATGGTGTGACGGTGCAGACCGACCGCGGCCCGATCCGTGCCGACTATCTCGTCGGGGCGGACGGCGGTCGCAGCACGGTGCGCAAGGCGTCCGGCGTCGCGTTTCTCGGCGGCGCGCTGACCGAGGAACGCATCATCGTGGGCGACGTCCGCGCGACCGGGCTCGACGGCCGGTGCTGTCACCTGCTGACGCGTGACGGCGACCAAACCAAGCGGTTCTCGTTGTGGAACCTGCCGGGCACCGAACACTTCCAGCTGGTGGTGACGATGGCGCCGGGCGAGGACCCGCCCGCACTGACCCTGGGTGGCATGCGGGAACTGCTCGACCAGCGTTCGGGGCGACGCGATGTCGTGCTGTCGGACCTGCGGTGGATTTCGGAGTACCGCGTGAATCTGCTGATGGCACAACAGTTCCGGCTGGGTCGCGTGCTGCTGGCCGGTGACGCCGCCCACGTCCATTCGCCGGCCGGGGGACAGGGCGTCAACACCGGCGTGCAGGACGCCTACAACCTCGGCTGGAAACTGGCCGCCGTGCTGGCCGGCGCGCCCGACGAACTACTGGACAGCTACGCCGCCGAACGGATGCCGGTGGCGGCCAACGTACTTGCGCTCAGTGGTGCGCTGCACCGCCAGGGCTTCGCTGCGACCGGGCCGGCGCCGTCGGCCATCCATCAGCTGGACATCAGCTACCGGGGCGGGCCTCTGGCGGGTGGGGAGCGCGCGTCGGGCGCGCTACAGGCCGGTGACCGCGCCCCCGACGGTCTGTTGCCGGACGGCCGCCGGCTGTTCGACGTCTTCCGTGGACCGCACTGGACGGTGCTCGAATTCGGCGGAGCAGCAGTCGATTTCGGTGTCCCGCAGGTGCGCCTGGTGCCCGGACCCGAGTACGACGTGCCGGCCGGCTCCTACGTGCTGGTGCGGCCCGACGGGCACATCGCGGTGATCACGGACCGGGCGGACGCGATCAGTGAGCAGTTGCGCCGCCTCGGGTGCTATTCGCCGTCTCCGTCCGGTATCGGGTGGTGACCCGCGCCAAATCCGCCGGCGCCCGCGACGCCCCCGCGACGTGCATCTCGCGGTTGGCGGCGATGACGTCAGCGGTCTCGGCGCGCCGGGACTTCTCGTAGTCGCGCAGCCCGGCGAAGCCATGAGCCGCGAGTTCGTCCGCGAGTACGCGCGCATCCACGATCGACTGCGACGCACCGTTGGCACCGACGGGGTACATCGGGTGGGCGGCGTCGCCGAGCAGCGTCACCAGGCCGTCGCCCCAGTGGGGCAGGGGGTCCTTGTCGACCATGGGGTAGCTGAACAGCGCTGGGCTGTGGCCGATCAGCGCGTCCATGTCGAGCCAGTCGAGGTTCCAGTCGGCCACGTGCGGCAGGACGTCGTCGGCCGTCGCGGGCGCGTTCCATTTCGCGTCGCCCTGTAGCGGGCCGGGCTGCCCGGTGGGCACCTGGAGGACCCAGTTCACCTGGCCGCCGCCGATTGGATACGTGATGAGGTCAACACCGTTGTCGGCCTTGACGATTGCCATGGTCTGCCCGTCGAGGAACGGCGTGATGTCGCTGGCCCCGCGGTACATGGTGATGCCGGATGACAACAACGGGTCATGGCCCGGATGTAGGGCCGCGCGCACCACGGAATTGATGCCGTCGGCGCCGACGAGGGCAGAGCCCGCGACCTCGCCTGCCGCGGTGTCCACGACGACGCCGTCGGTGCGCTGCCGGAATCCGGTGACCCCGCTGCCGGTGCGGACCGCGTCGGCGCCGAGACGTTCGCGCACCGCGTCGAGCAGCATCATCTGCAGCCGCCCACGGTGCACCGACAGCTGCGGGTAGGCGTCGCCCGCGGCCAGCCCACGCGGCTCGGTGAACAACAGGTCGCCGCGATGGGAGTAGAAGCGGATGGCCGACGGGGCCACGGCCATGGCGGTCAACGCGTCGCCGAGGCCGAGTCCGGTGAGTTCGCGAACGGCATGCGGCAGCAGGTTGATGCCAACGCCCAACGGCTGCAGGTCGTGTGCGCGTTCCAGCACGAGCGCGTCGAAGCCGCGCGCGTGCAGCGTCAGGGCTGTGGTGAGTCCGCCGATACCGGCGCCGGCGATGAGTACTGGTGTCATGTCTCCAGCCTCAGCGCACCAGAACCATAAGTCCAATATCGATCTGGTCCACAAACTATAATCATTGCTTATGGAACTGCGGCAGTTCGAGTACTTCGTCGCCGTCGCGGAGGAAGCCAACTTCACCCGCGCCGCCGAGCGCATCCACGTCGCGCAACCTGCGGTCAGCGCCCAGATCGCCCGGCTGGAGCGCGAATTGGGCGAGCCGCTGTTCGACCGCGCTCGCCGGGAGGTCCGGCTGACGGCGGCGGGGCAGGCCGTCCTGCCGTACGCGCGGGCGGCCCTCGCCGCGGCAGCCGATGCGCGGACCGCGGTCGCCGAATTGAGCGACCTTGTGCGCGGCGCCGTCACCATCGGCACGGTCACCGCCCACGACGTCGACATGCCGAGCCTGCTGGCCCGGTTCCACGCGGCCCATCGACTCGTCGACATCACGCTCGGCACCGACAACTCGGACGCGTTGATCGAGGGCGTCCGCACGGGGCAGTTGGACGCCGCCATCGTGTCGGTCGGTAGCGAGCTGCCGGCCGGGCTGGCCGCCGTCGTCGTGACCGACCAGCCGATCGTCGCTGCCGTCGCCCTCGACGATCCGTGGCACACCCGGCGCACTCTCCGGCTGGCGGAGCTGGCCGGCCGCGCCGTCATCGCGCTGCCCGTCGGCACCGGCATCCGGCACCAGTTCGACGCGGCGTGCGCCGATGTCGGCGTCGACGTGCACGTCGCATTCGAGGCGAGCACGCCGCAGGCGCTGGCCGACCTTGCCGCGCGGGGTTTGGGGGTCGCCGTGTTGCCGCAATCGATGGTGCGGTCGCGTACCGACCTGCACCTGATCAAGCTGACGCCGGCGCTGCGCGGGCGGCTGGTGTTCGCGTGGCGGGCCGGCGGGCCGATGAGCCCCGCGGCCCGCGAGCTGGTGAACATGGCGCGGCGGTTACTCGCTGTCGGTGGGCCTGAATAGAGTTAGGGCCGTGAGCCCCACCGCAACGGACGCCCCGCCCACCACCAAGCCCACCTTGATGCTGCTGGACGGCAATTCACTGGCGTTCCGAGCGTTCTACGCGCTACCCGCCGAGAACTTCAAGACGCAGGGCGGGCTGACCACCAACGCGGTGTACGGCTTCACCGCCATGCTCATCAATCTGCTGCGCGACGAGAAGCCGTCGCACGTCGCCGCCGCCTTCGACGTCTCCCGCAAGACCTTCCGCAAGGAGAAATACCCGGAGTACAAAGAGGGGCGGGCCGCCACCCCCGACGAGTTCCGCGGCCAGATCGACATCACCAAAGAGGTGCTGGGCGCACTCGGCATCACGGTGCTGGCCGAAGACGGCTTCGAGGCCGACGACCTGATCGCCACGCTGGCCACGCAGGCCGAGGCCGAGGATTTCCGGGTGCTGGTCGTCACCGGCGACCGTGACTCGCTGCAGCTCGTCACCGACGACGTGACGGTCCTGTACCCGAAGAAGGGCGTCAGCGATCTGCACCGCTTCACTCCCGAGGCGGTGGTGGAGAAGTACGGCCTCACCCCGACGCAGTACCCGGACTTCGCGGCCCTGCGCGGCGACCCGAGCGACAACCTGCCCGGCATCCCCGGCGTGGGGGAGAAGACCGCATCCAAGTGGATCAACCAGTACGGCTCGCTGCAGGCGCTCGTCGACCATGTCGACGAGGTCAAGGGCAAGGTCGGTGACTCGCTGCGGGCCAACCTCTCGAGCGTCATCCTCAACCGTGAGCTGACCGACCTGGTCCGGAACGTGCCGCTGGCGCACACCCCGGAGGCGCTGCGGGTGCAGCCGTGGGACCGCGACCGCATCCACCAGCTGTTCGATGACCTCGAGTTCCGCGTGCTGCGGGACCGGCTGTTCGAGACCCTGTCGCCCGTGGAGCCCGAGGTCGAGCTCGGCTTCGACGTCCGCGGCGGACTGCTGGAGCCGGGCACCCTGGCGGCCTGGCTCTCCGAGCACAGCAACGGCAGCCGCTTCGGCATGGCCGTCGCCGGCACGCACAAGGCCTTCGACGCCGATGCCACCGCGGTCGCGATCGTGTCGGCCAGCGGCGAGGGCGTCTACATCGACACCGCGCGGCTGGACGCCGAGGACGAGGCGGCGCTGGCGTCATGGCTGGCCGATCCGGGCCCGCCGAAGGCGCTGCACGAGGCGAAGCTCGCGTGGCATGACCTGCTGGGCCGCGGCTGGAACCTCGCCGGCGTCACGTCGGACACCGCGCTGGCCGCCTATCTGGTCCGCCCGGGACAGCGCAGCTTCGCCCTCGACGACCTGTCGGTGCGGTACCTCGGCCGCGAACTACGCGCGGAAACCAAGGAAGAGCAACAGCTTTCGCTCCTCGACGACCCCGACGAGGTCGACGACGCCGCCGTCCAGGCGCTGATCGTGCGCGCCGCGGCGGTCGGCGATCTGGCCGACGCGCTGGACGTGGAACTCGCCCGCATCGACTCGCTGGCACTGCTCGGCCAGATGGAGCTTCCGGTGCAGCGCGCCCTCGCCGAGATGGAGAACGCCGGCATCGCCGTCGACATCGACCTGCTCGGCCGGCTGCAGAGCCAGTTCTCCGACCAGATTCGCGACGCCGCCGAGGCCGCCTACGCGGCGATCGGTGAGCAGATCAACCTGGGCTCGCCCAAGCAGCTCCAGGTCGTGCTGTTCGACAAGCTCGAGATGCCGAAGACCAAGCGCACCAAGACCGGCTACACCACGGATGCCGATGCGCTGCAATCACTTCTGGACAAGACCGGGCACCCGTTCCTGCAGCACCTGCTGGCGCACCGCGACGCGACCCGGCTCAAGGTCACCGTCGACGGACTCCTGAACGCGGTTGCCTCCGACGGCCGGATCCACACCACGTTCAACCAGACGATCGCGGCCACCGGCCGGTTGTCGTCGACCGAGCCGAACCTGCAGAACATCCCGATCCGCACCGAAGCGGGCCGGCAGATCCGTGAGGCCTTCGTGGTGGGCAAGGGCTTCTCCGAGCTCATGACCGCCGACTACAGCCAGATCGAGATGCGCATCATGGCGCACCTGTCGGGCGACGCCGGCCTGATCGAAGCCTTCAACACCGGCGAGGACCTGCACACCTTCGTCGCGTCACGGGCCTTCGGCGTGCCGAGCGAAGAGGTCACCGCCGAGCTGCGCCGTCGGGTAAAGGCCATGTCCTACGGCCTGGCCTACGGGTTGTCGGCCTACGGCCTGGCGTCGCAGTTGAAGATCTCGACCGAAGAAGCCAAACAGCAGATGGACCAGTACTTCGACCGGTTCGGCGGGGTACGCGACTACCTGCACTCGGTCGTCGAACAGGCCCGCAAGGACGGCTACACCTCGACGGTGCTCGGCCGCCGGCGCTACCTGCCCGAACTCGACAGCAGCAACCGCAACGTCCGCGAGGCCGCCGAGCGGGCCGCGCTCAACGCGCCCATCCAGGGCAGTGCCGCCGACATCATCAAGGTCGCGATGATCAACGTCGACCGCGCCATGAAGGACGCCGGGCTGAAGTCACGAGTCCTGCTCCAAGTGCACGACGAGTTGTTGTTCGAGGTCGCCGAAGGCGAACGGGACGCACTCGAGACGCTGGTCCGCGAGCAGATGGGCAGCGCCTACCCGCTGGACGTGCCGCTCGAGGTGTCGGTCGGTTACGGCCCCAGCTGGGACGCCGCCGCGCACTAAGCGTCGGCGGCCAGGCCGATACCGAGCGCGACGAGGATCGCGCCCATGGCGCGTTCGATGCGCCGGCGAATGTGGGTGCGGCTCAAGATGTTCCGGGCCCGGTCGGCCGCGAGCACGACGCCGACGCACCACGAGGTGTCGATCACCAACTGGATGGCGGCGAGTACCAGCAGCGTCGGCAGCACCGGGCCGCCGGCCGGCAGGAACTGGGGGAGCACCACGATGCCGAAGGCCGCGGCCTTCGGGTTGGCGGCGATCGACACGAGCGCCGCGCGGAACGCCGCGCCGGGGGTCCGTCCACGCAGGGGCAGGGTCACGGCCATGTCGGTGGGGTGCTTGGCACTGCGCCAGGCGCTGATGCCCAGCCAGATCAAGATCGCGGCGCCGACGACGTGCAGCGCCAGCGACAGCCAGTGGTTGGCCGTCAGCAGGATCGAGAGCCCGCCGCCGCCGGCCAGCGTCCACCCGCAGACGCCGATCTCATTGCCGACCACTGCCGCCAGACCCGCCTTACGGCCGTCGCGCACCGATCGGTGCAGGAACAGGGCCGTCGCCGGTCCGGGCAGCGCGGCCAGGATCACCGACGCGACCAGGAACGCCGGCAGGACGTCGAGAAGATGCGCGAGCATGCAAGAAGTATCGCTGGCCCGCGCAAATAGTTAAGTCACGCCGCCCGGTAATTCGTCAGCCACTGCAGCACCGGCGCCTGCGCCCGCGTCGCGGTCAGCCAGTATGCCTCCTCGGCGTGCCGCTGATAGGTCCGCTCGTCGGCCAGGCCCCGGTCGATGCGGTCCCGGACGAATGCCAGCTCGACGACCTGCACGGCGAATTCCTTCACTGATTTACCGGCCGGTGCGCCGCCGATCCGCGTCGCCGTCGCGATCGCCGCCTTGCGGGTGCGCATCGAGCCGAGCCACGTCGCCTCGTTCGGGGTGATCAGGCCGGAGGCGATGAGCCCGGGCAGCTTCTCGGCGACCACCCGCTGCTCGCGGCGACGGCCCAGCACGCCGGTGACGATGGCGAGGGTGAAGATCGGCACCATCCAGAACAGGTAGACGGCGAAGTAGGCGCCGGCGCCTACGACGGTCGAGCCGTTCCACAACATGTGCATGACCACCGCGGCGAGGTAGCCGAGCCCGATGTAGAGCACCTTGGCGCCGGCGCCGCGGTGCTGCAGTGCGAGGTACACGCCGATGCCGGTCATGCTGGTGAACAGCGGATGCGCGAACGGGCCCATGATCAGCCGCAGGGCGGCGGTGAGCAGGGAATGCGCGATGGTCTCGCCCATGGCGATGTAGAAGATGTTCTCCAGCCACGCGAAGCCAGCGGCCACGAAACCCGCGTAGACCAGGCAGTCCGTCAGCGAGTTCAGTTCGTTGCGGCGCCGGCCGGTCATCATCAGCAGCAGGAACACGCCCTTGGCGGCCTCTTCGATCACCGGTGCGCCGATGGCCATCGCGGCGAAGCCGTCCTTGCCGAGCAGCGGCGTCGACATGGTTTCCAGGACCACCGAGATGACGACGCTGATGGAGGCGCCCCAGACGAACGCGAAGATCAGCAGCCGCGGCGGCTCGGGCTCCCAGCGGTCGAACCACAGGTAGGTCAGCAGCACCACTGCCGTCGCGATGCTGGCCAGCACGAACCCGATGGTCATGCCGATCGGGTTGGTCAGGGTGGTCAGGATCAGGACGCAGCCGATCAGCACACCGAGCCCGATGATCACGCCGAGGGGCGCACCGACCTTGCGGATTCGCCGCGGCATCGGCGCCAGGTATGGATATGGCGGCGGCACGGGCGACGGAGCGGGATACACGACACGAAGACTATCGGCGGAACGTCATTCCCCTGCAGTGGAGCAGACCGCGTTTGGCCTGCGTCTACGGGTCTAGTACCCTCAACAAGTACCTGTGTCCACATGGGCTATGGGTGCGCGTGAAGCGCCAGGCGGCAACGCCGCGACGCATCACAAGAACACAAGCAATTTGTCCCTACGATTAAACCTGTCCGGAGCCATCCACCACATGCCAAGTCCCTCCGTCACCTCGCCGCAAGTAGCCGTCAACGACATCGGCTCGGCCGAGGATTTTCTCGCCGCCATCGACAAAACCATCAAGTACTTCAACGATGGCGACATCGTCGAAGGCACCATCGTCAAGGTTGACCGCGACGAGGTCCTGCTCGACATCGGTTACAAGACCGAAGGTGTCATTCCTTCCCGCGAACTTTCCATCAAGCACGACGTCGACCCCAACGAGGTCGTTTCCGTGGGCGATGAGGTCGAAGCCCTGGTCCTCACCAAGGAGGACAAGGAAGGCCGTCTGATCCTGTCCAAGAAGCGGGCTCAGTACGAGCGCGCCTGGGGCACCATCGAGGAGCTCAAGGAAAAGGACGAGGCCGTCAAGGGCACCGTCATCGAGGTCGTCAAGGGCGGCCTGATCCTCGACATCGGTCTGCGCGGCTTCCTGCCCGCATCGCTCGTCGAGATGCGCCGTGTCCGCGATCTGCAGCCGTACATCGGCAAGGAGATCGAGGCCAAGATCATCGAGCTCGACAAGAACCGCAACAACGTGGTCCTGTCGCGTCGCGCCTGGCTGGAGCAGACCCAGTCCGAGGTCCGCAGCGAGTTCCTCAACCAGCTCACCAAGGGCGCCATCCGCAAGGGTGTCGTGTCCTCGATCGTCAACTTCGGCGCGTTCGTCGATCTGGGCGGCGTGGACGGCCTGGTGCACGTCTCGGAGCTGTCCTGGAAGCACATCGATCACCCGTCCGAGGTGGTTCAGGTGGGCGACGAGGTCACCGTCGAGGTGCTGGACGTCGACATGGACCGCGAGCGGGTTTCGCTGTCGCTCAAGGCGACTCAGGAAGACCCGTGGCGCCACTTCGCCCGCACCCACGCGATCGGTCAGATCGTGCCGGGCAAGGTCACCAAGCTGGTTCCGTTCGGTGCGTTCGTCCGCGTCGAAGAGGGCATCGAGGGCCTGGTGCACATCTCGGAGCTGTCCGAGCGCCACGTCGAGGTCCCGGACCAGGTGGTCCAGGTCGGCGACGACGCGATGGTCAAGGTCATCGACATCGACCTGGAGCGTCGCCGCATCTCGCTGAGCCTCAAGCAGGCCAACGAGGACTACACCGAGGAGTTCGACCCGTCGAAGTACGGCATGGCCGACAGCTACGACGAGCAGGGCAACTACATCTTCCCCGAGGGCTTCGACGCCGACAGCAACGAATGGCTGGAAGGCTTCGAGAAGCAGCGTGACGAGTGGGAGGCCCGGTACGCCGAGGCCGAGCGTCGCCACAAGATGCACACCGCCCAGATGGAGAAGTTCGCCGCGGCCGACGCCGAGGCAGCTGCCCGTCCGGCGACCAGCGGTTCCTCGCGTTCCGAGGAGTCGACCGGTGGCACCCTGGCCAGCGACGCCCAGCTGGCGGCGCTGCGCGAGAAGCTCGCCGGCAACGCCTAAGTAGGTCAACAAGAAATGCCCCGGCCCATTGGGTCGGGGCATTTCTTGTTTGTGCGGCCGATAGGGTGACCCGGTGCTTCGTATCGGACTGAGCGGCGGCATCGGCGCCGGAAAATCCACTGTGTCATCGACCTTCGCGGCAGAAGGCGGCATCGTCGTCGATGGCGACGTGATCGCCCGTGAGGTGGTGGAACCCGGCACCGAAGGGCTGGCCGCCCTGGTGGAGGCCTTCGGTGAGGACATCCTGCTGCCCGACGGTTCGCTCAACCGGCCGGCGCTGGCCGCGGTGGCGTTCAGCGATGACGAGAAGCGCAAGACCCTCAACGGCATCGTGCACCCGTTGGTCGGCAAGCGCCGTGCCGAGCTCATCGAGGCCGCGCCGGTGGGTTCGGTTGTGGTGGAAGATATTCCGCTGCTCGTCGAGTCGCAGATGGCGCCGCTGTTCCCGTTGGTCGTCATGGTGCACGCCGACGTGGACGTGCGGGTCGCGCGTCTGATCGAGTACCGCGGTTTCTCGGAGGAGGACGCCCGCGCCCGGATCGCGGCGCAGGCGACCGTCGAGCAGCGTCAGGCCGTCGCCGACGTCTGGCTGGACAACCACGGCAGCGCCGACGAACTGGCGGCCGCGGCCCGCGAGCTGTGGGAGCAGCGCATCGTCCCGTTCGCCCGCAACGTCCAGGCCGGTGTGCCGGCGAATATCGCACCGGCCGTGGTGGCGTATGACGAGACCTGGCCCGAGCAGGCCGGCCGCATCCTGGCCCGGCTGCGCACCACGTGCGGCCACCGGGCGGTCCGGGTCGACCACATCGGGTCGACGGCCGTGCCGGGCCTGGACGCCAAGGACGTCATCGACATCCAGGTGACCGTGCCGTCACTCGAGGTGGCCGACGAGCTCACCGACCTGCTGCTGGCCGCCGGCTACCCGCGGGTCGCGGATATCAACGAAGACGTCGCGAAGGACGATGCCCGCAGCACGGTCGCCGAATTCGACCACACCGACGACAAGGCATTGTGGCAGAAGCGCTTTCACGCGTCGGCCGATCCTGGCCGGCCGACCAACGTGCACATCCGCGTCGACGGCTGGCCCGGCCAGCAGTTCGCGTTGCTGTTCCCGGCGTGGATCGCGGCCAACCCCGACGAGCGGGTCGAGTACCTGGCCCTCAAACACGACGCGTTGGCTGCTGCGCCGGCCACCAGCGGGGAGTACGCCGACGCCAAGGAGCCCTGGCTCGCCGGTGCGTACCGACGGGCCTGGGCCTGGGCCGACGAAACCGGTTGGCGCCCTTAGTGCGCGACCGGCGTTGCGGCCGGGGTGCCCGGTAGCTCGGCGCTGTACTGCTGGCTGGGGTCGAAGTCGGTCACCGAACCGCAGCTGAGCACGCCGTAGCCGGGGTCCTGGCGCTGCGGCGTCAGGCGCGGGGCGACGAACTGGTCGGCCTGGGCGACGATCTCGTCGTCGACCAGGATCTCGCAGTGCAGGCTGGCCGAGTACGGCCATTGGATCGACACCTGCATGCCGGCGTTCGCCGCGTTGTTGAGCACGGCCGAGGCTTCGAACGACTCGCCCGGGAGCAACGAGGGCGTCGCGGAGTTGAGCTGCGTGTCGGTGAGTCGATAGGTGATCAGTGTCCCGCGGGACACCCCGTCGATCCGGGCCCGGTAGGTGACGTTGTGCGGTCCCGCGCTCGGCGGTGTGCTGTCGCCGGCCGGAACCGCCGGCGGTGCGGGCGGGGCCGGCGGTGCCGGATCGGCAGCTGCCGTCGCGGCGAGAAACAGGGAGGTGCTCGTGGCCACTGCGGTGGCGCACGCCAGCGATGCCGCGGCCATGCGTCCGCGCCTGATCGATGTCATGGTTGTTGACATTACCTGTCGCGCCAGGTCAGTGACATACCGAGACTGGCTAGCCAATTACCCAGCTGATAATTGTGCTGAGCCAGCCCTTCGATGGCGGCCGTCGCCGTCGTGATGGCGCGTTCGCCGTCGTCGGTGCTCAGCAGGTGGTGACGCACCGCGTCGAGAAGTTCGTCGACGTCCTCCAACTCGACGCTCTTGCCCGACCGGACGACCAGATCCAGATAGTGGTCCTCCGACGTCCAGGACTGCTCACCGGCGGTGAACCGGCCGACATCGAGGTAGAAGTCCTGGTCGCGTTCGTATCCCGGATTGAAATGGAAGATGCTCGCCCGCAGGCCGATGGACGGCAGCAGCCACGATTCCAGGTAGTAGAACTGCGGACGTCCGGGCGTGGGACGGGCCATGTACAGGCCCCACGGTTCCACCCGATACACGTCGACGGCCCGCACGATGCCTTTGGGATCGGTGTTCGTGCGGGCAGCCAGATCGAACGTCTCGTGTTTGGGTGCGTGGATGGCGCCAGCGTACGCGCTCGTCCGGCGGTCGGCAGCGCCTGTCGGTGCCCGCCTCTACCCTGGTACTCATGGCCTTCGCGACCGAATACCCCGTCCTCGCGCACTCGGAATACCGGCCGGTCGACGCCATGGTGCGGGCCGGCGGGCGCTTCGAAGTGGTCAGCCCGTACGAACCGGCGGGTGACCAGCCGGCAGCCATCGACGAACTCGAGCGGCGGATCGCCGCGGGAGAGCGTGACGTGGTGCTGCTCGGCGCCACCGGTACCGGTAAGTCCGCGACCACCGCCTGGCTCATCGAGCGGCTGCAGCGTCCCACGCTGGTGATGGCGCCCAACAAGACCCTGGCCGCTCAGCTGGCCAACGAACTGCGGGAAATGTTGCCGCACAACGCCGTCGAGTACTTCGTCTCGTACTATGACTACTACCAGCCCGAGGCGTACATCGCCCAGACGGACACCTACATCGAGAAGGACAGCTCGATCAACGACGACGTCGAGCGGCTGCGCCACTCGGCGACGTCCAGCCTGCTGTCCCGCCGCGATGTCGTGGTGGTGGCGTCGGTGTCGTGCATCTACGGCTTGGGTACCCCGCAGTCGTACCTGGATCGCTCCGTCGAGCTGAAGGTCGGCGACGACGTGCCGCGCGACGGGCTGCTGCGCCTGCTGGTCGACATTCAGTACAACCGCAACGACGTGGCGTTCACCCGCGGCGCGTTCCGGGTGCGCGGCGACACCGTCGAGATCATCCCGTCGTACGAGGAACTGGCGGTGCGCATCGAGTTCTTCGGTGACGAGGTCGAGGCGCTCTACTACCTGCACCCGCTGACCGGTGACGTGGTGCGCAAGGTCGACTCGCTGCGCATCTTCCCGGCCACCCACTACGTGGCCGGCCCGGAGCGCATGGCGATGGCGATCTCGACCATCGAGCAGGAGCTGGAAGAGCGGCTCGCCCAGCTGGAAGGCCAGGGCAAGCTCCTGGAGGCGCAGCGGCTGCGGATGCGCACCAACTACGACGTCGAGATGATGAAGCAGGTCGGGTTCTGCTCGGGCATCGAGAACTATTCGCGGCACATCGACGGCCGCGCCGCGGGCTCGGCGCCGGCGACGCTGCTGGATTACTTCCCCGAGGACTTCCTGCTCGTCATCGACGAGTCGCACGTCACGGTGCCGCAGATCGGCGCCATGTACGAGGGCGACATGTCCCGCAAGCGGAACCTCGTCGACTTCGGGTTCCGGCTGCCGTCGGCGGTCGACAACCGGCCGCTGACCTGGGAGGAGTTCGCCGACCTCATCGGCCAGACGGTGTACCTGTCGGCAACACCCGGCTCCTACGAGATGGCCCAGTCCGGCGGCGAGTTCGTCGAGCAGGTCATCCGCCCGACGGGTCTGGTCGACCCCAAGATCGTCGTCAAACCGACCAAGGGCCAGATCGACGACCTCATCGGGGAAATCCGTAAGCGCACCGAACGCGACGAGCGCGTGCTGGTGACGACGCTGACCAAGAAGATGGCCGAGGACCTCACCGACTATCTGTTGGAGACCGGCATTCGGGTGCGTTACCTGCACTCCGAGGTCGACACGCTGCGCCGTGTGGAGTTGCTGCGCCAGCTGCGGCTCGGCGACTACGACGTCCTGGTCGGCATCAACCTGCTGCGTGAGGGCCTGGACCTGCCCGAGGTGTCGCTCGTCGCGATCCTCGATGCCGACAAGGAGGGCTTCCTGCGCTCGACGCGAAGCCTGATCCAGACCATCGGCCGCGCGGCGCGCAACGTGTCCGGCGAGGTGCACATGTATGCCGACAAGATCACCGACTCCATGCAGGCGGCCATCGAGGAGACCGAACGTCGCCGCGCCAAGCAGATCGCCTACAACGAGGAGAACGGCATCGACCCGCAGCCGTTGCGGAAGAAGATCGCCGACATCCTCGACCAGGTGTACCGCGAGGCGGAGGACACCGAGACCGTCGAGATCGGCGGTTCGGGCCGCAATGCCTCCCGCGGTCGCCGGGCCCAGGGCGAGCCGGGGCGTGCGGTCAGCGCCGGCATCGTCGAGGGCCGCGACACGGCGAACATGCCGCGTGCCGAGTTGGCGGACCTGATCAAGGACCTCACCGAGCAGATGATGAACGCGGCCCGGGATCTGCAGTTCGAGCTGGCGGCGCGCATTCGCGACGAGGTGGCCGACCTCAAGAAGGAACTGCGCGGGATGGACGCGGCCGGCCTGAAATGAGCGCTCCTTGACCTCAACCGCGGTTGAGCCCCTAGCGTCGCGGACGTGACCGACATGCGCGCCGACCCCGTGACGATCGGCAGCTGGCGGGAACTGCTGGGTCCCAGATATCTGGGTGCGTCGACGGTGTTGGCCGGTGGCGTTGCGCTGTACGCGACCAACGAGTTCCTGACCATCAGCCTCCTGCCCAGTGCCGTGACCGACATCGGCGGCGGACGCCTGTATGCCTGGGTCACGACGGTGTACCTGGTCGCGTCGGTGATGGCGGCGACGACCGTCAGCGCCATGGTGGCGCGGTTCGGACCGCGGCGCGCATATCTGTTGGGGTTCAGTGTTTTCGCGCTCGGCAGTGTGGTGTGCGCCCTGGCACCGACCATGGAGGTGATGCTCGCCGGCCGCGTGGTGCAGGGCGCCGCGGGCGGCACGCTGGCCGGGCTGGGCTACGCCGTGATCAACACGGCTCTGCCGCAATCGCTTTGGCCCAAGGCGTCGGCCCTGGTGTCGGCGATGTGGGGTGTCGGGACGTTGCTCGGCCCCTCGTCGGGCGGCTTGTTCGCGCAACTGGGCGTGTGGCGCTGGGCGTTCGGCGCGCTGGCGATCCTGACCGTCGCGGTGATGGTCCTGGTGCCGCTGAGTCTGCCGGGCAGGTCAGGGGATCGGGAGCATGAGCCGCTGCGGATTCCGCTGTGGTCGTTGGTGATTCTCGGCTCCGCTGCAATGGCGATCAGCGTCGCGGGCATCCAGCGCAGCGTGCCCGTGATGGTGGTGCTGCTGGCCGCCGGTGTGGCGCTGGTCGGGGTCTTCATCGTCGTCGATCGGCGGATGCCGGTGAGCGTGCTGCCGCAGACCGCCTACGGGCCCGGCCCGTTCAAGTGGATCTATGTGACCCTGGGCGTACTGATGGCGGCCACCATGGCCGACATGTACGTGCCGCTGTACGGGCAGCGGCTGGCCGGTCTGGTGCCGTTGACGGCGGGCTTTCTCGCGGTTGCGCTGAGCGTCGGCTGGACGGTGAGCGAGATCGTCAGTGCCTCGGTCACCACACCCGCCCGGGTGGTGCGCATCGTGGCGGTGGCGCCGTTGGTGATGGCGATCGGCCTGGGCGCCGCGGCGCTGAGTCAGGTCGACGGGGCGTCCCCGGCGGTGGTTGCGGTCTGGGCGTTCTCGCTGCTGATCACTGGCACCGGCGTCGGCATGGCATGGCCGCACCTGTCGGTGTGGGCCATGGGCCGGGTCGACGATCCCGCGCAGGGCACGGTGGCCGCGGCGGCGATCAACACGGTGCAGCTGATCTGTGGGGCGTTTGGCGCCGGTCTGGCGGGCATTGTCGTCAACACCGTCGATCGGCCCGATGCTATCGGTGCCACGTGGCTGTTCGCGGTCTTCGCCGGGCTGGCGGCGCTGGGCTGCGTGGCGTCCTTCAGGGCAGGTAAGGGCGTGGGTTAATCGCGGCCACGGTTTCGGTTCTGGCGTCGGTACAGTCGGTTTCGTGTCAATCCTCGCCAAGCCCGTCGTTGCCGATGCTGTCGCGCGGCTGTTCTCGTCGACCATCAATCCCGCGCCCAAGCCAGGTGTTCGATTTCCTGAAATCGCAGGGAACACAACGTCGGTCGTGATTCCGACCCGGCACGGCGACACTGCGGCGACGGTGTACTGGCCGGAACCGAGTGACCAGGCGGCAGGCGTCTACGTGAATGTTCACGGTGGTGGCTTCGTCGTCGGCCACCGTGAACAGGACGATCCCTGGTGCCGTTTCCTCGCTGCGCACGCGAATGTTGTTGTGGTGAATACGGATTACGTGTTGGCTCCGGGGCACCGGTTTCCTGCCCCCGTCGAGCAGGTGTACGACGTTCTCGTCTGGGCAGCTGCCGCCGAGCGCGGATGGGAAGGCCACAAGCTGTGCGTCGGTGGTCAGAGCGCCGGCGGCAGTCTCTCGGCGGCTGCGGCCCGGCTCGCCTTGGAACAGGGCGGCCCCGAGGTCAAGCTGCAGATGTTGCACTATGCGCCACTGGATTTGGTGACGGCCAGCAAGGACAAGCATTCCACGCTGGGGGACAAGGCCGTGATGCGGCCGTGGATGAGCGAGGTGTTCGACACCGCGTACATCCCGGACCCCGCACAGCGCCGCGATCGGCTGGCCTCACCGGCATGGGGCCCCAACGCCGACGGCATCGACGGCATCGCCCCCGCATTGATCGTCACCGCCGAGTACGACCGGCTGCGCGATGAAGCATGGCGGTATGCCCAGAAGCTGGAGGCCGTCGGTGCTTTGGCACAGTACTACGAGGTTCCCGGCGTCGACCACGGCTACAACATCATGAGCAACGCAACGGACATCACGCGCGGCGTCTACGAGATGATCGCCGGACACGTCAGCCGGGCGATCGCGGATTGACCTAGTCGGGGTCTTCCTCCAGCTGGCGGACGCCCGCCACGCCATCGATCAGGGCCAGCACCGACGCGGCTCGTAAGACTCCCGCGCCACCGAGCGTCAGCTGAACCCCGACATGGCCGGGCGGCGCACCGAGCGGTTCGCCGGACGGATCGGTTTCGAGGTCGGTGATCTGCCAATCGCGCCGGCCGCACGCCTGCAATACATCGCGTAGGACGCCGCGGTCGTCGGCGTAGGTGATGTGCAGGCGGACCGACCCGCCCAGCCGCGCCGCCAGCCGTCGAGCGAGCGGCATGAACCCGATGATGATCAGCAGGTGCATCCCGGTCATCACGGTGGCCAGCAGGAGTAGTCCGGCGCCGGCCGCCATGCCGATCGCCGCCGACTCCCATACCGAGGCGGCGGTGGTCAGCCCGTGCACCGAACCACGCCGCACGATGATGATGCCCGCACCCAGGAACCCGATGCCCGAGACGATCTGGGCCGCAACACGTGACGGGTCGACGACCACCAGACCCGGGGTCAGCACGTCGCCGAACCCGTACTTGCTCACCAGCATGATCAGCGCCGCCGCCGTACCGACGATGGTCTGGGTGCGCAGCCCGGCGCTCTTGCCCTGGATTTCCCGTTCGAGTCCGATCAGTGCGGTCAGGCCGAACGCGACCACGAGTTCGATGATCTGACGCGAACCCTGCCCGGGACCGCCGAAAAAGGCGGGATCTGCCAGCCACTCCATGAGGGACAAACTAACGCGCGCCGATGACTTTTGGCGGCAGTCGAAGTCTGTCTCTGTATAGGCCGATTTCTGACAAGGAGTGATGCCCATGTCCGCGCAACCAACTGCCTATCCCGACGTCGTCACGCGGGAGGAATGGCTCGGGGCCCGCACGAAGCTGCTGGCCCGGGAGCGGGAAGCGACGCACCTGCGCGACGCTGTCAACGCCGAACGCCGTCGGCTCCCGATGGTGAAGGTCGAGAAGGACTATGTCTTCGACGGACCAGATGGTGCCGTCGGCCTGCTCGATATGTTCGAGGGCCGCAATCAGCTCTACATCCACCACTTCATGTGGATCGACGCGGTCGATGCCGGCTGCCCGAGCTGCACTGCCGCGGCCGATCTCACGTTCACCGAAGGGGACCGAGAGCTGTTGCACGGCAAGGGTGTGACGTTCGCGTGCGTGTCCCGTGCGCCGTATGCGAGCATTGCCCGCTACCGCGACCAGCACGGCTGGACGTTCCCGTGGTACTCGTCGCGCAACGGCGACTTCACCTATGACTTCCACGTGACACTCGACCGGGCGCGAGCGCCGGTCGAATACAACTACAAGACGCTCGATGAACTGCACGCCGACGGCTGGACCGATGACGACCTGCGCGGAGACTGGCCTGGCGCAAGCGTTTTCCTGCGCCGCGGCGACGAGGTGTTCCACACGTATTCGGCATACGCGCGCGGGCTCGACCACTCGGCGGTCGGATATCCGTTCCTGGATCTGACCCCGTACGGCCGGCAGGAGCCGTGGGAGGACTCACCGGCCGGCTGGCCGCAGGGTGGCCCGGTGGTGGGTCGGCCGGTGGGGGATTGCTGCGAGGGGTAGCAATCACCGCGATCTCAACCCTGGGCGGCCGAACCGTTGACTGGCACTGTGGTGATCAGTGCGGGTGTGGCTGAGTGGCTAGGCACCGGCCTGCAAAGCCGTTCACACGGGTTCGAATCCCGTCACTCGCTCCACTATCAGAAGCTCGGCAGGTGCCCACCACCTGCCGAGCTTCTATTTCGGTGGGTGCTCGTCGAAGATGAGTTTGCGTGCGACTTCGTACAAGGGGATGTTCAATTCCTGCGACAGCTTCGTCAGCATCGTGAAGGCCGCGCCGACCGGAATGTTGAACCGTTCCATCAGAATGCCCTTGGCCTGGCCGATGATGTCCCACGAAGCCAACGCACTTTGGAGCTCGTCGCCGCGGCGAGCGTTGGCGAGTCCGATCGCGGCGTGAGCGGCCAGCGTCAGGGCAGTCTCCTCGACGTCATGGGTGAAGACGTTGGCCTCTTCTGAGTACAAGTTGAGCGTCCCGAGCTCGTTCTCATTGGTGTAGAGCTGAATGGACAAACTCGAGCGCACGGGCGTCTGTGCGAGCAACGCGGCGACGAAGGTCGGCCACCGCGGCTCCGTCGCATAGTCCGCGACACGGACGGTGTACAGGTTCCAGATCGATTCCAGGCACGGTCCTTCGCCAAGTTCGTCCTGCAACCTGTCGAGCGTTCTGGGGATCGCTCCGGTGGCCGCGACCGACTCGACTGTTCGGCGGCGGCGATTGACAACCAGCGTCACGCCACCATGTGCGACCTTGGGCAGCAGTTGGGTGGCCGTTTCGGTGACTTCGAGCAACAGCCGGTCGGAATCGAGGTCCATGACCTGTTGACTCTGCAAGGTGCGCGCCAACCGCGACAATTCGAATGAAAGTCCGCCTGAGACTTCAGCTTCGGCACCCATGACACCGCCTCCAGTCCTATACCGGTTCAGCATCAAATCGACTGTGCTCAAGAAGGTCCTGACCTGCAGTGTAGCGACCGGCAACGGGGGTACGCTCCCGCTAGCGGCGGAGAAGGCAAGGTTGTCTGTATTCTTCCGGCGCGAGGTGGTCAGCGGTGGCAACTTCGGTGTTGAGAAGCCAGCATGGAGCCGCTGATCCCCGTTGCGGCTCACGCCCGAATACCCCTGAAAGTCATGCCTTTTCAGGGGTATTCACGCCGCACTCAGAGTGGCGGCGGGATGTCTTGTTGCTCTGCTGATTCGGCGGCCGGGGCAGCCTCGGCGGCTTCGCGTTCTTGGCGTTCTTTACGTAGGCGGTCGAATGCTTCTTGTGCGGCTTCGCGTTCGTCGATATCGGCCTGGTTGAGGGCGCGTTCGTAGGCGATCTGCTGAGCCTGGTTCTGGGCGCGGGTGCGGCGGCGGATGGGCATCATGACGCCCCGGCCGGGCGCCGGTGGAGTGTCCAGATCGGGGGCGTCCGGCGGCGGCCCGTCCGGTAGCGGGGTGTCGGTGATCTTGCGGGGAAACAGGATTCGACTCTCGGGCACGCTGGTGTAGGTGTGGCCGGTGGGCGCGGTCCACACGATGGTGCCGTCGGGCTGTTGACGGTCCTGCCAGCCGTCGGGGCCGCCGTAGAACGTTTTGAGTAGGTGGTGTTTTCGGCATTTCGGGTTGAGGTTGCCTGGATGGGTTGGCCCGGCCGGCCAGGGGATCGTGTGGTCGAGGTCGCAGTGGGTGGCGGGCTGGTCGCAGCCGGGGAACATGCATGTCATGGCCCGCATGCGGACGAATTCATCGATCGCGGTCGAGGGCCGGTAGCGCGGCACCGCGTCCAGATCGGTGGCTGAGGCGACGGTGCGGACTTTGGCGCCGCGGGCCACCAAGTCCGCGAGCACCGCCGGTGGCACTACGCCGCCGCCGAGGACATAACCGACCGGGGTGCGCACCGGCGCCGGGGGCTTAGTGACACCGGCTACCGGAGCGGGACTGGGCGTCGACTCAGCCGCGGGCGTGGGCGCGGTGTCGCCGGTCGGTTCGAACACGGGAGGCGCCGGGGCTTCGGCGGGCCGCGAGTCGGCCGCCGGTGCCGGCTCAGGCGTGGGCACGGGCGCTATGGCATC